>JAKIZT010000009.1 GCA_022707885.1 Caldisericales bacterium | reverse complement strand
GAGTCTGTTTATGAAAGCTATGTTTGAATCAGGTGTTACTACTATCTCCACAACATCAAATGATTCCATGTGTGAAGCGTATAAGAGCCCATTCCTGCATTCGCAGGTGAGTCTGACTTTGTTGCCCGTGTGGATTGAAGAAAATGAGGTTGACATACCCTCCTCATCGAGGAACATGCTGCTCTCTTCAAGAAAGACAAAGTATTTGCCTTCGAGTATGAGATATTCTTTTTCTTTTATGGTCAATTTCCCATTTAGGTGATATGTTTTCCCTTCTTCAAAAAGCTTTTGGACCTTGTAGGGTGTGAAAATATTGTTTCTTTTTGTGTAGCCGATTATTTTGATTACCGATGATTCTTTGGGTGTAGCCGAACCATCAAGATGGACACCCTGGTCGAAAGAAACCCTCAGACCTGTTGAAAGAGAGCAAATGCCATTTTCATTTTTTTGCACATAGCAGGTCATCTGTTTTATCTGGGTTGATGGCACTATCTCAAGCAGGCCAGCTGTGAAACTCCCGTTTTGAACTGATCCTTTCGCCTCAATGAACTGCCCTTGGGCAAGGTCCACTATAGAGGCTTTTTGGCCATTTAGATAGAAAACCTGTGTACTTGGCAGTAGTCCGACATCCTTGCCATCGACCACAACCTTGAGGTTTGAAAGTTCTACCCCTTGGATATAACCCCTCAGTGGAACAGGTGTGGCAAAAGATGTTCCTAATCCGGATATAGGAAAAATAAGTAAAGCAATAATAAAAATGACTATAAACTTTTTCATCAAGTCGGTGTATAAAAATTTAGCGATATAAATCACAAAAACAAGCGTTGGGCATATAAGAATATAACTATATAATGTCTGGCTTAATCTGGTGATGTTTGGTTTATGCTGACACAAAGCAATTGGGGGTTTGATCGTGGTTTGGGCAATTTTGTTTTTATGTTTCGGTGCCATCAAATAGTTGCCACAACAAGGTTTTTATATCAACAGGTATTCCAGGTTTCCAGAGAATATTGTAAAAAATTAATATGACAAAATGGTCCAAAAAAATCCGAAAATATGCCGAAAAATTATTTTCCTATTTCTGTCTCGAGCTTGATGAAATTGGCAACCCACTTGCCTTCCTCAAAGATGAACTTCTCTCTCAGTGCTATCTGGCTCTGATTGCCTGTCATTGTCAGCGTCCCGATGGCAAATCCTTCGCCCTCTTCATTTGAATAGGCTTCTTTAACGGTAATTCCAAATCCCTCTTCTTTTGGTTTTTTGCCGGTTTGCGTTGTGACAGTCATAGACATAAAATCCTCAAAAGATATATCATTCTTGATTTTGGAGCTTGTATTATCCCAAAGATATCTTGCGTCGCCATCCAGGAGTTTATCAAAGTAATTTTTAGCATCATTGACGAGATTTAAGTTGAAATAGAAACCCTTTTCAGAGGCATTCTCAAGCTGTATTGAGGGATGATCAAGGAGCCATTTCCCATCTTCGAACACAAGTGGAAGAATGAAGGGAGTTCTCTTGCCGTTGAATTCAGACTCCCCATAAATGAAAGCCTTGTTTCCATCCACAACCTGGTTTTGGGCTTCAAGATTGAGACCGGATTCGCCAAGTGTTCTGCCTGTTGCGCGTTCTTTTGTTATGTTTTTGAAAGTGTCCAGAGATGTAAGCATCCTTTGTTTTTTCGATAGCAGCTTGTAGGCCTCATCTGTTTTGCCGTTTAGCGCTTCAGATATGAATTCTTTTGCCGTGTCAATTGGTTTTGGTCTGCCATCATCAACCTCACCACAACAGCATAGAAAAGGGGCAATAAGCACAAGAAGGGCAAACAATGCCAGGCTTTTTTTTCTCACGGGTGAAATTCTACCTGTGGATGGTAACAAGTTCAACACTACACGCCAGCGGATTTTTATGGTAGCATTGAGAAGTACAAAAAAGGAGGAAAAATGAATCTAGAATCGCTATACAAGCTAGGTGTTACAATCGGGATCGAAAACGACCCAAGAGGCAAGGAGGGTGTCCAGAGAGACCTGGAACTCTCGAAGAAGACCTATGAGGCTCTTAAAGACAGCGAGAAAGATTATTTTGATACCGTTTCCCTCTGGAATCCTTATCCAGACTCAAGATTGCAAGCTGTGAAAGACCAGGATGCCGACATAAGAGAGTTGATGGTTGGAATAGATATTGGCACCGCAGAGCTCCTGCTTGCTGACAAGCTCAAAGAAAAGGGAACCAAAATTGACGCCGTCCTTTCTCATCATCCAGGTGGAATGGGGACCGTTGGTTTGCCTAAAGTGATGGCCATGCAGGCGGATATTCTTGCTCTCCTTGGGGTGCCGATCAATATTGCGGAAGACATTGTTTCACCAAGGCAGAAGGAAGTTGACCAGGCAATTTTTGCGGCAAACCACTATGCAACAGCAGATGCCGCAAAACTTCTTGGAATCACACTTTTCTCGCTCCATACACCTGCTGATAACTGTGTAGTTACGTTCCTCGACAAAACATTCAAAGAAAAGAACCCAAAAACGATTGAGGATCTCCTCAAGGTAATTTCTGAAATACCGGAGTATGACGTCGCAAAAAGAAGGGGTCTGCCTTCGAAACTTGAGGCTGGTTCTCCATCAAAAAGATGTGGAAAGATAGCCATAGACATGACTGGCGGCACCACCGGGTCAAAGGATCAATATGAGGCGCTTGCCAATGCAGGTGTTGGCACAATGGTCGTAATGCATATCCCAAAGGACCATGTGGAGATTGCCCAGAAGTACCATCTCAATGTGATCAACGTGGGCCACATGGCCTCCGATTCCCTTGGGATGAACATAATTCTTGACAGATTTGAACAAAATGGCGTGAAGCTGACCATCATGTCCGGTTTAATAAGAATCAATAGAAACAGTGGGGATCCTTATGCTGATCTAAGATGTCCCATGCCCTCCTCGTATATCAAATAAGTTTTTGCAGTTTTCTTAATAAAGTAATATGCAACAGGCTCTGGGAAAAGTTTTCTGGGGTCTGTTTTGTTTTAGATTTGGTTTGTCTTAGAAATAAAAAAGCCGGGCGTGGGAGGGTCGCCCGGCTGGGAGCAATCCCCTTGGGAGGGGATATTGGGAGGGACGGGGTCTGGGGTAGACCCCTAGCAGGTCTGGGGTAACCTGCACTTGCCATTATAATGGAAAAATATTAAATATCTATTAAGTTTATTTTTTTAAAAACTGGACCATCTGCCCTGCAGAAAATGCAGATGCAATAAAGGACATGGTAACTTCGTATGGTAGTTTTGACGATATTTTGCATTCGATGATTCCACAATTGAGAGTATTGGAAAATCTTGTATCTTTAATCTCCAGGTTTTGACGCCATAATTGGACTTTTTGAATCTCGCTATTATCCCAAATATAGGCCAGATAAGGCATATCTTCCCTTGCCTGATTCTCATTCTCGTATTGGATTACAAAACGAAGGTTGTAGGGCTCGTTGTTAAGAAAATTAACCGCCACCATTCCCATTCCAGCCGGTCTTTCAAAACCTTTTATCGTTTCAAGTACTTTAGAATTATTGCCATTTTGTAAATATTGGTAGGTGGTTTTAGCTTCACTGGCTCTGACATTTGGAATTGCCAAAACCATTGATTCTGGGTCGCCGCAAAATGAAAAGAAACTTGAATTGTTCTGACCAGCCATTAATCCGCCTGTTTTCCCGAATATGTCCAGGGCGGTTTGGTCAGCATCAACGAGTGATTCCTCATGATCAAGAAAAACACCGAAATCTTTTGCCATGGGGACAATTATTTTGCTGTATCTTGGCGACAGGATGTTTTTAGGGGCAGTGTAGACGCTTAATCCAGATTTTCCCAATCTTGTTTTCTGATAGTTATCATTCCTGATTGCGGGGAGGAGTTTCTGGTCGAGTGAAAAATTGCCGGCAAGCCAGACCGTCTGGGCCTGGTCCTGCACACTCCAGTACCAGTTGTTGTAATCTTCCAGTGGGTATTCTGGCTGTTCAACATGAGATGTTAGGAAATATGGCGTCAAAAACAAAAGTTTTGTTTGAAAATCCTTGCCATAGGTTTTTTTTGAGAGGCCTATATTGTTGTAGAGAAGAGTTTTTGTATAACCAACCGGAACTTGTGCGGCAATACCTGGAATCAGTGCCATTGAAGTCATGAGCTGGCTTTGCTTCATGGGACCGACAAGGCTGATCTTTATTTTTGGCAAATCAATATTTTTTGGCCTGTCTACCGGTTTTTCTGCTGTGGCTGGAATATTTGTTTTTGTTTGCGGATCATTACTCTCCTCAGGCTGGTTTGTTTTGCTTCCCCCACATGAAGCGAGAAAAAAACAAAATACCAGTATTGCTGTGATTATGCTTTTTTTCATGGTTTTGACACCACCAGGTCTATGAAATCCGATATTATTCTGTCCATCGTTGTCTTGTTCAACTTTCCGCTTTCCTCAAGTCTGAAGTATTTTTGGTATTTTTTTACTTCAAGCTCCATTTTCTCGTCAAAAAAATCCGAATCCTCAAGAGGGTGGCCAAGTCTTGTCAGTATTGTCCGGAGGGAACGGATCTTGTACCCTTTGTCGCCTTTTTTGAGCTCCCCGCCCTGTTTCAGGTTTGTGCGGAGATATTTTGCCACCACATCCTCCATCTTTGTGTCATCAAAGACTTTTATCCTTGGTGATTTCTGGATGTTCATTTCTGTAAGCAGGCCGTGATTGGAGGTGACACATCCGTCAAAACCATATTTTTCGATGTCCTGGATAACAGAGGTATTGTAGGAACCGAGCGGAATTGAAAACGTGAGTGGTGTTTTTGGCCTCTGGTCCTGGATTTCCTTAAGTTGTTGTTCAATGTCCTTTCTGGATTGTTTTATTTCGTAATCGGCCCTTGATTCGGATGCAAGCGCAAGCGGAACGTGGTCGACTGTGTGGGCACCGATCTCAAAGCCCATTTTGAACAAGTCCCTTATCTCGTCCCAGGTCATGTAGAATATGCTCCTGTCGGGGAATTTCTTGCCAGGATATGCCGTTGGAATGAAGAAGGTTGCCGAAAACTTGAGACTTGATAAATACTGGCCCACCCAGTAATTGTCTGCGTAACCATCATCAAAGGTTAAAACTACGTTTGCAAGATTGACATGGCCAGCTTTCATCTGGTATATGCAGTCAATAAAAGAAGTACCGGTCATTCCGAGTTCCATAAGTATGTCCATCTGTTTTTTGAATGAATCCATTGAAACATAGAGGTCAGGGAATGGTGCGTTTTGTGGTGCCCTGGATATCGAATGGTATTCCAGGACCAGGATATTGGCTTCAGAGGTGGGAACAATTGGCCATAACGGGCGCCCGTTGAGATCAAATGTGGCAATTGAAGTTGGGATCGGGATGGCAGCACACACAATAAGCAAAACAATTACAAAGACCCTGAATTTCATGAGGAAACTTTACAGCATTGACACACCCTTTACAAGCCGATGGATTATTTAGCCATCGATAAGGCTGGCCATCATCACTACAAACTTTCCATCGTTAAAAACCCCAAAACATGATAACCTTTGCCCAAAAGAAATTTCGGATGGGGGAACTTCACCCTCGCCACCCCTTATGAACTTCGTCGCTCTATTCAGGTAGAGTTTTATTTTTTGCCCTGTGAGGCTCCGGTCATAGCCGCCATAGCAATCCAGGAGAATGCTGTCTCCCTCAGAGCCAAGGAACCTGCCTTCAAGCGGAAACCCAAGGATGCCAATTTGCGGGAGACCAAAGGCCACAATTTTGTCGCCTTCGAACCAGCATTCGACGGTGTTTCCATCTGTAAGTGGTGGCGTGCCGTAGAGGAATTTGGCCTGGTCTGAAAACACGAGCTTTCTGGTTTTGCCGAAGAAGTTGGTGGCGAAATCGCCCTTTGCAATGCCACAAAAATACTCACTGGGCTCAAGCGGATTGATTCGCACAAGCGAAGCTTTCACCGAAAACTGGTCCTGCTCGAAATTGCCGATCACTTCAACCGGAAACGGTTTTGCGGCCACGAGCCCAAAGAGTTTTTCCTGGGTGATGGAACTGCCGTTCTCAAGGATTTTTGTCAGTGTGCCAATTTTTGCATTTAGCGTTGCCTGAATGCCGCCCTGGAAGATGGTTTTTATCTTGATGGAGCCATCACCAGCACTGACAGCAAGCCCCAAAATCCTTCCACCTGATGTGTTTGCCAGCAGATCGGACTGAATGGCCATCGCCTCATTTTCGCCGGCAGGGTTTTTTCTCAAGAGTAGCGCAGAGAATCTTCCTTTTGATAATCCCCTCATGTTTTCGACAGGTGCATTCCCCCTCAGCAAAATGCACCCTTTGGATGGTTTTGCCACAATCCTGGTCAGCTCTTTTTGTTTGCCCCAGTTTTTTGTGGCCTCAAAAACAACCTCTTCATCGTCAATCTCTTTTATGATGCCGGAAAAACTCTGGATTGTGTTGTCTGCATCCAGCACAAGGAAAACCCTGAATGTTTCGCCGGAATATTCGCCAAAACATTCCAGATCAAGGTCTTTCAGGTCGGCCATTTTTGCCGGTTCGCCATTCTTGAGGAAAATACTTTTTGAAAAATCGGCCTTTACCAGTCGACCCGAGGAATTTATATGACCCTCTTCCATCTTCCCGGAAATTTTTTCCAGATCCGGGCCAACAAGTTGTGTTGGTTCGAAGCATGAATAGGTGGAATCAAGCCTGCCAAGTGCGAGAATGGTTTTTCCGCTTGGCACCAGCCATGGTTTGATGGTTATTTCTAATCCAGGACGGTCCATGATTTCAGACGAAAATGGGAGGAAATTCTTTGAATAAATTGTGTCTGCTGCGACAAAGGCTCTTGCGCCAACCGAAAATGCCTGGCCAAAAACAACCGATATTTTGGAACCGGTTTTTGCTGTGGTGAGTGTTTGAGGAAAGCACAGCAACAATGATGCCAGAACGGCTATTGCTGTTTTGCCCGGCCTCATCGGAACGCCATGCCGGCGTATGTCACAACATTGGAGAAATCATGACTCATGACCCCGCTATTGCTGTATGCCAGCAGTTTGCCAGACGTTGCACCCCTGCGTTTTGCCAGCTCGGTTGCCACAGCTATCGGACCGGCGCCACACATTGTTATCTCTTTTTCGGCGACCACGCGGAGCATTGCCATCCAGTCGAGCTTTTTTATCTCGTCGATGGCCATTCTGTCCCTGGCCTTGGCGGTATATTCCGGTTCGTAATGGGAGAAATCGGAGGAAGCAACGAAGAGTACTTCTTTTCCAGAAGTTGCCTTGTCGAGTGCGTTTGCGAGGTCTTCTATTGCCTCGATGCTGTAGTCGCCCATGGCAATTGGCACTATCTTGAAACCTTTTTTGCAATACTGGAGAAATGGGATCTGAACTTCGATGCTGTGCTCGTTGAGATGGGCCTGGGTGTCTGGTTTTGCATGTCTGGAATTGTTTAGCAGTGCCATAATCGTTCCATTATCAACTGGCACATTGCCAAGCGGTGTTTCCCAGCTTCCATCAGGCCAAATCGAAATGGGTGCCCCAAGACCGGTGTGATTTGGGCCGATTATGACAACGATTTCAGGAACAGCTATTTTTGAATAGACTGCGCCTGCCACTTTTCCGGAATACATATATCCGGCGTGCGGGACGATAATTGATGGCACTGCCGCTTTTGTGTCTGCGACCTCAAAAAAGGATTCAAGCATTGATCCCAGTTTTTGTGGATCATCAGGGTAAAATCTTCCTGCAACATAAGGTTTTCTGTCCATAACCATATTACAAGATAATCTTATCATTTGTTACTGTCAATTGCTGGGAAATTTGTTTAGCATTGCATTATGAAGTTGTTTCTGGATTGCGACCAGACTCTTTATAGGAATAACAGTCTGGAAGAGAACATTAGGTCACGCATGGTGCTTTTCATGAAGGAGCATTTTGGGGAAGAGGCTGAGGTTGTAAACAAGATAAGGGCCGATTATCTGAGAAGATATGGGTCTACGCTTGCAGGATTGATGATCCATGAAAAAATTGATCCTAGAAAGTTCGTTGATTATGTTCACGATGTTGACCTCACATTATATCTTTCCCCAAACCCCGTATTAAGAGATGTCTTGGAATCCCTGACGTGTCCGATATATATTGCCTCAAATGCGCCAAGATTCCATGTGGAGAGCATTCTCAAGGTATTGGGTGTTGACCACATTCCACTTAAAGTATTCTCCATAGAGAGCTTTGGCTATGAAGGAAAACCAAATCACAGCAGTTACAGGCATCTTCTTGAGCAGACATCAACAATGCCGGGTGAAGCAATGCTGGTAGATGATTACACATTAAATCTCAGAGGTGCCAGAGAAGTGGGTTTTGCTACCTGCCTGATTGGCAATGAGGAGTGGGAACCAAGGCTTGAGAGGCTTGAACTGATTTCCAGTCTGCCTGGTATAACGCATTAAAAGGGGAACAAATATGAAAAAAACAATATCCACCATCATTATATCAATACTTGTCATGTCTCTCCCTGTTTCAAAACCAACCAGTATTTCAGCAAAAGATGGGATATCGATAAAGCCGACCAGCAGTGCCATAGAGCTTTCCTGGGACGCTGTTTCGGGGGCATCATTCTACCAGATCACGAGGGTTTCCCCAAAGAAGGACCTTTTTCCAAAACCTGTTGCCCAAAACCGCTGGGTGGATGAATCACCTTCGGCTGACACGCCAAATACTTACGAGGTAAAGGCCCTTTCAAGCTCCGGGCAGGTTGTCTCCACGCTTCCGGAAGTGACTGCATCTGTTGATCCAAATACTCCAACACTTTCCAAGCCATGCCATGTTGTGCTCAGTTTTGCCATTGGCAGCAAGTCTTACACTGAAAATGGCGCCATAAAAACTATGGCCGTAGCGCCACTCTCCAGGGATGGCAGGACATATATCGTAATCAAACATGTTGTAGAACCGCTTTTTGGAGCAATTGGCTGGGAAGCCAAAACAAAGAAAGTAACAATAGAGGCCCTTGGTAAAAAAATCGAGATGTGGGTCGGGAAACCCGTTGCAAAAGTTGATGGCAAAGACACGCCGATTGACCCCAAAAATTCCAAGGTTGCCCCGTTCATTGAAGGTGGAAGGACTTATGTTCCTCTCCGTTTTCCGGTCGAATCGCTTGGAAGGGGCAAGATAGACTGGTACCAGAAGACCAGGACTGCTGTCCTGGCTTTTCCTGTCGGTTCCGGCAAATGGGCAGAGGGCACTGTAAAAAACGGCTCGGTTTCGTTTGACAAAACCACCCTCAAGGTTGAAGGCATAAAAGATGGTTCCTGTGTTGGCATTCAGTACGAAAACCTCCCGGGTTCAAAGGTGGTTGTTGGAAGGTATGCCCAGGTTTCATGCGCAACAAGTAGTTGTAAAGGCAACGAAATCTCCGGAACAGTCGACAAGATTGATGGTTCAAATATCGTGGTTTCTGGCCAGTCGCTCCGTTTGTCACCGGGTCTTTCCATACCTTCTGCCAGTTCCTGCATCAGAGCTTGTGTTGTGCAAGGTGTGATTGTTTCCTACAAACTGTCCGTTTGCCCTGGCAAGGGCTACGAAGGCCAGATCCAGCTGGTCAGGTGCCAGGACGGCCTCATTTCAGTCAATGCTCTTGGCACAACCATAACAGTCAGGTTGCCGCAGGGTTTTGATTGCGCTTCGCTTTCTGCCGGCCAGTGCATCAGGTTCGACGGAAAACCCGATCCTTCAAACCAGACCCAGATAAACGCAACAGTCGTTGAAGTCGTCCAGTGCAGGGTTGGTCAGGAGATGGTACTTTTCACACAAGGCACCTGCTCCGGAGGCCAGATTGAAGTGCAGGACATCTCCGGCAACAGTTTCACACTCAAGGTGCCGGAGGATGTTCCCTGTGGAGACATCCAGCCAGGCGAGTGCCTCAAGGTTTTTGCAAAAAAAGAGGGCAACGTGCTTGTGGCTTCGGAAGCCAACATTGTCCAGCCACCAAAGGACGAAAAATTTTACAGGCTTGCTTTTGTCACTTCAGTGAGCCCGCTCAAGGTTACTGTTCCCGGTGGAAACACATTTACACTTGTGCTTCCAAAATACTTCAAGACCCAGCTGAAGCTTTCTGACGGGCTTGATATCTGGGGAGCAGTTTCGGGTTCGACAATAAAAAGCCCGAGGGTCGTTTCTGCACCAAATGCCGGAAAATACCTCAAGGGCGAGGTCGTTGGTGTTGTCTGCGATAAAAGATCTGTGCTCGTAAACGAGATTTCAAGCAAGACCACGGTCGTGCTTTCGGACCTCGCAAATTGTGAGAGCATCCAGTTTGGCGAGTGCTATTCTTTCTTTGGAGTGCAGACAGAAAAAGAGTTTCTTGCCTGCACGCTTGAAAAAACCGAATGCCCGAAGGGTTGTCAGGGAGAGACTTACGAGGGCACCATTGTCGAAAAAGATTGTCAGGCCGGTACCGCAAAAATAAGGACTCTTGCGGGAGACTATCTATCAGTCAAACTGCCACAGGGATTTGACTGTTCATCGCTTAAAAAGGGCCTTTGCCTCGAGATTTGTGGAAATCTTGAAGGTGATGTTATAACTGCCCAGAAAGTGTCTTTTAAGGATTGCAGGGAGCCGGTTTGCACCGGCAGGCTTGTCGAGGGACTCATCGTTTCCACAAACTGCAAGGACGGCACATTCAGGTTTGCCATCAAGGATGGAGAGCTCCAGCTCCAGATGCCGGAGACCCAGGAGTGCGAGGACGTTCCCGTTGGCTCGTGTGCGCAGGTTTGCATTGTTGGCGAATCAAAAACGTATTACATAAAAACCATACCCTGCTCCAAGTTTGGATCTGTCCTTGAAGGGACAATCATACAGTCTGTAAAAGACTCGTACACGGTCCAGACCAAGGAGGGGAATGAAATCCAGCTCCTCTGGAAGGAAGGTTTTTCCCTTGGAGACTGCATTATTGCGCTTGGCAACTACCTTCCGGACAGTACAACACAATTCAGGGCAGACATCGTTGCAAAAACCACCTGTGGTGGCGTTGAGAACATCAGTGGATCTGTAGCTCTCGTTGATTGCGCCAAAAAAACCATTGAGGTTGCAACAGAATCTGGCACCCAGGAGATAAATCTGCCAGAAGATGCCGACTGCAAGACATTTTTGCCCGGAGATTGCGTTTTTGTGAGGCACAAGGACGGCAAGACCCTCATCAACAAAGTTGATTGCCCGCAGACCAAAAGGGCTCATTTTGCAATGTTTGTTATTGGCAATGATAAAGAAACAGTCTATGGGACCGATCTTGCCACACTTGACCGTTTTGAGTGCGTTGGGCAGAAACCACCTGTTGCCGGTTCGGTTGTGATTGTCCAGGGACATCAGGTGTCATCCAGAAAGGTCCTCCAGGCCACCTTTACCCCGTATGACATAGGCTGTGTCCAGACAAAACCAGTTTCAGGAAGGCTCATAAGCTACAGAGAAGAAACAAGGGCAGGAACGATTGAGGATGTTTTTGGCAACAGTTATGTAATGATTTTTCCTGGCGACAGGACTTTTGCTGTTGGCGACTACCTCTCGCTGAAAGTCCAGGTCTATGACACCGGTCTTGGCACAAGGTGCATGATAGCCACAGAACTTTACAAATCGTCTGAAGGTGGCATTGCACAGGCCAACGTGACAGGTGTCATATTCGCAATCGACCCGGTTGAGGGTGCTGCGCTGCTTCATGTTTCAAGTGGAGAGAACATTGCAGTCATGCCTTCTGACCCGGAAACCCTGAAAATCGTCAGGGTGGGCGACTGTGCAAACGCAGTTGGCCGCTACAAAAAGGGTGCAATGATTGTCGAGAAAGCCACACTCACGGTTTCGGACTGTTTTGGTGGAACACTTGGCAGAAATTTCACTGGCGTCATTGTTGGCGTCAATTCGACCGAAAAAACCATAGATGTTTACTCCGACAAGGGTGGCGTCTATGAGGTGACCGTGGAATCTGTCTCGATGCTCACGGGCCTCTCGCTTGGCAACTGCGTTGCCGTTTCGGGCATCCTTATGGATGAAACAGAAACCAGACTCCTTGGCAAGACAATTGCCAGGATTGACTGCAAGCAGGGTGGTTTTGAGCCAATCTCCATAGAGGGCAGGATCGTCCTTCTAGATACGTCTTCCAAACAGGCGCAAATCGAGTCGATTGACGGCATGAAATGGACTGCTTATCTTGAACGCCCCGATCTTTGCACTGGTATTAAGGTTGGCACGACTGTGAGGTGCTGCGGAAAACTCCAGGCAAAACAGGGCATCATTGCCAAAGCATACCTCAAGAAGGCAATTCTTCCGACCTCTAGGTGGTCGGTCATCGGCAAAGTCGCAGAATCCGGCAATGGTGCATTCAAGTTGGAAGATTCAACCGGAAGGACATGGGAAGTAAAACCGGACAATGGTTTGCCTGCCACTGGCCAGAGGGTACTCTGCGTTGGCAATGTTCCGCCTGACGGGCTCTCTGCAATAGACCATGCTACATGGATAGACATTGGTAGCTGGCAGGAACCAAAAACTTCCATCATTGGCACTGTTTTTGGCGTTTCTTGCGGCATGGACAAACTTTTGATCAGGGACGACCTTCTTATGATGCACTCTTTGAGGCTACCGCACGCAGGTTTCTGTGGCTCATTCACCATTGGTGAGTGCGTCTCTGTTTTGGGCAGGGTGCTTGCCAACATACCCAACCTCACCAAGGTTGCCGAGGTCAAACCATCGACTGGAAAATGCAATATACAGACGGTCACTGGCTGGGCAATAGCAAGGTCCACCAAAGAAAGATATGGAATCATACAAGGTTTTGACGGATTAACATACAGGCTCGGGTTTGATACTGAATTGATGACCGGAAAATTCTCGATTGGCAGTCTCTACAAGGCAAAGGGAAGGTTCCTTTCCACATCGCCTGATACACTAAAAGTCGAGCAGATCGATTCGGTTTCACAGCCGGTCTATCAGACGGTTGGCAGGATTGTTTACATTGATGGCAGTGATTTCTACCTTCAGGAATCATCGGGAAGGATTTTGAAGGTCAAAGCTCCAGGAGGTGTTTCTCCCTGGACAGCCTGGCTCTCCCAGAGCTTCTCGGTGGCTGGCAAATTTGAAGAGGGCGGTGCGTTCCTTGCTGAATCAGTCAACCCGATTGATACCGAGAGGTTTGCCGTTGAGCTTGAGGGCGAAGTAGTCACGGCATCAGACACTGAAGTGATAGTGAAGTCAAAGCAGGGCGGAATATGGAGGGTAGAGGGCTCGTTTGATACAAAAGCAGGCGACAGTGTTTATGTTGTTGGAACTGCTGATTCAAACAGGTGGTGGACAATCGCCTCTGCGAGGCTGACTGTGGTCAGGGGTGATGCCCCAACCAGCCAGATAATGTCCTGGGGCATTGTTGATTCAACCGAGTGCGAAAACAACAGGCTCAAAATAAAACTTGATGATGGAACAATTTATGAGGTTTACCCCGAAGACCTTGGTGTCTGCGAAGGCTTTACCCAGGGCGAGAGGGTGCAATTCTCTGGAGTGATTTCACACGATAGGGGCAGGACTGTGCAGGGCGGAAAACTTGCCAGGTCCGGCCTGTCAGGCGCAACAAAGACAATTGTGGGCATAATAACCGAGGTCTCTTGCACCTCCAGGGTCATAAAAATTAGAGAGGAATTTGCTCAGGGTGGTGGGCAGGGGCCGATATGGACGATAGGCCTCGCAAAGGACGCAGAGTGCGAGAAGCTCAAGGCTGGAGACAGGATCAGTGTAACTGGCGACCCGGTGCCTTCACAGCAATACCAGCTTGAAGACTGCAAGGTCGTGGTGATAGGCGAGGAGATAAAGGAGCTGAAGATAACAGGAAAGCTCCACACCCTCAATTGTGCCTCAAATGTCATGATAATTGAATCTGATGGCAAGCTGTACAGAGTGTTTCCATCCCAGGAATCAAGATGTTCCGATCTCTTCTCAGGTGACACGATCGAAGTGACCGCAAAGGTTTCGATCTTCAGAAAATATGTTCTCAATGATGCAACATGGAAGAAGATCTACGACAAGGACGCATTCAAGATCTTGCAGGGGAAAGTTGACACTGCAACCTGCCCTGGCATCAGGTTCATGGATTCGACAGGTGAATACTGGAAGGTCAACATCAGGGAAGACCAGCCTTGCGACCTTCTCGATAATGGCATGGAGATAACATTAAAGGGTGTGCTCGATCTCTCCCAGGACCACCTTATGCACAAGGCCGAGATACTGGATCTGATGAGGCCAAAAGTGATTTATGGAACAATCGACGACATTTCCTGCTCTGAGGGAAAGCTTGTTGTTGTGGACAAGGCAAATGCCTATTGGGAAGTTGTAATGGAAACATCCTTTGGTGATTGCATTGCAAACAAATTCTCCAAAGGCGACATGGTGCAGGTCAGTGGTTTCCAGAACATGCTTTACAAGGACTCCCCGATATATTTTGGGAAGGTGGAAGGGTTCGGCAATGAAACCGGAATGATACCAATGGATTTCATTGGCGAGGTCCTGAATACTGATTGTGGCAAAGGCAACATCCAGGTCCGCTCCGGGCACACCACCTGGATAGTGACCATTCCGGATGGTTTTGATTGCAACAGTCTAAAGCCTGGCGACTGGGTCAGGGTCGAAGGTGGCAGAGAAGACTGGTCAAAGAAAATCTGTTTTGGGAACAAAATTGAAGTGACTGTTGCCACAATGATCGGATTTATTTCCGAGGCCAACTATGCAAAAAATGAGCTCACAATTGTCGAGATAAAAAAGCCCGAAATGAAGTGGACCATTTCGCTTGCCGATACGAGCAAGCTTACATCATACAAAAAAGGAATGTTTGTAAAGATCTCAGGAACAGTCAACCCGCCAAACACAAGACGCATTACCGGCGCAAGTGTTGTGGCCACATTCACCCAGATAAAGGGAAAGATCACGATGGTTGACCACAATAAACAACTGGTCAAGGTGACCGGCACTGATCTCAAGGAATATACCTGCTACGTTAAGACCGACTGGGTCAACCTGGAAGACTACAAGCTTGACCAGAACATCATCGTGACAGGCGATATAACGCAAAGCAAAGACAAAACAGCAGAAATGAAAGAGTGTTTGCTTGAAGACAACAATCCGTTTTTCAGTATGAGGAGAGTATTGAGAAAACTTGTAACACGGTAGAAGTTGGGGTGGATGCCCCAGAAACGAGGCCAACACATCCACCACCAGATGCAGTTTTTATCTGGGCAAGCACTTCGTCATCAAGCTCTTCGGGGCCCTCAATCCAAAAGGTCTGGGCCCCTTTTTGTTTTGAAAGCTGGTAGAGCCTCTTTGTGTTGGCTGAAACTTTGCCACCAACCACAACAACGGCCTTGCATCTGCTGGCAAGTTCCAGGAGCTGGGCCTGCCTCTCTCTGGTTGAGGTACAGATGGTGTTTTCAAAAAGTAAAAGATCGGTGTGTCCGGTCAGCTCGCAAGCGACATCCCTGAGCAGCGAGGTGTCTTGTGTGGTCTGGGAGAGTACGGCTATTTTTTTGAAAAAGCCAATTTCCATGACCTGGCCTATGTTTCCTACGACAATAGGATCAACTGCAAAGCTGGAAACTGAGACGACCTCCGGATGGTGAGAGTCACCGACGATGATTACCTTGTAGCCCTCGTCGGAGAGCTCTGCCACTCTTTTCTGCAGCCTTTTGACAAATGGGCATGTGCAGTCAATTATCCTGATGTTTGGAAACCCGTTGTACACATCTTTTGGGGCGCCATGTGCGGTTATGGCAATTATGCCTGAAGTTGACTGATTTGGGGATTCAATGGTATGGACGCCGTCACGTTCCAGATTTGCAACCACCTGGGGATTATGGACAAGGTGCCCAAGGACCTGGACCTCGCCAGTCTTCGAGAAGGACGTAACTTCGTCAATGGCCCTCTTTACACCGAAACAGAAACCCTGGCAGGCTTCGGGCAGGACGACCTTCATGATTCCCTGTAGACCAGCCCCTCTATGAGTTCGCCAAGGGATTTTTTCAGCTTCTCGTCGGTTGGTATTGAAGCCAGCAAAGACAGTGCCTTGGAGGTGTATTCCCTCACCTGTGACATTGCATATTCCTTGGCACCAACCACCTCAAGGCAAGAAAGGAGCGATTCTGCGTCTTTTTGGGATATTTCTTTTGAGTAGGCTTCCTGAATGAGTTTTTTGGTGGAGTTGCTTCCGTTTTCCATTGCGTATGAGATCGGGAGCGTTTTTTTGTGACGCACAAGATCAGAACCCACCGACTTGCCTGTCTTTTTTGGATCACCCCAGAGACCAAGGATATCGTCCTGGATCTGGAAAGCCATGCCGGCCGATTCGCCGACCTGCTTCATCTGCGGTGCAAGATTCCTCAATTCTTCCTTTGCCTGCAATGCGAAACCACAGGAGAAGCTTGTGCTCAGGAGGCAGGCGGTTTTTGCTCTTGCCATCTGGAGGTATTGTGCTGTGTAGACCACTTCCTGTTTTTCATACAAGATATCAAGGTGCTGGCCTTCAAAGACCCTCTGGGTCATCTCCTGGAACGATTCATACCATTTCATGGCTGTTCTTGGGGAGAGGTGTACACAAGCATTTCTTGCGCACTCAAACGAGAGCGCCTCAGCAATGAGCGCCGCGTTGAGCGCCTGTGGTATGCCAATGATTTTCCAGAGTGTTGATCTTCCCCTTCTAGTTGCGTCGTTGTCCTGTATGTCATCTATGATCAGGGTGAAGTTGTGAAACAGTTCAAGTGCCATCGCGATGCTGGAAGAGAATTCTCCGTCGCCAATGTATTTTGCCGTCATCAAAGGGATTGAGGCCCTGAGCCTTTTCCCACCCTTCGGTTCTTTTAATGGTTCGAACTTGTCGTTTACAAGACCTAGCTGGTAAGCTACGTATTGGAAAAGTTTTTCAGGTTTCTTTGAAGATAGGAGCTGTGCAAGGTCTTCGTTTGTCTTTTTGATGTATGGCCTAAGTATGGTGCTCAGGCTTGTGGGCATTACTGCTGTTCCCTTCCGGTTGCTTTTGCCATATTCATATCACTTTCTGGCAGTAAAGCAACACCCTCACAATACCATATTTCATCCCAAACTTCAGTGTCAACTATCAGGGAGCAGTCCTTCAGCATCACCTCGGTTGCTTCAAAATCCGGAAGCTCCCTGTTTGGATGGAACTGGAGTTCTCCTCTGACCTCGATAATATCGCCATTGGAATAGGGTATTACGGGTTTTCCGCATGGGAGTTTTATTACAGCGTTGACTGGAAAACCACAATCTATGGTGGTGATGAAAAGCTCGTCCAGAAGAACTGATTTTTCAATCTTGCCAGTCACCGTGGTTTTATAGGGATTGGTTTTTTTGTGTGCCGGATCTGCTTCCTGGAGGAGTCGCCCTGTGCCCTCCGAAAGATTGCTGTCAGAGAGCTTGCACAACAATACCAGGCTGCCCTTCATGGTATCCACAGGGGAGTTGAATGTGGCGCCCAGGAATCTTTGCCACGATGAAATCACGAAACAAAACATAAGCCAGAGTGTATAGAAAATTAATGCCTTGAAAAGGGAATTTTGGGGCATTAGCCTTTAGGTGTGAATGTGCATGTTATGGTCGAGGGGCTTGAGCTGACCTATTCAGTCCCGGAGTCTCTTTCAGGCAGAGTGTTACCAGGTTGCCTTGTTCTTGTCCCGTTAAGGAACAGGACGGCAAAGGGCGTAGTGGTGGGTATTGACGATGGAGAGGCCGGGATCGAGCTCAAAGAGATGGTCTCGCTTGTTTACGACACGCCTGTTATTGATGAGGAAGGCATAGAGGCGACCATTATTGCAGACTCACTTGCATTTTCGAAAGCTGGTACGACCCTCTCCGATAATCTTTGGATGCCACCATCGCCAAGGATTGAGACAAAAATTGAAATTTTGGGTGAATGCGAATTTTCACCATCAGAAAAGGCCCTGTTTGAAAAGATTGTCCAGCTGGGGGAAGACTCGACGCTTGGCAGGCTCAATCACGCTTTGGGCAAATCAAGGGTCACATACGCCCTCAGGGGGCTTGTCAAAAAGGGTGCAATACGGCTTGTGGAGGTGGTTTCTGCACCATCGTTGCCAAAACCGAAGCTCCAGTACGAAGCCGACCCGGACGTTGACTCATCAGTCAATGAAAAAGCGCCCTTCTGTTCTTCCATGTCTTCACTCTCGAAAGCAAGCGGAGTGTCGCTCTCCAAGATAAAAAAACTTGTGCTCTCCGGAAAGCTCAGGCTTGTGGAAGGAGCAAAACCGGGGCCTGTCCCAAAACAGGGAAAATCAGGGTTTGATATCGAATATTTTGAGGGTTTTGTGCTTGAAAAAAGAGTTGCCCTTTACGCTGGTTGGGCCAGAGAGCACATGAACTCTGGCCAGAGCATGGCAATAATCGCCCCGGACGCGTCGCTTTGCAGGGCGATACACAAGGAAATAAGCAAATTTGTTGATGATGGGGTTTACCTTGCAACAGGCGATGGCTCGATGGCCAATGACAGCAGGCTCTGGGACGCACTCAGGTCTTCCCTGTCATGTGTGGCGATTGGCATGGGACAGGCGCTGTTTCTGCCCTTTGCAAACCTTTCAAGAATTGTCGTTGACGAGCCGGCATCTCCCCATTACGAGCAGGACCAGCCTGGCAAATTGAGGCTCGGTGCCCTTGCAAGGGTGAGGGCAAAAATTGGCAAATGCAGCCTCAGCCTGGTTGGTGCTCCGTCTACACTGGAGGCCCTGAAAGAGGGTACCTCCCCTGTATCGCTTCCCAACCGCGTCGAGGTCGTCAACATGTTGTTTCAGGCAGGGGCCAAGAACCAGCCGCTGGTCTCGGAAGGCATGGTCTCGGCGATTAAAAAGGAGCTTGAAGCTGGAAGGCCCTCTGTGGTTCTGATCGCCAGAAAAGGCTATTCAAACTTTGTCTATTGTGATGAATGCAACGAGGTCATTTCTTGCCCGACATGCAAGGTGCCGCTCACATACAGCATGACCACGGGAAAGGTCTCATGCAGGTTCTGCGGCTATGAGGCCAAGGCGCCAAGTACCTGCCCGAGCTGTGGCGGGGTGTCTGTCTTGTTCAAGGCAGGTGGGACCGAGAGGCTCCACCTCGAGCTCGAGGAGAGATTGCCACAGTGCAGAATACTGCGGGCTGACGCAAACACAAAAAATGCCTTTGCAAACATAAGGAGTTTTGGCCAGCCAGGGGACATTCTTGTTGGCACAACCATGATTCTGGACAGGGCCGATTTTTCAAATGTCAGGCTTGCCTGCATAGCGAGCCTTGATGGTGTGATGTCGATGCCCGTTTTTTCGGCGTCCCACAAGGCCTATTCGCTTGTGGCCATACTTGCCGGCAAGCTTTCATCCGGCAGGGTCCTGCTCCAGACATACATGCCACACCACCCGCTCATCAAATCGCTTGTTGCCTCTGATGTTGGCACTTTCCTCATGCAAGAGCTTGAGGACAGGAAAGAATCATTTTACCCTCCCTTCTCCCGGGTGCTCTGGTGGATTGTCACTTCCAAAGACCAGGGCGAGGCGGAAAGGTGGGCAGGGTTTTGCCATGAGATCCTGCAAGAACTTGTGAAAGATGCCACCATTCTGCCCCCAAACGCAACCTATTATCACCGCTTGAAGGGGGAGTACAGATGGGATATACTTTTAAAGATAAAAGACCTTGAAGGCGCAGTTCCGTACCTCTGGGAGGCGATGAAGCTGTGCAGAATGAAAGGAATAAAGCTGGAAGTGGTGAACCCCAACCAATGAGAAAAGTTCTTGACTGTGACAGCCCGATATTGAGGAAAAAGTCGAAGCCGATTACAAAAATTGATGACGACCTGATTGACCTGATCAAGGAAATGTTTGTGATAATGAAAACGACTGCCCCAAAAGGCATTGGTTTTGCCGCGCCACAAATTGGCGAACTGATAAGGCTTGTTGTGATCGATTATGGTGAGGGCGAAATGGTCTTCATCAATCCTGAGATACTCTCCAGGGAAGGTGAATGCATATACAAAGAGGGTTGCCTTTCAATCCCCGGCCTGTGGGCAGATGTAAAGAGGGCTGAAAAGATTAGATTTGCATGCACAAACCTGAGAGGAAAGCGCGTCGAAGGCGAAGCAACCGGCATCCTTGCAAGGGTGCTCCAGCACGAGATTGACCATCTGGATGGAAAACTTTTCACAGACTACATCGAGCCGGGCCAGGAGATTGAGCTGGATGAGGGCGTGACGCTTCCAAAGCGTTTTCAGGAAAAACTTATGAAAGGCGACAAAAAATGATAGCAATCGTAGACTTTGGTTCGCAGTATACCCAGCTTATCGCAAGAAGGGTCAGAGAGGCCCATGTCTATTGCGAGGTGGTGCCATACTGGACAAAGCCTGACGAGCTATCAAAATACAAAGGCATCATTCTGTCCGGTTCCCCAAGGTCGGTCCTTGCGGAGAACTCCCCAATGCCGGACAGCTCGATATATTATCTGGGCAAGCCGGTACTTGGCCTGTGCTACGGAATGCAGGCAATGGCCCATCAGCTTGGCGGTGCAGTGGAGAAGGGCAAATCCGGCGAGTATGGAAGGGCCGAGGCAAAGCTTGACCGCAACTCCCTGTTGTTCCAGGGCACAAAAGAAGTCGGCACCGTCTGGATGTCCCATGGCGACCATGTCATCAAGGCCCCAAAAGAATTTGAAGTCATAGCCTCCTCCAAAAGCTGTGCCGTGGCGGCAATGTCAAACGTCTCCAAAAACTTCTATGGCCTCCAGTTCCACCCAGAGGTGAAGCACACCGAGGATGGCGCCCTGATAATCGAGAATTTCCTTTTCAAGATATGCGGCGAGGAGCCTTCTTGGAAGATGAGCTCTTTCGCAGAGGAGCAGATAGAGGCGATCAAAAAGACCGTTGGGGACGACCACGTCATAGCCGGTGTATCCGGTGGCGTCGATTCTGTTGTCACGGCCGTCCTGCTCCACAAGGCCATTGGCAAACAGCTCCATGTTATTTTTGTGGACCACGGCCTGCTTCGGGAAGGCGAGAGGGAAGAGGTTATCTTCACTCTCACAAACCTCGGCCTTGACCCGATGCTTGTTGGTTGTGAGGACATTTTTCTTGAAGCCCTCAATGGCATCACCGAGCCGGAACAGAAAAGAACAATTATCGGCAGGCTCTTCATCGAGGAGTTTGAAAAAGCCTGCAAGACAATCCCAGGCGTAAAATGGCTGGCGCAGGGAACGCTCTATCCGGACGTGATCGAGTCGTCAGGCGGCGTCTCTGGCCTGGCCGACAAGATAAAGAGCCACCACAATGTCGGTGGCCTCCCCGAAAGAATGAACCTGAAGCTCGTCGAGCCGATGAGGATGCTCTTCAAGGACGAGGTGCGCCACCTTGGCAGGGAGCTTGGCGTCCCCAAGCACCTGACCGACAGACAGCCGTTCCCGGGCCCGGGCCTTGCAATCAGGCTCGTTGGCGAGGTGACAAAACAGCGTCTTGATATTCTGAGAAAAGCCGACGAAATAGTGAGGGAAGAAATAGCAGGCGACGCGGACCAGTATTTTGCAGTCCTCCTGCCCGTCTCCTCCGTTGGCGTCCAGGGCGACGAGCGGTCATACAATTGCGTTTGCGCCGTCAGAGCAGTCTCCACAACAGATTTTATGACGGCCTCATGGACAAAACTGCCCTATGAAGTGCTGGACAGGATTGCAACCCGCATCACAGGAGAGGTGAAGCAGATCGGCAGGGTGGTTTTTGACATCACAAACAAGCCACCAGCCACGATCGAGTGGGAGTAAGTAGTATCAGTGATTATTTCTGAACACTGATTTTTGGGGCAAATTTGCATAATTGGGTGTTTATAATTAGAATGATGGAGGGAAAATGAACAATTGCAAAACAAAATTGAAATATAGTCACAGTTACTTTTGCGTGGGGTGCCCATGAAGAATTTAAAAATATTTCTTGTAATTCTGGTGTTGATAGGGTTGGTTGGTCTTGTTGTATACTTCTTTCTGATTCCCAAGAAAAATAGCGATTCAGAGATATTCTTTAATGGCACAGTCAAGGCAGAATGGGTACCATATAACAAGAAACCAGATATCACCATATCAAAAGATACATTCCTTATTGGGCATTACTGGACAGATGGTCTGGATATGCCGTTAATTGTTGACAACACAAATTATTCTCTCAATCTATTTTTTGATCCCACACTTGAAAAAATCATAAAACGTATTCCATTGCCTGGCCCTGTTCTATCATGGCGCAGGAATAGTTTTTATGTCAAAATTAAAAACCCCAATAATCCCAACAATGATTACAATGATTTACATGACCTTTATGCCATTGTCTGCAAAACGGGAAACACAAACAAACTTGTTACAATAGATTGTAAAGTTGGAGATACACTGGATGCTAAAACCTGGAGTGTAATTGATATTACTGATGTAAAAATCTATAGCTCTTTTGATATAGGTCCAGCAAACCGCATCGTAGACGTCATTATTCCGGATCCTGAGGGGAGAAGTTACCATGCAATTGATACTTATGTCCCCATAGAAAAACTGGTAATAATTTGCCAATCCCCTGACATGCAAACACTTTCTTATTATTCAACAAATGGACACCTGTTAAACAAGCAGGTTTTGGACAGAAAAATGAAATTCAACATTAATAGCTATGGTTACAACAGCAAAAAAGCCTATGACGGTTCATCCATTTTGAATTGCATATTTAAAGGCACACAACTTGAAATTACCAGCAAGGCCCCTCTTGGTTCCACAAAGGATATTTTAAGTGGTACATTCTGTGCTGAAGTAAAGGAGAATGAAATTATTAATATTCTGCCAAGCCCTATTGCATTATATGATGGTGAGACACTTTATGTCTTATCTGAAAATGTTACACTATTACGCTATGAGCAAAGGGGACTGAGTGAATCAACTGATGGCTCATTTTTTGCCCTTGAAGACAAGGTTCTGTTTTTTCCTCAAAACCCTAAATACAATGAGGTTCCCAAACCAATGACAGTTGATTCTGGTTTGTCCCACCATGAACCTCTCTTTTCCAATACCGATATTTACCATGATGTTGAAACTATTACAGCATTCATTGAAACAGGGACATCAGGTCAAAGAATTGATGCATATATAACAAATCTTGAAAGGCACGAGAAATTTATCAAAATCAAGAGTGATTGGGTGCCGTGGTTTGATTTTGCAATCAATCTACCTATGCACAGGATTTATCTATATTCGGACAAGGGCTACTACAAAATTAATATCCCGACGAATGTTTTTAATACGTACATTTACACCGAAAATCAGAGCGATAAATGATTTTTGATCTTTTGTATATTAATACAGTCGTAACGATCATCCTTTGCCAATAAAATGTAATTTAATTCCTATCAAAAACGCCCGACATGCAAATGTCGGGCGCTAGGCGTTATATCGAAAACCCAGCATTCTTATGGGCCTGTTTATTCAGACAGATCCCATCTGGAGATGCTATTGTTCATCAATCCTCGTCTGGATCGCTCTTTTTAATGACCCAGTAGGAGGAGCAGTCCTGCTTGCGGCCGAGAAAACCGTGGTCGATTAGCAGCCTCCGGACCAGGAAATGGTCTTCAAAAGTGTGCCATTCGTCTATTATCCCGTTGACCTCTTTTTCGGTGTAGTTGCGATCGCAATCAAACTTGCCTGCAATGTATGACAGCACCGGTATTTTTGTGCGGTTTGGGGAGGGAATTGCTTTTATCCTCCCCTTGTCGTCGAGGAATGGGGTGATGCTGTTTGATTTTTTCATTTTCAATAGCCCATTTCTTCCAGCAAGGATGAGAGGACCCCGAGGCGCTCTCCGATGATTTCGCTGTCTTTTTCAAGAGCCTCCCTGAAAAGCAGAATGTCCTCGTCGATCAGCTCGTTTTCGGTGCACACTTTGACCGTCATTGCGTCACCCTGGAGCCCGATCCTGTCGATTATCGGGTTGTTTCGGTCAAACAGTCCATCGATTCTGTATGCATCCCTGAAATACGCAAGGGTCCTGCATATAAAAATGGCCAGATCCAGCACCCTGTGGAGGGGCAGTTCCTCTGACTGGCGGGACCATTTGTCACCGGTGTATCTCCACACCTTTGCGGATATGTCCACTTTTCCGCGGTCATTCCACTGGGCGAGGCCGGCCGACAGGCATTTGGCGTCCGTCTTGTAAGCTGTTCGTCCGTCTATGTTTTCGTAGTCTTCGGCAACAATCACCGGCTTGTGTTTCAGATTGGTCGGTATTTTCATATTTTCTCTCCTGTTTACTAGATTACTAATTTAGTAAATTACTAACATGAAATTACTATAGCAAACAGGGCCATAATATGCAAGATATTTTTTGTAAGAGCCTGCTCTGACCAGTTTTTTATTGGGGTATTTTTTATGGTGAAATGACGACAACTGAAGTGTTGGGTTTTTGGTTACCTCCCCCACACAGTCACAACAATAGCCTTCTGCTGATCAAGAGCAACAGGAGTACCATCAAAAAGAGGCCTAGGATCTTTATCATACTCAGACAAAACAGACTTATCTCTATCCATCAATCCATTAGACTCCACAACAAGAGCAAAATACTTCCCTTCACCTTTCTGATTGTTCTCAAGTAAAGGTGGTTCAGGAAGCCTGAATGTAATTTCTTGTAACATCCCAGGAAGCAGAGGTCCCAACTTATGCCTTGGTTCATTCAGCTTGGCAAACAGAGGTGCCTTCCCATCATCCCCCCAAGAAACTAGATACACCTCCCCCTTCAATACAAGATCTCTTCCATCCTCCCTTGTGTTCTTGAACTCAAAGCTTACCTCACCTGCTCCATCCTTGCCATTCCCTCCACCCTTCCCTGTTCTTTTGACCGAGAATGAGGGGCATGGGGAGAGCTTTGTTAATACTCCATTGCATCTTTTTCCATCAAGAGAGAAATTTATCCCTTGGAGAAGAATTTTATCATCATCATTATCTTGAAGGTTTAGCCATTCACCAAGATTCTGTTGGATATGTTGATAGGAATTAAGGGAATAAAAACCTTTGTTTGAGTAATAAATATCATTTATATAAAAAATGGGCGACGGTGGAAGATTCTCAGACTGAATTTCTTTTTCTACCCCATTTTTTATATTATGGGAAACAAGGAAATATTTTTCTACCCCATTTAAATACACAATTTTCGTCATATAGACAATGTTCTTGTAATATGCGAAAACATTGTCGAATTTTAAGGGTTCTCCAGCAAAGCGTAAAACATTATATTGGTTTTTTTCACCAGAAACCCATATAGCTTCATTGTCAACAGCCATTATTTTTGTGTTTTTATCTTCAAACTCCATATCAAAAAGCATTTTCCGGGATTCAAGATCAAAGCAGTACAGATGATTCCGCTTGTCATTTGTGTATTGATTTGATCTTGTCTGAACCACGAGAAAATGACTTTCGAGATGGATTTCTGGAACCATATCCCCTTGTTCTGGCTCTGGAAATTTTAGAAAATAATCAGGACTGCCATCGTCAATATTGTAGGCGGTTATTCCATAATTGCCGTATGCTAGAAAATAATTCCCGATGAAAGCGTCTTCCTTGACATCCTCTGAATTGATGTTTTCCAATACAATCTTTTTGAAAGGTACCAGTGATCCAAATTCTGAATGGCTGATAGTTGTCCTCTTGCAATTGTTTATATTGTTGGATTCCACGCAGGGAGATGAACTGACAGAAATAATTTTGTTTTCATGGAGAAAACAGAAATCCAGATCAAAAGGGAGAACTGTTTTTGTGTAAAGTATGGGTTGAAGGTTTGCATCAAGCATGTAGGCGATTTTTAATGAGCGATTGCCATCAAAACCACTGGAAACGAGAACTTTGTTATTCCCACTGGACAAGATTTGTGGATATTTTGAAAAATCTATATAGCGTGTTGTTTTGAATGTTTTAAGGTCTATCAATTTTGTTCCATGGATAGTTTCCATAAGCAGGTTTGATTTGTAAAAATAACAGTAGTCCTCAGAGTCCCTTTTGAAATCGGTTTCCCATAAAATCTCTCCGTTCCTGGTTTCAAAAACCCTGTAGGTTCTGGAGTATGGTCTTAAGATGAGCCCAAGGGCAAGGTTTTCATGTAAATCAACAAGCTGGAAAGATTCTTTCTCCTTTACAACCCCAGGCAAGTGAACCTCCTCTTTGCCCAAGAACTGGCCAACTCTTGAAAACCTTGTCACAATGTTAAGATAAGGATTTTTCTGGTCATATTTCGAATTGAACCAGATTTGAGACCCGCCAAACCTTGGTTTAGTTTCAAGATTGTATTCTGAGATATCTGCAATTACATCCAATGTATTGATATCTAAAATGATAGAGTTTGTGACAAAAATATCACTATCAAAGTTGAATGGCCCGGAGAATTCCACAATTTTTGTCCATGTGCCGGTTTTGTAAAGTTTGTTGCTAATGCCATCTTTTATGAGAATTAATTGTCTTGAAACAGAAATAATATCTACTGGGAGCTTAACATTGTCAATTTTGAAAACAGTCCTATCTTCATCAGTGTTATAAAACACAAGACTGGAACTGGTGTTTATTTTGTCATCATTTTTGCGATAAAATATCAGGTTGTTTAATGGCAAAAAACCGGCCTCGTCAGAAAGAAGGACAACAGGTTTTATAGCAGATGCCAACTGCTCAAGCAAAAAAGAATTCTTATTCTCATTCTCGAAGTTTTTCTCATCAAACGGTAATGTCAGGTATAGTTTCCCATTGCAGTATCTCGTATCAAGTTGTCCATACGCATTTCCAATAATTTGCTGGATATTCTCGTCGAAGATGATTCCCTGCCTGATTTTTGGATCAAACCCGGCGATATTTATTTCCCCTCCAAGAACAACGGCATCTTCGGGTAAAACTGGAAACTGCAATTCTGTTTGTCCTCTTGTCCCCAAGGCCATCTGTGAGCACACAACCAGCACAAGTGTGGCAAAGACAACGAACTTTTTGAATCTCATATCGCCTCCTCAACCAAACCAGTAACCAAAGCCAATTGTTCAATTGGCTCATAAATATTGCTTCCGTTTCTAATACTCTTCGGGTTTTTTTATGGTTTAACAGGGTTTCAAAACCACCTCACCCCAACCCCTCTCCTGGAAGGAGAGGGGATATCGACCGCTTATGGTTCTACCCCCCCATGCTCCAACTCCCTGCCCTCTCCTGAAAGGAGAGGGAGAAAAAACAAACTATGCAATCATCCCTCATCTTGAGAGGAGAGAGAAATGCTAAGATTTGATTTTTCGCAGATAAAAATTGTCTAGTCATACTTATGATTTGAAGATAGCTGTCAGGGAATATTATTTGTATGATTCTATTGAAAAATTTTGCTGTGTGAAAAATAAATTGGTTTTGTGAATCCCAAAACTTTCAGAGAAGGGCTATTTGCCCTTCCCTGAAGCTGGAGTTTCTGTGAGTGTCTCGCCGTCGGTGCGCAAGACCATGCCGGGGGCAAACAATGTTCCCTGGGTCGCAGGTTTTGCGTCCTTACCTGCAACAATAAACACTTTTTCCGGAGACAGGGCCTGCATGAAGCCCTCGGTCATGCTTCCCTCCGGTGCGCCATTGGTTGCGATGACTGCCGAGACTTTTTTGAGTTTTCCTCTTTGGATGAGCTTGTTTTCTGCCGTGCCGTCAATCTGGCCGGTCAGAAGGAATGAGACCTTGCCTTTTGTGACAAGTACTACCGATGTCCTGTCCTGCACCCTTCCGCTTGCAAAGTCGTTTTGCATTGGGTAGAGGACATCAAAAGAAACGCCATTTGCGTACCAGATTGATCCTGCGGCCAGGAGCTCAACCATGGACTTGCCCATGACGGCCCTTTCGAGCCGGACAAAATTTTCATCGGCCACCATCCGCTCCAGGTTGCCGATCTGTATTTCGCCGACGAGGCCCATTGCGCCCATGTAGCTTGCCGGATCGGAAGATGGCTGGATGAGGTAATCGATGTATTTGACGCCTTTACTCTTGAGGACCTTTTCGAGGTTTTTACCCTCCTGCTCCGGCCCTGCTCCGTACAACACGACAAACGTATCATCCTTTATCAGGACTGGGTCCCCCTTTACAGGGAGGACCTCTATCGTCAGCTCTGACTGGATCTCTGGCATGCCCTTTCCAGGGGCAAACCTGTCGTCCCTTGTCGCTGGCGAAGTGTCGGTGACAGGTTTCTCGGCTGGTTTTGACCATTCACCTTTCCCGGGTGTGGCACTTCCGCACCCGGCCAGGACGATGGCAACAGAAACAAGCAAAAGGGCAAGTGTTTTTTTCATTTTGCTACAGCAACTTTTCTGCAAGCTTTGGCGCCAGCTCGTTTGTGTTCTCCCAGGTGATTTCCGGGAGCTCTTTGCCGAAATGGCCGTAGTTTGTTGTGAGCCTGTAGATCGGGCGCCTCAGATTGAGTCTCTCGATGATGGCTTTCGGGCGAAGGTCGACAAGATCGGTCACAGCCTTGGCTATTGTTTCGTCGCTTATTTTGCCGGTGCCGAAGGTACGGATTGCAAAGTGGGTTGGCTCTGCCTTGCCGATGACGTATGAGATCTCGGCTTGACAAATATCGGCCAGTCCTGCGGCAACGATGTTTTTCGCAACAAAACGAACCATATACGAAGCGGAGCGGTCAACTTTTGTTGGGTCTTTGCCTGAGAAGGCACCGCCACCGTGCGGACAGGCACCACCGTATGTGTCCACTATTATCTTGCGGCCGGTTATGCCGGTGTCGGAAACTGGGCCACCGACTACAAATTTTCCTGTCTGGTTAATATAGAACTTCGTTTTCTCGTCAATTAGCCTGGAAGGTACGGTTGGAACGACAACAGTTTCGATTATTTGCTTGCGTGCAGCTTCGGTTATCGTGCTTGGGTCGGCAGCATCAAGAATTTCTGTCGAGTGCTGTGCACCGACAACGATGGAATCGATCCTTTTTGCAACGCCATCGATGTATTCCACAACGACCTGCGTTTTGCCATCCGGACCAAGCCAGGGGAGCACCTTTTCCTTGCGCACCTGGGCGAGGCGCCTGGCGAGCAGGTGGGCATAGTGGATTGGCATTGGCATCAATTCAGGCGTTTCGTTGCAGGCATATCCGTACATCATGCCCTGGTCGCCGGCCCCGCCGGTGTCAACACCCTGCGCTATGTCGGGGGACTGCTTTCCGATTGCGTTGAGGACGCCAACCGTGTTGTATGTGAACCCCGTCCAGTCTTCGGTGTAGCCAATATCTTTTACAACGTCCCTGACCAGGTGTGAAAGGTCAACGTAGGTTTTTGTTGTGATTTCGCCGCCGACAATGACCATCCCCAGTGTAACGAAGGTCTCGCAGGCAACGCGACCCATTGGATCATCTCTGAGGATTGAATCCAGAACAGCGTCGCTGATCTGGTCGGCGACCTTGTCCGGGTGCCCCTCACAAACAGATTCTGATGCAACAAATCTTCTTTCCATCTCATCCCCCTTTATTACAAATTGACTGCAATTTATATCATAAACGGTCAGGGTGTCAATCTAGTTAAGAACAGCCTGCCAAGGAAAAGATTGCGGTCCTGGGGTGGCTTGTAATAATCATTTTCAAAAACAAGCGCCACCTCGCAGTCGCCAGAGGGTGCGACCATTTCCAGCCTGTAAAGTTGTTCTGTAGTGGATTTCACCTCTATTGACCCAATTTTAACCCCAGAAAGTAAAATCGAAAGTTTTGCGTTTTCGTTGCCAGCTTTTTGCTGGTAAAGCGCAAGGTTGAGCTGGAATTTTACCCCAGGTTCCAGTTTTGCCTGGAATTTTGCCTTGCCATTGCTTAGGAAGGCAATTTTTTCCTGGCCATACCTGGCGCCACCCTCAAGCTTTAATGATGACAGTGGTATTTCGACACGATCGGCATTGAAGGTTTTTTTACATCCAAGATTTTGGAGCAGGAGTGACAGCGGCATGTTGGAGGGGCCTTTGTCCCAGTCAGTCATATTGATGAAGACTGTTTGTGGGTAGAGGTCTTCCACCTTGCAGAAATAGCCCTTTACACCCCATGTCAGCTTTGCGTTTTTTGGGAGTGCGAGTTTTTCTATTACGGTTTTACCGAGTGGTGCAAAGTTTTTCCTCCATTTGTCGTAAACAAAACCTGTTGCTTCGATAAATGAAAACCTTGTCACTCCGTCAAGCTCCTTCATGCCCTGAAGGTCGACTGCAGGCTCCGGTTTTGCCTGGGCCGTTTTTATTTCCACTCCATCCTGCTTTGGCAGGGACGCAAACCCTTTTCTGTCAAATAGGATAGCTTTAATGGTGCCGAGTTTCTCAATGTTTTTCAGTGTGATGGTGTCGGCCTCGCCAACGTACAGGACACCGTTTGTAGCGCTATTTTTTGTGGTTGTGAAACCAAGCGAGGACAGATACGAAGATGATTTGTCCGAAAGGGCGACAAGCTGGGCCTGCAGGGACTGCCTATCTTCTGATAGGTAGCCGAGCATCGAGCAGAGAATTTCGTGACATCTCGGTTCAGTCGATATCTTTGATGCCAGTTCGATGCATGTTACAAAACCCTTCTGCTCCACTTCAAACCCGACACATACAAGGCCGTTTCCCGTCCCTGCGCTGGCAAACGGAACGCATGGCGCATCGCTGTATGGCTTTAATACACCTGATGCGATTATGTTGTCGCCTGCAAAACATTTTATTAGCGAATCCTTTTTGAAAGGCCCCATGTCTTTTGAGAACGATATATGCGTAAACCTGAAAGACTGGGTTTTGCCTTTTTCGATTTCACGCTCTGCAGGGACAATTGAACAATAGGGGATGGAGCCCTCTGGCTGTGGGCCAAGGACAATATATTTGATGCCCTTTTTCTCGAGGGCTTGGAATGTGTTGTTGCTCCCGTCAAGTGTTTGCTGTTTCAGGAAATTTGGGGCAATGATGGCGATGCCGTCTGTGATCTCGTCCACTTTTTGCGCCCTGTTGTGGAAAAGCCTGGAATTTGAAAGGTCCTTCGAGAGCTGGTCACTCCCGCCTAAAAGAGCAAATTTTGCTGGCTGTTTTGATGGCATCGAATATGAGTGTATCTGGTGTTCTTCCTCATGCACAGGGATGTTTCCGTCGGAAAGCGCCATTTTTAAGGGAATGTCCCCCCATGAACCCTGTTTGCCAAAAACCAGCCCGTCTGGCAGTTCGAGTGTTATTGTAATTGTTTTTGTTTCGTCAGGGTCAAGCCTGAATGAGAGTTCACCCGATTTTGAGGAGTCAACCCCCTTCCCGAAACTCCATGCCAGCTTGAGGTTTTTTGGCTGCTCTGACCAGTTCTGGATGGTCACTGTCCTGAAGACTTTTGATCCTGCGTAGTGCCAGTCATCCTTTTGCCTTATAAAAAACCTCACTGGTTTATAATAGTTGCTGACAACACTTTGCAGTTCTGTCAGCTGGCTTGCAGAAATTGTTTTTTCATTCTCGTCCTCAAAAGGGTTCCAGGGACAGAATGCTGATACCTCCAGCTCCCTGAATGCCTGGATGTAGTCAGCAAACAATTCTTTTTTTGATTCATAATAACCCTTTTTCAGGTCCTGGTATGTGTAGTCACCGCCTGTCACTGCATACTCATGAAATGGGCCGGGCATCCACAAGCACTCCCCGATGTACATGGGTTTTGATCTATCCCATTTGATTTCCTTGGCCGGATAGATGTCAGTGGAGAATGACCCGTCCAGAAAATAGGCATCGTTTGGATAGGTGAAATGCGAGGATGGTTCCCATGGGTAATGGAGGTTGATTACGTCTGCACTGCCATTCGGGTCATAATCCCCCTCGAACATGACCGGTCTGCCGGAGGATTCCCTGATGTATTTGCCAAGTTTTTGCAGGTTTTCCTGTATGTTTTTCCTTTTTACGCCACCTGTCAGCATCAATTCATTTTCTGCAGAGGCAAGCACAAATGAAGGATGGTTATAGTCTCTTTTGATGTGGTCGTCCCACTGCCTGTAGAGGGTTTTCCAGAATAACTCGTTTTCAAGCGCATAGGCGCTTCCAAAGGTCCATGCGGCCGATTCGTCAACTATCATGATTCCTTGAGTATCAGCCTCTTCAAGGAATGCCTCCGGGTAAGGATTGGCGTGCAGCCTCAAAATGTTGGAATTGAAAGCCTTGGCTTTTGAAATAACCTGTTTTGCCGTCTCTTCCATATCAATATCGGCCCAGCGCTGGCTGAACAGATGCCTTGAGGTTGCTCTCAGATGGATTTTCTTCCCGTTCAGGAAGAAGTTTCCGCCCTGCACCCAGAATTCCCTGAAACCAAAGCGCGTTTTGTCCCTGTGGATTTCCTTGCCGTTTTGAGAAAGGACAGAGACGAGAAAATACAGATTTGGATTTTCAGGGCTCCACAGTTTCGGATTGTTCCAGCTTGCTTTGAATTCTTGAAGGGGAATTTCTTTGCCAGCATCAACATTTTTGTTGCCAAGGGCAAATAATTTTGCACCCTGCATGTCTTCCACCCACAATGAGAGGGAGAGGCCCTTTTTGCCTTCTACTATGCCACCAAGCCTGACCCTGGCCTTCAGGGTTTTTTGTCTCACGGATGTGTCAATCAATACTTTTTCGACAAAGACAGGAGGCAGTTTTTTGATTGAGGAAGGAAGCCACATTCCTCCAATCATGAAAGCCGACCCAATTGGAAGTGTTACTGAATTTTCTTTCATTGCTCTTGGATCTTTGGCGCCAATCTCTGACACAATGCCAAGAATCCCCTGTGCTCCAAGCACAAGCTCGTTTTTTCCTTTTTTCAGGAAACTCGTGATGTCAAACTCAAATGGCAGATATCCACCAAGGTGCGATCCTGCCTCTTTGGAGTTCACCCACAACTTGCAGAAGAAATTGACTGCGCCAAATTTTATTCTGATTGTCCCTGTGCCGTCCCAATCGAATTTTCCCCTGTAGTAGGATGCTATGGCAGTGTTCGTTGTGTGTGGGAAGAAAAATGGTTTGAATCCTGCTTTGGGAAGGTTTTTTAGCGACAGCTCTTTCTGGGTTGATGTGACCCACTCGTAGAAAACCGGGTCTCTTTTAGGTTCGGCATTTCTGGCCGTGCCCTGCGAAAACTGGAGCACCATTGCAAAACACAAAATAAGGGTCACAAATTTGTTCATTGAAGCGCCCCTTTCATTTGGTTATTTAGGATATAATACGTCATCTGAAAGGGATTGGTCGCACCCTAGAAAGATTCCAGGAATGTTTTTACAATCTCTGGATCAAAAGCCCTCCCTGCCTGGCGTGAGAGCCACACTCTTTCACTTTCTATGAGAACAAAATCTTTCAGGTCCATTGAATGCTGGGCAATCCTCGAAGAGAGAGCTTGTACAAAGACAAGTATCCTTGAAAGTTTCGGTATCTCCTCACCTTTTAACCCCATGGGGTAGCCATAGCCATCCCATCTCTCGTGGTGGGTGCGAATGACAGGAACACATTCCGAGAGTGATTTTACCGATTGCACAAGCTCTGCTGATTTGATTGGGTGTTCCATTATCACTTTCATTGTTTGGGGCCCGGAAACAGTCGTTCCTTTAACGAGATATTCTTCAAGCGCTCCATGGTCCATGTAGATAAGCGAAACATCAACAAGCATCAAAGATTTCTCAAGGATCTTTTTTTCATGTTCATCAAGGCACAATGCCCCTGAAAGTATGGAAATGATTTTTTCGGCATTCTCAAGTGTGGAGTGTGCCTGTGGGTTTGATGATTTTATCATTGTGGACATGGAGAATAAAGTCGAAGCGTATGCTTCTTGCATGCAGGCTCCCAAAAAGTCTTTTCTGAGTGCTTCTTTTGTAGCGAGCTCAGCGATTTTATGCAATTTTTCAGTTTTCTGTGGTGATGGTGCAGTGGTCTCAACCACTGTTGCAAATGCCATCCCCCTGTCATCTTTGTGGTGTCTTATCGAAAGTACCTTTCCACCTGCAGAAGAAAAATCTTTGTCTATGAGGGGTTCCAATTTGGCGAGGATCTCTTTTGATGGAACATCGTTGGATCTTCCACCATCTTCTTGTTTTGATGAGAAAAATACTCTGTTCATGCAAATACCGAGGAGTTTTGTATCTTCTGGCAGGAACATATTGCAAATGGCAGTATCCAGAGAGCCAACTTTCTCTGCCTCAAGGAATATCTCTTTGTAGTTTTCGAGATTTTTGATGACGAGAATACCCAGTTCATTGTTTTTTTCCTGGAATCTCGATGAGAGGTTTGCGTAATCAATCAAAAGTGACATTTCATAGGTAGCATTCGAGAGCAAGATTGATTCGGCCCTATTGTATTGTAGGTCTGGCCTTATGAAAACAAACGCACCCTTGAGCTTCTTTTCTTTTCTCCATGGGATGGCAAGCATATGGTGTTCAGTTCCAAGAAGCATAAATTTATCGGCAGCTCTTTGGCCACGTGCCAGTTTTTCTTCAATGTCTGGTAGTGAATTTTTGAAATGCTCCAAAAAGGGGTTGATGTTTTCAAAGTTGGGTGAATACGATGCGATAATTATTGTTCCTCTTCCCCTTCCAAGTTTTACCGCTATTCCGCATGATGAGCCGGTTGATCTTGTCAATCTTGCAAGGATTCTCTGGAACTGTTTTTCACCACATGTGGCATCTTCAATCTGGCTGTTCCAGTCATAAAATATTGAAAGTTGTTCCCAGGCCGAGGCGAGCTCCCGGATGATGTTTTCTTCGTCGTTCATTGGATACTGCTTGAGAGGATGCTTTTAAGCATTGCCACAAGCCCTGTTGGGGAAAATGGTTTTGTAACATATTCTATTGCGCCTAGTCTGAAGGCCCTGTCTTTGTCTTCGTCCTGGCCCCTGCAAGTGAGCACTATAACAGGAAGCTTGCTCAGACAAGGTTCACCCTTCAATTTGGAGAGCAACTCAAAACCAGATATTGTTGGCAGCATGAGATCCAGCAATACCAGATCTGGAGGGTTTTCTCTTATTTTCTCAAGCGCCTCTCCACCATCAAAAATTGCCCTAACGTGGAAACCAGCGCTTTCGAGCACATAGGTAATCAGTTTTGAGATTGCGATTTCATCTTCAACAACAGCAATGCTCTTTTTTGGCTCCATCTGCCTAGATGATAGTTTTTTGCTGTCTGTAAGTCAAATCATTTGATGTATGCAAAACACTTTATTTGTTATTTGAAACAATAGATATGCTCTAGGATAATCTTTGTTTGGTGCTTAATTGACGAGGATCTGTTGATAATGAGTTTACAAAAAATCCCCACAGCCATTCTTTGTTTGCTGAAACAGCTGCGGGGATAATTACTAGCAGCTACTTTCTATTCCAGGGCCTCAATGGGTGTCTGGCAAGCACATAGGAGGCAAGCGGAATGGTTTTTCCAGTTTTCTCGTCAAAAAGTGGTGTTGCTCCCATGTACATCATGTCCCCAGGGTCACCATACTGGTTTAGCCCCTGCTCTTGCGCCCACTGCCTGAAGAGTGTTTCCTCGCCAGGAGCAAACTCTGTGAGCCATGCCGGATCGATATCGTTCCACGGCCTGTCGCGATGGTTCGAGCGGATGTACTCGTACCTTTCTCTTGCCTCGCCATTTGTCTCGTCAAACAGAGGAGAACCGCCAGGATAAACCATGTCCTTTGAATCTCCAACGTAATTGAGCCCCTTGTGTGCAATCCAGGCCTCAATCCTTGGCTTCTCTTCCTCAAGCGTTGGCCCTACTGGTTTGTCTCCAAAAATCCATACTGCCACCAGGATGCCTGCAATCAGCATTATAGCGGCCACCACAATGGCGACCGGAACTGGCCTTCTTGTCATTTGTGCCTCCTTGAAAACCAAACAGTCCAAACATCCCTGTTGTTCAACATGATATTTAATCCCCTTTGCCTTATTTGGCAATTCTGTTATAAGGAAAGTGTGAAGAAAGTTGCTTTAATATTTGGCCCGACTGCGAGCGGGAAGACGGACCTTGCCGTTAAACTGGCAAAAGAGTTTGGAGGAGAGGTTATTTCCTGTGATTCCCAGCAGATATACCGCGAGCTTTTTATTGGCACTGCCAGGCCGACAGAAAAGGAGATGAATGGGATTCCGCACCATCTTCTCGGACATGTCAGCATAAGGGAAAAGTACAATGTAGCCAGGTATCTTGATGATGTAGGCATTGCTATAGATGGAGTTCTCTCAAGTGGAAAATTGCCAATAGTTTGCGGTGGCTCTTATATGTGGCTAATGATGATGATTGACGGCATCTCGAAAACCCCAGAGGGTGACTCTGAACTGCGCATAAAACTTGAAAATGAGGCCAGAGAAAAGGGTCTGGAGGCACTCTACGCCAGACTCCAGGCGGTTGATCCGGTCTCGGCATCGAAGATAAAACCGACTGATTTGAAAAGGATTGTAAGGGCGCTAGAGATTTACGAGCTTTCCGGCAAGACCCAGTCGGAGCTTTTTTCAGAGAGGGAGCCACTGCCTTATGATTTTATCAAGATTGCCATCACAAGGCCAAGGGAAGAGCTTTACGAGAGGATAAACAGGCGCACCGATGAAATGGTCAGCGCCGGCCTGCTTGATGAGATAAAGGCAGCAATTGAGAGTGGCCTTGAAGCTGATGTCCTCAGGGTGATGTCCCACGGATACCCTTTCCTGATCGACTACTTTCATGGCAGGACAACGCTTGAAAAAGCACTCTCGGACATGAAGCTCGTGACCAGGCACTATGCAAAGAGGCAGATGACTTTCATCAGGTCAAGGCAGGATTTCACCGTGTTTGATGCAAGAAATTTTGATGGGATTTGTTCTTTTATCCATACAAAACTTCTTGACAAATGACAGCGACCAGAGACATTTAACAGGGCAAAAAGGAGGACACAAAATGGACCCTACAAGGAATGAACGCCACCAGGCAATAGAAAGGATCGAAGCCGAGAGAAATTCGAAAGTCATATCCTACATTCTCCATCCGGAGGGTGCCTCGATTGCTGATGATGTCGTCCCTCCACTCTACCACCAGCTCATGGCAATGGGCAGGACAGACAGGCTGGATGTAATACTCGCATCCAGAGGTGGTTCGCCAGAGAGCGCCTGGAGAATTTTGACCCTTTTGAGAGAGTTTACAGACCACCTGTCAGTTATTGTTGGCTTCAAGGCTTTCAGCGCGGCGGCATTCATTGCTCTTGGTGCCGATGAAATTGTCATGTCGCCACTCTCCGAGCTAGGCCCGGTGCACATCCAGACCGCAAGCCCGCTTGCACCGATTGGCGCTGACGGGAACCCGGCATGGGTCAGCCCTTATGACATCATGACTTATGTCGAGTATGCAAAAACAAATGGCGCCAACCCGGAGATGATATTTGGCGATATCGACCTCCATCCGCTTGTGCTTGGCTCTGCAATGAGGGCGTACAATCTCGCCAAAATGGTTGCCACGAAGTGCCTTGGCCTTTCCGGCAAAACCATGGTACAGAGCGAGCTGGACAGAATAGTCGATGCATTTATTGGTGGTACGCACTCCAGCAGCATGCCGTTCACGAGGTATGATTGCCTTGAGGAACTGAAACTGCCTGTGATCTATGCTTCGCCACAACTTGAGGCCAGCATCGGCATGCTGGTTTCAGTTTATAACCAGAACGTGTCATACAGCTCGGAACCGGAGACTGACCCGATTTCGAAGAGGGAGTACAGGACAATAACCCCGGCAATCCTGGAGAGCCTTGGTCTGACCCAGGTCTATAAGAGAAGGATCGAAAGGATCGTCACACCTGAAGGCAACGTCACCGAGGTGCCTGGCTGGGGTGGATGGATGAATGAAACCGTCCAGGAGGCGATGTAAAAAAAGTTCATTTCTGATAAATAAAAAAGCCCGGGGAAACCCGGGCTTTTTTATATGGAGAGAGCGTATTGTTATTTATATTTTACAGTAAACTTAGCCACCTTTGTCGTGCCACAATCTGCTTTTATTACTATCTCAAATGTTTTTCCCTTCTCGTTGTTCTGTTTTCCAGGCATTGTTATTGTGACTTTCATCTTCTTCTCATGGCCATTCGGGACTTCCAGCCTGTCCGGGCTGAATTTTATTGCAGTTGAACCTGAAGAAGCAGAGAACTTCATGTTCTTGCCCGTTTTGTTCTTGATGAGCAGATTGAATGATTCTCTCTGTCCGGCCTTCAGTGGCGTATTCGCCGGGTTCTTTTCCCATCTTACCTCAAATTCACAGTTGTTTGCCGGTGGTGTTTTGTAGAAAACCCTGAAGGAAATCTGGACTTTCTGGCCGCATGAAGCAACAAGCACAAACGAGAACTTTGTGGCGGGTTCTTTGCCTACTGGCGGCTGTTTTACTGTTACCTTCAGAACAAACTTTGCGCCTGGCTCCAGCTCAAACTCTCTTGCTGAAAACTTGAGAAATTCACCGGAATATTCAACTTTGATTGTGGTTTTTTGTGTTCCCTTGTTTGTGACCTCAAGCGGGAACTCGGCCTCCTGGCCGGGGTCAAGCTTTACGGATTCCGGGGACTTTTGCCATCTGAGAGTAAATTTGCATGATGGTTGTTCAGTTGCCTTGAAAAACACCCTGAATATGATTTCTTTTTGCCCGCCGCAGTCAGTGGCAATCACAAAGGCCCATTTTGAGAAAATCTCCTGGCCTTTTGCAGTCTGTTTCACTATTACTTTCAGGACAAACTTTTGCCTGGCCTCGACAGAGAATTCATTTACCGAGAAGCGGAGTCCTTCGGTTTTCGAGGTCACCTTGAAGTTTATCTTGGTGGATCCAATATTTGTGACCACGAGGCCATATTCGCCCTCTTGTCCTGGATCGAGTTTGCCCGATGTTGGGTCCTTCTCCCACTTTACTGTGTATCTGCATTCCTGGGTGATCTTGTATCTTGTTATGAACTTGAATTCCAGCTGTTTTCCATATTGCGAAACGAGCTTTATCATCCAGTGGACTTCGTTTGAAGTTCCAGATTTCGGCGGTTGCTTGATTTTGACTGTCAGTTTGAAGGTGCCCTTTGGTGCGACCTCAAATTCAGCATTGCCAAGTTCCAGCCCGGCGTTCTCCGAAGAAGCCTTTATCTTGAGCTGCTCCATGCCGCAATTGTTTGTGACCAGCAAAATAAAAGTCTCTTCCTGGCCAGCCTCCATTCCGATCGTTGCGGGCTCTTTCTCAAACCTTGCCGTAAAGTTGCATTTTTCTTCTTTGCCACCATTGCCGCCACCTTTGTTGCCATCTTTCGCAAACAAAACGGGTGAGAAAGCAAACAACGGGACTGCCATGAGGATGGTCAATAAAACCGCCAGCAGTTTCTTCATTTGAAACCTCCTTGGTCTTTTCTGAAATCTAATACGGTGCATATATTTAAAAAGTTTACACTTTAAGAAAAGCCTCTCTTGAAAACAGAAAACTGGATACTATATTGGAATCCGATAATGGAAAACGATATATGTTTTGAGGAAAACTTCACCAAAGAATTTTTTCTTGGGTTTATCAAATTACATATATTGCATCACTCGGCGAAAGGGCCGGTATATGGGCTATGGTTTATCGAGGAGCTGTCACACCATGGCTACAAGATAAGCCCCGGTACACTCTACCCCATTCTTCACCAGCTTGAAAAAGGTGGCTATCTTGAATCATTCAGGGAAAGGGTCGCCGGAAGGCTGAGGGTCTATTACAGGGCCACGCAAAACGGCAGAAAAGCCCTGGGTGAGGCAAGGGAAAAGATAAGGCATCTTATAAAGGAGGTTCTCTATGACGAGGAATGATCTTGGATTGACTTCTGCAAAAGCAAAGGAGCTTCTTTCAAAATTTGGACCGAACAGGATTTTTAAGCCCTATACGGTGAATTTTATCGGTATCTTCATCGAAGAAGTCACGGAGCCAATGATTCTCCTGCTCATTGTTGTTGGCATCGTATACAGCTTTCTGGGAGAGCTTGGTGATTCCATAACGATTTTTTCAATCATAATCCTCCTCACGCTTGCCGAGGTATTCAACGAATACAGGGCCAAAAAAGCTGTTGCAAGCCTTGGCGAGATTGCCACCCCAAAAAGCAGGGTCATAAGGGATGGCAATGTAACAGAAGTAGACTCACTTGAGGTTGTGCCTGGCGATGTTCTTGCCCTTTCCCAGGGAACAAAGGTCGCTGCCGATGCAAAAATAATCAGGTCGGTGGGGCTCCAGCTGGACGAATCGGCACTCACTGGCGAGTCGTTCCCGCAAGACAGGGACGCTGGTGAAGCCATATTTGCCGGGACCGCCGTTGTTTTTGGCGAGGGCGAAGCAGTGGTTGAAAAAACCGGGGCAAACACAAGGCTTGGCGAGGTAGCGGCAAAAACAAAGGCTGTAAAACCGCCAAAGACCGCTCTCCAGCGTGCGATGAAATCGCTCTCCGGCCAGCTTGTGTGGGTGGCCCTTTTCTTCTCGATAACGATACCACTTGTCGGGTTCCTCAGGGGTGGGGACTGGAAGGCCATGATATTGACGGGCCTGACGCTCTCCTTCGCCACAATACCAGAGGAACTGCCAATCATCATCACAATGGTGCTCGGGATTGGCTCCTACAGGCTGTCTAAAAAGAACTTCCTGATAAAAAAGCTCAAGGCGGCTGAGACACTTGGCAACACCACGGTCATTGTCACCGACAAAACCGGGACAATCACGCAGGCAAAGATGTCTGTTGCCGCCACTTTCCCAAAGGACGCAAAAGAATCTCTTTCCTTTGCGCTCCTTTCAACCACCGATTATTCAGGCAATCCACTGGAAATCTCGATAAAACAGAAAGCGCTCGAACTCGGAGCGTCGCCTGTGTTGCCGGAAATTTTCAGACAGAGATCGGTTGGCGATGGCAAAAAGTCCAAATCTGTGATCAGAAAAAATGACTCGATTTATACCCTCTACAAGAGTGGTGCGCCGGAGGAAGTTCTTGCAAGCTGCGCCAGTGTTCCCAAAGAAGTCTCCGAGGAGCTTGAAAAGCAGGCAGAGAATGGCAGAAGGGTTATTGCTGTCGCCACAAAAAACCTCACCCAGGGCGAGGCAAAAGAAGACTTTGACAAGCTGGAAAAGCAGATGGTGTTTGAATCACTGATTGCCTTTGAAGACCCGCCAAGGGATGGCGTCAGGGAAACGATAATCAAGGCAAAGGGCGCCGGCATCAGGACCATAATGGTCACAGGAGACCACCCGAAGACGGCCGCTTTCATAGCAAACCAGGTTGGAATCGACACTGCAAACGTTGTGACAGGCGACAAGCTCGACCTGATAAGCGATTCAGAACTGAAAGAGACTGTCAGGACCACGTCCGTTTTTGCCAGGACAGTCCCGGAGCACAAATACAGGATTGTAAAGGCGCTCCAGGAAAACAACGAGGTCGTGGCCGTGACCGGCGACGGAATCAACGATGTTCTGGCGCTCAAGGGTGCGGACATCGGCATCGCAATGGGCAAAAGGGGGACCGATGTGGCCAGGGACGCGGCCGAGGTCGTGCTCTCCGATGACAATTACAATACAATCGCAAGCGGGATCTTTGAGGGCAGGGCGTTCTTTGACAACCTGCAAAAGGGCCTCAAATACTACCTTTCGGTCAAAATAGCCCTCGTGCTGACATTCCTCCTGCCGGTCATCCTTGGCGTGCCGATGCCGTTTGCCCCAATCCAGATAATCGCCCTCGAGCTGTTCATGGACCTTGCCGCCTCCGCCGCTTTTGTCGCAGAGCCGAAGGAAAGCTCCATCTACACAAGAAAGCCCAGAAACCCGAAAGAGAACGTCCTTGGGCCAAAGGTGTTTGCGGACATTGCCATCAAGGGTTTTGCCCTGTTTGCAACCGTCTGGATCACATATGGCCTTGCTCTCTGGCTGAGCATTGGCGATGCAGGCATCGCAAAAACGCTGGCCTTTGCGGCGTGGATGTTCGGTCATGTGGCCCTGGCCTTTGCCTCCAGGTCGGACAGAAAACTGCTTGTCCAGATGAACCCGTTTGGCAACGTGGTCATGGACCTGTGGGGGCTTGGTGCCATCGCATTTTTGCTGCTTGGCGCCTATGTGCCGTACCTCAACGAGAGGCTCCAGCTGTTCCCGGTTTCACCATCGCTCCTGCTCTGGCCGCTTGGGATTGCGGTTGTGGTCATGCTCCTTCTTGAGGTGAGGAAGCTGTTTGGGGGGAGAGGAAGGTAGATAAAGATATGGTTTTTATTTTAACTGTTGCTTGAGTTGGCATTATATGCTTTACAAACCGAGGCGAAAATGAAAGTTAGGGGGCAATGCAAAGCCGTCTGCAGATATTATTGAAGTATAAATTTCGCCTATTTGATTAAAACCATTTCTGGATATCCCTCAATCAATCTTCTAAAGATTTTTTGGAAACAATGGTGTTCTATGGTGTTTACAATTGTGACATAATATATTAATAAGTAAGATTTATACATGTTAATGTAAGACTTGTTATCCTTGTTAGGACTATTTATTAATATTATATAATATAAACTATTAATTATAAATTAGAATGAGCCAATATTAAGTCCGTATTTATAATAAAATTACCAAAAATTGTATTGGTTATTGACATTAGAAAAACATATAAATAGTATTCGCTCTATGAAATCACAAAAATATTTGGTGTCACTTATATCACTGGTCATATTTATATTTTTAGGTTGCAATATTGGTATCTCGGATATTCCTAAAAAATCATTAGTTAAATCAAATTTATTAAGCAAATTTATAAATACACAATCTTACACAATAAATTGTCCTGAAGATTTCACATATGTAGATAAATGTGGTGAATATCTTATGGGACCATTTAATATATCGATCTCTTCTGCTATAATGAAAGAATCAAAACAAAATGACCTAGATTCAATTTCCCCTTTGCTTAAAGGTCTTGAAAGAAAATATACAAAAGATGGTTATGATTGTTTATGGGGGAGGATACCCGAAAATATCAATCTTACTGGTTTCTGGATGAAAAATATTAACGACAGAAAAGTTCACTACTTATATATAATACCTTCCAATGGTAGATATTATTCTTTGATGGCCGAGGTTGATAATAATGATGATCTAATTTTAGCAGATGAGATTATGTCCACATTTATTATAAAAGATGAGGATTGGATTGATCCAACTTTGACAGCTGATTCAGAAATGGCCAAAACTCCTTTGACTCCATTAAATTATTTTTTGGCAGTTAATGATGTTTATCTGCAAGATGATTACAAGTCTTTTCTTCTGCCTAAGGGATTTAAAATGATGCCAGGTACTGGCACACTTCACATTGAAAGTGGCAAATATAATATCAATATTACTAGGATCCAATTTAAAAAAGCGACATACCAACAATATCTTGACAAACTTACAAAGTTCTATAAAGGAGAAAAATCATTCTCACGTATGTATGAGATAAGATTTGGAGAAAATACATTTGAAGCATTGGAGATTAATAAAAGTATGGAATTCACCAAAGAGAAGGGATTTTACTATTCCAATGTTCCAAGTTCACAGCTATTCAAAAAAATTGATGAAAAAACATTTATCTCTATTGGAGAAATTAAAAATGAGTTTTTGAAAGACGAAACGTTTAAACGTTTTTTATCAAATATGAAATTTTTAATGTAAAAAAAGGAGATAAAAGGAGAATAGATATGAAAATACTAAAAATGGGAGGCGTTGCTTTTTTGATTCCCATTTCTGCTGCATAAATCTCCTCCACCAAAACAATCGATCATCTGTTTGGATTATACCCTTTGTGTCAATTCAAAACCACCTCACCCCTGCCCTCTCCTGGGAGGAGAGGGATTGAAAAGCGGCCTGAGTCGGTTGAGCCACCAACCTACTCTTCTAAGAGGAGAGGGAAAAACCGCTCATGGTTTTTATCCGGTCATGCTCTGTGAAGGGGTAGATCTTTTGTTCACGCCACTCCTGAAAGGGAAGACGCGGTAAATTGTGTATTTTGCTTAAAAACATTATTTTTGCACATCTTTTTTCTTTTAAATGCAGATTGTAAATTTGCACTTACGGTGGGTGCAAATTATTTTCCTCTCCCTCCGGTGGAGGATGACACCATATTTACTGTGGCCGGAGGTTTTCACATATTTTCCCTCTCCCTTTGGGAGAGGATGCCCGGGAGGGCAAGTGAGGGGGTTTAAGACGTACTTTTTTAGAATTCAAAACCACCTCACCCCTGCCCCTCTCCTTTTAGGAGAGGAGAAAAAACAAACTATACAATCATCTCTCATCTTGAGAGGAGAAAAAACAAAACATTCACCGAGAGATGGAAAAATAAATTTTGGGTTGCAAACCACCACCTGCCGTTGCTTGTTGCTTTCAGAGAACATTTGCCATAATCCAGATCATTCATTTGCATAAATCTCAGACAAAAATCACCGGCAATTATTATCGTCTTTATTTGTGCCAGAATTTCCCATGCTGACCCAATTGTTGCCAAAAAGTAAGATAACAGGGGGGTTGGCAGAACAGGGGATGTTGGCTATAATACATTTGCTTTTAAAAGCATATTAATCACAAAAAAGGAGGATTTTAATTATGTATCCAGTGAAACTTGATGTTGATTATCCAGAAAAACTGTCCAGGGGCATTCTGCTTCTCAGGACATTCTTTGGCGTTTTTTATGTCATGATTCCTCACGGCTTCTGCCTTATGTTCTACGGAATTGCCGCAATGGTTGTCCAGTTCATCGCATGGTGGGCAATCCTTTTCACCGGCAGATATCCAAAGGGTATGTTTGATTTTGTTGTTGGCTACTACAGGTGGTCAATGAGGGTCAACGGCTACATGGGATACATGACCGACGAGTATCCGCCATTCAACGGAAGACCGTAAGAGATTATTCTACCAGATTGAAATGCCCCGCCGTTTTGACGGGGCATTTTTTATTTCTGTCGCTGGCTGGTGGCTGTCAGGCCGGCCACCATTTGATGTCCACCCTTCTTTCCTTGGCGTTCCATTCCACACCGGCGCCAAGGACTTCGGAGACAAACCGCAGAGGCACCATTGTTGTTCCGTTTATGATGGCTGGCGCAACGGGGAGCTCGAATGTCTGGAACGCCGGGAGCATCGAACCGAAATCGGATGTTGCCTCCTTTTTGCCGACCCAGAGCGTCACTTTTTTGGTGTAGCTCCCGTCAGGCTTCAGGCCAAATGTGAGGGTTATCTCCTTTGTCTTCTGGTCATAGCCCACCTTGGCCCCGAACGTCTCGGAAATGAACCTCACTGGCACCACCGTGTAACCCTGTATGATTGTGGGTGGTTCTGCAAGCTGTTTTTTCTGCCCGCCCACCTGTGCCTCTTTTTTGCCTATCCACAGTGAAATCTCCACTGGCATGATGTTTGAGACCTCAATCTGGAGGAGGGCCTCGGCGTTGCCCTGGCCTGTTGTTGCAGAAATTGCGACAGTGTATTGCTGGCCGGCGCTTGCAACCAGCGTGGAGACTGTTAGAGTCGCCTGCTGGCCTGATTTCACTTTTTCCGGGCTGATTGTTGTCCCGAGGGTTTTTGTGCTTGGAGCGGAGAGGATTGCCTCACCCTCAAATCCTGTCACGGTTATTGTTGCCGTGTCTTTTTGCCCTGGGTTGACCATCATGATTGCCGGGTCAATTTTTATCTCGATTTTGGGCGCCACTGCATTTGAAGGCCTGATTATGAATGGTTCAAGCCTGTCCACCGGTATCTTGAACTCGCCGTCCTGCCTGAAGATGGTGACTTTTTTGAACGTGGGTTTACCGCCAGTCTCTTTTCCGCTTTTCTGGTCCGGCACCAGGTATTCGAGCTCGAGCGCTTGCGTGGCCGGAAAATCAAAGTCCACATAGGAGAAAGTCGGCGGTTTTGAGCCGTTTACCCAGGCGATGACAAATGGGTCATTTATGCCAAACCTCATCCCCCAGAGGCTGTTGTATTCCGGTGCAATCCATCTCCCGGTGGTTGTCTTGCCGCCAGGGAGATCGTATGAGAGAACCTGGACTTTTGAGGTTTCAAGCAATAATTTCTGCATTGAATGGTAGGAGAGCCTGGGGTTTCCGTTCAGATCGAGCAGTCCGCATGAGCCAAAAATGTTGCCTGAAACGTCCTTTTCCATGCCCCAGCAGGCAGTCTGGCACCCGTTCCCAATCATGGTCATGATGCGCTTCACCAGCTCGTTTGCCTGGTCCCTTTCGGTCTGTTCCGGATAGTCTTTTGCCACACCAACATAGTTCATGGCAGACAGGCATGTTATCGGTATTCTCTGGAGACCGTTTTCATCCAGCAATTTTCTGGTGTTCCTCGAGATGCGGTTTATGAAATTGTAGTTCTCGGAATCGGCCCTTGAGGAGCCAAAGTTGTTTGAAATGGCCACAATGTCGAAAAATGGATAGCCAGCCTCGGCCTCAAATTTCCGCAGTTCGTTGAAGATTGCTGGCCAGATGCGAGCTTTGTTGTCACTGAATCCACCCACAATCAGTTTTGCGCTTGTGTTCGCCGAGGAAACAGCCCTTCCTGACGCTTTTATCATCTGTGCATAACACTTGGAAGATTCTGAGATATATGAAGTGTCACTAATTCTTGCATCAAGATGGAACTTTGTGCAAAGGGTATCGGGTGCGTCCAGTATGCCGTCCCCGTCGTATCTTTCTACTACCCCTTCAATGAATTTGGAAAATTTGGCAAACTCGATTGGCTTCGAGAAGCATTCAGCCTCGACATTTATTGCGAGTATTACAGATTTGCCAGCTTTCACCAATTTTGTAATCGCCAGATCAATTTTTGAAAAGTCCGGCTTTCCCCCGTCAACCCATTTTATGGCATTTTCTTTTGTCAGATACACTTCACCCACTGGAAGATCAATGTTTGTTGATGTCGAAAGTTTTGCAATGCCAATCTTTTCGGAGAGCATTCTGGGTGGGAGAGGCTCCACTGCGATTGGCCCGCGGGCAAGCATGGCATAAATGCTGTTCAAATCGATTGGGTCGACGATTTTTGTTTCTATGGCGTCCTCAAGCCTGTCGTACTCGTCACCACTTTCACCAACCGGCACAAGCGAGGTCACCCTCATTTTGTCGGTAACTGGAAGTGGTACTTTCCTTGCTGTTCCCTGTTCTTCAAGGAAAACAAAATAAACGGGCTGGAGGCCTGGTCTGTTGAATCTGAAGGCCCTTATGCCGACACCAAGTGTCACCTCCAGCACATCATCAAAAGTGGCTTGTGAAAGATAGAGCGAAAGGAGCTTGTAGGTCCAGAAAACCTTTCTTTTGTGCCATGGGCCATTGCCAAATTTTGTAATGCCGTTATGGATCAGTCCCATCTGGCTGAAATATCCATCTACCTTGTCATCCATCACGCCATCAACACAGCTTATGTAGCATGCGCCCTTTATTCCGTTTGCGAGGGCAAGTATTGTCCTCTCGGCAAACGTTTTTGCTTGTATGGTTTCGCTTGAGTCATCCATTTTCGGCATTTTACCGCAGTAGGTGCCGTATTCGGTCATAAACATTGGTGTGTTCGGATCATATCCTGCATCAAGAAGGCGCTCCCTGAAGCTTTTTGCGCACCTTTCCACCATGAGCGAGTCTGTTGCCTGCCCGTAAACGTGTATGTCGACTGAATCAAATGCAGGCTGGCCACCCAGCTCACGCAAAATATCAGCATACACCTCATTTTTTACATCCGAGGCTTCACCAGCCATCACAACAACACACGAAGGATCGGAGTTCTTTGCCTCGTTGTAACAGCCAAGAAGATGCTTGGCATATTCTGACGGGGTTCCCTTCCAGAAAATGTCCTTCATGTTGATTTCATTCTCAATCTGCCAGATTTTTACAACGGCGCCAAAGGGATTGTCGTCTTTTCCGTCCCCATCATAGTATTCGACAATGTCTCCGACAGTTCTGGCGCTGTTTGGCAAAAAACTCCTGAAGTTCAAGGTAATTATATGCTCGATACCTTTTGAGCTCTCGAGTGCAATTTTTTTTGCGGCATCCTTCCACTCAAAACCGGGCGCCCACATGAAAAAGTCTTGCCTGTAGAAGGTTGGAGCAAGCTCATCAAGGCGCTTGGTGAGCTCGTCCTTGTATTCATCATAATCTTTAACTCCAAGAGAATCAAAGAGCAATTTTGTAAGTTTCGGGGAGAATTTAGGGTATCCGTAGGGATCAAGAAAACCCAGTCTTGTCCTGCCAAGGAGCTCGTTGCCCAAAACTTGCCCTTCGCCATGTATTGGGCCAGCCATTTGGTTTTTTGCGTGTGACACTTCCAATACTGAAAAAACCTGGATCAACAAGAACAGGCAGACCGCAAAAATGATAATTTTCTTCATCCTGACCTCCATGTTCTACATTATAAGCATAGTATTCTTGACTTTACAGCGCTGTCCAAACATAATCCTAAATTAAATGGGCCAGTCAATTTCAGGACAACTCCAGTATTTAAGCCTGCCCGATGTCGTTAGCCTCATAAACCAGAGCTCGATGAACGGGAGCCTTCAGGTAACCACTGAAGACGGCGTAAAGGGCACCCTCATTTTTGTGGGGGGCAAGCTTGTGCATGCCGTTTATGGCAACATCTTTGGCGATGAGGCGGCAAACCACATCATGACGTGGACAAATGGCACTTTCAGCTTCACACCTGGCGACTGGGATGGCGATCCGACAATTACTCTCAGCGTCGAGAAATTCATTCTTGATCACACACTGAGGCAGGACGAGGACATTGCAGAAATTGGACAATCCATTTCCGGTACCCACCAGATAAGGCTTGCCAGGGACACTTCCCAGCCAGATGGCATAGTCCTGGAGCCGGTTGAATGGTCTTTCCTTTCCTGCATCCAGGACGGCGTGTCCATTGCCCAGATTACAAGCGAGCTTGAAATAACCACTGATGAAGCGCGCAGGATAGTGGCGAAGCTCACAAAACTCGGTTTTGTAAAAATAGTGACTGAATAGGTTTTTAAGGCCTCTTCGGATAATAGATTACGGCCGTCTTTTTCTGCTCGACCCACTCGACATCGCAGCCAAGCGCCTCGGCAACAAACCTTACTGGAACATAAGTTGATCCACTTGCGAGTATTACTGCTGGCGGGTCGATATTTACCTGATTGCCATTCACCTTTGCCTGTGGCTTGTTTATCCAGATTTCGACAGTTCCGCCATCAAGAGAGTATGTGACTTTTCTTTCGCTGGCGTTCCAGTTTACTTCGGCCCCCAGCGCTTCACCAAGCGCCCTGAGAGGAACTAGGGTTCTGCCCTTTATGATTACCCCTGCCCTTCCCGCATCGTACTTTTCTTCGTCACCATCGGTTTGTATCAGGAATGATGTTGAAAGGAGCGATATTGATATCTTCTTGCCGGTTATCTGCACTGACACTGGCACATTGGCCGATCCGCCATTTGTCTGGATCTTTACTTCACCCTTGAATGTCTCCCAGGCATCGTCCCTTCCTGGATCAACGGTCACTTTTATCGCCTTTGTTTCTGGGTCAATTTTTTCCGGGGAAACCACAAACATTTTGGAGGTGCTTGTTATGTTACCCTCAAGTTCTTCATCACCGAGGTTTGAGATTGCGATTTCCAGTGTTTTGGCCGATTTTTCGTAATACATCTTGCCGAAGTCAAGCGAAGCCTTGTCAACAGACAGCTTTGCCGGCTTTTTTTCCGGTGGCGGGGGTTCGGCTTCCTTGAACGAAACATTCAGCGCCCTTGAATTGCCAACATCGAGCACGGTCAGGGTTCCATCCTGATTTGATCTTATTCTTGAGGGATATGCCAGTGCATCTGGTTCTTTTTTGTAGTCCTGGACAGTCTCGGTTTGTGCGAGCCACCCTTTTCGGCCGTATGCTGCAATATTTTTTCCATTCTCTGAAAACTCGATGATTTGCCCTATCGCGGGGTCGGTGATGATTATTTCTCCGGATGGCCTTGTGCAGATTGAGGAAGGCATCTCAACCCCCTCGAGTGCAAACTCAAATTTCTTTGTGCCGGTCTCGGAGAATGCTTTTATCTTCTTTTCCTCCGGGAAGAGCAGAAGAATGTTGCCGTCCCTGTCAAAAGTCACGTCAATGGGATTACCTTCCACCTTGAATGTTGATGGCAATCCGCCCGTCATGAATATCACCTGGCCCTGCCTGTCAAGCGCCACTATCTTGTTTCCGGATGATGCAAGCGCCATTATGATGTCGGGTATATCGACATTTTTCTGGAGATCATAGGAACCTTTGAATTCAAACGTTAGATTGTCGTACCTTCGGATTTCCCATCCAGAGGCAACCAGAAGCTCATTTTGGGTCATTGCCATGTCCGAAAGAACACCAAGTGAGTCTCCAGCTGGCCCCTCAGATTTTGGGCCAGAAAGAGCAACTGTTTTTTGCGGGGTGCCATCGGAACCAAAAATATGCAGCTTTCTGTCGAGTCCCTCGAGAATGGCTGTTTTCCCCTGTGGCAATTTCATTGCGGAAACGGGATTTTTTAGTGTGTCTTCAAGGATCTTTCCCAGTCCCTGTGCGACACCATTTGCGTCTAACACTGCTTTTGAAAGGAATGGCATTGCAAGGGCTATTTTGCCGCCATCGTCTACAAAGAATGATGAAATGTAATTGCTTACTAAATCACCAGACTGCTTAAGTTCTATCTTTTCTTCAAAATCCCCGTTTGTTTTGTATTTTTTTATCACCCATGCCGGCTTCCCTGAAAAGCCGACATCAAGAACAAAGATTTCCTGGCCCTTCCCAAAACCTGCAAAGCCAACCTGTATCTGGCTGTCATCGCCACCCATCAACCCAAGCTGGCCAAATTCCCTGATGAATTTCCCCTCTCCTGAAAAAATCATTATTCCTTTTTCATCGGACGAGATTTGCTCTGAAGTCTCCTCGTTCCAGGTGTCAAGCAATGCAATGCTTCCATCTTCAAGAGCCATTACGGCGTATGGATTGAGCGCTTTCCCTTTACCTTTTCCCAGCTCGCCGATTTTTGCGACTTCTTTTCCGTCACTGCCATATTTTGTGATACACCTTTCATGGTCAAGCGTGAAAATGTTGCCTTGCCCGTCTACCGCAATCGAAACAGGAAGTAGTTGTTTTTCAAGCTCGATTCTTTTGGAGGTCTCACCAGTCTGGATGTTTATTTGATAGACGCCATCTTTGCCAATGTAATAAAGACTGCTTTTCCTATCCGAGGTCAATTTGATTTGTGCAAACGAGAACGGTATGGAATCTGACATGTCAGGAGGCAATGCTGGAATCGTTTCCCTGTCTATTGGGTAGTAGTTTTTCATAACGCCATCCGGACCAAAAAAATTGATCCGGGATGTTCTGCCGTCGAGGACTGCCACATCTCCGCCAGAGAGTGGAAGGATCGCAACCGGGACAGCAATCTCCCCTGTGGTTGGCCCGTTGCCAACCGGTTCGATTACGACCTGCTCTACGGCAGTGGATACAAATGGAAAACAGATTACAAGGACCAAAAAAATCGCGGCAAAGCGTTTCATTAATTACCTCCTGCACAAATTCTATTTCTGGCGTGTTACACGTCAATGCCCGGAAAAGTTCACAGTCTCACCAGAAAATAATTGTGAGTATACTATAAATATAAGCAAAAATCATATTAGCCAGCTATACTCTAAAATGTCGGTATTTGACAACCAGAGCATCTGAGATTACAATTCACTATCGTTGGGAACCCACGGGAGGGAGGGGTAATTGGGAGTGCCACAAACCCTTTCTGAAAAAGCATTTGATGTATGTAAGAAATTGCAATTCGATCTTCCTGCTCACCAAAAAAAATGGATAAAGTGTTTTGATGAGCCATGGAGCAGAAGGGTCCAGCTTGCACCACGTTGTCATGGTAAATCTACTATATGGACAGTGATATTTTCACAAACTTTCCTCTTGTTAAATCCTGGGGCAAGAATACTGGTTGTTTCAAAGACCGAGCAGCTTGCATCAAGGCTTTTGAGACAGGTTGAATCAGTCTGCATCAGGCTCTGGCAAGCGGGTTGTGCACCAAAATTGTCCAGCGCAACGGCAACCGAAATGAGACTGGAGGGCTGCGACTCAAAGGAACCAAACGTTTCCTGTTCGGGGGTTCTTGGGTCGCTCACCGGTGGCCACTATGACCTGATCATCTGTGACGATGTGCTTGATGATCGCAACACACAGACTCCACAGGCAAGAGAGGAAGTCGAGGAGTGGTTTTACGGGTCGTTGCTCCAGCTCTGTTTGCCGGAGACAAGACTCCTTGTTGTTGGAACAAGGAAACATCCGGAGGACCTGTATGGGAAACTGGGGAAAAATCCTGCCTGGGAATTTATTTCAGAGAAGGCAATCATCAGATGGCCATCAAATTTCACCGAAGCGCTGGAAAAGGGGATGCCAATATCTGGATTTTTTAGTTTTGGCGACAAGGGCCAATTGCTTGGTGTAAAAAAAGAGGGGAAATGGCAGGTATTGTGGCCGAAGATGTGGGGGGTAGACAGGCTGCTTCTGGACAGGTTGATGACCGGCCAGGCGATGTTTGACAGGGAAAAGCAGAACGATGTGAGCTTCTATCTTGGCAGAACTTTCAGGAGGGAATGGCTCCTGTTCTATGACCTGCTTCCTGAGAGGCCATCGTTGTCGGTTTATACGGCCTGCGACCTGGCCATATCCGAGAGGGAGGGCTCGGATTGGTTTGCGATGGTCACGATTGGCGTTGATTCCGCTGGCACCATATATCTTCTCGATTGCATCAGGGGACATTTCGGTTTCTCAAGACAGGCAGAGGCCGTGAGGGACTCCTGTGAGCTCCACAGGCCGCTTCTTTTGGGGATAGAGGACGTAGCATACCAGAGGGCGCTCATAGAGCACCTTTCAGGCAATCTGGCAGTTCCTGTCAAGCCAATTACCCCGCTTGCGCCGAAGCAGTCGAGAATAAGAGCACTCCAGCCATTATTTGAGTCTGGGAAGGTCCGCGTTGCGCCCTGTCATGAGCTTTTTATCAGGGAATTGCTTGAGTTTCCGGGAGGGGAGCATGACGACATGATAGATGCTTTTGAAATGGCAGTTTCACTTGCAAGGCAGGGAACATCGCCGAGGGTCGACATTCTGGAGGTTTTATGAAGCAGGCAAAGCTTGATTTTCTTTCGTGTGAGACAAGACAGGTCAGGGAAAAACCACTGGGTGTATCTGGGGTAGTGGAACCACCCCCGTACCTGGATTTTGAGAAGCTGCTCGAGCTTTACCAGAGCAATGAGATCTACTACAGGGCAGTGCAGGTAAAAGCTCAATTCACAGTTGGACAGGGCTGGAGGCTTGTGGATGAGGGTGGTGGAGAAGAGTCCAGAAATAAGCTGTTGCAGTTTCTTGAGGAGTGTAATCCGGGCCAGACTTTTGACGAACTGCTGTTCCAGGTGATGGTTGACCTGGAATGCCTTGGGAATGGTTACCTTGAGGCCACAAGAGACCAGTTTGGGAGGGTCGGGAGGCTGTACCATGTTTCTGCCAGGAACATAAAATTGCTTAGGGACGGCGGTTTTGTGCAAACGATAGGCACCCAGAAGAGGAAATTTGCCAGCCTTGGTGGTGGCGAGATTTTTGAGGACGATGCCGGCAGATCTTCAGAGATCGTGCATTTCAGGAAATACAATCCTTCCTCGCAATTCTATGGTCTTCCCGATTCGGTGGCCGCGATAGGCTCCACGATGGGCGATATTCTGGCCAGAGATTACAACATCCAGTTCTTTGAGAACAATGCCACACCAAGGTTTTGCCTTGTCATATCCGGCGGCTCGCTTTCCCCAAAGGACAAGGAGGAGCTCCAGAATTACATGTCAAATCTCAAGGGCAATCCGCACAAGACGATGGTCTTGCAGTTCCCCCAGGGTGTCACTGGAGAGATAAAACCGATCCAGACAACACCGCAGGAGGCCTCTTTTGCCGACTACAGGAAGATGAACCGCGATCTGATGGTTGTTGCGCATGGTGTTCCGCCGCACCTGCTTGGCATAATCGAGAGCGGCAATCTTGGCGGGGGCACTGGCCAGTCGCAGTTGCAAAACTTCAAAAATCTTGTCATTGCACCCAGGCAGAGGTTTCTGGAAGAAAGAATCAACAGGGCAATCATCAGGGAAGGATTGAGGATTTCTGGGTGGAGGTTCCGCTTCAATGAAATGGACGCCGAAGACGAACTTTGCAGGGCGCAGACAGATAAAATACTCATCGATTCAGGGATGATTTCAGCCGATGAGGCCAGGGCGAGAATGGGCCTTCCAGCCAGGGAAGTTGAAGGGGCTGGCAAAAACCAGTAACATGTGCTCATGTCACTGAGATTCTCAAAAACTGACAGAAAATTCTACTTCGACTCAAAGCTGGACGCCATCTGGGCAGTGCCGGTGGGTCTCCTGCTTTGTGCCGGGTGGTTTTATGGCCTTGGCTATGTTGTTTCATGGCTCTGGAACATAACCATATACAGGTTTTTTGTACCGGCACCACCACTGGACGTCTACACGGCGTGGGGAGCAATGATTGTGGTGTGGCTTATATTCAATGCGCCTTTTGCACCACTCAGGCTGGTCAGGTTCTTCAAAAAGAAGTCAGACTAACACCACTTGGCATAGACAAAAAATACTGGGCCCTCTTTTGCTGGAGGGCCTTTTCATTTGGAGGGGACAATGGCAGGCAAAAACGGGGATGCTTTGGGGACCGTATGGGGCTGGGCCTCCACAGAAGCGCTGGATTCACAGGGGGACATTATAAGCACGGGGGCGGTAAAGGAAGCCCTTGGCGCCTATTCAAGATGGAGAAATGTCAGGGAAATGCATGAGCCAAGGGCAATTGGTGTCGCATCGCACCTCTCGCTCATGCCAAAAGGCCTCCTGGTTGGTGCCGACATCTACGACAAAAAGTGCTGGGACAAGATAAAAAGGGGCATCTACAAGGGGTTTTCTGTTGGGGGTGTGGTCACATCGAAAAGGCCAAAGAATTTTGAGGGGAAAACTGTTGATGTCATTACCGGGATGACAATTGCCGAGATTTCTGTTGTTGACCAGCCGGCAAACCCGGAAGCCGGGTTCATTCTTGTTTGTGAAAGAAAGGAGTAAGTGATGCTGGGAAGGTTTTTTAAAAAAGGGGAAGAAAAAAGGGACGATTTTGAATGCATGCCGGAGCAGCTCCTTGAAAGCCTGTCTGCAAGGATAAAGGAGATGGAGGAGAGGATGGATTCGATGTCCGAAACCTTGTCATCGCTCGAGGAGAAATTTGATGACGCCATTCTCAGGCTTGGGGCGATGGAGAAAGGTCTTCTCAAAACAAAGACAATTATGGCCGACGACAAGGCCGAACCAAAAATGTGGGCGTCCGTTGTGGCGCTCCTTTCATGACTGGAGGGAACATGATAGGGAATGAAAAATTGCTTTCAAAAGCCGCGATAACTTCCGGGTCCTTTGCCCAGAGGGTTGGCCTTGCAACAGAGGACGCAAACCGTTTTATTGACTACATTGTTGACGCCTCGTTCCTCAAGAACAACGCCAGGGTCGAGAGGATGAGGGGGAGCACAAAAAAGCTCGTGAGGCTGGGGATTGGTGAGGAAGTTCTCAGACCTGGAAATTACGGTTCTTCAGGGGATGGTTTCTCCGACGTCTCCACATCGGCTGTAACGCTTACCTCGAAAGCGATGAAGGCCGTTGTGCCGATTGCGGATGATGCGCTCATGGACAACATTGAAGGCGAATCGTTTGCTGACCACCTTATGAGGGTAGTGGCAAATCAGATAGGCAACCAGCTTGAATATGCTTATCTCATGGGGCAAGACATCGGCGCATTGGCAAAAAACCACATCTGGGAGATGGTTGAAGGGTGGTACCCGAGGGCCGTTTCCGAGGGTCATGTCATTGATGCCAAATCAGTTTTTGCTGACAGGGACATTAATGCAGAAAAACTCTCGAGGACACTGAAAACTTTGTCGAGCAAATACAGAGGGAAGAGGGAAAATCTCAGGTTCATAATGAGTGACGACCTGTACCAAGATTATGTTGATGCGCTTGGAAGCAGGACAACCCCTCTTGGAGACGATGCTATAACCGGAGACTCGCTCATGAGTTTTGGCAAGGTGCCGATCTCGTCATGTGCTCTTGTTCCCACAAACCTCCCGGTCCCTGTTTCTGGTGGAGGGAACACCACCCTGTCGTCGGCCTCTGTTGCCGGAGACACAATAATAGAAGTCACATCCGCAACAAACATCCAGCAGGGTGACATGCTGGCCATTGGCGAAGGGGCGACCTGCGAAATCAGGAAAGTTGCCTCCATTGTGGCAACCGATGTCACAATGGATAGTGCTCTGATGTTCCCGCACCAGTCAGGCGAGAAGGTCGTCGAGTGCACACTGGACGGGACTTTTGTCATGCTTTGCGACACAAGCAATCTTGTGCTGGGCATCCAGCAGGATGTGACCATCGAGACAGAGCGCAGGGCAACAGAAGGTGTGACTTATTTTGTCGTAACGATAAGGTGCGATTGCGCTCTTGAGAATCCTGATGCTGTAGTGGTTTTGAGTAACTTGAAGGTGAAATAGATGTACGCTGGCATTCAGGATGTAAGGAAGGCACTCAGGGGAATTGGCGAAGAAGTCATTCCAGACACCTCCGAGAACAGGTTTTCCATCGAGCAGGCGATCTTGAAGGCCAGCAGGATGGTTGACCTTGTCATCTCATGCAACTTTCAGGTGCCGGACCTGGTGCCTCTGCCAATCAGGGAGATAACAGTTGATCTGGCCTGCTCGTTTTGCCTTGAGTACGTTTTTCAGGAACAGGGAGACTCATGGTGCCAGCAAGCACAGAACCTTTACAAGAGGTCGCTGGACATGCTCCGCGAGATAAGGGACGGCAGGGTCTCGGCAGATCTCCTGCCACGGTCCGGCGTTCCGTCGGGGCTCTGGGTGTCCTCGTGATCCAGATAAAGCACGATCTGGGGAAAGCGGTTTTTGCAGACAAAGTAAGCGATATTGCAAAAAGCATCAGGAAAAAGCTTGAATCTTTGGCCAGCCATGGGGATGGCAAAAAGACACCGGGAGGGCAAAAATGACGCCATACAGAGAGATTCTGTTGCAGGCAAAAGACGCCCTGGAGACAAAGTTTCCGGGTGTTGAGGTAGTTCTGGGGCCAAGACAGCTGGCAAGACAGTTTCCATGCCTTGCCCTGTCGATTGCGCCTTCGGAGGGAAGGGCAACAACAATAGGCGGTGGCAGGGAATCCATCATTGGCCTCACAATCAGCGTGCTCTCAAGGGATTATCAGGGCAGGGAACAGGGATACCTTGCGCTTGCCGATATCATATCGAGGATCGAGGAAGAGGCAACCGAGCCAACATTCCTGCCATCATATCTTGTCAGGCATGTCGAAACAAATTTTTCACTGGAGCCATTTTACCATGAAAACCAGTTTGTCCTTCAGGGCGCTGTTGGCCTCCAGGTAGAGGTTGAAAATTAGGGAGGGAAAATGCCAAAAGGCGAATCCAGCTATTTCGGTTTTGGGAGGGAGACGCAGTTTGCAGAGCCTGTGGCACCGGACAATTTCTGGAAGGTGCTATCCTGCAATGTCAGCTGGGGCAGGGACATGTCAAAAAGGTTCCTGATAGGTAATTCTGCCCAGCAATCGGAGATGGTCCAGAAGGGCTGGACACAAAAAGGCGACATAACGCTTGACGCAAACCCTGTTGCCACCGGCCAAATCCTCTACTGGCTCTTTGGTCGGGACAGCGTGGCGGCTGTACCGGAGGCAAAATCTGGAGGGGCATCAACAACGCTGTCCTCGCAGGCACCGGCTGGTGCTGCAACGATAGAGGTTGCTTCATCAGATGGCCTGGCAGTAAACGACTGGGTGGCCGTAGGCGCCGGTCAGGTTTGCGAGTTTGCAAAGATTGTTTCTGTGAACGGGGCAATGCTTGGCATCGAGGCAAAAGGGATCTCTGGCGGGCTGGTTTTTGCCCATGACCTCGGGTCACCGGTCGTGGAGAACGTTCCGGACATTGCCTACAAGCACACTTTCAGCCAGTCAGGAACTGTTCCAAGCCAGACATGGGAGCTTGACCTTGGTGCCCCTGACGGTCATTCTGCCGCCAGGTTCTCTGGCATGATGACAGAAAGTTGCTCAATCTCGATGTTGCCTGCGGAACCAGTCTCTGTTTCCGCTTCATTTGTTGGCTCAAAAATGTCTGCACACAACACGAGGGCGACACCGGTTTATCAGGAATGCGAATCTTTCAAGCCTGCCGGCTCATCAATCACGATTGAGGGCACACCCAAAACATCTCTGGTAAAAAGCTTGAAACTTTCAGTTTCAAACGGGCTGGAGGCATCGGAGAGGACGCTTTCCAGCGGAGCATTTATCTCAAAAGGCAGCGCAGGGACAATATCGGCAGAACTGGATGCCGAAGCGCTCTTTGAGGACGATGCCGAACTGCAGAGGTTTCTGGGCGGAGACGGGGCGGATTATGTGGCAAAGAGTGAAACAAAGCCTTTTGCCTGTGTGGTTGAGATGCAAGGCGCGCTGGTTGGCCCGTCATCTGCAATTTCAGGCTCGTTGAAGGTAACATTGCCAAAGTGCTATATGACTGCATGCTCCGTGCCTGTCCAGGTCGGCAGAAAAACTGCCCAGAGCTGGAAAACCAGCGCTACATTCAGCCAGAGCGACGGTTTTGCCGTGAAAGCGGAGCTTGTTTGCGGAAAGTACAGCTTTCTGTGAGCTACCTCAGGGAAGAGTCGTTTGGTTTTGCTGATTTTGATGCAAGGGCAGGAAAGGACGACAGGGCTAAGATTCATGGGGTCTCTGTCGGTGAATTTCTGGAGGTCCAGAGATTGCTTGCTGCGACCGAAGGGAGCAGATCGGAAAATGCTTTCAGGGCAAACCTCAAGCTCGTTGCCTTTTCGTGCCACGAACTGCAAATAGATGGCAAGACATTGAAGCCTGTCGAGGATGATATAGAAGCACTCGATGCACTCTATTACCAGGTTCTGCTTTCAAGGGTACTGTCGTTCCACGATTTTTCGGAGCAGGCAAAAAACTGACCGAGGAGGCGCTCTTTGGGATTGACACTGGGGTGCCTCCCCACATAAGACAGGTTTTGCCTTTATTGTCGAGAACGCTTGGTCTTGGCTTGTGGCCATCATCCGGGGGGATGCTTGAACAGGACTGGATTTTTGTGGAGCTGGCCTGCCTGATTGGGGAAATCAGGAACAAGGGAGCCAGGCTTTCTGAAAGAAGCACGAGAGTGGAGGAGCAAGGGGGACATGCAGGAAAAGGCAACCATAACAATTGAGGCAAAAGACCTCGCCACCAGCGAGATCGAAAAGGCAAAAAAATCCCTGGACCTGCTTGCCTCCTCGGCCGAGGAGGCAAGCGAAAAAGCCCGGGAGGCGCAAAAAGCCTGGGAGGAAGCAGGGGAATCACTGGACAAGCTTTCCGAGACATTCGGGGAGCTTGATGAAAACCTGAAAAGACAGGGCGACAGGCTCCTTGGGACAGCGCAGGAGATCGGGTCAAATTTTGGAAGAAACCTTTGTAATTCTGTGGCCCTGTCCACTTCGCCCATTCCAGCAATGATGGCGGGGCTTGGGGTAAACTCTGCAAAGATGTTTGCGCAGGGGCTCCTTTCCGGGTTATCAGAGGTCGAGAGTGCCGCAAGCTCCATAGCTTCGGTAATCTCCGATTTTCTCGAACTGCATTCCCCCGCCAGGCTGGGGCCGCTTTCAAAAGAGGACCCGTCCAACTGGACAAGGCGTCTTGCAAAGATGCTGGAACAGGGCCTTTTGAGCGGGGAAGACTTCCTTCGCGGGTCATCAGAGAGGGTTGCGCAAGCACTTTGTGACGGGTTTTCTTCTCTTCCGTCAAAGTTTGGCAGTATTGCAGAGGGAATCACCAGCTCATTTTCCGTTTTGAGGTACGCACCGCAGGGCGAAAAATTTGGCAGCCTCTTTCCGGAAGGACTGAACACATCCATCGACGATATTAAAGAAAACCTTTCCAGGGCGATGTCGTCATACAGAAACGCCAGTGAATTTGATGCCATGTTCTCGGTGCTGACAACATCTCTGGGCGGAGGAGGCAAGCAGAGCGCTTTCCCTGCCTGGGCGACCAGATACCTTTCAAGATCAGGACAGGTCACCGATGCCGAGATTTCCGAGCTTGGTTCAAAATGGCGCGATTATGGCTGGTTTGGTGAGGGAACGGTCCTTCCAGAAACAAGGGAAGAATGGGAGAGGGTGAGGCAAAAAGAGGGCCTTCAAGGACCTCCGCTTGATCCGTTTGGCGCCGGTGAGCTTGGGGCAAAAAACATGCTTGACTGGCTCTGGGAGGGCAAAAGTGGCCAAAGAAACTGGGACCTTTCACTCAAAAAGCCGTGGTTTGCAATGCTCAACTACATCAAGTATCTGTCAGGCTTCAAGGAGAGCGATTCATACCAGGTCCCTGATGATCTGAAAAGTACCAGCCTTGGCAAACTGCTCGAGGGTTCTTCTGCCGATGTTTCCGGCCTTCCATCAAACATAGTTGAAAACGGTCTTTTCAAAGCCCTGGCGCCAAAGATGACGCTTGCCGATCTGGAGAAACTTTACTGGGGCTCACCAATCGGGCTTGGGTTGACGAAGGGCCCGGTGGAACAAGCTGACAAGCTCCTCCCGATAAGAGAGTTCCTTGAGAAATACAAAGGAAAAATCAATACTTCGGCACTAGACAGGGCACAAAAAGAGCTTGGGATAGGGTTTGACTACAACCTTGGGTTTTTGAAGGAAATCTTTTTTGACCAGAACAGCTCGCCAAACACCGCCATTGATCCGGTCTCTGAAGGGTCATCGAGACTGAAATCTGCCTATGAGATAAGTCAGAGGCTGTATGGCATGCTCTCCAATGCCGAAGGAAGCGCATGGCAGTATGATGTTTCTGGGAAGAACACCTACTTGAAAGAGCTGTTTGGTTCACTTGGTATAAAAAAAGATGGAAAAACCTGGTCACAGATGGCACCAAGGGAAGGTGAGGGGCTCTGGGGTGGGGCCAGTCTTGAACAGGTGAATCTCGTCAATTCCCTTGTCAGTTCAGGGTCATCATTCGAGGATGCCGTTTCAGAGGCCGCAAATGAATTGCTCAGGCAGGCTGTGTCAGCCAGGCAGGAGGAGCTTGGCAAGGGTAAGGCCAACCCTTCGCTTTATGGCGGATGGGCAGGTACCGACTACTGGAAACTGGTTGATCCGGCATGGATTGCGACACATGGCCCCGAGGCTTCGACACTTACAACAAAATACCTTGATGATGTCGTATTGCCAAAGCTCTTTTATCAGACGGGGAATATTGACCTGACAAGTACTCTGGGCGAGGGGAAACCATGGCAATCAGACAGTGTTTATGGGGTGGGCATGCAAACTGGCGCCGGGAAGATTGAAATCAACCAGACATTCAATCTCGATCTCGGTGGCTACGAAGGAGACATATCCTCGCTTGCCAGGGAGATTGCCCAGCAAACGGTGATTGAGGCCCAGAAAGCCCTTCTGGAACTCGTGAATTTCAGGGGGTAGGCGATGTTCTGCGGCATATCAAGGGTTGAAACAGGCAATCAGGACATAACAGACCTTGTTGCCTCGATAAAAATAACCGAGGCTTGCGGTGAACCATCATCCTGCACGATCGAAACTGTCCTGCTTCAGACGGATCAGGTCCCGCAATATCAGCCTTTTTGCCAGATAGATGTTTTTGGTGAGAGCGGAGAGGTGGTTTTTGGCGGGAGGTGCGACGGGGTGCCCAAAAAAGAGGAGACACCTCTTGGCACGAGGCTGGTTTTTGAGGCAAGGGACTGGTCTGCCGAGTGCAAACACCGGATGGTAAACGAGCACTATATGGAGTGGAGGGCATCTGACATCTACAAGTCTCTTGTGGCCAAATACCTTCCCGGACATACGACTGATCTGGTCAGGGACTGTGATGATATTGTTTCGGTGAAATTTGGCGGGCAGAGTGTGGAACAGTGTCTCAAAACACTTTGCGATTTTACAGGGTGGGTATTTCGCGTTTCACCACAGAAAGTCCACTATTTTGGCCCGGCATTTCTGGAGCACCTCCAGGTCACAATAAGAGACCTGCACTGCGACATGTCAAAAGGACAGACAACGCCTTTTGAGCCTGATTATTCGACACTTGCAAACAGGGTCTGGGTCGAGGGCGGGGAAGGGGATGCGGAGAATTTCACAAAACAGTACATCCTTTCATCAGAGTTGCAGGAGACACCTGATCCAAACATCTGCACGCTTTATCCGTTTGCTTTTCCGGTGTGGTACAAGTGCTCCAGTCTTTCAGTCTATGCCGTTTTTGATTCGGGCGATGGCTTGCTTGAGAAGGGCAGCCTTGTCCTGCTTGATTGCGATACAGACGGTCTTTCTGTGAAGAATTCTGTTGTAAAGACCAACGAGCCACTGGACATAAAACCGGCCCTGTCATCTCTTGTTTTGCATGATGAGGCCGACACCAATCTTCCCGGGACATTCTCCTCGGACCACAAGATTACAGTCAGTTTTGATGCTCTGTATTGTCCAGATGCGACAACAGAGGCCCAGGGCGGGTGGATATATCTGAGCAGGAGTGTCAAGGAGGCCAAGGGACTCCTTGGCTTCATGGTCAAATACAAAAGAAAGCTCAAGATAAGCTATGTTTCCGAAGCAGATGAGGAGTCTGTCGGAAAGTATGGCGTCCAGATAGACCTGCCAAAGATCACCAAGCCTGCAATAAAAGACTGGGCGATACTTTACAAATATGCCGACTACCTTCTTTCATCCCACAAGGACCCGCCAAGGAAGGGCAAGGCCACCGTTTACCGGTACAAGGGCGGGCAAATAGTCTATCCGGTGCCTGTAAGGGCAGGTGTTATTGCCGATTTTGAGTTTGAGAGGTTTGGGGCATGTGAAGGGGCCAGGATTTCGAGGGTCACACATGAGATCACGCCGATGCAATGGAGGATGGTTTGTGAATCCAGCCTCGACCCCAATCTCTATGCCAGCCTGCTTGCCGATGTCATCAAGAGGCTTGCCCAGCTTGAGCAGGAAGCATCTGAAGGGGACATCATCAATGCGGCATCGGGGCTTTCTTCCGGGGTTGGGGTGGTAGATTTTGTGCCATCAATAAAGAGTTTTCTGCCCCAAAACGACTACGGATTTGGCGAGTCGCTTTTTGGGGCATGCGAATGGGAGGGACAATGAAAGAATGGCTGGACAATATCAAGCAGGCCATTGGGGAGTTCTCCGGCGAGGCAAGTGCATATTTTGCGTTGAAGGGGAGGCTTCGCGGGAGAGTAACAATTGGCGACCAGACAAGGGAAAATACTGTGACTGATACTGGAATAAAGGCCATTGCGAGGGCACTTTGCTCTCCGGTCAGGCAATCGGGCAGGACGCTCTCGCCTGTTTTCAGGATCGAATGGTTTGCGGCCTCGACTTCCGCAACAACGCCAACGCCAAAGGACACAACGCTTGGCGGCAGTGTTTCGTTGAGGAGCGTGGAGCAGGTTGACGCATTGGGAAAAAAGCTCGTGGTTACGAATTTTGTTGGCCAGCCAGAGTTCAATTTCACGTGGCGCAAGGCCGGACTGCTCCTTGGCGACGGCACTGTGTTTGCGCTCTGCGGCGTTTATGAGCCAAAGACTGACCAGGTGAGCAAGACTGTTGTCTGGGAAATAGAGTTTTTATGAGGGAGGGAAAATGTTGCCTTCAAGACCAAAAATACAGCCGGTAAAGGGTGGGGCAAACAGGGATCCGGTGAGTGCAGGATGGGGGAATGGCATTCTTTCAGAGCTCCACCTGCCACAGGAGAGGGTTTATTTTGATTACCAGGAGATTGGGCCCATTGAGGTGGATGGCAGAAAAGTGACTTTTGAGAGCGTTTTTGCGAAATCATATTCCGATTTTGGCTCAAACTCGTTTCATGCGTCAGGGTCGGTCATGGAACAGGGGCAGGCCTCAGAGCTGCTACTCTCGTGTGACTCCTTCTATTCCTATCTGGTAAACGAGGAACAGCTTTCAACAGAGGACTGGACGATTTTCAGGTCAGTGCATGGCGACTGGCTCCGGGAGCCAGTGCCTGTTGTGACAGTCAATGGCGCCATCATCAGTGAAGCGGGGTACTCGGTTGATTTTGGCAATGGCTCGATTGTTTTTCCGCAAAAGATCAGGGGAAATGCGCATCTGGTTTCACAGGCACAGGCCGGTGCGATGTCAATTGTTGTCGATGATGTTGCCGGGTTCTCCCCTGGGGACATGGCTGTCCTCAAGGGCGAGACGGTCCCACAGGATGAAGTGGTCATTGTCCAGTCAGTTGTTTTGCCAAACACAATTGCGCTTTCTGAAGCCTTGTCGTTTTCCCATGCCACAGGCAAACAGGTTGAGGAAATGGCGCCGGTTGTCAGGGCGACATACCGCTACATCGAGCAGCACCTCTCACTCTATGAGTTCAATCCACCAAATCCGGCTGGGCCGCAGGCCATGATGCCTGCAATGTCTCATGAATTCTGCGAAACAGGCGACACCGGTTTTGGAATCCTGCGTCTCAAAAATCCGATCTTTAACTCCTGGACTGGAAGCATGCCGGACGGATGGGCAACTGGTGGTCTTGGTGCATTGCAGACAGCAAAGGGACAGGGAATCCTGGGTGATTTTTCCTTGAGGCTGACAGCAACCCCAAACACTGGCTGGAGCTATTGCCACCAGACACATACAGGCACGCATTCTGGAAACATCACATTTTCTTGCTGGGTGCGCACCGACCAGACGGCAAAAATCGAAATAGTGCCATCTGGAGAACCCGCAATTTCAACGTGCCTTGACTGCAGGGCAGGACAGATTGCTGAGGCATTCAAAGACAAATGGGTCAGGCTTTCGGTTTCTGTCCAGGGGCAAGGCCCCTTTGAAGTCAGGCTGTATGCCCAGCTGTCAGAGAATGATGGTGGAACGGCAAGCTTCGATGGTTGTTGCCTGCTTGTCAAATAGGGAGGGAAAATGAACCTGTTTTATATCACAGTATTTCTGTCAGCCATTTTCTGTCTGTCAGGGATTTTCATCATGCCAGGGGGCGTCTGATGGCGCTGCCGCCTGCTATATGCCAGATAATTTCCGAGGCGCAGAGATTGTACAACAATGCCTTTTCCCAGATGGACGAGACGGATGATGGCAGCCTTGCACTCGACCTCGAAAAGAAGTTTGACGATTTTACACTCTCACTTGACGCTCTCCTTGCCGATCTCTCCCAGACACTCCAGACTACATCAAGAGAAATCAGCGATCTGGTAAATCCAAACCAGTTGCCGATGTACCTGCACCTTGATGCGCATCTTCCGGCAAAATCGGCTGGCTATCCGGAACAGGCGTTGCCTGATTCTGGCCCTATTGCCAGTTTCTACAAGGGAAAAGGCAAAATCCATTGTCTGGGGCTTGCCGGGTCGTATGTCCCTCAATCAGTGAAGCTCATCATGAGGCAGTACGATGAGGAGATGAACCAGACGAGAGAAAAAACCATCTGTCAGGTGCCAATCTGTCACAATGATTCACCACCGCCTGCCTCTTTGCACGTTATTCCTTCTCCATTCTGGGCCTCATATTGCTGGATGAACACCCCGGAATTCCCGCACATGGTCTCGCACGCCTCGTGCGCACTGCCATATTTTGAACTGTTTGGCTACGCCAGCCCGACCACATACACTCATTTTCTGGTCGAGGCAACACCGGCAAACGTCTTCTGGTCGGCAGGGATCGCATTCGAGTCCCAGTACCAGCACGACAGCGTATACTTTGGGGAGGGCCTGTGAGGGGATACGAAATAGTGGCATGGGCGCAGTGCAGAAGGGCAAATGGTGCCATCAGCAACCTGGTTGGCTACACAAAAGATAAGGTTGGTGAAACACTCCTCGAAGCCGGCGCAAAGGCAGTCTTGTGGTCATACAGCCTGAAGGAGCTTTTTGGTTCTGCAAAATCTGACATCACTTCGTCGATGCTGCTGCTCTCGGGCTCTGGCGACCAGAACGGCGAATACATACCACTGCCAAACCTTGAGGGCTACCTCACCCAGAGCATGCAGTGGCAAAAAATTATCACGCTGACAGGTTTTGCAAATGTCTATGGCATCAGCATCTCGGCGGCACCTGACTGGATCATTCCGCCGTCTCAGCCATATTCCAGCGAGGTTCTGCAAGGATCGGTGGCGATTCTCACGGCAACCCAAAACCCTGGCACCGGGCTTGTGAACCTGACAGACATCAAAAAACCGAGGTTTGATTTTCCAAAAGTTGTCAGCCAGGGCTGGAGCGACAAGCCGGTCCCGCCGATGGCGGTGCCCTGGGACATCAACCCGGACACGTATTGCACGCCACCCCAGCTTGAGGCCGCAAACTACAACATCAACATCCCGATAGCCAAGCACAGGGTACCCTCCTCAGGGCTGGCAGTCTGGGCGTACTGGGCAACAGCATCCAATCCAAGGCTGAGGGTGACGCTGGTGACAGCGCCGGAGAGGTGAGAGCAGTGGAATACATCCTTGATGACCCGAAATATCTTGTGCTCCACCATTTTGTAAATGGAAAAATTGGTGCGACAAAAGAAAAGGCCCTTGTTGTGGCAACAAAAAAGCTTAATCCCAGGGAGTACCATTATGTGGTTTACTCTGACGGCTCGTGGGAGGGCTGGCAAAAGGAGGGGCTGGTTGCGGCGCACTGCGGTGCCGACAATCAGTCCCAGAGCAGGTGCGGGGCACACAATTTCAATTCGATCGGTGTCTGCTGCATGGGCAATTTTGAAAAAGGCCCGATGGAAGAAAAACAGCTCTCAGGCCTCCTTGCCCTTGTCAGGGATATTGTCACACGGCATGGCATTGTACCAGAGAACATTTTGCCGCACAGCGCGATTGCACCAACGGCTTGTCCGGGAAAATATTTCCCACTTTTGGAGGCAAGACAGGCGGCGGACGTTCCGCTTGTGAGGGTGGCGATAAACTCTGACCAGGCGCTTGTCATGGGCAGGCCGGACAAAATGCCGTTGAAGCTGGTGCTGGACAGGGGGCATGCAGTTGCCCCCCTGCGCTGGCTTTGCGAGGCGCTTGGATTCAGGATTGTTTTTCTAAGGGATGGCGGGGTTGTGGAGGTGAGGAAGAAGTTTTCGTAGGTTCTGAGCTGTAATTTCAGTGATCAGCTGGCCTGGGTATCTTAGAGACACCCAGGCCAGTTTTTTGTTTCTACCGTTTGACAAAACATGTTGATTTGGATATCAATTTTATAAAGCCTTTGTTGGGGGTAATATGAAAATTAAAAAGATATCCATAAAAAATTTTAGAGGCATCAAATCACTCGAAAATCTGGAACTAAGCGATTTTACAACAATTGTTGGAAAGAATGACGCAGGAAAATCAACTATAATATATGCCATTAATGCATTCTTCGAAGAAAAAGTAATTCCTGATGATTTTAATTATGATATGGGCAGTAATGAAAAAATTGAAATAAAGATTTCCTTTGCTCTTGATGAACTTGATTTGAAAAGTAGCGCAATTTTGGATAAGGATGGCTATTTTTCCTTAAAGAAGGTTTTCTCAAAAGACACATGCAAATTAACATCGATGTTTTATTTTGTTTATGAGACTAGCCAAACAGAATTTCAGAATCTTTGGGCCAAAGATGATAATAAAGGCGAGTTGGACAATTTGATAAAAAATTTAAGCCTAGAATCGAGGCCAAAGAATAGTGGTTACAAAAAAGCAGATAGGATAAAATCAATTTATTCTTCTTTTGAGAGTGCCAATGGTGGCACCTTTATTGAAAACGAGTACCCAATCAATAGTTCTGATCTGAAGAGCATTACAAGTTCACTTGAAATAGATTTGCCAACCATATTTTATGTTTCTGCTGATCAAGGCTTGGATAGTAATGATAAGAATTACTCACCACATTATAAGACATTATTCAAGTTATTTACAAAAGGCATTGAGAATGAGTTGAATAAAATTCAGAAACATTTTGATGATAGCATAGAAGATTTTTCTGAGAAAATAAAAAATAATCTTGTAGCAAAACTGAATAAGAATGTAGAAATCAACTCTCGTATAATTTTTGATATTAATAAAGCGTACTCGGAATCAATTTTTGAAATAAAGGACGAGCAAGAAAACAAATTTATCCCGATTGGAATGAAAGGCGCTGGAATTAAAAGATTATTTGTGATTTCTTTGTTGGAGGCCATAAATGAAACCGGTAACAATGAAAATATCGTATATCTGATAGAAGAACCTGAGACTTACTTGCACCCGTCTGCCCAAGAGGAGCTTTTCAATGTTTTAAAAGAGTTGTCTGTAAAATCGCAAGTGTTTGTTACCACTCATTCACCCTTTATCGCTGGCAAAACTTCAATGCAATCCATAGTTTTAGCCAGGAAAGACAATTTGAACCCAAAATATATTACCAAAAAAGATATGGAATATGAATTATATAATGAAATTGCTGATGATTTAGGGATCAAACCTTATATATTGGATAAAAATGCTGATTACATAATATTTGTTGAAGGTTCGAGCGATAAAGTATTTATAGAAAGTTCATTTGAAAAATTAACAGGCCAAAAATTATCAAATATGAGTATATTTGTCATTTTTGGAGGGGGAGATTCAATTGCTAGTTTCATTACGTTAGAATATTTCAAAAAAACAAACAGCTCTCATTTTGATTTCTCCGTAGTTCTTGATGGTGATAAAATAATTGTTGATAACAAATCAAATAGAAAAATATTTGAAGCTGTGAATAAATTTTGTCAAGATTATAGCGGTCATTTAGAAATACTTGAAAAATATAATATTGAGAATTATTGTCATCCAAAAATAATTTGTGAGATATCATCAAAATTACCTTTCTCAAAAGATGATTTGAATAAATTCGATCACAAAAAATCAATGGCATCACAAATAGTAAATTTATTAGAAAAAAAATCTATTGATCAAGAGATAATAAAAAACGTGAAAAATGTTGTAAAAAATAATAATATAGCAATATTTGAAAAAATGACAGAACAAGAGTGGTCAGAGATGGATAAGAATGGAAAACTCAAGGAATTTTATACAGGAATAATTGATATAATAAAATCTCATAGAAGTACTCAGTAAGCCTACTTTTAGTAAGCCAATCATCATAGAAATAACAAAAAAGATAATATATCAATTATTAATTATAGAAAATTATATCTAACCGTGAATATTTATGAAAGTATGTTTTTAATAACTATTATTTATAAAAATATATAGACAAAGATATTGTATTTATGAGATGTCTCAGTTATTTATTAAGTAATAATTACTTTTAGCATATTGACAAAGACATGCACATAAATTAACCCTAATCTGATATTGTGATTATAAAAGTTAAAAAAAGAGGTGGGTAGTTATGCTCATGAAAACAATAGTGGGCCTTCTTTTGGCAATTGGGTTGGTTCTTTATCCTGTTGCTCCGTCAACATTTGTCCAGGGGAGTGACAACAGGAAAATTATAGAAGATGTTCCCATCATCACCCCACAGGCTATTGTCACCTATCCTGATTGGGTTTTTCCTGCCGCATCGTTCACGACATATCATTACAATGACGTGTATAATCTGGTCCAGAGCGATGTTATTCTGAAATATACGCTTGACACCGCCAGTCTGTCCCTTCCTTCAAGTTCATGGAGCTATTGGCAGCAAATCGGCATTCATGCGTTAGGCGTGGGATCTGATTTTAACCCGCCCATTGGTTCGGGGTGCTGGATGTCGTACGGTGCAAAAGACACTGTGCCTACCCCAGGAGTCCAAAATTCCCAAGACAAATTCAATCTCCAGTACCAGGGTGGTCGTGATGAGAGATACTACGATTCGTACAGCCCTATCACGGTAGATTCTCAGGTGGGTACGCCAACGGCCTGGAACAATTATGGATTGTGGTTTGATCGTGACACGGTTGATCCATGGCAAGATGACATGTGGGGCAATCTTGATGGATGGACATACAATACTGGCGGCATTTACAACGTCGAGATTGCATATCACGCAATCAGCCCAACACAGGGTACTGCTTTTGCGACAGTCAACGGCGTGCCAGTTGGTTTTTATACGGCCTGGTCGGCAAACGGCCCCAATCATTCCTACAATATCGGCATGAGCTTCACCGGGGATATGACCCAAATGCAGATTTTTGGTGGATGCTGGTCAGGGACTGGTTCGGGCCAGAGTATTGCAAGAAATATCCAGGTCATAACAGATCAGTCTGTGTGTGGCCCTGGCACGCAATCTGCAGGGAACCGCTACTATTATTATGACCAGGGAGGTGACAGGGGCACAATAAACATGTCAGACGGCCAGATTTATGTGGCAACACTGAGGGATATAGACATGTCCATGTCTGGCAATGCAATGCCCCCGCAAACATCAGTAAAGAAATTCAGGATGCTGGTTGAAGACTGGGGACTGGGTTCTGGAAACGAGCAGATTCCACTTCAGATGTACTGGAACATAAACCATCCCAACCCGCCAAATATTTTCTGGGGTCCTGGAATGAGCGCGCCAAGGCTTGAAAGTATCGATGAAACAAACGCTGTTCAAAGAACTATGGATTTTGCACCGGGCGTAAGGGGGTCTGGCACAACCTCTGCCAACACTCCTTCCCAAGTCCCGGGGACTTTTGATGTCAGGCTGGTGATGGGTCAAATCGAGTCCGGGCCAGATATTGGCAGGTGGAATGTGATTCCTTACTATAGGTTGCCTGCCGGGGGCTGGACATCCTTTCCCGGTGGCGCGTGGATGACACCAACGGCATTTGACCTTACACAGGCACGCTTGACTTTGCAGATAAACAGTGATTCGGATGGGTGGACAATCTTCACACCGCCTACGATCAATGCAATAGATCCTTTTGAATCCTATGTTGATGATGACTG
>JAKIZT010000008.1 GCA_022707885.1 Caldisericales bacterium | reverse complement strand
ACTTCGAGCGGGACCTGGTAGGTTGCTCCACCAACACGGCGTGGTTTTACCTCTACCCTTGGACGGCACTTGTCAATAACGGTTTCCATGACCTCAACTGGAGTCTTTCCGGTTTTCTGGGCCACGGTATCAAGAGCACCGTAAACTATCTGCTCGGCCCTGATCCTCTTTCCTTCAACCAGGATCTTGCCGATAAGTCTTCCAATTTGGGCGTTCTGGTAGATCGGGTCAAGGCGCTGCCTTTTTTTAAGAACTAGTTTTTTCCTTGGCATGCGTTCCTCACTTCTTCGGGCGCTTGGCGCCGTATTTTGAACGACCCTGACGGCGTGTTTCAACGCCTGTCGTGTCGAGGGTTCCCCTGACGATGTGATATCTCACACCAGGAAGATCCTTAACACGTCCGCCCCTTACCATGACAACGGAGTGCTCCTGCAAAGAGTGTCCAATTCCACCAATATAAGCAAGAACTTCAATACCGTTTGAGAGCCTGACCTTGGCAATTTTCCTCAAGGCCGAGTTCGGCTTCTTTGGCGTCATGGTGCGGACTACTGTGCACACTCCGCGACGTTGCGGGCACTCTTGGAGAGCCGGCGTCTTAGACTTGGTCTTGGGAGTTTGTCTCCCGTGCCTAATCAATTGACTAATAGTAGGCATCTATCACCTCAAACGCATAATATATTTAAGTGCAATTTTTTTGGCCGGAGTGCTATTCTATTTTCACTTATGGCGCCTGCGAAATAGGGCTATTCTTCGCAAGCAAGGGTCGCCCAACAAGATTGAAAGTCAAGCTATACTCCAAGCACGAACGGAAATTTTAGTACATATATATTGTTTGTCAAGTGGTTTCAATTTCAGGATTTAATCATTTTCTGGATGGATTTAAACTCCACAAAAAATGATTGATATCGCAAATTATACCTAGTTTGAAGTTAAGGATGTGAAAATATATCTTATTGCCGATTTACACAAATCAGTTAGCATAAAACAACTATGGACACGAGAAAAAAACTGGCACTGTTTTCGATTTTAGCGGTAGGAATAACCGTGCCGTATTTTCCTTTCGTGTGGCAGGTCGGTAATTATGAGCATGCCATTTCCATATATAATGTGATTTTTTGCGTAATAGGCATAATCACATACTTTTTTGTAACACTGACTCTCAATTACAAGGTGAGGAAAGCTTATCTTGTAGGATTGGTTATTTTCCTGATGATGGCCTATCTATCACTTGCTTATCTGGGTGGTTTTGGACAAGATTTTCTTCTGTCCTCAAAAACTGTCCTTTCATCAGTTTTTCTGCTCACGCTTTATTTGTTATATCTGGCCTATCTTGTTCTGATCAGGCCATATTTTCCCTTATACGGCAAAAAACCAGGATGGTTTGTTTCAGTTTACTCAATAATCTTTGTAATATTTTCGATGATTCATCTTTTCAGATTAACCTCTAGCTGGCAATTCCCAGGTGTAGTAACAAATTTGGTCAGCTATATCATCCAAGTCGCCATCGTATACGAAGCGCTCAGAATTATCGCAAGCAAACCCGCAGATTTCGTAAAAAAAATGGTGGCATCAGTAATTTTTGGGATGGTCATCTCGATCTTGCTCACAGAGGTTTTTTCGGTGTTGACTGAATTGGGAAATCCAGTATTCACAATACTAAATTACGACCAGTCAATTATTTTCCTTTCGCTTTCATTGTTGCTCTTCGGCATATCATTCATGCTTCTCATGCTTAGCGAGCAGTTTCAGTTGAAACTAGAAATATACTCCATGCTTCCAGGAACATCACAAGAGTACATCCTGCAAATGCTGGAATTCGAAAAAGAAGGAATAGTCAGTGTTGACCCAAAAACATACAAGATAACCAGCGCGAACAAGGCTGCTGAAGAAATAGTGGGGCTTTCTCCACTTGATGGCATCGGTCCAAAGCTAAGCAATACACTGGATCTCTCTGAATTTTTCCACGAAACAATCAATTCTGGATACTCTGAAAAACAGATCATATCAACAAACAAAATAGTCCAGATAAAATCGGCTTATATACAAACACGTGATGGCCCAAAATTATTCCTGCATGCAAGAGACATCACAGAAGAAGCAACGAAAATTTTAAAAGACAGACAAAAGGCTAACATACTGAAGAGCCTTGTGCAGACATCCGAGCTTATCGATCAGGCAACAACGATTGAAAAAATGTTTGAGGTCTCCTGGAATGCAATCAATGAAGTTTTGCCAATGGATGCTTTTTCGCTATTGTTGTTCAATTCTGATGACTCAATTGAAAAAGGGGCCTTCTTCAAAGGACTGGATGATAATGAGTGCGAAATTGTAAAAATCATTTTCAAGAGATATTCAAAAATGCACAAAAGAATCCAGTCGCAAGAAATTTTTCCAAAAATAATTGACCTTTCATTCAAATCCCAGGCTGTTTTCCAAATGCAAATTTCAACAGGGGTAAAAGGATATATGTTTGTCGCATCAAAAGTTGGTAACGTATTCAACACAGATGTCGCAGACATGATGAAAAGTCTTTCAAACCAGCTTGCGCTGGCAATCCAGAAAAATCTGATTGGCGATGAGTTGAAAGACAAAGTTGCAATGCTTGAGGAGATGAACAAGGGTAAAGATGAATTCATCGCCTCAATGACGCATGAATTGAGGACACCTCTTACGACACTCCTTGGTTTCCTTGAGCTCCTTGACCAAAGAAAACCAAATATGACAAAAGAGCAAATCGAATTCATAAGCATAGCTTCACAATCTGCAGAATCTCTCTCATGGCTGATTGAAAACCTGATTGATCTTGGAAGGCTGAAAAATGGAAAATTTACTTTTCACAATGAGAGAAATTTCTTCTCTGATACCTTTTACCAGGAAACAGGAAAGCTGGCAAAAAGCGCATGGCAAAAGGGAATAACCGTGGAGAACATGTTTGTTGGTGAAAACAAACCTCTCTTGCTTGATAAAAAAGTTGTTTCCAGAATAATTGGCAATCTTTGTAAGGCATCACTCATATATCTCCATAAAGGTGACAAAATGAGGTTTTATTGCAAAGTAGCTGACAGAAACCTTGCACTTTCGGTAATTGACGATGGGAGACAATGGAACAAGGAAGACTTGGATTATATTTCAGACGTTTTCACAAGGATCCCTTCAAAAACACTCGAGGAACACCCCGGTTCAGTTGGCCTGGCACTCTCCTATGCAAAAGAATTCACCAAGGCAATGGGGGGAACATTTGAAGTAAGGACATTGCCTTTTGGAAACTACATAAAAATAATCATTCCGGAAAAATCAAACCGGGAGCTTGAATAACTCCTCCTAATTGGATAATATGGTTCCCATGACTCATGAAGAATCGGCAGGAGGAGTTGTGTTCCTGGAAGGGAAAGTCGTCATCCTGCAAAGAAAAAGCAATAAAAATTGGATATTGCCAAAGGGTCACCTTGAGGAAGGCGAAACACACGAGCAAGCTGCAATAAGGGAAGTGTTCGAAGAAACCCATTTGCAAGCCGACCCAATAACACCCATTGGCGACACACACTATCAATTCAAGATTGATGAGAGCAACGTAATTGATAAATCAGTCAAGTATTTTCTGATGCTTGCAAAATCAAGAAAAGTAAAGACAGAGGCATTCTTCTCATATTATCTGGTTGTTCCACCAGCAAAAGCAATAAGGCTTTTGACGTTCCCGCAGGACAAAAAAATTCTTCGCTCGGCCTGGTTCGAATACAGGCGTTTGGCAAAAGAAGGTGCCATACCTGATGCAACAAAGGTTCAAAATCGCTTCTGAACTAGCACTTGATGTAGGCACACTGCTCCTGGACATGAGATTCTGTGATCTGAAAACACGCACCAAATCCTCCACATGCGACCTTGTAACAGAGGCCGATTACAGGTCACAAACTCTCATAACAAACACCATAGAATCAAACTTTCCTGAGGATTCCATCCTGTCGGAAGAGGCATTTAGCAAACAGGGGAAATCAGAATGGCAATGGATAATTGACCCACTGGATGGAACAACAAATTACGCACATGGAATGCCTGTTTACTGCGTTTCAATTGCGGCATACAAAGATGGCGAACCCATGATTGGGGTCATATATGACCCCAACAGGAGGGAACTGTTTGAAGCTAAAAGGGGCGAAGGCGCATGCCTCAATGACAAGAGTATCTACGTTTCAAAAAGAAGCAGCCTTCAGGTTTCCATGCTTGCAACAGGGTTCCCCTATGACAAGGCAAGGGACCTTAAAGACAACAATGTAAACCATTTCATTGCATTTCTGCTTAATACGCATGCCGTCAGAAGACTTGGTTCAGCGGCACTTGATCTCTGTTATGTCGCGGCTGGAAGGCTCGATGGATACTGGGAACTGAAACTGAAACCGTGGGATATGGCGGCAGGGATCCTCATGGTCATGGAAGCTGGCGGAATGGTCACAGGTTTCAACAACGAACCCTTTGATCTCTACAACAGTCATATCGTGGCCTCAAATGGATTGATTCACCAGGAAATGCTTTCGACGATAGAGGCGTCGCTTTGACAATATTTAACAACATCGGCGAGAGATATGATCTTTTTGTTGACTGGGACAGAAGGCTCTCGACCGAGGTCCCGTTCCTTCACAAAATATTGAGATCGCACAACGCAAAAAAAGTGCTCGACGTGGGTTGCGCCACCGGAAAACATGCAATAGAGTTGGCAAAACTTGGATATGACATGCATGGAATAGATATTTCCGACAACCTGATCCAGAAAGCAAAGAGAAATGCCCAGGAGGCAAGGACTTACGTTGATTTTGAAGCAATGTCAATGCTTGATATAACAAAACACAAGGCAAAGCTTTTTGATGCGGTACTCATGCTTGGCAACGTTGTTTCGTTACTGGACGACGAAAAACAGGTCCTCTCGTTTTTTGCCGATGCAAAATTGGTGCTGAAAATTGGCGGAATTCTTGTAATCCAGACGTTGAATTACCGAAAAATGATCAAAAATGGTGAAAGGTACGAATTAATAGAAACACCCGAACCAAACCTGATTTTTCTTAAAATATTCGACCTGGTTGGTGAAAACACCAAACTCTCAATAGTGATGCTGGAGAAAAACGGTTCCTGGAAAATGTCTGAAATGTCACAGCATCTTATGGCCATGACAAAAGAAGACCTGGTTCGTCACGCTTCAAGAACAAAATTCAGCTCAATCAGCCTATATGGCAAATTCGACGGCTCCCCATTCAAAGGTGAAGAGTCAGACCAAATTCTGGCGGTGTTTGAAAAATGAAAGTACTCGTAACTGGTGCAACCGGGTTTCTTGGTTCACACCTTGCAAAACGTCTGGCAAAAGAAGGGTATGAGGTTTTTTGCCCTGTTAGAAGAGAGAAAAAGATAGAAGGATGCAAAACCTTTCTTGAAGATTACAAAAATGTCCCCTTTGAAAATTTCAACGAAAACATTGATGTTTTCTTCAATTGTATTGGCCACATTTCTGACCACCTTTCTGCAAAAGATCTCTGGGAAACAAATGTCACACTCCAGGGAAAACTCATTGAAGCTGCAAAAAAGCTTGGAGCAAAGAGATATGTTCACATTAGTTCTGTCTCGGCAGTGGGTCTGGACAGCAAAGACTCTCCAATAAAAGAAGATGATGATCTTGGAACCGGCCTTGGCTATGGAGACACAAAAAGGGCCGGTGAAGAGGTGGTGCTCGGGCTAGGGAAAAAACTCGAAATCGAAGTTGTCGTGCTGAGGCCAACACTCATCTATGGTGAAATGAAAGATGGCGCCATGGACAAGATCTATAAGGTGCTCAAAACACCTCTGAGGATGATAGGGACAGGAAACCAGATATGGCACATGGTACATGTTGAAGATGTCGTGGATGCCTGCCTGCTGGCTTCATCCAAAAAAGGCGTCGAATTCCAGGCATTCAACATTGTAGGCCCAGACCCAATCACCGCAAATGAAGTGGTAAAAATTGCCTGCGAAACTCTGGGGCTGAAAAACAAGGGGCTGAAAATACCAACAAGCCTGGCTTTCACCATTGCCTCTGCTTGCCAAATATTTTGGGGAAAGAAAAAACCTCCATTCTCAAAATTTACATGCAAATTGCTTTGCCTGTCTCATGAGTATGACCAGACAAAGGCAAGGGAGCAGCTGGGCTTCAACCCTAAGAGGAGCTTTGCCCGGGAGGTTTCTTCGCTGTTTTCGACACCCAGGGGACACTGAGGCCAATCCTTCTGGTTGCCTTGCTGAAAAGCTGTGCAAAACTTGGCGCAGGGACGCCTTTGGAGCGTAAGCTCAATATCATGCAGACTTCCGCACCATATATTATTATTGATGTAGACAGATACATCCAGAAAATGGCTCCCAGAACGTAGGCAAAAGTGCCAAGCAAAGGTTGTGAGCCAGTAAAAATACTCTGATAGAGATCGAAAACCAATTTAAGCAAGTTCCACAAGAGACCGGCTGTTACAGCGCCCCAGAAGACATCTCTGAAACGTTGTCTTGTGTTTGGCAGAACGAGATAAATAAGAAAACATATAAGGGCAAAAATAAAAGCATTTGACATCCAGTTAAACAGCGTTAGCATCCACGGCATTTTCGTTAGAAACTGATGCAAAGTTGAGCCTTTGGCCGTGCTCAAAATATTGAGAATCGGTGAAGCAATAACGGCCAGTATGAGCAATATATTAAGTATCAGCGAGAAAGAAATACCTATCAAATACGATCTTATATAACCTCTTGGCCTAACACCAAATGTGTGGTTCATCACATACTCAAGGCTCCTGAACATTCCAACAGAAACGAAAAGTAAGGAGATAACACCAGTAATGGTTGTTGTACCACTGCTTTTTATGATTGTATCAACAAAATTTTTCAGCCATTCCAGCGCCTCTGTTCTGGCAATAAAAAGCGAAAGACCTTTGTAAACCGCTTCAAGAAGCGCGGGGTCATGCTTGAGGATATTGCCTGCAAAGGAGATGGCAAAAAGTACAAACGGTATTATTGAAAGGATAAAATAAAAAGACACAGAGGAAGCATGAATAAAAGAATTGTCATCATTAAATGAAAGGGCGGCCTCTACAAGGACACGAACAGGCCTGGATATGAGACGTTTAAGGTTGTCTTTCAGGCTGGGCATTTATCTTGAAATGGTGGGTGATAGTGGAATTGAACCACTGACCTCTTCCGTGTCAGGGAAGCGTTCTACCTCTGAACTAACCACCCACTGGCAGCATTATTATGGTTGTAAATATCCATGTGTCAAGAATATGAACCGAAAATGCTTAACAAATGTAATATTACCAAAGAGGTGATTAAATGCGCAGGGTATATACACTGTTATTGGTTATCACCATGATTGCATTTCCTGTTTACGGGCGCTCCCAGGAGGAGAAGACGCCCGACTGGACGCACATGCATGGTGACGCTTTTCATACAGCCTATTCGTCAGTCGAGCTTCCACCACCATTGAAACTCCTGTGGAGAAAACCCTTTGACTCTGCGCCGCACAGCAATATTGTTGCATGCTGGGATAACGATACACCACTGCTTTTCACAGGTGATGGCTCCGGAAATTTCTTCTGCATGAAGCCTGATACAGGCGAAGTAGTATGGAAATACAGTGTTGATAACAGTGCTTTTCTTGGCTCTCCAGTAATATTCACCTCTTATGATGGAACAAAAAAGGTTATGGCTGTATCCTCAGATGGCATTAAAGATAGTGGTACCGGATCAATAATTGCCCATTGCTTCGATTTAAAGGGCAAAGTCATCTGGAAAGTATCGCTTGATGGGACATTCTGCGAGTCGTCGCCAACCTTCCAGAATGGATTTCTGTATGTGGCCGTAGGAACCATGAGCCATGGAAGCAGCTCTGGTGGATATCTTTATAAAATGAAACAGGATACTGGCGATTTTGTCTGGAAAGCCAGCCTGCCAGATGCACCAGCAACAGCCTCGCCATCGCTCATTGGCGGGAAAGTCTATATTGCGTGCTCCAAACTCCATGTTGGCAGTTTTGATGGAAGATGGCTGGGTGCCTATATCAGGGGTGCTGTATTCGTGGCAGTCGATGATTCAAGCGGCACTGTTGTAGACAAACTTGATTACGGCAACATGAGGATGGACATTCTAACCGTTTATGACGGTGAGGAGATAATTCTTTCAGGCCAATCAGTTGCAGTTTACAGAAGAAAATACGTTGATCCGAGAGACCCGAGAAGATTTTATTATGTAGAGGTCGAAGAACCAAAAAGCCTCGTTGCACGAGTCAAACCAGACAACCTTTCAACAGAATGGCGCAGTTACCCAACAATATATGGCGACGGCCATATCTACGCACATACGCCGATTGTCTCAAACGGCTGGATAATAACCGGTGCAGATGAAGGGGTTGTCTACGCCTACAACAAAAGGGACGCAACACAGCAATGGGCATACAAGATGTCAAAAGGGATCAGGCTTTGCATGGCTGCCTCCGACAACTACATCTATCTGAATGAGGGTGATACACCGCCAAATTGCGGATCTTGCAAAGCCAAATTCAAAATCGTCGAGATAAACAGCGGGAGAGAACTCTGGAGTTACCAGCTTGATGAAGCTGGTCTTGGTGGAGTCACTGTTTTCGACAAATATGTTTACACTTTTGACAGGGGAAATGTTTACTGCTTCACGAGATCAGGCCCACCAAAACTCATGGTTGATCCAATAAGGATTGATCTTGGCGAGATACCAAAGGGCAGGACTGAAAAAACGAGTTTCAATGTCTGGAATGGCGGTGAGGGGACACTTATTGGAACAGTTAAATTCAATGTTCCATACATGAAACTTTCCTCTGACCAGTTCATGTTGACAACCGAGACAAAACAGTTTGTCTGCACGATAGACACCAAAAATCTCACAGTGGGGCAGGTTTACAACATACCGATACTGGTCGAGGCAACAAATGGTGAGAAACAGACGGTAATAATCACCTTCACAGTTACAGGCTTGCCAATAATCAAGGTTACACCACCAACAATTGATTTTGGAACAGTCGAGAAAGGCACTTATAGCGAGGCCGAAATATTCATAGACAATGTTGGTGAAGGCACCCTGAGAGGCAACATAAAAACTGACATGGCCTGGTTATCACTGGAATACCAGTCATGGGAGGGCAACCACAAAAAACTCATCGCAACAGCCGACACGCTGATGCTCGATTACAATAGAAGTTACAAAGCAAACGTGTTCTTTGAAAGCAACGGTGGCACCGCAAAAGTCGAGGTCACGATAAAAATAAAACAGAAGGGGCCAAGACTTGTTGTCTACCCAACAGAACTGATCTTTACGGATGTAAACTGGGGAGATCAACTTACAGGCACCTTTGCGATCTCAAATGGTGGCATCCAGACGCTCGAAGGGACTCTTGAGCCAAACAGCGATTGGATAATCCTTTCATCAAAAGATTTCTCGCTCACCACCGACCCAAAAAACTTCAAGGTTGAGATAGACACCAAACAGCTCAAGGATGGAGCAACAACCAAGGGCCAGATATTGGTAACAAGCAATGGTGGCACAAAGGTGGTGGATATAACCATCACTATAAAACCCAGACCACCACAACTCAAAGTTGATCCACCAACGCTATTCTTCAACCAGTGTGAACCGGACCAGATATACGAATCAAAAACAACGATCTCCAATTTAGGTTCAGGTGTCCTGTCTGGGACCATAAAACCAGGCCCAGGGACCGACTGGCTCAAAATAAAACAGGGCGTTTTTGATATAAGCAAGGCACCGATTGACATACCCATTGTCGTTGACACAAAAGGGATGGCGAAGAACACTTCCTATACGGGCAAGATAATTGTCGAATCGAATGGCGGAACCGATGAAGTCGGCGTTGTTGTTGTCATGAGCGAAAGAAAACGCTTTACAGTTGAGCTCTGGATTGGCTCCTACGAGGCAAGAATAAATGGCAAACCATCAAAACTTGATTGGCCTCCATACATCAACAAGGGTGCAACAATGGTTCCGGCAAGATTTATCTCAGAGGCCTTCGGATGTATAGTTGATTTTTACCCAAAACACAAAGCCATAGAGGAAATTTACATCTCGAGAGGAGAGGTGCAGGTAACACTTTATGTAGGGAAAAATTATTGCCTCGTTGGGAACCAGAAAGTGCAGCTTGACGTTCCACCAGAAATAAAAAACAAGAGGACTTTTGTTCCAATAAGATTTATATCTGAAGTTTTTGGCGCAGACATTGTCTGGGACAAAGATACGCAGAAGGTCACCATAGGCTACTGGCAGGATTAAGCTTTCAATATATGGTTAGATCAATAAATTGTGGATAAAAAATATAAACTAATTATTCTCATATTGTTAAATATAAGGTGTTATTAGTTAAATCCAGTGCTTTTCTGTGATAAATTAATTTTCACTTATAAAACAAATAAATTGCGCAATCATGATGATTTTTAAACGTGCTTAAAAAAATCTTCTTTGCGCATTGCAAAAATATTCACATTTCTGCAATGTTTTTTTGCCATCTTGAATTTGGTACAGTAAAATTACACTTATAATCAAAATCAAGTGGGTCCGGCTGGATAGGGGGACAAGATAAACCTTTTACCTTCTGAGGGTTTATCTATTTTGCCAAAAAATAAAAAACCAGTTTTGTATACATTTTGTAAACAACCTGGGCACCAGAAAACCATTACTATTCTATAGAGGAGGTTGATGATGCGCAGAAGAGTGATTTCGATTGTATTGGTCCTTTATCTTCTTGTTCCACAATTTATCACAACAGCTGTACAGTCCAGGAGTGATGAAGGTTTATGGATTGAGGGAATCCAGCAAAACCCAAGACCAACAAATGGTGTAGCAACAATAAAAGGTTTCACTGGAAAAATCACTGTCACCGAATCATCTTACGAATTTGACCTCGTCTGCGACCTGGTATGTGAAATACCTGTTGACAAAATGCAATGGTATGTTGCAACATCGGAACTGGCAATAAAAAGGGCAACACTTGATGACAGAGAAATAAAATCCCGAAGTGATAAAGGCAATTTCTTCCTTGAATTCCCTCAAAAAATGCAAACCGGCGCGCACAAGCTAAGGTTTATCTATGATGGAACAATGAATTACGCGAGCCCAGAGGGCATAAGGACCCAGATATTTACAAATGGCTACCATTTTCACTGCTACAATGCCTGGTATCCAATGTCAGACAGTATTTCTACAGATAAGCAGGTGACCTTCAATCTTGACGTCAAAATACCTTCCCACTGGTTCCTGCTGGGGAGTTTTGTACCAAAAGAATACCGCGATAAACCAAAAAGCGATGGGAAATACAAAGTTGAGATAAAGACTGAAAACATATATGCCGCAAAACTGGTTGGTGGAGACTACATAGTTTTCAAGGAAGACGGAGAGAAATACGCTGTAAGAGTCTATGGTTTCAGGGGTGGCAATACTTCTTTTAAAACTATACTGAAAACTGCAAAATCAACTGCTGACTTTTTCGGGCAATACTACAACAAACCATGTGAAAATGACTATTTCGTAGCTGCACAAACAGGCAGAAGGGGCAATGGTCAGGGGCTGGATGGCGGATGGGTCATAGACTCACCATACCTCAATGAAGAGTCATTTGCTCCTGATTTTCTTGCCCATGAATGCGCCCATCTCTCGTGGTTTGGTGGCAATGGCGTTATACCCAATCCAAAGGTACACCCGGACCAAAGAGTGCTTTCAGAATCTTTTGCAGAATTCTCAGCGATCCTCTATTGCAATTCGCTGTCCCCGGAGCAGGGACAGGCAAAACTGAAAAGCGTTCGAGAAATTTATTTCAAAAACAAAAAGGACTATGAGCCACCGCTTTCAAGCACCGCATGCGAATGGGTAGATTATATCGTCTACGAGAAGGGCGCACTTGTTGTTTGGGCACTTAAGGGAAAACTGGGTGATGACGTGTTCAAAAGTGCAATGCAGGAATTCATGAAAAAATACGATTCCTCAAAGCAAGCTCCAGGCGAAGGCCCAACCTTGAAAGATTTAAAAACCACACTTGAAGAAGTTTCAGGAATTGACCTGACCGATTTCTGGTCGGTGTTCTTCAATTCACCGAAGTTGGTTTCCACATCATTTGGTCTTCTCAGGGGGAACAAGGACGGAAAAATCATTGATACTCTTAGCCTTAAAAACAACGATTCCACAGAGTACCCAACAAACTTCAGGGTTTACTATGTCGATGGAGAAAGCCAGAGCTTTGTTCTGACAGGCAAAACAAAGTTGTATCAGCTACCCAAAATTGCAACGGGGATCGTTTTTACGGATTACAATGGAATCATACCAATGAATGATGACCGCGTGCACAGCATGTCCACTGCGAATATTATATCCCTGCTTAAATGGCAAAGGCCACTCGTGTGTTATGATCCTGGTGATGGCGAAGACGTAATGAAGAGGGCCGAAGCATGGGTGCAAAAATACGGCGGGGAGAGTATCACATCAAATTTCTCAGGGAGTACCGAGAGACCTGTCATTCTCATAGGGCCAACACCGCAAATGAAAGTGCTCGGAAGTGCAAAACTCGGCAACAGGATGGTGAAAGTCCAGAATGACTCGATCGTCTGGCGAGGAAAACAGATAATGGGTGAATTTGACGGCATACAGGTTTTCTATGACGAGGCAGAGCCAGCAAAAACCTATATACTCGACAATGGTCTGGGGAATTTGCCAGAAAACCTTGCCTTCACTGGAATCTTCACAAGAAGAGACAAGGGGTGTATGCTATCGTTCAATCTCGAAAAACCTGGCATCCCAATGGCCACACTGGGAGAAAACATTCTTGATCCACCCTGGATGCAAGGAACAGTCGAACTGGACAGCTTCAAGCAGACTTTCACTATCAATTCAAAGAGGGAATACAGGGCCGCTTGGAAAGGATTTGACAGGGAAAATTTCACGTTCAAGGAGATGACCCAAACAATAAAACCAGGCCAGAACAATATCAGTATAGAACTGGACACAAGGGGTGGGAAATGCGCATTCGAGATAGAGCACTCTTCAATTTTCTGCTACGAGAAATGGTGCTTTGGCCTCCAGACCGCATCAAGCGAGTGCCCACTTCCAGAATTGCAGGCACCAAAGAGCTCCCAAAATTCTGACTGGAAAGCATCTTTCAACCAGAACCTCGACTATTCATACAGCCTCGACGGTGCAAAGGGCTCGAACTGGATACAGGGAAGGGAACTCATTCTCTCTGGCCTTCAAAAGGGCAAACACGAGCTAAAGATAATCTTTGCCTGCAAGGGTGGGGCTCTTTCTGAAATACAGACAGCAAATTTTGCAACCGGAGTGGTCCCACCGAAGGTAACCATAAATCCGGGGATTGTTGTCCAAAAAAAGGGTGAGGTGGTGTTAAGCGGAAAAGCCGATCCAGGAGCCAGACTGTCCTTCAAAACACCTCAAGGAAAGGAGCTTGTTGCTGATATTTCACAGAAAGATGACGGCGCATTCACGGCAACGATAAAAGAAACAGAGACCCTGACAGAAATAATTGTTACTGCAACAGATGAAAACGGGCTTTCTGCAACCGCCAGAGTGATGGTCACAAAATATGTCATGGTGACAATGCAGATCGGCTCGAAAACTGCCACTTCCAATGATGGGGCAACATACACACTTGATGTTCCGCCAATGATCCTTGCTGGCTCGACATTTGTCCCTATGAGGTTTATCGGCGAAAGGCTTTCTGCCGAGATCACATGGGTCGCGTCCGAGAAGAAGGTCATCTACAAACTTGGCAAAACCATCGTCGAGATATGGATCGGGAAGAAGGAAGCGAAAGTCAACGGTGCTGAATACAAACTCGCCTCATCACCGGTCATAGTATCAGGCAAAACGCTGGTTCCACTGAGATTTGTAGCCGAGGCGCTTGGCGCAAAGGTCACATGGCAGGGGGAAACAAAAACAATCATAATCGAATACCCAAATTTATAACCAACAGCAAACAAATGCAGGTATAATTGCAGATATGGCACTATTCGACAGCTTTGCTTCAGATTATGATTCATTTTTTGCAACAAAACTCGGAAAAGCGATACTTTTGGCCGAGGCATCAGCAACAATGAAGGCCATCAGGCCACAAAAGGACCTCGAGTGCCTCGATGCAGGTTGCGGTACAGGCATCTTCACAAGTTTGCTGGCAAAATCAGGCATGAGGGTCACAGGCATCGATGAATCGACAAGAATGCTCGATACGGCCTCAAAAAAACCAGAGCTAGCAAGCACGAGGCTGGTAAATGGCAAACTGACCGCGCTCCCTTTTGAAAACATGTCTTTTGACAGGGTCTTTTGCTCGTTTGCGCTCGAGTTTGTGGATGACCAGGAACAGGCGGCAAAAGAAATCTGGAGGGTCCTGAGACCAAATGGAATTGCTGTAGTCGCGGTGCTCAACCCGGACAGCCCGTGGGCCAAAACCAGGGAAGGGGTGGAGGTCTACAAAACCGCAAAATATCTGACATTCTCAAAGCTGAAAGACCTTTTACCAGGACTGGCCAGCATTTCCACCTGTGTCCACTTCCTCCCTGCGGACAGTTGCTGTTTTGGGACAAAAGAAACCTGGGGGAACACCAGAGGGAGCAGGAAAGGGGCGGCGATTGTGGCCAGCTTCAGAAAAGCGGTGCAAAAATGAAAGTCATGATACAGGTTTCAGTTTACCCGCTGGGGACAGAAAAAATCGGCGAGAGGGTCATGGATGCCATCCAGGCAATCTCCAGTATGGGGCTTGAGACATTCACAAACCCGATGTCGACAACGATCTCTTGCGAGCTGGAGGACGGCCTTGAAGCACTGGGGAAGATGTACAGGGCCATCGGGCAGGACGGCAAGGCCATTATGAACGTCACTGTTTCAAACGCCTGCGGGTAAAATTTGATAGAATAGGCTGCAAGATTGACAATAAAAATATTAGGCTTATTAAACTTATTGAGGCTATAGCAAGTAGGAAGTTAATGTAATTTGATTAACTATAATATTAAAGGTTTGCCAATAAATTTAATCAATTTGTTGACCTAAAGTCCAATCTTCATCAAAAGAACAACAGTATTGCTTGAAATCTTTTTGGTTATCTGTAACAATTTTAATATTTTTACTTTTTGAACAAGCTACAATCCATGCATCATTATAAGTTATTTTATCTCTTATCAATATTTCACCATATATCTTAGCGACATCATCATCAATTTTGATCAGATTAGCGTTATTCAAGAAAGTTTGCAATCTTTTGATTTCTTCATCTTTCCATTTTTCTTTTTCTATCCATGCATATATTTCTCCAATTGTTATAATTGAAATCCATCCAACTAAATCTTTTATGTTGCGCCAATAATAATCACTTTTCTCTTTTCCTTTTTTATCTCTTGGACTAAAAATATAAGATAAAACACATGTATCAATAAGTACTTGTTTTGGCTTCATGTCTAAGTTTTTCTACAAATTGTTTGAATTTCCCAAGGTCACTTGATAACGGCCATAAATTCCTATCAACTATCATTTCTCCCATTGATTTCAAACCAATGTTTTCCCTATCTTCATTACTGCATGTTGTTCTAGTGAAATTAATATTATCAGAAATTACCATGGTTGGTTCATTGTTTAGATCAACTTTCGTTTTTTGAGAATTTATAATTCTTACTTCCGTCTCATCAACATCATTTTCATTAGGATTGTTCAAACGGATATCACGATTACTTTCTTTATCATAAGAAATATCACTATTAGCGTTTAATGTAATTCCAATATTTTTATTCATTATTATCACCTATGATTAACACATTTTGTGTTTTAACTGCGAAAGACTGTTTTCCCTTAATTTCTGCCTCAATCCTAATAACATCTAATATAACCAATTTCATTCTTAGAATGGTACCGTCTTCTAAAGTTATAACTGTCCATCCATCCTTGACACTATAATCTTTTTCATGGCCAAGGATTTTTTTCCCAAGTATTTTTTCACCATTATCAATATTTCCCATATCTTTATTGCTATCCAATTTTATATTTGTTGTCAAGTACTCATTTTCCCTTCCTTCTTGTAAAATCATTCTTGGTATTATCTCAGTATTGTTTTTATTAGTATGCGTATTTGCTAAACATATAAAAACCGTTACTTATTTATACAAACAACTTTTCAAACTGCTCACCAGAAGCAATTAATTCTGTATTTTTTCTAAGTTTTTCTGGAACTAGAAGTAATCATTAATTGCAAGCAAGCATTAATTTTACAAATTTATTTAGATGTGCGCAGGCCAACTCCCAGCAATAGCGTCATATCTCTCAAATCAATCAGCCCATCCGAGTTCAAATCGGCCATCGGGTTCCACCACTCTGGCCCGGGCGAACCATCCATTCCGGCGCCCACAGAGCCACTCTGTTTGCACATCAGGACAAAATCCCTCAGGTTGACCCTTCCGTCGACATCCAGGTCACCCCTTAGCGCCGGTTCCAGATAGCGGAAGAACTGCGCGGCAATCACCCAGCGTATCCTTGCCAGCGGAGGGCTGATTTTCAGGTAGCCAGGGTACGGCGTGAACTGGTGCTCCGCGTTTTTGACCTTTATCAGTGCGCATGTGGCACCAACCTGTTTCAATTTTCTTGCGAACAGCTCACCCTGAAGATACAGGATTGCCGAGTCATTTTCACCGTGGATTATCAGTTCTGGCGGGTCGTCCTTGTCGGCATAGGTGACGGGCGACGCATTGATGGCTTTTTCCGGGCAGGCTTTGGGCTTGCACCCAAGCAATTCCTCGGTTATTCCCTTCCAGCCATTTTCACCAACCGGCTGGGTGAGATCAGTTGGACCGTACAGTTCCACAACACACTGCGGCTTGCTTGAGATTCCTGGAAGTCCTGGCCCCTCAAGCCCGTCCTTTTCATCGGCCGTTCCAAGAAATGCAACCAGATGGCCGCCGGCAGAATGGCCCCAGACGCCAATCCGGTTCGGGTCAATGCCGAATTTTTTTGCATTTTCCCGAAGATAACGGATCGCAAGCTTGCAGTCATTGATCTGTGCCGGGTGTTTTGCCTGCTGGGAGAGCCTGTAGTCGACGCTTGCTATCGCAAAACCCATCTGATACAGGAGTTTGCGCTCAACCCTTATTGTATTGTAAATTCCATACCTGTTGCCGCTCCGCCAGCCACCGCCGTGGAAGTAAACTGCAATCGGGACTGTCTGACCCCTGCACGCTTTTGGCTTTATGACGTCAAGCTGGAGCGAAAGACCGGCTTCTTTGCCAAAAACCTCTCCGCGCCAGATGTCCAGCGCCGGCTCCGGTGCGCCAAGCGATGGCGGGATGGGGCCAGGAACAACTCTGTCGCCGAGTTTCCAGATTTTCTTCTGGGTCTCTTTTGGGGCCGGTTTGGCAATGTCTTTTTTTGAAACTGGAGGAGCAATGCAAATGCCAGCATTTGCCGGCATGGCCAACACAATCAATCCGCAAAGCAAAAAAACCACAGTTCTTTTCACGGGGGTGATTATAGGAAATTTTGTTAAAAAAACATCGAAGGCCTGATTATACCAGTTTAGGAATATTACTTCTCTAATCAAATGTAAAATAAATAATAGTATCTTATTAGCTATAAATATGTGCTATTCATTCTAATAGTAAATATAAAATCTTTAATTATATTATTAATTATATGATATATCTATAAATGACTATTAGATGAAATATGTTACTTAAGATAATCTATATCTCCTTATATGATATAAATAGGCATATAAGGAGATATATTTTGCTTTTTTGCGCTATCTGATGTATTTACCCAAGAAATCTTCAATTTCCGGCAGTCCACCCTGGAAAATGAGATAACCATCATGCGGTTCGCGCTCTGTGATCTCGCCATTAACTGGGGTGAGCATCATTTTCATGACCTCATCTCTCTCCCTGGTGTGGCCAAGCGTCCAGCCGAGTTTTATATATGCTACTTCAGGGAGCATGTTGGATGCCGGAATAACGCCAAGCTCCATAAGGTCCCTGCCAGTGTCATAAACGTACATCTGCGCGAAACCCCAAAGTGTCTGGACGGTCATGAAGACATGCACACCGGCTTGAACAGCTCTTCTGAGCGGTTCATAGAGTGGCTTGTTGACGTGACCGAGACCTGTTCCAGCGATTACAATGCCGTGGTAGCCATTTTCGACAAGAGAATCGATAATATCGGGTTTCATTGCCGGATAATAATAAACTATTGCCACCTTGTCATCGAAAACCGCGTCCACCTTGACGTTACGGTCTGATCTTCTTTTCCTGTATTCCTTCTTGAGTGGGGTCACGCTGTCCGGTGTGCACATTGCAAGCGGAATGTCAGACACTGTCCTGAATGTAGAGCGGTAGGAACTGTGCATTTTGCGGACCCTTGTGCCTCTGTGGAGGAGGTTGTATGAGTCGGAGGTTGGACCAAACATGCAGACCATCACCTCGGCGATAGGGCCACGAGATGCCGTATGGCTTGCGCACCTGAGGTTAAATGCCGCATCAGATGAAGGTCTGTCCGATGATCTCTGTGAACCGACCATTACAATCGGAACCGGTGAATCCTGAACCATGAACGAAAGACAGGCCGCTGTATGGTGCATTGTGTCTGTTCCGTGACCAATAACTATTCCATCTGCCCCGTTCGATATTTCCCTGCCGATCGCCTCGGCAAGTGTTATATACTGCTCCGGGCCCATGTTCTCGGAGAACACGCCAAAGAGCTTTACTGTCTTCATGTTACATATATCGGCAAGCTCGGGGACTGCACCATAAAGCTCGCCAGGTGTGAATGCCGGAATAACAGCTCCAGTTCTGTAATCAAGCCTGGATGCAATTGTTCCACCCGTTCCAAGCAGTGTCACATTCGGCTTTTTTGGGTCAAACGGGAACTCCTGTTCCGGGATTTTGTATTTGGCTTCCTTATAACCAATCTCCTTGACCGCTTTTATGCCATCAACCGCGAGGCCAATGTTATAGCCGGTCTGGAGCTTGACGACAACGTGCAGGTCGTCGGCCTGTTCCGACCTTGGCAGGATGATGCCTCTAAAGTTGCCTTTGTCGGTCTCAATCTCAACGTCCGCCCAAACTCTTGCGTTAAAAGAGGTCAGGACAGACAACGCTTTACCTTTATAACCCGAAAGAGTACTCATGGTTTTGCATTTTGCCAAATATGGGTCAAAAACTCAAGGCAGAGTGTCGAAAAACAATCTTAAACCAGGCCTGTTAGCAGAATCAAAAGTAAAAACTTTATATAAATCCTTAGCTTTCCTTTGAATTTACACTGGTCAAGTTGACGCGAGAATTTTCATCCTTAAAATCGTTAAAAGTCCAAATTGGAGGCATTGTAAATGAAAAAGACCGCTTCCCTTCTAATTGCGATCATTGTGCTCACAGCGCTAACTATCGTTCCAGCAAGCAATTTTACTGACGCTGGTGGCTTCTGGCAGTCAACAAACCCTGCCATTTCAGGAGACATCGTTGTTGGTGTAAAGGGCGAAACAGGAATAATGGCGTTCAAGCTTAGCGACAAAAGTCCAGTATGGCCACAACCCTACCAGACAGTTGACAGGGTTTACACCTCACCAACCATATACGGAGACAAAGTCTACCAGGTCTTAACACTGGCAGAGGCCCCATACAGATTCCTGGTTTGCCTGGAGCTTGCAACTGGCAAGGAGGTCTGGAAGGCCAGGGTCGAGAAAGCCCACTACAGCAGGCCAATGGTTTACGATGACAAAATATTCCTTGGTACCACAGGTTTCAACTCTGGCAAGGGAACTGTTATGTGTTTTAGCATGGATGGAAAACTTGTTTGGGAATGGATCAAGGGTGAAGGCTGGATTTATGGAACACCAGCAAGACTTAAAATTGAGAAATCTGATTCAAAGCTTGACGTCATACTTGCAGGCTCAATCAGGGGGAAAGTCTACCCGGTTGACAGCACAACCGGCAAAGATGCCAAAATATGGAAAAACGCCTTTTTTGAGACCGATGGAAAGGGACCAAACCCAACAAACCCATACAATGATGGTGGACCAATTGAATGTGATACGAATCTTGTCAAGGAAGGCGACAACTACTATCTATATTTTGGCTCCCTCGATGGTTGTGTATATAAGGTTGATGCTCTCTCAGGTACAAAGGTATGGAGCTTCTACGACAACAATGTCAGATGGTGCAAGTCAACCCCACTGGTATTCAATGGAAAGGTTTTTATCGGCGCACAGGCCGTAAGCGACAAGGGCAACGGAATGTATTGCCTGGATGCTGCAACAGGCGCCAAGCTTGAATACTTCAAGACTGATGATTATGTAAACAGCTCACCATCTGCTGTCCAGGACTCGAACATTGTCTTTGGAACTGACAATGGCATCATTTACTGTCTTGACCAGAACCTCAAAGAAGTCTGGAAAACAAGCGTTGGTGGTGTAACATCCTGCAAACCGGCCACCACCAACGACTACGTTGTAGTGACATCAAGAAACACTGCCACCGTAGGCCAGGAAACAATCTGTCTCAAAGCTTCCACTGGTGCAAAAGTCTGGTAATCAAAAACCTTACAAAATAATCAAGCAAAAGACGCCCCAAAAGGGGCGTCTTTTTTTATTTTAGAGGATCGTTTCAAACAAAATAACAGATTTATTGGTTTGTGGGTCTGTTGGTTTCTCATCGAGAAAACATTCATTATATTCATCTTTCAAGGAATCGATATACCTCCTTGGATCGAGCTCATTTATGGCAATGACAAAGTTGATAGAGTAGGGTTTGGGAAACTACCTGGAATTAAAAAGCTCGGGATTAATCCCGAGCTTTTTAATTGGCTTTCTTCTTTTTTACCTCTTTGCTATTTTGTTTGCTTATTCTTGTTGGCACCTTTGATTTTTTCAACAACTAGCAGCACAACAAGAAAGACGACCGCAATGCCTAGTACTCCTATGACTACAAATCTTGCCCAATCATCAAATCCCATTATTTGACTACCTCAAATGAAACTGGCGGAACTGATGCATTGATATTGCCCCTGGCATCGATCCCATAAAGCTTGAATGTGTGCTTGCCTACCTTGATTCCTTTGAGTGTCGCCCTTTTGCCTTTTGCAAACTGGGTTGGTGAACTACGATCAATGGACCACGCAAATTGAATATCAGACTCAAAGGTTTCGTTATCAGTTGCCTCCCAGTCTATCACCACATCCTGGCCTAATTTAAACCTTCTGACAACTTGTGGGAGCTTGATTTTCGGGGGTTCAATCTCTCCCCTGAAATCCAGTTTCAGCACTCTTGTATATGTCGCAAACTGGGTCTTTGAGTCAATTATGAGACTATCATTTACAAACTCTTTGCCCCTCAGAAAATCTATCTTCTTTTCAAAAGGCCCTGCCGGTATGAATTCTCTGTTTGGTGGAGTGCCAAACACCTTGGGATTTCCCTGATTGTAAGTGATGTAGAAATCAGTTGTTGCATTGCCCTTGAGCGTAAATGTGTTTTCAAACATCTCAATCTGGTTATTTTTTGGAGAATCCAGTTTTACTCCAGGTGTAACAGGGGCTTCCCAGAGGTTCTTGTCAAATTTGTGGAAATAACCCTTTGTAGAATCTCCTGTTTTAAGGTTCCTCAGGTAATAATCAACATTCAGATTGTGCGTATCAAAATTGTCGGTGGAATAGAAAAATTCATCTGCAAGTACAATACTCCATGGGTTTGAAGGATTGGGCACGATATAGACGCCTTCGCGCTCTGGGTTTGGAATCATTGTGTCATGGACATGCATGCCTTCCTGGTTCAATTTGACAGGTATCTTGTCCGAGAAATAGTAGAGGATACTGTTGCAACCAGTGCAGCCAATCAGGATCAGGTTGTATTTCTTAAGATCTTCTGAATTGAGATCTTTGTCCAAAACTATCGGCACATCAAGATTATAGTATTTTTTCAGCATCTTTTTGTAGAACTGCGCCCTGGCATCAGCAGCTTTAACCATGAGCTCATTTCCCTGCCATGTTCCTTCTGCAATGATGAAATTGCCAAGATAGAAGAAGTTTGAAATTGGGCCTTTAGTCAGAGTGTTGACTATTGATTCATCTGTCAGGATATAACCTTCCGGGTTGTGGATCCTTGCACCAACAGGCTCTTTTTTGGAAGACAATATTTTTTCCATATCAGGATCGTTGAGGTCCCAGTCAAAGCTTTCAACTGTTCGATCGGTCATTATTACATCAATCTTGAAAGGCATCTTGAAAGGAGTTTTTGATTCCAGTGTTATTTTGTATTTGTAAGGATTTCTGCCAGGGGTAAGTACAAAATCGATATTGTATGTTAATCTTCCAGCTTGATTCACCCATTGTTCAAAGAACCAATCCAGCTTCATTCCAGAAGCCTTTGACAATTCCTGCGAGATATCAGATATGGTGGCAAATTTTCCAGCAAACTTGCCTGCGTAATTCTTGAGTCCTTTGAAGAATGACGCTTCCCCGATTACCTGGCGCAACATGTGGAACACTAATGGGCCCTTTTTCCTGAAATAGATGTCCAGCTTGTCTTCCTGGGTGATTGAGGAAAGTGGCTTTTCATCTTTGGGTTGCACCTTTTCAAAATACTCGACTCTTGCCTTTCTGAGCATTTCGATCATCTTTGATTCGCCAAATTTCTGGCCTATGTAGAGGATGCCGGAATACGTTGAAAGCGAAGTATTTAAAAATTCCGCCTCTGGGCCAACACCAAATACTGTGCCACCCCACCAGGAGGAGGCAACTCTTTCTGCCAGATACTCAGGATCAGCCAGATCAAGAATTTTTTTGTCTTTTTTGTCTTTCTCCTCGACCTTGGCAAAAGCTGCCGTTGGAATGAAGAGAGACGCCCTTTCAGCAATAACTGTTTTAAACTTGTCGGGCATCTGGATAACCATATAATTTTTTGGCGCAGGAGTACCAAAAACAGACTCATAGTATGCCAGAAGATCAAAAATTGCAGATGATATTTCCTTCCCGCGATCAAGCTTGTCCTTTGCCCCAAAGAATGTAGTCTTGGAAATAACTTTCTTTGGATCTTCTATCTTCAGCATTTCGTATGGACCTGCGATGAAATGATAGAAGAAGGATGGGTCTCTGGACTGGATTTTTATCTCATTGAAAGCTTTATCTTTGCTTATTTGCTCCGAAATAATATCCGAAGAAGCAGCTTTCCATCCAATTGGCAGGTTGGCAGTTATATTCATTGAAATAACATCGGAATAGCCAGCAGCTATGGTGAAAAGTGTCACAGGATACCACCACTGGAAAAAGTAAATCCCATCCTGCCCAACATAATTCCATGCCCTGCCAGGATATTCTGTTCCATTCAATCTGGCAACATAATTGATTGAAATTGTAAAAGTTTTGTCTTTTTTACCCTGGACTGGTATTATCAGCAAATCTTTTTCCTGGATGAAATCTGACAATCCTTTTACAGATTTCACTTTGAATATCGGGTCCATGTAAAGGTAAACATTTTTGATATCCTGGAAGGCCTTGAATTCAATCTCGCAAACAATATCAGTGGTGTTATCCTTCAAGTTTTGCGACATCGCAATGGTGTAGGCAGTAATTTGATAACTTGGTTTGATAGCCGCCTGAACTGTGCCAGGAGAGATTGCAGAAAAACTAGGTGCCAATATTGATGCACACACCATTAAAACCGTCATGATCCTGATGACAGACCTGGATGTCATAAAACACCTTCCTTGGTTACATTGTTGTAAATGAGTATATTACTGCCAGAATACCAGTCAACAAGCCTTCAAAATCGTTAAATCAAGCTTGAATTGGTTTCTGGTTAAATTCTATATAACAACAAGCAATGCATTCTCAGATCGTCTTGTTTTGAACCCTCAATATAACAACAACTATTGAATCGATGAGCATCAATAATGCGCATATTAAAGAAGTCACGCCAATGACTGAAGAAAAATCGTTCCTGGTTGCAATCGCAAAAAGCGCCCACACAAGCACAAGCGGGTAGAGATAGTCTTTCTTTATAAATGCTGTCGCAGAACCAATGAGCGTGGCTACAACCAAAACCAGGATCGACCAGACTCCGGTAGAAGCAATGGATAGAAAGAACTGGTGAAGTGATGGGATTTTAACAATAAAAACCGAAACATTAACAACAGTTGCCACTGTTATCCAGCCAAGGTATATGGAAAATGGTGCCTTGTAAGCCAATCTGTCCACAAGCGAAACTCCAGCTTTCCCTATTTCGAGTTTCTGATAAAGCATGATGAGCGAAAGCAGCAAAAACAGCATTGGAATGATGGAATATACATGGTCAAGCAGATGCCAGAAAAAAATCCACATTATATTGAACAGGCACGTTACAGAATACCACCAGCCGATCTTCCTGGAGATTTCATTTCCCTTTTGGGATGGAAGCGCCTGGTAGACGACAAAAAAGGCAAGCAGAAGATAAATAACTCCCCAAATTGCAAAAGCATATCCAGACGGAATGATGGACACCTTGATCGGATCGTTGTAATAAAGACTGGCCAATTCACCAGTATTTCTTCCACCAAGCGGGAGTGCATTGGCAAGATAATTAACAAAAATCATTGCTGCTGTGGCAATGATATTGATAATCTGTCTTAAATTGTCCTTGTCCATTTTCTCTCCTCCATTTTTTGTTGGAGAGATTTTACCAGTTTTTTTATGTTTTGGAAACCTTATGCAAATTGCCTGAAATCAATATCAAGGAAAGGCCTTCCAGAGAGTATTGCACTTCTCCGTTCCGTCAATTTGGCTTTTTTATCAGGACTCATATTTTGCAAATCAACAAACCTTCCGATCAGGCCAAAAAGGAGAGTCTCTCTGAGAGCAAAGAAATCACCCATGAGACCAAGCTGGTTCACACCTAGATCATTTTCTTTCTTGTACCCTTCAATCAAGCTGGCAAAGAATTCTGTTGCAATCTGGATCCTGTTTTCGCTTACTCCTGACATGCGATAAAAAAGTGGCATTGCAATATCATCGGCAAAATAAAAATATGCCGAATCGTCAAAATCAAAAACAGTTATTTCACCATCTTCGACAAAAAAATTCCCCTGATGGAAATCAGTGTGCACCAGTCCAAAATTGTCGGTTAATGCTTCAATCAGCCTGCATCTGTCCATATTCTTCCTGAAAGCCTGGAGCATCTCTGTGTCGCCTTCAAGGAAATATTTTTCTGGATTTGCATAGTATTCATCTTCAAAAAGATGTGGCCTCTTTTCAATCCCCGAAGATGGAATATAAGATTTGGCCAGCCTGTGGGTCATCCCTATGACCTGACCGAGCCTTGATATTACTTCTTTTGTAGTGTTCTCACTGGAAGGAGGCACTCCCTTGGCCTTTTCAAAAGCAGAAACTGTAAAATAGGAACTTCCTGCATCAACCTTGAATGCCTTTCTGCCATCAGTACCACAAACAGGCCTCGAGCAGGGCACCCCATTGCCAGCCAGATAGGAGATAAAATCAAGCTCGGAAAGCACCTGCTCAAGCGTCCTGTGGCTCGAGTGGGTGAACCTCGCAATTATTTTACCATCACAGTCGTAAACAAAATTTTCGCAGGCCTCGCAAGGTCTGGCCGATCCTGGATCCAGACCAAATTGTGCGAGACCCTTTTGCAGAACCGCACTATCTAGGAGGTCGTGTGCATTTTTGTCCATGCAATACTATTTGACAGTTTGCGAAAGAAAAAGTTTTTAACTTGTCAAACTTAGTTCAAATCAATAGTTTGACATCCGCACAAACAGTTCTATAAAATATCAGTATCTGTTCCCAGAAAATAAAAACGGAGGGGTGAAATGGAAGAAATGGACAAAGATATCATCAGGGACTACTCTGGAGCGCTAGATGAAGAAAAACAATTGAGATTTAAAATAGAGTTTTATGGTAATATGAAAAACTGCTGGATTAACCTAGCAATTTGCTTGTCAGTCGGTTTTTTTGGTATCCACAAGTTCTACCTTGGCCAAAAGAATGCGGGATTTTTGTACTTTGGAATGGGTCTAGCATCGATAATTCTTTTAATGATTGGCAAAATCGTAGCATTATGCTGCAGTCCAATAATTCCGATGCTAAGAACAGGCATGATGGAAAAATTCTTTTTTGAGTGCGGGTTCCTTCCCGTGATTTTCTTTATAATACTGGGCTCGCTAATTGCTTTAGTTCTTCTTATCCTGATTATAATTGATATTTTTACATTCAAAAAACAAACCAGAGAAGCCAACACAGAAATAGCTAAAACAATTTCATCAGGCCTGTAATAAAAATAGCCCTTTTTCTCAATCCCGCTTGAAGCGGGATTGAGATTTCATTATTTGTGTTGAGATATCCCAACCATTATTTTAAAATTGATATGATATATATCTATGTAGGAGGTGCATAGACCATATGAATAGCTATAGTCACATTTTCATTGCCCGATCTGCAATAATTACATTCAATTGCTATGCACAAACCAACTATCCAGTCGAATTGCTTGATAACAAAATAATGACCCCGGACAAAATGAAGATGGCAAGACATCGATTCACAAAGAAAACGATGCACCAGCTGGATGGGATAGTTGGCGACCTTTTAAGCAGAGCAGACCTCTCAAATGGCATGATTAGCAAAGATTGTGTTGCTCCTTTGGCCTGGATTGTTCATTACATAACAGATTTTGTTACATATTCACATATCATGGGAAGCGACGATGTAGATGAGGAAGACGATCTCTTTTTGGATGAAACAATCGAACACAGTGACTATGAAAACAAAATTGATACAATGCTCAAATGCGAAACTTTTTTAAAAAAAGGCAAATCACTTGTTCTAAGCAAGGAAGCCATTGACGAGTACAACAAAAATAAGGACAAGATTGATAACAAGAGGCAGCATATCAGTGCCTGGATAAACGAGAACATACATAAGCATATTCAATACGAGACGGAATATACCCCAAAAGGTGATAAAAAAATCATCACCCCCAATCCAAGGCAGGATGTCGAACAGGCCATCTTTTGCTCTTCATATGCAATGCTGGTCATTTTTGGAGACTGTTATTTGTTTACCAAGAAAAACTACTCAAAATACGAGCCAAAAACGTCGTTTTATCTACTCCAAATACTGTTTTATTATGCTTTGTCGGTGACTTTTCTTGGCCCAATAATTTCTTTGCCTCCAGAAATCGACATGCCATACCGAATCCTTGGCGCAATACTATCAATAAGCCTTGGTTTTACAGGAATTTTCTTCGCACAGCGTGGTTTGTACAAAGAAAATGTGCATACATACAAAATCAATCTCTCTATAATAACCTATGTCTTGTTGTTGCCAATATTGCTTAGCTTTGCAAGCATTACAATGCCAGAATACAAAATTGCAGATCATATTATGGCCGCTACAGCTTTTTGCATTTATCTGGTATCTGTCATTTATATACAATATTTGCGAAAAAAAATAAGTTTAACGAATTAGTTATGATTGCTATCTGGGGGTGGATATGAACAACAAGCAAAAATTGATGGTTGGTCTTTTGGTCGTAATAGCTCTACTGTCATCAGTTGCTTATGCCGGGGAAAAGAAAGTTGTGGTCACTCTTGGCAAAAAAGAAGCTGTTGCAAACGGGAAGAAAGTTTCACTTGACGTCCCACCCCAGCTGGTCAATGGCACGCTCATGGTGCCCTTCAGGTTTATGGGGGAATCACTCGGTGCAAACATTGAGTGGAACAAAAAAAGCGGCACAGCATCTTTGGCAATGGAAACCCCGACAATAGAAATGTACACTGAGAAAAATAAGGCATCACTCACAAAATTAAAGGAATTGATAGAAGACAAAAATACGAAACGCATATGGATTGAGATGTATGAGTTAACAGATTCAGATATTCTTGACTCGCTGAAAAAGAGAGCAGAAGAGAAAGATATTGATATTAAAATAATCTTAGACTATCGGCAACATAATGACTATGCTGAAAGTGATAATGCTAAATATAGTAGAATGGTAGACTTTGAGTGCAACTTAGAAAATGCAAGAAATAACAAAAATTGCGAAGTACGATGGTGGCAATTTTGCAACGATAATTATCAGAAATTGCATAGAAAGATATTTTTATTTGGGAAAGATACAATCTGGATTGGATCTTCTAACATAAGTCATTATGGGTTGTATGATAAAAATAAAGAAATTAATTTAAAAATCGTCGATTCAAAATTAGCCAGTGAATTTGAAGAAATCTTCAAGAAAGACTGGTGCGATCCAGATAAAAACATATGCCAATTAGTAGAAAATCTGGAAGAACCATGCCCAAAACAACCATGAGAGCCTCATCGCCAGATTCTTTGCCCCAATGAGCAATTAAAGCTTGTAATTTCACAAAAAAACCAATCCAGAAAAAATATAGACATTTTTTTGCCCTTTGTTAGCAACAAATTCTTGACTTGGCTGGTCCTTGCTGGCAAAATCCATTGGTTATGACGCACACTAACAGGAGGTCCCCATGATGGACGCGGCCTACAACCCGGGGCAGGTTGAAGAAAAGATATACAAATTCTGGATGGATGGCGGATTTTTTGAGTCGCGTCCTGACAAGACAAAAAAACCTTTTGTCATCATGATGCCTCTTCCAAACGTTACCGGCGTCCTGCACACCGGCCACGCTCTGAACAACGGCCTGCAGGACCTCTGCACGAGATATCACAGAATGAAGGGTGAAAACGCCCTTTATCTGCCCGGTGTTGACCACGCCGGCATTGCGACCCAGATTGTCGTCGAGAAGGAGCTCTACAAAACCGAGGGCAAGTCAAGGTTTGACATCGGCAGGGAAGAGTTTGTGAAGAGGGTCTGGCAGTGGAAGGAAAGGTGCGGCAACACCATTGTCAACCAGCAGAAGCGCCTTGGCATTTCATGTGACTGGTCGCACTTCCGTTTCACCATGGACGAACCTTACCAGAAAGCGGTGCGCGAGGTTTTCTGCCACTATTACGAAAAGGGCCTCATTTACAGGGGCAAAAAGGTAATCAACTGGTGTCCGAGGTGCCAGACTGTCATATCAGACATCGAGGTGGAACACGAGGATGCACATGGCAACCTCTGGCACATAAAATACCCGTTTGCCGACAATCCTGAGGACGGAATTATTGTTGCCACGACAAGGCCGGAAACCATGCTTGGAGACACGGCTGTCGCTGTAAATCCCAGCGACGAGAGATACAAGGACCTCGTCGGAAAAAAAGTCATCCTCCCAATTGCCGGAAGAGACATCCCGATCATTGCCGATGAATATGTGGACAGGGAGTTTGGCAGTGGCGCCGTAAAGATCACACCGGCCCACGACCCGAATGACTTTGAGGTTGGCAGGAGACATGATCTCCCGATGCCGGTTGTAATGGGGCCTGATGGCAGGATGACCGACGTCCCTGAAAGATTTGTCGGCCTCACAATGCTTGAGGCAAGGAAGAAAATCGTTGCCGAACTCGAGGAAAAAGGCTATCTAGTCAAAATAGAGCCGCATTCCCACGCTGTTGGCCATCACGACAAGTGCAAGACAGTAATTGAACCACTCCTCTCCCCCCAGCTTTTCCTGAAAATGAAGGAGCTTGCACAGCCTGCCATTGACATCGTCAGGAAAAAGGGGGTCAGGTTCACACCGGAGAGGTACACAAAGGTTTATTTTGACTGGATGGAAAACATCCTCGACTGGCCCATTTCCAGGCAGTGCTGGTGGGGCCACAGGATTCCAATTTTCACCTGTGAGAAATGCAACCATGAATTTGCCTCAAGGGTTGATGTGGACACCTGTCCAAAATGTGGCGGAAAGGTGCACCAGGACGAAGATGCCCTTGATACATGGTTCTCGTCCGCCCTCTGGCCATTCGCCACACTTGGCTGGCCGGACAAAACCGAGGATTTTGAATACTACTACCCCGGTTCACTCCTCCTGACTGCATACGACATCATATTCCTGTGGGTCGCCAGAATGATCTTCTCCGGGCTGGAACTTACCGGAAAGAGACCGTTTGATGACGTCTACCTAACCGGCCTCATAAGGGACGAGCACGGAAGAAAGATGAGCAAGTCTCTTGCAAATGCAATTGATCCAATTGAGGTTATTGACAAATACGGCGCAGATGCGCTCAGGTTTACCCTCACATACCTCTCAACACTCGGCGGGCAGGACATAAACCTCGGCGACAAAGCACTTACTGAAGGCAGAAACTTCATAAACAAGGTGTGGAACGCCTCAAGATTCACCATAATGAACCTCGAAGGATACACATCCGGGTCAATTGAGAATCCGACATTTGCCGACAGGTGGATTATTTCAAAACTGTCGGACACCATCAAGGAAGTGACAGCCTCGTTTGACTGCTTCGACTTTGCCAGGGCCGCAAGGACGATCTATGATTTCTTCTGGACAGATTTTTGCGACTGGTACGTTGAAATGTCAAAACTACCATTGCAATCTGGCGGGAAGGACAAGGAGAGGACCCAGAGAGTTCTGAAACTTGTTCTGGACAATACCCTCAGGATACTTCACCCAATAGCTCCATTCGTGACCGAAGAGATATGGCAAAAACTGCCACATGAAGGCAAGGCGCTCATTGTGGCAAGCTGGCCAAAACCTGAAGATTTCACCTTTGACAAACAGGCAATGGAAGAGATGGAGGTGCTCCAGGGGGCCGTAAAATCAATCAGGAACCTCAAGGCAAGCCTCAGGGTGCACCAGGCAATTGTTCCATGCTCATTTATGGCAAAGGGTAACGATGCAATGGTCCTTGAAAGGGAAAAAGACTTCGTGATCAAACTTGCCAGGGTTGAGGGGTTCAATCTCGTGCAGTCACAGCCAGAAGGCACTGTTGTTGCAGTGTTCAAGGACATGAAATTCTTCCTCGATCTCTCGGGAAGGATAGATGTAGCCGAGGAGAAAAAAAGGGTAACAGGCTCAATCGAAAAAACAAAAGCCGAGATGGACAAAATCCAGGCTCTCCTTTCAAATCCCGATTTCGCAAAGAGGGCCAAGCCAGAGGTCGTTGAGAAAAACAGAGCAAGACAGGAAGAGCTTTCTGCCGAACTGTCTGCTCTCAATGAGCTAGCACTCTCGCTGGGAGCCTGAAATGAACTACTGTGAAGCGCTTGACAAACTCGGAAGCCTTCACTACCTCGGTTCCAGGCTGGGGCTTGGAAGGATGTTCCCAATACTCGAATCGATTGGGAGCCCCCAGTATTGCTATCCATACATCCATGTGACAGGCACAAAAGGGAAGGGTTCAACCTCCCTGATGATTTCAAACATAATGCAGGCCTCCGGATACAAGGTTGGTCTCTACACCAGTCCACACCTCCAGTCACTGAGGGAGCGGATAAGGATCAATGGAGAGCTTATAACAACTGGAGAGTTCTCTGAAATTGTGGAAACAGTCTCCCAGGTGGCAGAAGGGCTTGACAGTGAACTTGGACCGGCAACCTTCTTCGAAGTGATGACCGCCATGGCAATGCTTCATTTCAAAAATGCTGGTGCCCATGTTGGGGTATTCGAGGTTGGCCTTGGTGGAAGACTCGATGCAACAAATGTTGTTGAGAAACCGGCTTGTTCGGTGATAACTGCAATTTCGTATGACCACATGGGAATACTCGGCGACACTCTGGAGCGCATTGCCAAGGAAAAAGCCGGGATCATTAAGAAAAACTGCCCGCTTGTTTGCGCAAAACAACCAGCAAGGGCCCTCGAAACACTCCTTGGAATAGCAAAAGACCGTAATGCAACTGTTTCAATCCAGGGCAAAGATTTCGATTATGTTGACAGGGGGGCCACTAATGGCGTTGGGCAAACAATGGACTATCACTCGGATTTTGGCACCATAAAAGACATGTTTGTTCCACTTCTTGGTGAACATCAACTCCAGAATGCATCCATTGCAATAAGGACCGTTGAAATAACATCCAGAAATGTGGGGCTAAAAATATCAGAGGATGCAATACGGGAAGGCATAAAAAACTCCTTCTGGCCATGCAGACTGGAAGTGTTCCCGGGAGAACCAACGATCATCCTGGATGGCGCCCATAACGGTGCATCTGCCGATGCACTCGCCCATGCCCTCAGACGGCATTTCAAATACAACTCGCTGACAATGGTGGTCGGACTCCTAAGGGACAAGGATACCACAAGGTTCATAAGGGCCCTCGCCCCAATGGCCAACAAAATCATTGCGACCACACCAAGCTACTACAGGAAACTCTCCTCTGACAAACTGTGCATGCGTTTCAGGCGAAGATTGTTCGAATGCGATTCAATAGACAACCCGGCCGATGCGGTAGTAAAAGCCATCGAATCGACCCCGAAGGGTGGCGCAGTGCTAGTGACAGGCTCACTATACCTTGTTGGTGAAATGAGAACACTTTTAGGCCAGTTTGCACTTGCAAAATAACAGAATAATCAATAATCTTTGCTTGGAGGACATTGTGAAAAAAATTATCGTTCTGGCGTTCGTGGCCATGATGGTCTTCGGGCCCGTCGTAAATGTTCTTGCAGTGGATGGTGATCCTTCTGCTGTCGATACAATACAGCTTGGCGATCCAAAAGTATCCGAAACCGCAAGCGAACCAGACTTTTTCTCGTCGATTGCCAAATTTTTTGACACACTTATCCCGATGGTTCCATGGGCACTTCTTGCCTCGGTGATTTTTATTGCCATGTGGGTATATTTTGACGCTTCCAGACGCACCAATTATGGCTGGTTATGGGGCATCGCATCCCTGCTTGTCGTACCATGGCTCATTTATCTTGCCTGTAGGCCACCCTATACCATTGAAGAAATGAAATTGAATGAAGCAGATACAAACCTCAGGAGAATAGAGAAAGAGTACTACCAATATGTTCTCACAAAAGAGAAGTACATCTGCGGCGTCTGCGGAACACCGGTACAACCCGACTACCAGGTCTGCCCAAGCTGCTACAAGGAACTCAAGAAAGTCTGTCCATCCTGCGGTAAACTCCTTGACCCGGAATGGCACATTTGCCCCTATTGTGCTTCAAGAATAACGGACAGGCCAAAGGGAGCCTGAAAATGAAAAAAAGGGCGCTTGGTCTCTTAATTGCTCTTCTTCTTGTCACCGTTGGTGCCGCTGCACCTACACCAGACGCAACCACCAAAACTGGCGTCTGGCAGTATAGGCGGACGCTCACAGTGTATGAGAAGGGTGGTGTTTCCAGAAAATCTTACGCCATCGACCTTGCGCTTTCAAAATCGGAGCTTGCCGATACAGCCTCTGACCTCAGACTGACCGACAACAAGGGCACTCTCCTTCCATACCAGATTGTCTCAATAGAGAATGGAAAGGTAACCGTAAGGATACCCGTAGATCTCGAGCCAAACGGCAGAAAAGCTTTTTACATCTATTATGGAAACCCACAGGCCCAGCCGCCGCAAAGGGTCTTTGTTGGTTCCGAGAACATGATAGGAAACGATTTTGTTTCACTGGCAATAGGCGAAGTCAAAATCTGCTCCTACTCAAAAGACAACAAAATAACCATCACCGATGTCGCTGGTAATTATATAAAAGATGTTTTTGGAAGAACAATAAGCCCTGAAACATACCCTGCTGGAGGGATACGGAGCTTTAAACCCGAAAATCCGACAGTAATCAGGATACAGAGCACCGGTTTGTGCTCTGTCGCAATGGGAAATTTCGCAAAAGAAGAGACTGATTGTACTGCATTCATCTCCGGCGAGGCCCTCGTTTTTGTGCCATCATTTTTGGCCATCACAAGCCTCAGGGATGGAAATAACGTGTCAGTATTCAACAGGGGCGAGTTGGCAAAGAAGGCTGTCCTGAACTCAAACCAAACGATTGTTTTTGACAACCTGCCTGCAGGAATGCGCAAAATACAATCAGATTATGATTGCGCCATCCAGTATGGCACCGCAAGTTCTTACTCATTCTTCTCAGTCCCACAAAAAGGCCTTGTTTACTCCTATCTTCCACTTGGTCCAACCGCAATTGTTGCCCACCAGAACAACACCGAACTGTTCGTCACATGGTCTGACCCAACAATCCCGCCACAAAAATTCGAGCTCGCTTCTGCAGGGCAGATGCAAAAGCTTGAAACAAAATCACCTCTGATCAAAAAAAGTGAAATTTACAACGCCACAACAATAACTTCAAACAAGCCGATAACTGTTTTAGCAATGGGGGCGCAGGGTGGCCATGGCGCAACCTTCCTTCCGGGTGTTGATGGCAAACTGTTGTCAAAACGCTGGAACACGGTCTCCGGGCCAATCGACCCAAAAAATCCTTCAAACAGGAATATTGCTCTTATAGCTCCCTATTCAAAAACAACACTGTCATCGCCAACTGAAAGAAGGGTTTTCCCGCCGCTTCCATCGAGCCCAATGTCAACATCGCTGGTTAGTGTCACAACAGAATTCTCGCCTGTGCTGGCCCAAACCAACCAATATGCTGTAATTCTGGACGCAAATCCTGACGATACAGCCTTGTTGTATCAAGTCCCGCCAATAAAAGACAAAAGTGTAATATTCACTCTTTCAGATCCAGAAGCTGCGCCAGAGGGATCATCATGGATGCCGGAATCACCAGTCTCCCCGGGTGGAGAACCGGGCAAACAGGAGCAACCAAAAGAAAATTTCTTCACCAGCCTCTGGAAAACATTGACAAACCCGACTGAAAATCCAATGCAATTCTCGCTTGTTCTTCTTTTTGCGGCACTTGTCCTAATAGCCATCGCAGTCCTTCTCTGGAGAAAATCAAAACATGGCCCAGAAGGTGACACTGATGATGAAGACGAGGAAAAAACAGAAATAAAAGAAGAAAATATCACCCAGTCTTTATATCAGGACAATAATGCCGATCAGGCAAGAGTAGATTTTGAGGCGCTTGAAGAGCTTGGCAAGGAACCCGCTTCAGAACTTGAGGAAAAGACTGAAGAAAAAGATTTTTCAGAAAATTGGCCAAAACAGGAAGCAACAAAACAAACACAAACTCAACAAAAAACCACAAAACAACCTGGAGAGAATATGAGGACTCCAAAATTGAGGCTTCCAAACCTTTCCAAATTTCTTTCGCAAGAAGCGGCCAATTCCATAAATTCCGACGACGAAACTACAGTAAAAGAAGAGGCTCCTTGCAATCAAGAGACACCTCCGCCTTCAGCAGAGGAAAGGCATGAAGAAACCCCAATGGTCATGCCATCTCCAATGGCACTGGAGACAAAAGAACCGGAGGAACCAGAGGTTGCCGTTACAGAATCTGAAGTGGCACAACCACCAGTCATATCCGATGCAGTGGCACAGCTTGCCGACCAAATGAACAAAGCAGGCGTCGTTGCTGATCCCGGCGCAATCATGAGACTGCACAAGGAAGGACTGTTGCCACTCCTTTCAAAAATATCCATTGCCCACACTGCCTCCTCGCTACTTCCGGGCGAGTTATCAATAGACCCAAGATTCGAGAGGATTCCAATAATGGGCAAGGACGCCGAGAGAGCAAACAAAATCTCGTCAGAGCTCGGGGTATTTGAAGAAGTTGGAAGGGCACTTGTTGTGGCAGAAAAAACGAGGTCAGAGTTCTATATAACAACCGCACGCCTCCCCGAGAGAATGGGGAAACTCAAGGTTGTCCATGTGGAGAGGTTTATAGGATAATGTCAGATGAGTTCGTAGAGCTGGCCAGAAAAGCAGTAAGAACATGGGTCCTCGAAAAGAGGATGATAGAGACACCGGCACCAGTCCCCGAAAATATGAGGGGGAGGGCCGGTGTCTTCGTTTCAATACACGAAGATGGCGACCTCAGGGGATGCATAGGGACCTCCCTGCCAACAACAGTCAATATCGCCCGTGAGATAATCGAGATGGCTATTGAGGCATGTTCCCAAGACCCAAGGTTCATGCCTGTCAGGCCAAACGAGCTGGACAAACTTGAAATAAACGTCGATGTGCTTAGCTTGCCTGAATCAATAGACAACGTTACGCAGCTTGATCCAAAAACCTACGGGGTGATAGTCTCCAGGGGACCAAGAAGGGGCCTTCTCCTGCCTGACCTTGAGGGGATCGACACAGCAGAACAGCAGGTAGCGATAGCCAGGAGAAAAGCTGGAATGTATGATGATGGCCCAGTTCAACTACAGCGTTTCAAGGTAACAAGACACACCTAAAAGCCAATTCACCTGTAATTATTTAGGGAAGAAACAGTCTAAAGAACCAAGTCACAATGGTGGCCCAGTTTTTATATTTACCTTAACGGCTTTTAAGATATAATATCAGTTTGTTCAAGGAGGCCTTGTGAAAAAGATTGTTTCTGTCAGTTTAGGTTCGTCATCACGCGACCATGCCTATACGACCGAACTTCTTGGAGAAAAATTTGAAATCTCAAGGGTTGGAACCGATGGCGATGTCAACAAGATGGTGGAGCTATTCAAAAAGCTTGATCCTGAAGTCAGCGCTTTTGGTATGGGTGGTGGAGACATATACCTTCGCCCTGGCAACAAAACATACGTCCTCCGTGAACCTTATAAATGGTCTAAAGCCGCACCAACAAAACCTGTTTGCGATGGCGCATACTTCAAAGCCGTAATGGAACCTCTGGTCATTCATAACCTGTTCCAGCAGGGGTTTTTAAAAAAAGACATGAAAGTACTTGTAATGACGGCAGTAGACAGGTATTTTCTTGCAAAGGCTTTCGCAGACGAAGGGTGCAGGTGTGTTTTTGGTGACATGCCATTTTCACTAGGAATACCACTCGGAGTTACCGGTTTGGGAACAATAAGGTTTCTTGGAACAACACTCCTGCCAATTATAACCAAGCTCCCTTATCACTGGCTCTACCCACTCGGCTCAAGCCAGGAAAAAATGAAAAACAAACCAAACAGGTTCTTCGCATGGGCAGATGTTGTAGCTGGGGACCTTCATTACATAAGAAAAAACATGCCATGGGACATGAAGGGCAAAATAATCTGCACAAACACAACAACGAAGAAAAACCTTGATGAATTCAAAGAGAGGGGTGTAAAGGCTGTTGTAACATTCACTCCTGACATGAACGGAAGAACATTTGGGGCAAATGTTTTGGAAGCAGTTTTCGCTTCAATACTTGGCAAATCCCCCAAAGAAACAACTGAAAAAGAATACCAGGATCTTATTGGCAAACTGGGCATCCAAAAACCAAATATAGTTATGCTCTAAGGAGAGGACATCATGAGCACAAAGCAGAATGAAGAAGCAAAACCGCAGATAAAACATGGCAGCGAACACCTTCTAACAAGAGAAGGCTACAAAAAACTGTATTCCGAGCTAGAGGATCTGAAAAACAACAAAAGGCAGGAGATTGCCGAAAGAATCAGGCAAGCAAAGACTTTCGGAGACATATCGGAAAATGCCGAATATGACGAGGCCAAAAAAGACCAGGCATTCATCGAGGGCAGGATACAACAGCTCGAAAATATACTTTCAGACTGTGAAATAATTGAATCCGAAGATGTAGATTTGCACGAAGTCAATATCGGCTGCACTGTAACAGTTGTCAATCTTAGCACCCACGAAAACATAACAGTGACAATCGTTGGCACATATGAGGCAAAACCGCAAGAGGACAAGATTTCAAATGTGTCTCCGCTTGGCAGGGAACTGCTCGGCCATGAGACCGGTGATGTTGTCCGCGTTGTTACCCCAAAGGGTGACGTAAAATACAGAATACTGAAGATATCCAGAGGATAAGACAATGTTCAATGAATCAATGATGGCAAAGCTGGCCAAGCTGCGCGAGGCCGGAAAAGATGTATACCCACCAAGGGTCCCGAAACCAACTTCCGAGGCAGAAACAGTAAAGGCCAACTTTGAGAAGTTTGAAAACCAGACTGTAACAATAGCTGGTAGAATAACTGCCCAACGCGGCCACGGCAAAGCCATGTTCCTTGTTGTGGCAGATGATACCGGCCCGATACAGCTTTACGTCAGGGTTGATGATGTAGGCGAAGAGATCTATGGCTTGATAAGAGATGCGCTCGATGTTGGCGACCTCGTTGTAGTGACTGGTTCGGTGTTCAAAACCAGAACTGGCGAAGTGACCATCCACACAAAAGAATTCATGTGGGCAACCAAGGCACTGGAAGGACTGCCAGAAAAATGGCACGGCCTGAAAGATTCTGAGATAAGATACAGAAAGCGCCACCTGGACATGATTGCAAATTCGGAGGTCAGGGAGCGCTTTAGCAAAAGAACCAGGATAATCAGGGCGATAAGAGAGTTCCTGTGGAATGAAGGTTTTGAGGAAGTCGAAACCCCGACACTCCAGCCGCTCTATGGTGGTGCACTGGCAAAACCATTCATGACCCATCACAATGCGCTTGATATGGACCTTTATCTCAGGATCGCCCCGGAACTCTACCTCAAAAGACTAATTGTCGGTGGAATGCCAAAAGTATTCGAGATCGGCAAGGCTTTCAGGAATGAAGGCATATCACTCGTCCACAATCCAGAGTTCACAATCATGGAACTTTACCAGGCCTGGGCAGACTACCACGACATGATGGACATTACCGAGAGGATGATTTCATCTGTCGCGAAAACAATCACCGGATCCTTTGTCATCAATTTTCAGGGTGGGGAAATTGATCTGACACCGCCATGGAAAAGATTGACAATGACAGAAGCATTCAAGGAATATGCCGGCGTCGAGATCGAAAAACTCAGGGACGCAAAGTTTGCATTTGCTTTCCTTCAGGAAAATGGCGTCAAGATGGAAAAGAAGCCTGGTTTTGGTGGTTTCTGCGATGAAACACTGAAAAAACTTGTCGAGCCAAAAATCAAAAACCCAACCTTCATTTACAATTATCCGATAGAGCTTTCGCCACTGGCAAAACTCATCCCAGGCGAAACCATGTGGGTTGAAAGGTTCCAGCCAGTCATCGCAGGTTACGAAGTAGGAAACGCTTTCTCAGAGCTCAATGATCCGCAAGACCAGTTGAACAGGTTTGAGGGCCAGGAAAAAGCCAGAAGTAGCGGAGATGAAGAAGCTCATCAGACTGATACAGACTTTGTTGAAACACTAGCAGTTGGCATGCCGCCAACTGGAGGACTTGGAATAGGCATTGACAGGATTGTTATGCTTTTAACAGACCAGGTTTCAATAAGGGAAGTACTTGCGTTCCCTCAACTCAGGAGGCAAAGTGGGGATATTTCTTGAGATAATTGAATGGCTGGACAACTCCGGTGTTGAACTGCTCCACAGGGAACCACCGCAGGGTTCTGCAGACATCAAGATGGGTGCCCAACTCATTGTTCGAGAGGGCCAGCTTGCCATCTTTATGTCAAACGGCAAAGTGGCCGATATGTTCGGCCCAGGCAAGTACACGCTTTCCACCGAGAACATTCCCATACTGACCCAGTTGCTTTCCCTTCCTTACGGCTTCAAATCTCCCTTCAGGGCAGAGGTACTTTTCATCTCTACAGTTCAGATGCCAGGCTTCAAATTCGGAACACCTGATTCAATACCTTTCCGCGACAAAGAACTTGGAGTCGTAAGGATAAAGGCCTTTGGCAACTACACCCTGAGAGTGGACGACCCAAAAAAGTTTGTTACAGAAATAGTGGGTACAAGGGGTTTCATGACCCGCGGCAAGATCGAAGATTTCATGCGCGGTATCGTGGCCTCAAAATTTACCGATATGCTCGGCGAGACCGTGACCACCGTCTTTGACCTCCCAAAAATCTACCAGGAAATCGGCGACCAGCTTTCAAAACTGATCAATAGCGAAGTGTCCAAATTTGGTCTTTCCTGCCCTGCTGCATTTATCGAATCAATAGGTCTTCCTCCAGAAGTCGAGACAGCAATAGATGAAAGGGCCGGAATGGGAGTCATAAAAGACATGAACGCCTATCTGGCATACAAGGCCGCAAAAGGCATGGAAAAGGGCGGCGAAGGACTGGTCGGATCAGCAACTCAGATAGGTGCTGGACTTGTAATGGGCGGCAAGATAGTTGAAAATCTGGCAAAAGGAACCGAAACCAAAGTTTCCAATGAAACCTGCCCGGAATGTGGCAAACCTATACAACAAAATACCAAGTTCTGTCCTAATTGTGGGAAAAATCTCCAGTTAAACTGTAAAAAGTGCGGCCAGTCTGTACCGGAAGGCGCAAAGTTCTGCCCAAACTGTGGCGAAAAAATCTAGCATTCTTAAAAAAGCCACAAAAAGGGTCTTTATATGGCTTGGAATTGTTATTGTTCCAATTTTCATCCTTGCCTCGGCAATCTACATAGCTGAAGGCGGACTACCGGGTTCCTCGATAAAAAATTTCCTTGACGCAGTGTGGTGGACTGTTGTCACAATGTCCACTGTCGGGTATGGAGACGTTGTACCCATAACATCAATTGGCAGGGTGATAGCCATTCTTGCCATGTTCTCCGGAATAATCATGATAGCTGGCCTCACTGCCACACTGGCCAGTACCCTTATCGAAAGAGTGGTCAAAAGAATGAATCAAAACAAGACTGAAAGGTTCAGGAACCATTTACTGGTTTTGGGATGGAACGAGAATGGCCTGAGAATCATCGGAGACCTCTACAGGGAATGCCAGGAAAAACAGATAGGAATTGTTGTAATGGCAGACATTGAACCACCGTCTTCAATCCAGCAAGATACATATTTCATCAAGGGAGACCCCACAAGACTTGAAAACCTCGACAGGGCGTCCGCCGAGCACGCGAAGGCTGCTGTTGTGCTGGCTGATTTTGAAATCAACGCCAGAAACACCGATTCAAAGGTGATACTCACTGCGCTTGCAGTGAAGAGGGTTTCCAAAAACAGGTGCAGGGTCATCTGCGAAGTTTTACTTGAGGAAGATGCGGAATACCTGCGCCACGCAGGAGTGGACGAGATTATCGTCAGGTCGGAGGTGGCAGGAGACCTTTTGTCGCGTTCCGTGTCTAATCCTGGTGTGGCAGAATTGATGCAAATATTGCTTAAAACCGAATCACCCGGATCACTTGGAAGGATATCTGTTCCTGTATCTTTTCATGGAAAAAGATATGAGGAATTCGTAATGGCGCTTTATGGCCAATCGGAAATGGTCGTGGTTGCACTCATAAGGGACGGCAAAATGATGGTGAACCCATCACAAAACGAGACAATCCAGCCAGGTGACGAAGCTTTCATTATTTCTGCCTCCGGTGGTGAATGCAGAATCTAAAACAAGGGGACTAGACACATGGCCAAAATGACTGCCAAAACCCTCACAAGGTACATTATATTTGCAGGGTTGATATCTTTTGTAATCATCTTCATTATCATGCAGTTTTCCACAGGTTTTGACTTCTCTAAAATGGGTGAGGCCATCGCAAAGGCAAACTGGTGGTGGATACTAGCAGCAGCGCTTTGTAATGTTGCATCTTTTTTTTGCGAGGCTTTCCAGCTATGGTTTCTCTCAAGGGCATTGAGTAAAAAACCAGGTTTCTGGCGGATGATGCAGGTATATTTTGTGGGAAATTTTTTCTCAAATGCAACTCCTTCAACATCAGGTGGTGAAGCATTCCAGATTTATTTCCTGATGGATGATGGCTTCTCTGTGGCAGAGGGAATGGTCATGGTGGCAGTCAGGGGACTCATATCTGTAATGGTGAGGATCCTATATGTGCTTGTAACGGTAGCCCTGATAGCATTGGGAATTTTCAGGTTGAACCTTAATTTCACATTTGACTTGATTTTCTACATCACCCTGGCAGCTTTTGCGCTCCTTGTGGTAGCCGGGTTTATAATTATTACAAACCCACATATTTTTTCCTTTCTGGTCAAATTCTTTTCAAGGTTCCGCTGGATCCGCAAGATAGCAAAAATACAAAATCCCGAAGAATTTATATCAAAAGGCGAGCTTTTTCTTGGCGAAATAAGATCATCTGCAAAATTGCTTATACAGGGGAAGAAGCTCTATATGATAGGTGCCATCCTAAACTCAATCCTGACATGGTTGCTCCTGAAAACCATGCCATTTTTTATCATGCTTGCTCTAAATGAGCACCCAAATATATTTGTTATTTTTGCAATAGGTGTAATTTCACAGCTTGCCACCGCATGGGTGCCAACACCAGGTGCCGTTGGAGGTATAGAAACTGGCATGCTGGCATTTGCGTCAACCATGCAAACCCCTGGAAACATAGGGTTATTTGTATTCATTTACAGACTAATGGATTACCACATGGATGTCCTTGTCGGTGCCCCCATAGCCCTTAGGCTTTTGTCCAAAAAGCTTGGGAAGAATACAAGCAATGCCGATTTATCGGCATTAACCAGCCAGATAAGCCAGAGAATGGAAGAAGAAAAAGAGAAGATGGCACAGGAAGAACTTGCCTCAGAACACAGGACACATTGAGATAGAAAAACCAAAAGAAAAAAGCCCCAATGATTTTGGGGCTTTTTTTGTTATAATGTCCTGGTTGAAAAAATGGTAAAAATCACAAAGGCACAAATCATCCGTTACATGCTCTATGCAGGGGCACTTTCAATCATTGCTGCTCTCTTTGTAATGCAGTTTGCAACTGGAGGTGATTTTGGATCGGCTCTGAAGTCTCTTGGCAAAACAAATCTATGGTTCATTCTTGCCGCCATCGTCATCAATGTCTCTACATACTTTACAGAAGCCCTGCAACTTTACTTGCTTGCCAAAACGCTCGGGAAAAAGCCGAGTTTTTGGGGAATGATGCTGATTTTCTTCATTGGCAACTTCTTTTCGAATGTCACACCAGCGACATCTGGTGGAAAACCTTTCCAGATATACTTTTTACTCGATCAGGGTTTCTCAGTAGCAGAAGGGACCGTGATGGTAATTGCCAGAGGAATAATATCTGTCTCGACAAGGATATTTCTTGTTCTTGCTGTAGCTGTAGCAGTTTTGTTCGGATTTGACAGCAACTTGTCAAGCTTTATAGGGTGGACATTTGCCTTGACACTTGCAATGATGATTGCTCTCATCGCAATAGGCATCGCTGCACTCCTCAATCCCAAGTTTTTTTCATTTTTGGTCAACATGGTTTCAAAGATCGGCTTTGTAAGAAAGCTTGTTAAAGTGTCTACGGTCGATGAATGTATAGCAAAAGGTTACAGATTTCTCGACTCGGTAAAAAATTCTTCGAGGATGATCTTCGGGGGGAACAAAGTTTATCTTGCCCTGACAATTTTTACGAGCCTTGTTTCATGGTTTCTTCTGAAAACCGTCCCATTTTTTGTTCTGCTTTCTTTTGGTGAGAATATTCCACTGATGATTGTTGTCGCAACATCAATAATATCCCAACTGATTACAATCTGGGTGCCAACACCCGGTGCCTCTGGTGGCGTAGAAATAGGTCTTGGAACACTCTTTAAGGGGCTTGTTGCAAACCCCGGTAACCTTTCACCGTTCGTGCTCGTTTACAGATTGATAGATTACCATCTAAACATGCTTGTCGGTTTGCCAATTGCCTTTTGGGCATTGGGCAAGAAAGTGAAGCCGGCTGCTTGCGCAGCACCCCAAAACGGGGACAAAACATCTGCCAGCGTTCCGGAATGTGAAGGATGCACCCTGAAATGATAGGTTTCTTCGACTCAGGGGTTGGCGGACTCTCTATTCTGAAAAATGCACTGGAAATACTCCCAAATCATGACTATGCCTATTTTGGCGATGAGGCATACTGCCCATGGGGCGAGAGACCGAAAGAATTCATAATCGAGAGAAGCAGGTTGATTACAAAAAAACTCATTTCACTCGATGCAAAGGCAATAGTGGTTGCCTGCAACACGGCGACCGTGAACGCAATCTCCACATTGAGGGTAGAATTTCCCAGAATACCATTCATTGGTGTCGAGCCAGGAGTAAAACCGGCAACAACACTAACCGAGAGTGGCAAGATAGCTGTTCTGGCAACAAAGGCGACATCTCTTGGAGATCGTTTTCTCCAGCTTGTAAACCTCTTTGCCCAGGACAAGGATATAATAATGATACCATCAAGTGACCTTGTGGAGCTTGTAGAGCAGGGAAAATGCGAGGGCGAAGAGGTTGAGGAATGCCTCTCGGAAATACTGTTGCCTTACATGAAAACAGGTTTTGACCAGCTGGTGCTTGGGTGCACACACTACCCATTTCTTACTGGTGCCATCAGAAAAATACTCCCCTCGAAAATCAATATTATCGATACTGGCCCGCCAGTTGCCAGACAGCTCGCAAGGGTAATAATGCAAAACAATATATTAGAGGGCAGTGGCAAGGTCAGTTTGTGGACCTCCGGTGATCCAAAAAAATTTTTTGAACTCGCAAGCAAACTGCTGGGTATCGAAATAGGTAAAGTAGAAAGATTTTGACATGGCACCCAAAGCGCCTAAGATGGTGATAGAAGTGCATGGGAAGGAGTGTGGCCTTTAAATGAAGAAACTGACAGCTTTTTTATTGTGTGCTCTAGTAATAATGCCGTGTTTTCAAACTGCCCTCTCTCAGGATGACAAACTGATCGAGCTTTCTCCAAAAGAAATCAACATCGTTGCGAAGCAGGGTGAAACGGCAACAGCCACAATGGGCATCTTCAACAGGGGTTCCGGCTCCCTTCTATTTTCACTATCCAAATCCTACAGCAAGGCAAAAACACAGCCTCTGACATCACCAGATGGGAACATGCTGGTTTATCCCAGCTTCCTGGATTTCGGCACTGTGCCACCCAAAGGCGAGGTCTCACAAACCGTTACATGTACAGCCCCAACAGAGCAATATCTCCAGGTCACAGCCTCAAGCGATGTGGAATGGATAAAATGCCTCATACGCAATATAGACAAAACCGTTGTTTCTGTAACAGTGACTGTCAAGCTTGACGGAATGGTCACGGGACAGCTTTACAGGGGCAATGTCATTCTGGCCTCAAATGCCGGCCTTGTGCAGGTACCAGTCATTCTTCAGGTGGCGACCACAACAGTCAAGGACTGGCTCTCCTACAATCCCACAAACGGCATCGTCTCTCCTGGCAACAACACTGGAATACAGATAAAAGCATCAGCAAAAGGCCTCCCGCCAGGTGACCAGTTCGCAACAATCATCGTGACGTCCAATGATGAAAAACAGCCGGTCATTGAAGTTCCAGTCAAACTGACTGTAATCGCCGGCTCTCCTGCGCCATCCACGCCAGAAATATTCGTCGGCTACCCAGGCGATGGCAGGGCCCACCTTTTCTGGAAACCAATCGCATCACCAAACGTTGTTGGCTACTACATATTCAGGTCAAACAGCCCTGGCATCTATACTGATGTGGCAATAACCGATTTCTACGTCACCGGCACACAATACACCGACCCAAACGTCACCAATGGCCTGATCTATTATTACACAATCAAGTCGGTTGACCAGAATGGCAACCTCTCCGATGCCTCAAACGAGATAATGGTCATGCCAAACCCGATAAAACCTGTCGTTAACCTCAAGGACGGGCTGGTCACAAGGACACAGGTGCTGGATGTTACCGGTGTTGCCGAACCAAACTCCCAAATCATCGTAAACGGGGAACTTGCGATAATTGATCCAGATGGCAAGTTCCAGGCCAAGACGGTACTGAGGGTTGGCTCCAACACAATAACCATCATAGTATTTGACCCGGGTGGCAACCAGACAAAATTCACATACAAGGTCAGCTTCTCGGCCTACACAACCGTTATCCTGATGGTTGGCTCCAAAAATGCCTGGGTAAACGGTGAAGAGAAAAAGAATGCCCTGCCTCAGGCGCCAGTCATCATAAGCGGCAAGACATTCGTTCCTTTCCGCTTCTTGGGCGAAAGCCTGGGCGCAGACATCGGCTGGGACGACCAGACCAAGAAAGTCACATACACGCTTGAGGGTAAGAAAGTCGAAATGTGGATTGGCAAGACAACCGCATCAGTCGATGGAAAACCTGTTTCAGTCAATCCTCCGCCACAAGTCATTGGTGGCTCGACATTTGTACCAACGAGATTCATAACAGAGGCGCTTGGCGCATCCATTGAATGGAAAGCGGCAACTAAAACAGTAGTGATAACATATCCGGCAAAACCATGAGACCAGACAAACCAACATATTTTATGATGATAACAGACATCGTTGCCAAAAGGTCAACATGTCTCAGGCGCCAGGTCGGCTGTGTGCTGGTGGATTCAGACGGCAACATAAAGGCCACTGGCTACAACGGCGTTGTGGCAGGAATGACACACTGCGACACCTGCCAGAGGGAGCTTCTGGCTTCCGGATCAGACCTCTGGCAGTGCCCCGTCATCCACGCCGAAATTAACGCAATCTCGAGGTATGAGGGACCAAGAAAAGACATTACCCAGATTTTTTGCACGACACTGCCGTGCTTTCACTGCGCAAAGGTCATTGCAAACACTTTTCCAAACCTTGAAGAGCTCCATTACCATGACGACTACCCGCACAGCGAACTGATCAAGGAGGTTTTCACCAATAAAGGCATCAAGCTTATGCTCCACAAGGACGGCAAGGTGGAGGAGGCAGAAAAGTAGGAAAATGAATAGAATAAAGAGCTAGTTTTTATCGTCTCTATTCCTATTTACTTCCTCTACAAATTTTTTAAGGTTGTCAGAATATAAATCTGGGTTTTCAAGATATTCTTTAAATCTTTGATAGTACTTATTCTGGCTCTGAACTGTAAAATATTTCCCTTGTTTTTTTATCAAAAATTCTTTCTCCCTTTTTTTTGTTTCTTCATTTATTTTTTCATTTGCATCTTCAGTATTTTTACTTTTCCTTATGATTTGCTCCGTATCATTTGAAGTCAATAATCCGAAATTTCGGATCTTTTCCTTAAAAGAAGGGTCCTCAAACCACATCGTTTTTGTCCAGTCACAACGATCGGCCTGCATGTCTGTTCTTGGTAAGGTATTGGGATCGAGCAAAAACGGCTCTCTATCGATAAAAGAAGGGGTGCCACCTGAATCCCTCTTGCTTGTATTTATCCTGAAGTTGTATGCAAAACGGGCCAACACTTCGAATTTTGTGCCAATAAATAATTCGTTTCTATCTTTCAGGAATTTTTTAAAATCATAAAGATAATACCACATAACAACTATTCTCCGTGAATAAAAATCAAACAAGAAATCAATTGGTATTGTTCCACGTTTTGTTAGAAGACCCAAAGTATCAAGATCTCTTAAAATATTTTTGACTGAAGTTAATGATAAATTGTTCTTAAAATCTCTTTTGAGATTTGTATAACGATCATTTAATGACGAATCTAATAATTTTTTCATATTCTCATCTTTAATACCCTTTTTTTCTGATTTATTATAATCATAGCTAGCTATTGCTATTTTCTTGAAATTTAAAATTATTGAATATTCATTATGCTCCTTCCAAGTATCTTCGACTGTGTTTTTAATTTGCAACAATGTATTAAATTTAGCGCCACGTTCCTGACTCTCAACAAGATCTTCGGCTTTATTCTTTATTATTCTAGCCGCAAGATAGGTAACCAAAAGCTGGAACAGCGCAACTATAACCGCATAAAACGCCATTTGCATTTGGAGATAACTAATTGTTCCTGTGTCCATAAATACTTTCCTTTTAGCTTATAGCAGGGGGAAATATCGTAGATAAAGATAGCATATAAATACTGAATAAACCAACAATAAGGATAACTAAAATTCTCAATACTTCTTTATCAGTCTCTGTCATATTATCCATTTTGTTTATTTTTGAATCCACAATTATCATAATGACCAGGGCCATTAAAATGGCAGTTGGGATTATTATAAAAGAGGAACAAACAGATCCCAACTTAATATACATTAATTCCTACCATTCCTTTAGGCAAATTTTACCACCAATGCTTTCTTCCAATACCATGAATAACTATGTTGGAAAATTTTCTATTGTCAATATATGGCTGGCCTATACGTTAATTTTACCACCCTGACTTTTTACTATAAATCGTAGTATTAGAAATCATGGCGATTTTATTAATAAAAAGTCAGGAGGAATTTTTGTAGCATGAAACAAAAAAAGTATGCACTCATCCGTCATCTCTCCCAAATTGGCTTTGTACTTCTGATTCTGTATTACACTCTGGGACGATTTATTTTTCCTGGGGTCAGGGGAATCGAACTACACGGGATCTGCCCCTTCGGTGGGGTAGAGACATTGCCAACATTTCTTGCTTCTGGGGGTCTAAAGTTTGTCCATGAAACAGGTCTGTCAAACTTTGCCATGCTGGCGGCACTTCTGCTTGCCGTGCTGGCGTTTGGCGGGGCGTTCTGTGGCTGGGTTTGCCCTGTGGGTTCGGTCACAGAATGGCTTTTCATGCTGAGAAGGGTTTTCTGGAAAAAAAGAATAATTGTTCCAGAAAAGTTGCACAATGTTCTGGTCTGGTTCAGATATGTCGTCCTTGCCGCCATCCTTTATATGACCTTTGCAACAGGCTTTCTGGTGTTCGGCACAGTTGATCCGTTCCTGAATCTTTTCTCGTTCGGCAGAGTGTTTGCCGTTGGCCTTGTCGTCCTGGTGCTCATTCTGATCGGCTCGATGTTTATCGAAAGGTTCTTCTGCAGATACCTTTGCCCGCTTGGTGCAGTCATTCTTCCGTTTGCAAAGCTCTCGGCAACGGGTGTTGTCCACTCGAAAGAGGAGTGCACATCATGCAAGGGTTGTGAAGAGGTCTGCCCAAAACAGATACCAATCAGCAGACAAACAAAAATAGACAGGGGCCAGTGCATCAGCTGCATGAAGTGTGTTGAGGAATGCCCAACGGCCCTCAGCTTCAAGACTGGATGGTGAGAAAATGAAAATAAAGCCTTATATCGCAGGAATTCTTTTTGTTGTTCTTTTCATCGGGCTTGTCCTTCTGGCACAAGGTGTTGGTTTCTGGAGCTCCAGGGAACATGGCGAAGGAAGAGGAAGGCCACCAGGAGGTTTCCAGAATGGCCAGGAATTCCAGATGCCACCAGGTGAAGAAGGTGAAGAGAACGAGGAAGGCGAAGGCAATCAGTACAGATACAGGATCCGCAACGAGGAGGGGGAGACAGAGGAAGGCGAGGGGCCCGAAGGACAGCCGTGACGATGTAGGAAGTGCTCAATCCAACCAAAAGGGGCAATTTGCGGACTCACGGTCCAACACAAAAACATGGTTGGACCGTGGGGTTTTACAAAGATCAGCCGTTTTTCTCTATGGCCTCTAGTGTCACCAAAATATTATTTATCAGCTCAGTCATTATGGTGTATGTGGCAAATAACCCATACGATAATATAAAGATAACCCATGATATCTCTGTAAAAATGGGATGTCGATGACTGCGTAAGAGATAGATCAAAATTATATCAGTCGATATAACAACAAATCCGCAAACAAGCTTTATAAACCAACTCTTGGAATAAAACGATGCTGGATTTTTTTCAATCTTTTTTTTGAAAATTCGCTTGTACAGATGGATAGTGGGACAACCGGATAAAACGGCAAACAGTATAAAAACAGGAAATTCATTTGTTCTAATACAAGCATATACGTCATCATTAAATAAAGCACGGCCACATAAATTCAAAAATGCCATAAGAACAATCGCCAATAAAATGCTTAGAACAAGGATTTTTTTCCACATGTTGCTATTATACAAAATATTCTCTTTCTACAATACCTGCAATAAAAGGTGGGAATTCAAAAAAATGCTTAATTACTCTTTTTCATCGCCCAACAAACCAACTCAAAAGCTCCAACATATATAACAAACAAAATATAAATCGTGACAAAAACAATTAAACTCATTTCAATATGCAGGTGCTTAAAACCATTAAATAGTGGATGGATAAAAAAATAAATCAAACGCGATGGTAACAAACCCGCAAACAAGCTTGATAAACCAACTCCTGGAATAAAGTGGCACGTGGCCCTGCTCATCTTTTATCTTGAAAACTACCCTGTATAAGCAGTAAATTGGAAAATAAATCAGCATGGCAATAGCAATAAAAAAGACATTTTTTACGCAAACTTGAAGAAACAGCAAGCAAAGTGCGAAAATGAAATATCTAATGAAGTAAAGTATTAGTATCGAAATTATAATAAAGGCACTTAGAACAAGGATTTTTTTCCACATGTTATCATTATAAACAAATATATATTTCAGAAAAGAGGCCAATCAAACTAGAAAAAGCATTTTTTATTAGAAACAAGCTCAAAAAAATCATCATTTCTCTAATGCTCAGATGGCATATTTGGTAAATAAATTGGCAATATATTTTAAAAAGCTCTAGCTTTTTGAGATTGAAGTTGTTAAAATAAAAATTATAGGTATGTTACAAACTAATGATATTGGGGGTCTAAATGGAGTTTGTAGACAAAATAACTGAGCTTTCTAAGAAAATCAGGGAAGAAAAGGATTTTGTAAGCACAGAGCAAGCCGCTAAACAAGCCCTCGTTTTACCATTTCTGAATATGCTAGGGTACAACATTTTCAATTCAAAAGAAGTAATCCCTGAGATGATTGCTGATTGGGCAGAGAAAAAAGGTGAGAAGGTAGACTATTCGATTAAGGCAAACGATAAAGTTGTCATGTTAATCGAATGCAAACCTGTTAATGATCTCCTTGATGTGACAAAAGAAGATCAACTTGCAAGATATTTTTCTAACACTCTAACATCCAGATACGGACTTTTAACTAACGGGATCGTCTATAAGTTTTATACCGACCTTGAACAACCCAACATCATGGATAAAAAACCATTTCTTGTATTTGATTTCCTAAAACCAGATTTGAGCTTAGTTCCAACAATACAAATGTTCTCAAAAGAAAAAATTACCGACGAGAGCGCAATCAAAGACGAAATCATAAGGCTCAGGGCTTATTCTGCTGTATGCGAAGTAATAAAAAATGATTTTCATGAACCATCTGATGACTGGACGAGATATATTGTAAAACAACTTCCTTTCATCAAAAGAGTAACTGACGACGTGCTTTCGGAATACAAAAATCATGTCAAGCTGGCAGCACAAAATATCTTGAAAACATATTTCAAAGAACAGGTTGATGCTCTGGTGAGGCAATCAGAAGAACCATCTGGCCAGCAACCACAGCAACAACAAGAAAAAGATCAAGAGAAGCAGGATGAACAGGAAACCACCAAAATTACAACAACAGTAGAGGAGCTTCAGGGTCTTTCAATAATAAAAAGTATTTTGTACAGGATGATTCCACCAGATAAAATTTTGATGGATGACTACCCAAAATTCTGTAGTATTGTTTATGCGGCCAAAGGAAGACCTACAATAGCAAAACTTTATTTTAACGAATCAGCAAAGGGCGAGTTCTACATAAATTTGCCCAATCATCCCGAAATGGAAAAGCAAGGAAAAATAAAAATAGACTCGCTTGAAAACCTGAACGATTACGCAGAGCACATAATAAAATCTGCCGAATTGATACTGGCTAAACAAAAAGAACCCAAACCAGAGAAAAAAGATAAGTCAGCTACCACAATCCCCCCGGATAAAATTTCCTAAGCCTTTTCCACTGGCTGTCTGATGACAGTCCTCAACTTCGCAGGGTCGGCCTTCCTGGGGTCGCCAAGATATATCTCGTGGTGCTTGCCGCGTGGCTTCATTCCGCTTTTGTCGATGAATTCGTGGAGTGCGGCCACTATTGGCCTCTCAGCGGAATAAGGTCCGATGTGCATTATCTGGGCCGACGGCCCTTCCCTGAACGCCTCAAATCTTGCTTTCCCCAGCGACGGGCTGGGCTTTTTCTTTTTTATCTCTGAGAGGACTGTCTCGTAATGCTCCCTTGTGATGAAGTCCGGTTGCATGATCATGGCTGTCCAGAGCCAGTCTGATTTGTTTCCATTTAAGAAATCGTCCATGTTTTCCGCCCACCACAGGCCCTCCAGCGCCATGACCGTGTAGTCCCTTTCCAGTGCTTTTTTGGCCATGAACTTGAGGGTGTAGGAGAGCGAGTAGAGGACCTGCATGGCGTTCTGGTATTCTTCAGACGTGTTCGGGTCGCCCTTTCCATCCACCATGATGAAGTTGAATTGTGGAACATCCACCATCACCGGTGTTTTTGGCGGGTTGTAAAGGTCTGCAAGCTGCTTTTTGAGGTCAATCTTTTCCATTGGTTACTCCCCTTCCCAAACCAACAGCAATTGTTGTTTTCAGGATTATATGCGCCCGAAAATAACCTGCAATAGCCAAACAAAATTCTACTGCTCCGGATACCTCTTTATGAACCAGGTTTTGACCATCTGGGTGAGCACGACATAACACAACAGCATTGCGAAAACGATTGGCCAGTAAAGCGGCGGCAGACCAACAAGACCAAGGGTTCCTGCAAGCGCCGAATATGGGAGATATATGCCTGTCAACGCGATGACAATCGAGGTAATCGTGAGAGGGAGGCTGGCCCTGCTTTGCAAGAATGGTACCTTGTTGGTTCTTATGACGTGTATGATGAGCGTCTGGGTCAAAAGCGACTCTACAAACCAACCCGTCCTGAAGAGTTCCGGCTTCCCGAGTCCGCCAAAGACAAATACCATCACAAAAAATGTCAGATAGTCGAATATCGAGCTAATCGGTCCAATGAAGACGATGAATTGCCTGATACTGCCTATGGTCCATTTCCTTGGCTTTTGGATCCATTCCTCGTCCACCCTATCTGTTGGGATGGCTGTCTGCGAAAAATCGTAAAGAAGGTTGTTTGTGAGGATCTGGATAGGCAACAGCGGGAGGAAGGGGATGAAGAAGCTGGCGCCCAAGATGCTGAACATGTTTCCAAAATTGGACGAGGCGGCCATCTTTATGTATTTGATTATGTTCCCAAAGACCCTCCTGCCTTCGATGAGCCCGTCTTTGAGTACAGTGAGGCTCTCGCCAAGCAGGATTATGTCCGAGGATTCCTTTGCAATATCAACGGCGGTGTCCACCGATATCCCCACGTCTGCGGCCTTGAGGGCCGGCGCATCGTTGATGCCATCACCCATGAAGCCAACAACATGGCCTTTTTTCTTCAGGATTGTTATGATGCGCTCTTTGTGCGACGGGGCAAGTTTTGCAAACACGTTTGCTTTTTCCACAACTTCGACAAGCTGTGACTCGCTCATCTCTTCAAGCTGATTGCCAAGAACGATCAGGCCAGTTTCCAGCCCGACCTGCGAGCATATTTTCTTGCTTACAAGATCATTGTCACCTGTGAGTATTTTTACGCTGACCCCAAGGTCTCTAAGGTCTTTTATGGCCTGTTTTGCCGTTACCTTTGGCGGATCAAGAAAGGTAAGAAAACCAAGAAGGGTCATTTCTTTTTCATCAGAAACGCAATAAGTTTCTTGGCGTTTTGGCATTTCCCTGTATGCCAGGCCAAGCGCCCTGAAGCCATTCGAATTTGACCACTCGACAAGTTCTTTTGCCTTTTGCATGTGCTCCAGGCCAAGTTTTTCAACCACGCCCTGAGTTTGGATTTGCGTGCACACAGAAAATATTTCCTCTACGGCACCCTTGCATATTATGATCTGCTTGCTTGAAGTATCCTCGACAACAACTGACATTCGCCTTCTCACAAAATCAAAAGGTATCTCGTCAACTTTTTTGAAATTTTCCTTTACATGGAGTCTTTCTTCGACTTCGGTATGCTCAAGCACTGCCTGGTCAAGCATACTCTTGAGGCCAGTCTGGTGATAGCTGTTCAGGAAACCGTATTCAAGCACTTCGTCAGACTCTTCCCCGTCAACATCAAGGTGTTGTTCCAATACGACCCTTCCCTGGGTTATTGTCCCAGTTTTATCGGTACAGAGAACATCCATTGCCCCAAGATTCTGGATTGAACCAAGCTTTTTTACTATCACATGCTTCCTGGACATCGAGATGGCACCATTTGAAAGATTGACGGTAACAATCATTGGGAGCATTTCCGGGGTCAGACCAACGGCAACAGAAACCGAGAAAAGGAAAGCTTCCAGCCAGTTTCCCTTGCCAAAAAAGTTCACCAGAAAAACCAATGGGACAAGGAATGCCATAAAACCTATCATCAGCCATGTAATCTGTGATATTCCCTTGTCAAAGTTGGTCTTCTGCTCTGACTGGGAAACGCTCTTTGCAAGGTTGCCAAAAAAAGTGTCAAAACCAGTCGTTGCAACCACGGCCAAAGCAGTCCCGCTTTCTATGTTCGTCCCCATAAAACAAATATTGCTGAATTCAAGAGGATTTTTTGTTGAACCCTTTTCGCTGGCAGGAAATTTTTCAACCGGTAATGCCTCTCCTGTCAATGTGGCCTGGTTCAAAAAAAGGTCCTTTGCCTGCAAAACTCTGACATCTGCCGGTACAATGTCTCCTGCAGATAATTTGATAATATCGCCAGGAACAAGTTTGCTGAGCTTTACCTCTTCAGGCTTGCGTTCACGAATGACAGTTGAGGTGGTCTGAACCATTGCCTTAAGTGCTTCCACGGCCCTATCTGCCTTGAGTTCCTGGAAAAATTTAAGGCTCACTCCAAGGATGACCATAATTATCATCATGTAGGCAGATTTCATATCCTTGATGAACAGGGAAACAACCGAAAGGCCAATAAGCAAAATTACAAGAGGATTGTAAAACGCTTTGAAGAGTTTTTTTATCCAGCTTTGTTTGTGTTCGATAACCGCTTCATTGGGTCCATATTCTTTTAATCTATCTCTGGCCTCATAACCATGAAGGCCAATCTCAATATTTGAGTCAAGAAGATCAAGTAGATCAGCGGACTCAAGTGTTGCCGCCTGCATTAGCCTTTCCAAGGCTTTTGGCGGCATCTGATAATTGTTTACCGTTTTCTTGCCGATTGGAAGAACGAAGTTTGCCATCTTGACCTCACAGGTATAACAAAATATTTGGCCCTGGCTTGCACCAAGGCCAAAACCGTTGGATCAGACTGTATTTGGAACTCTTACTGGTTCAGATTTTGTCTCTGAAACCTTGAAATGGTCTCCAAAATTCCTTCGCTTGTCGAATGTGCATCGGCAAAATGGCTCTTTGCTTCATCGCTGCAGTTCATCGCGACAATCGGCATTTGCCTGGTTGCCTTGATTGAGCGGAGTGCTCCTGCGAGCTCATTGAATGAGTGCTCGTTATCCCTGGAGTCAATTACCACAACGTCCGGCTGCGTGCTCTTGATGTTGCTGTAGGCCCTGAAGCTGTCTTTTGTTTCCAGTCTGACGTTCCAGCCGTTCATGGAAAGCTCTCCCTGGAGTCTTTTTGCTTCCTTCTCATCCCAAAGCACAAGAAAAGCATTGCCTTTAGTTTTGTTGTGGAATGCGGTTCTTCCAAAAATAACCGAAAGGATCGGGTTTGTTACCCTGCGGTTTGTGGTGATGATTTCTTTCATGCTGCGCCTCCTTTGCCCATAGGCACCAAGGGGCGCGCAAAAAACACCTACTTGGAGCTTACGGGCGGTTGTTTGCCACTAGGCAACGGGTTTGGGTTATTACTGCTGCTACCGTCCATAATTTTGAATTCTCCTTCTGCTCCTTCCTGGAGCAATACCAATTTAACACCCAGCATAACTTTGTCAACCAATGCTTTCGAGACAATTTAACCAAAAGCCTCTTTGCAAAAATCATGCATTTTAGGGAATTTCTTGAATATGATTGCTAGGATAGATTACCTCTTGGTCATGGTTATGCAGGAACAAACATCAACACACAAACCACACCCATAGCAATTGTCATTTATTATCTCGAGCTTGCCGTTTTCCATTTTTCTGGCTTTAAAATAGCAAACATCAACACATGCGCCACAATCCGTGCATGAGTCCCTGTCTGTCTTTTCTATTGATGGTCCCTTGTCACAAACCTCACCCGGTTCAGTAAAATACGCGCAACAGCAGTCGCAACAGAAACAAACTCCATCAGTTTCATCAATGACAGATTTTGTCTCCGGGTCCCATTTCCTGAATGGTCTTGTGACAAGGTGTTTCTCTTCAGCTAACTTAAAGAGTTTTTCAAGCTCTTCTTCGTTTAGTTCTCTGGCATTCTCTTCAGTCGATCCGTATGGGCCCGCCCAGCAAAGACATACGTCAACCGGTGATCTCTTGCACCCGCTCTCATTGCCTTTCCTGCATCCGCAATCGGAAACCCAGTAATGTTTCTTACCCTTGGCAATTTTCCTGGCTTCATCACGAGTGGTTACATAGTGTGCATCGGCATGTCATTGTTTTCAGCAGACATCTTTATCCTCCAGGAAACCCCCAAAGGGCACACTCTATCATATTCGGTGTTGCAAAAGACGCCTTGGCAAGTGGTGAACCCTCGGCAACACTTTGGGGATCATCTATAAACTCGACACCCCTGTCTTTGAGCTTCTTAACAGTCTGATCAACCTCTTCCACCATAAAAGCAATCTTCATGGTTCCAGGTGGAGTTGCCCTATCAGGTTCCGCTCTGTAGAAGGCAATGAAAAAATCTCTTGCAGGACTGGTAAACATTGCATAATCCTGATCCAAAGCATTACATACACAACCGAGGATATCAGTAAAAAAACCGACTTCGGCTTCAAAATCAGAGACAAAATATTCACAACACTGCTTCCAGCATGATCCCCATTTGAATGGAAAACCAAACTCTGGTTCACGCCAAAGTTTTTCCCAGTCAGCTGCCGATTCTGCGACCTTCGATACCTCTATTCTAGTAACACCATAGGCCCTGCATTTCTCAACAAAATCAGGCATAGTGAACCTCACTTATTCGTCTGTGAAGCTGTTGAAATAGATGATGTTTCCATCTGGGTCAACAAGTTTTGCACCCACACTGCCATCTTTTTCTTGTGTGGCATCAGAAAACATCTCAATTTTTTTTGACTTAAGATCCTGTGTTATGGATTTTACATTGCCACCAAGAAAAGACATGAGATTTGCCTCAAGATGGCCTTGATAAAGCCCGAGTCTTAAATCACCACAGCGGAGAACAGCCCACCCTTTGGCAGGTTCGCCGTCTACTCTTTCAAAACCCAATTTGTGGTAAAAATCCATCGATTTTACAAGATCTTTTACTTTTAAAGAAAGCTCGAATTCACCAAGAAAGTTTTCTTCCATGTTTCACCATTAAAATAATAACTTATTTTTTATCAACCACTTGCATTAAAGATAAGCTTCTTCACCATGTAAAGTGATGTCTAGACCTACTTCTTGTTCATCAGAAGAAAGCTTGACCGGTGTTATTTTATCAATAATCCAAAGGGCAACATATGTGAACAAGAACGCATAGACTATGACACCAATTCCAACTGTCAACTGCTTTACAAAGAACAATCCCCCTCCATAAACAAGCCCTTGTTGTGCGGCTGTTACTGCAGGATTGGCAAGGGTTGATGCAAAAAGACCAGTGCATATTACACCAACAAAACCTCCGACCCCATGCACACCCCAGACATCAAGTGCATCATCCAAACCAAGCTTATTTTTAAGGGTAACAGCGATATAACAAACAATTGATGCCAACATACCAATTACTACGGCCCATCCGGTTGTAACATATCCAGCTGCTGGTGTTATTGCTACAAGTCCAGCAACTGCCCCTGTAAGAAGACCTACAAATTTTGGTTTCTTCTCAAATATCCACGCAATTATAAGCCACACTACAGCGGCCACTGATGCCGCCACATCAGTATTCACAAAAGCCAATGCAGTTATTGAATCGACTCTTAGTTCTGATCCTGCATTAAAACCATACCAACCAAACCAAAGGAGGCCAGTACCAAGTGCTACAAGAGGAATATTGTGTGGACCCTTATCTACAATTTTTCTTTTGCCAACAAAAAACACCGAAGCTAGAGCTGCAAATCCTGCAGTACAATGTACAACTGTGCCACCTGCAAAATCAAGAACACCCCATTGCTGGAAAAGACCACCACCCCAAGTCATATGAGCAATTGGAAAATAAACAAAAATCAGCCATACGGTCAGGAATACTAAATAAGCTTTAAAGCGCACCCTATTTGCAAAAGCTCCAGTTATGAGTGCAGGTGTAATAATGGCAAACATCATCTGATATGCAAAAAAAACCAATAATGGCAAACTACTTTGACCTTGAAAAGCAGAGGTGAAATTTACACCTCTAAGGCATGCCATATCAAGATTGCCAATAACCCCACCAACATCACCAGAGAAACAGAGTGAGTAACCAAAAAGGAACCATAATACCGTGGTCCAGCCCATTGATACAAAACTTTGTGTCATGATGGCAAGAACATTTTTTCTACCAACAAGGCCACCATAGAAAAAAGCAAGCCCAGGTGTCATAAGCATAACAAGGCTTGTGGCTACCAGCATAAAACCAGTATTTCCAGTATCAAAATTCGGAAGCATTTTTAATCCTCCTTATTTTTCAAATACCAGCAAATAAACTTGTATTACAAATTAACAAGTATATATGTTATTGCAAAATTAATTTTTGTAAATGGTTGGATAATCTAATATAACAATCTAGATTTGCAATCCGTAATGAGATGATTCTGATTTTTACTCATCAACATTTTTTTCATGTAGATGGCAAATTCGTTGCGTGAATCAAGATCATCGTAGTAGTGAAGATCTATGCCCTCAACTGAAAATCCACAATGTTTGTAGAAATCAATCGCATCTGCGTTCGTATTTTGTGCCTCGCAAACCATAATTCTCAGGTTCGCTTGCCTGGCTTCTTTTTCGAGCTCCATCATCATGCGAGTGCCAACTTTTTGCCTTCTGTAACCTTCCCTGACATGAAACTCCCAAATAAACAAGCTCCTGTTCCAGTCAAGGTTCTCAGCAATAGCCATTCCGATAATCTTGCCATCGACATACGCGCCAATGGAATATCCTGTTGGCACTATCCTCCTGTAGTGATCAACCTCATTGGTCAAAAACCATTTTTTTACATAAACTCTTTCAAGTGGAACCAGATCAAGCCTGAATGTTATCTGGTTTTTTGTCTCCGTTTTTTCAATCGTGTACTTTCTAGTGGAAGTATAACCTACCAGGACACTGTTTAGATCATCCTCATTGAACTGCTCCAGTTTTACTATCTCTGGCATTAAGCCTTCTTTTCCTGGCCTGAAGTTTTTTGAACACTTCAAACCAAACAACACTCAGGAGCCCGGCGCACAGGCAGATCAAAATATCACTAGCGTGAAGTGTAGTAAACTTGAAGAGGTTTTGAAGGAATGGGACGTAAAGGACAAGACCCAAGAAAACGATGGCCCCAAAAAACACCCACCAGAAAGCCTGGTTTTTTGTTTTTACTATCTCAAAAGCAGCCTTGTTCCACGATCTATTGACCAGAATAAGTGCAAGGTTGGAGACAACAAGCGTTGTGAAAGTGAGGGTTCTTGCCTCAAACTCACCCCTGCCCATTCTCAAGGCAACAAAATTGACCAGCAAGATAACCAGGAGAACACCAACACCCTGGAGGGCACTAAGCATGAAAACACCCGCCCCAAAGAGCGGTGCATTTGGATTCCTTGGCGGTCTCTTCATGGAATTCTTTTCCCCTTGTTCGGCCTCAAAAACAATCGAACAGGCTGGATCAATTACAAGCTCCATGAACACAATATGCATTGGTGTAAAAAGTGTCGGCCATTTCAAAAGCACTGGCAGTAAGGATATGCCAGCTATCGGAACATGTATTGCAACTATATATGCAAGAGCCTTCTGTATGTTCTCATATATCCTTCGCCCCATTCTTACAGAGTCGACGATCGACGAAAAATCATCCTTTAAAAGCACCAATGATGACGCCTCTCTTGCGACATCAGTGCCCCTTCCACCCATTGCAACGCCAATATCCGCGGCCTTTAGGGCTGGAGCATCATTTACGCCATCACCAGTCATTGCGACGATCTCGCCTTTGGCTTTAAGCGCCTGGACAAGCTTCAATTTCTGCTCTGGAACAACCCTGGCAAAAACATTGACTTTGCCAATTCTTTCGTTCAATGCTTCATCGGACATCTCATCAAGTTCGTGCCCGGTGATATATTCACCAGAGTTTTCAAGACCGATCGATCTTGCAATCTTGCATGCGGTTACTGGATAGTCACCAGTGATCATTACAACCCTTATACCTGCTTCATAGCATTCCTTGATTGACTGGGGAACACTATCCCTGACAGGATCGAAGAAGCCAACAAGGCCAAGGAATTCAAAATCAAAACCATGCTGGGCTTTTGGCAAGCCTGATTCCATAAAGCTAGCCCTTGCAACACCAAGAACACGCAGGCCCTCTGAAGCCATTTTGAAAACCTGAGAGCTTATATCTTCAACTGCCTGCTTGTCCAGATGGCATAAATCAGCAATGGCTTCGGGAGCACCCTTCGCAGCAATGACATAGCCCGCACCTTTTGTGGATTTCCAAACTTGAGAAATGGCAAATAGTTCCTTTGAAAGCGGATATTCCTGGATAAATTCCCAGTCATCATGTAGGTGTTCTGTTCCACCAAGATGTTTTGCACCAAGTTCACGGATTGCCCTGTCCATCGGCTCATAAGGATTTTTTTCAGAGGCCAGGACAGCAAATTCCACAAGACTGTGGAAATCCTCGGGCAATTCTTTTTCATTGCCCTCGAGACCAATGATCTCCCCACCAGCCATAAGCTCAACAACGGTCATCTTGTTCTGCGTCAGCGTTCCCGTTTTATCAACGCACAAAACGGTTGCGGAGCCAAGGGTCTCTATCGCTGGCATTTTTCTTGTGAGAACATCTTTTTTTGACATCCTCCATGCGCCCAGAGCCATAAATATGGTCAAAACCACAGGAAATTCTTCCGGCAACATTGCCATGGCAAGTGTCAATCCAGCTAGGAGTCCTCCAAGCCAGTCGGTTTTTGTGAACCCATACATTGCAAAAACAACAACGCAGAGGGCCAAGCCAAAGAAGGCAACATTCCTGACCAGTCTTGAGATTTCATGCTGGAGCCTTGTGTCATTATTCTTGTCAAGCTTCTGCAATGCTTTGCCAATTTTTCCTATTTCGGTGTTGGAACCTGTTGATTTTGTGATTGCCACTCCCTGGCCTGAAACAACAAGTGTACCAGAGAAAATATAAGGCTGATCATCTCCGCCAGGTTTGCCCATTGGCTCATCTTCATTGTCGCAATTTGTTTTTCTCACCGGGACTGATTCGCCAGTCAAGAGCGACTCGTCGACGGTTAGATTTATGCACGATATTAAAATGCAGTCTGCTGGTACCCTGTCACCCTCCTGAAGGATCAGGAAATCGCCTCTTGCAACATCTTTCCCGGCGATTCTTTGCTGTACGCCATCCCTTATTACAAGCGCTCTGGGGCTGGAAAGATCACGAAGTGCCTCAAGAGCCCTCTCGGTCTTCTTTTCCTGAAAGATTGTTATCCCCATAACAACAAACACAAAGAAAAGAAGCATGAAAGCTTCTTGACGATCACCAAGTATAAGGTATATGGTCCCGCAAGAGACGAGGAGAAGGAACATTGGTTCCTTGATAACTTCAAAGATAATGACAAAAATACTGCGTTTTTTGGAAGATGGCAATTCGTTTGGCCCATCAGTTGCCAGTCTTTTTGCGGCCTCTTCCTGCGAAAGTCCTCTTAATTTGGTTATGTCTATATAAGACACTGCTCCTCCTGGGGGCTTTGATTCGGATTTTGTTAGAGGCTGCCCTAGCTCTGCCTTGCATTTATAACAGCTTGAGAATTTTAAACCATTTCAATTGCGAGTCAACTTTTAAGGTTAAAGCAACACACATCGCAAAATACAGCACATTTTATTATTGAGATTAATTTGAAATAATTGTGCCAGATATTTTATAAACCATACATCATAAAAAGATTTCCAAATCAGCAGTGCGGGAATATAAAATATAACCAATAAATAATTTAAGGTGCAATTTAATCAATTTTTATAACTATAAATTATGCTTTATCTAATTAATATCTTATATCCTAATATTTAGATATTAATATAACTTTTTGATCTAATATGAGATAATAAGTCTATTAAAGACGGTATAGCTCTATTTTTATATTTTTAAGACTACTAATATACATTAAATAGCCACTTTATTAACAAATATACCTATTAACAATTCAATATACTTCTAAATGTATAAAACTTATTATTATATTAGATAATATATCAATAAATGATATTAGATGCTTTTTGATATCATTTTGGCCCAAGATTCGACTTTTTGCCACTCCACAAAATCGCCTTCCGGGGTCTTCATTTGTTTCATGAGTAATCTTATCGGGAACGAAAGTTTGCTAAAATCTACCTTACCTGCAAATATTTCATGGGCAACTGGTTTACACTCGGCAATCATAGAATCGAGGTAGGTCTGGACTTCCTGTAACTTGTCTGGCATGGTAATCATCAAGCAAATCCCAAAATAAAAAAGTTTTTTCTTTTGCAGGTCGGATTTTCTCTGCTTTACAAAATCTATTGCCTCACCAAGACATTTGCCAATCCTTATTGCACTCCCGACAATCACGGCATCGTAATCGTCAATATCAATATTTCTTTTGACTTGTAACACATCAACAGTGTGGCCGCCAGATTTGATAACACTAGCAATTCTTTCAGCCACTTCACCAGTTGAACCGCACCTAGTCGCATAACACACCAAAATTTTCTTACCCATAGCAACCCCTTGGACACACAAAAAATGTCCTCGTTACAAAAATTTATTTAAAAATAGTAATTGTTTTCTATCGCTTTCCAGAAAAATTGTTGATAACAATATTATTATCCGATCCTTCATCTGACTCTCCCTTTGTCTTTTAGCCCAGCTACATCCTTCCAGTTCCACCACTTCAAGAGCTCTGGCTCGTGGTTGATATTACTGGCAAAATATACGGCGCATCTGAAAACATAAAGCAGGCATCTGTCCTGATGGCCTTTTCTAGCACAAAGCAAATCATAGAGCTCCTGCGGATCACGATTCTTCAAATCGGACACCCTGTTTATTCCAAGCTCAATCAAATCCACGGCAATGCTTTTACCGACACCAGGGATTGAGGTCAGGCCGACACCATTTTTCATGATTGACTTTTTTCCGTGCTACTCAAGAATCAGGCCAAGCTCAAATGTGAGCCTCTCTCCGGTTATTCCGTCTTCTACAATGCCCTCGATTCGATACGGGCCTTTTTCGCCGGTGAGAGTGACCTGGAATGGAAGGGCAAATTCTGTTTGTTTTTCATCGTATGTTTTCATGTCGGAAAATACTTTTTGGGTGAAAATCAGTTTGCCTTTGTTGTCCCTAACTTTGATAGTTTCCATGGGCCAGCTTGTAAACTTGTCATCATCAGGATTAGATTGGAAACCCTGAATCTGGACGTAAACATTGATGGTTTCACCGGATTTGAAGGTTGTCTTTTCCGCGGCCACATAATCATTCAGCCCCTTCACTGACTCCGCAAACTCGGCTTTTACAAGCTTAAGGTCTGGCTGGCCACATCCTGCAACAACAAAAGTGGCGGCAAGCAAAAAGAAAAACAAGCGTTTTTTTAGCATGGCTCCCTCCTGGTTATGGCGCCCTGTGCAATCCTGTTGAGGATTTCCGGACCGAATGCCAGATAGAAACTGATTGCATAAGGTCTGTTATTCACATAAAAAAGCGAAGTCAGCTGTTCAAACCTTTTCAGGATGCCAACTGACACAAGCTTTATTGCCATTTCAACATCAAGGAGTTCCCCTGATTTTTGAAAATCTGCCATTTTCTCTCTGCGCTCAGAGAGGAGAACTTCTCTTGTTTCAATCAACTCTTTCAGCTTTGCATACACCCTTGTTGTAAGTGGTTTCGATATTCCAGCTATATTGCCCAATTTCGCCATCTTCGGTGGGACAGGATTGGGCAGTGCATCTTCATATTCCAGAATGGCATATTTTGCCAGCGTAAGCAATTGCCCTTCGTCGAGGTGAAGGCTCTCAAGCATCTCTTTTGCTGTTGTTGCTTCTTCTTTCCAGTGTCTGGCAATCCAGGAAGCAGTTCTTGCCTCTCCCCAAAACGCCCTCAAAAAAGGTGGAAGAAAAATCTCTTCGTCACCGAGGAGCTCCATTGTGTCGATTGCACGCAACCCTATCCTCAAGAATTCCCCACCAGGATAATTTATCCCCATTGATTGCAATTCTTTTGTGAGATGGCCAACCATCGGGGCGTACTTCGAACCTTGCTCCGGTAGCGAAATAATCTTTGGTGGCCTGCTCAATTCAGCAAGAAGTGGGCCAGCCTTGCCAATGAGGGTGTGGCAACCAAAAAGTCCAACGAGACCATTTTTGAGCTCATCAAACGAAGGGGGATTTGAAATGGTCATTGTTTTCGGCTCAGCATTGCGATATGTCATTTTCAGGACAAGCTTCTCGCCGAAATGCGCCCTGATGTGCCACCTTACAAGGCGCCCCTCATACTCACATTCAATGTAATAGGGAAGTTCCATCACACCATCTCTGAGCTTGAGCCTTTTTAAAGGAAGATGGGTCTTGTTGAGTGCCTCATTATAGCTTTCAACAAATGCTTCTGTGTTTCTTAAAAGGGTGAGCAAAACAATGTGACCTATTTCCCCCTTTACATCAAAGACTTCTGATGCCCTCATTATCTTTGGGGGTATAGTATTAAAAAATTCAGAAAAACCAAACCTCCAAAAGGTCTCCTGCAAGTCCGAGATTGTGGCTTCCGGTTTTGATGAGAGGAGCTCATTTGCCATGCCAAGTATCCTCTTGGCTCTTGCTTTAATATCAGGCCATTTTTCTCTCGAAACCGACTGGAGAGCCCCCCTGTAACAAGCAAGGAACATAAAATAATATCTCTCCATGAGACCGTCATCAGCGAGTCTGTAGGATGATATGGATTTTTCATCCTGCGTCGTTGGTACAATACCTACATATCTCTCGCCCTCTGTGAGCCCTCTCAGCATCTGGCCAGGCCTCAAGTTAATGCCGAGATCACCAAGCTCTTTTCCCATCTCAAAGAGTTTTGCGACTCTCTCATATGAATCAGTTATTCTTTTAAGTGAGAACCCAAACTTTTTATAGGTATAAGGCTCCACAGGCAAGGCATAGAATGGGCCTGAAGATGTATCTTGATGGATCCATACGGCACCCGTAAGCTTTCCGCAATAGTCGGTCGTGAGGGCAAATTTATTGTTATACTCCAGTTTATAATCGGCTGTTCCAAGCTTTTCGTCCTGTATGAAGAATGTCGCGCTGCCAGCCAGATCAAGCAGTGCCTTTGCCACAAGAAGAGCGTCCCACGAAAGGTTCTGGTCTCCTTTGTAATAGCGGGTATCCATAATCAGATATTAACTGAAAATCTTGCCAGTTTCCATAAAGCCCTTTGACAACCGGTATCCTGAATGTAAAATCACTTCCGTGAAAAAGAACTATCTCAGGATAATCATTTTGTCTGTCATAGCCCTAGGGCTTGTGGCCGGTGCGACACTTACACTGGTAGAATATTTTAAAAACAAGACCACAGAAGATACAAAAACAGTGGAAAGGCCTGTCTCCCAGCCAAAAATGAAAGGCCCAACGGGTGTGGTGGCAAAGGTTGGGGACATTGAAGTACCATTGTCAGTTTTTTCACAGTTGGTCAACATTACTAGACAACAGGCCCTCGCTGAAGGAACAGATATCGATGATTCAAAAAACACTTCAATGCTGCAAGCAACCAGGGAAGACGCGCTGAACCAGCTTGTAGAATATGCTGTTTACGAAGACTATGCAAAGAAAAACGGTATTCTTCCAACATCAAAAGAGATTGATGCAGCTATTGCCTCGGAGGTAGATGCAAGAGTTCATCAGGCAGGTTCAAGGCAATCGCTCGAAAAAGAGCTCACCGATCTCGGCGGGATCGAAGGACTCAAGGAAACAATCAAGGGTGATCCAATATTTATCAGGCAAGTGATCAGACAAAAGGTATCAGACAACGTAACCAAAGATCTGAAGGTAACGAAAGAGCAGGCAAAAGAATTTTTCGAATCAAAACTGCTTGGCCTTTCACAAATAGTGGTACTTTACGACGAGAAGATTGACGGCAAGGAGCTCTATGAGCCAACAAGAAAATACGCCGAGAGCCTCAAAGCCATGATCGGAAAAGACAAAACTTTTGCAGATGTGGCAACAATGTACTCGGAGGAGAGGGAAAGCGGCCAGAATGGCGGCAGGATGTCACAGCTGGTGCCAAAGGGTTACCTCCCCCCACAAATGGAAAAAGTGGCGTTCTCGTTGAAGATAGGCGAAATCTCGGATGTAATTGAAGCCAATGGCAGTTTTGTAGTACTGAAGATGGACTACGAAACCTATGCCTGGGACTATTTCTTCACTGATGGCGGCAAGAAACCTAAACCCAACTTTGAGGCTGTATGGAAAGATGTTGTGAATTATCTCTACACGATAAAAAAGATAGAGGCAGAGAACAACTGGTACCAGAAATACGCTGATTCCATCAAGATAGACGTATATCTGGAATTATAGAACTAACTACAACAATGCTACCAATAAATTGCCGAAACCTGGCAAGATATTAACAACCACTTGGGTACCCTCCCCATCGAGGTAGCAATCTTTTTACACCATACAAAGGAAGCTTGATTGCAAAATGGGAGCCAACTACCAAATTTGCGCATTCGACTATATGTCATTATCATGAGCTTGAAATACTAAGGAGGGGGCATGAAAAGAAAAATATTGTGGGTATTGGTTGTATCCATACTCGTCATTGCAACTGGAGCAGTCATTTTTGTGGTGCATGGCAACTCTGGCACAAAACCATATCTGGATGCAAGAAAAGTCGGTGAACATTTTGTGTGGGAATACAGAAGAAATGGCACAGAGATGATTGATCTATTCAAAGACAACTCGCACAGGGCGCTGGTTACTGAAACCGTTAGCACCAAAAACGGCGGATGGATGGGGTTTACGCTTGATATCAACAAACTAAACTTGCATGATCCAGACACTTTTGGCATGGCAATCCATGAAACCGAAGAGTCTGTCCTGAGCATGGTTTCAAGTTATATGGCCGATGGAGAGAGGGTTGTATGGGATGAAAAACATGACCAGCCGGTCGGCAAGGGAAGATATGACACAATAAAAATGTATGACTACAGGACAAAAACAGAGACAATCATTGAATCACACCCATACCCAAGCACAATCACTGTATACAAACCATGGATAAATGGAGACCATATTGTATATGTCAAAGAAGATGGCGAAGACATTAGTTCAATATATCTGTACGACATCAATGCAAAGACTTCAAAAAGAATAACCCCGGAATCTGTTTATGCCACGTCGCCCAAAAAACATGGCAACCATATCTGCTGGGTTGATTTCAGAAACCAGGAAACCACGGGTCTTGACATCTATGGCTACGACATGTCAAAACAGCAAGAATTTCCGATTGTAACAACACCGGGAAGCCAATCCATATTTTTCATGAATGACAGATACGTTCTTTTCGTAGGTCCAGAAACAAAAACTGACCACAACAATATGGGAGTTTATGTTTTTGACCTTCAAAACAAGACCACCACTACAATCACAACAAATGAGATTGATGTTGCTTTTATTTCACAAGGTTCAAATGCAGATGACACCTATGTTTGCTGGGATGAAAAAGTGACAAATAACAATGGAACTTTCTGGGCTGTTGCCTACAAAAAAATCAGCGACAATCAGCCAACATTTATTACTGATACAAGTGCACTTGATTATCATCAAGCTCCCGACATGATCACCCAATCATATGTTGGCTGGAGAAAAGGTGAACTGAAGAATTCTACAGGTGTTCCATACCTTTACGACCTAAACACTCAAAACAATCTCCAGCTGGATGAAAACAGCACACAGTGCCTAAATATTTTTATTGACAACAAGTATGCGATGTGGACAAGAGTGAGACAATTCAATGGCAACGATTACGAAGAACTCAATATTTGCGGGTGTGAATTGCCATAAAACAGAGCTTGTCTGGGAGTGGAGAAATGAATTCTATATCTTCCTGGCTTCTATCTTGAGGCTCTCCAGAGGAATGCCCTGATACTGCCTTTCACTGATGCCCTTGTCCTCTGAAAGGATATTGACTTCAAAACCTGCTTTTTTGACTATTTCCAGGTAATCGTCCCTCAGTAGGGCCCCACCAACGCATCCTGCTATCAGCTCTTCACTTCTTTTTTGCTCTGGTGTGAGGTCCTTCAGCAAGACAATGTCTGAAATATACATCCTGCCGCCTTTTTTAAGGACTCGGAAGGCCTCGCTGAAGACTTTTGGCTTGTCCGGGGCAAGGTTAATAACGCAATTGCTTATGACAACGTCAACAGAGTTGTTTTCAACAGGCAATTTTTCTATATCCCCGAGCCTGAATTCGACATTTTCAAAACCATTCTTTCTGGCATTTTGGCCTGCCCTGTCAATCATTTCCTGGGTCATGTCAACACCAATCACATGGCCTTTATCGCCAACCTTTTTCGCAGCCAGGAAGCAGTCAAAGCCAGCACCAGAACCCAAATCAAGGATAGTTTCGCCCTCCCCGATATTCCCCATTCCAGTCGGATTGCCACAGCCAAGGCCAAGATTGGCCTCCGAAGCAAATGCTATCTCTGAATCAGTATATCCAAGGCTTTTTGCAATCTGTGCGTTGGTGATGCTGGCGCCACAACCGCAGCTGCTTCCACAGCACCCGGAACCGTTTTTGGCAGCAATTTCGCCGTAGTGCTTTTGTATGACCTGCTTTATTTCATCTTTTTCCATAATTATTGCCTCCTGCCTGATTGGACACTCCAAAAGACATAACCGTTTTAACAAATTCTCCCTCCGCTAAGTGATAGCATCAGTTAAACACTTTCACGGGATATTTCTGGGCAACATATCAATAATTTCTAGCTTATCTCGATTAGACCCGAACTTGCTATATTCTACAAGATACACACCATTTTTGCAGAATAGATACAAATAAATGTCGCAACCAGCAACAGCAACTATTTCATCCTTTATGGGCCAAATGTTGTAAAGCAATAAATATTGCTCACTGTAATCAGACAAGATTGACAAATTTGTGTATCTGCCAGATTTTTTCTGAAACAGATTTGGGTGAGGGTATATCTGACGTGATTCCATATCAAGTGTTGTTACAGGAACATAGCCCCACAGTTCGGGAATTAATATATTGAAGTATGAATTGTAATCACATTTAGGATTTGGTTTTGGAAAGAGATCAGAAATCCTGACCCTTGGTTCTATTGTGTAAATACCCTTGCTAGTTGAAAAAGCTCTGTAATCTGCGCTCTTGCCAAACACTTTGATATCCCTTTTCAAAGCAAGGAAAAGATTGCCATTATCATCATAATCGAAATAGAAAACTGATTTGCCGTCATATATCGAAATGGCTTTTGGCATTTCCTCAAAGCTTGCATATGGCTGTGTATCAAGGATTGCTTTTGACAGATCGCCAACCTGACCCAAACTTATGACCTGGATTTCCTTTAGCTCTTTCGTCTGCGAGAACCTGTGGAGATTTTCACCATCATAAGCCATGAAAATTTCAGGAAGAAAATGCATTGGCTTTTTAAATGTTATCTTGTTGGCAAATTCCTTATATTGATATACATAAGCTGCTTTTCTGTCATCTGTCTGACAGAAAACAAGATCTTTTTCATAATCCGATCTCTTGTAATTATTTCCAATAATTGTGGTGATTTCTTTTGGAACTGGCACGTCAAATATTTTGTCACCAGAAATGCGATATCTAGCTAAATATCTTGAATTGCCAATATCATGCAAAAAGTACAAATCCAGACCTCTTCCTGGAGAAATAAATCGTGAAACAATCTTGCCTTCAACGGTAAGAATCTCCCGCACACTGTTCAACCCAGGATCATCATAAGCATAAACGGTGGACCCTTCGAGCGTGATTGGTTTTATATTTCTTGCCCCTTCCCTGTTATAATCATAAAAATATTCAATTAACTCGCCTTTTATTCTGTTTCTGCTCAATCATTTTACTGGCAGGTCATATAAACCGCAACCTGCGGTTGTTGAACAGAGAAGGATTAACAGGATGATCTTCGCAAAAATATTATTTTTCACTTTACCCCCCTCCGCATCCATTTCCTTACTCGTCTATCTGCGCATAGCGTCTTGTGGCCAGCTCCAGAAGATCTTTCTTCGAAACAATCCCAAGGAGCTTCTTCGGGTTGGATGGAGACACAACAAGTAATCTACCAACCTGGTTCTCATGCATCATAGTGAGAGAATCAGATATTGTTGTAGCTGGTGAAATAGTCACAAGATCCACGGAACAGAAAAGACTTGTTGGTTTTTCAAGATCCTGTGATGTAACATGTCTTCTGAGATCCGTAAGCGTAATTACACCAAAAAGCTTTTCACCATCGAGAACAGGCAAACCTGTAACATTATGTTCTCTCATCAAGTCAATGGCCTGCTTGACAGGTTCGTCTTTCTGGATCACTAAAGGGTTCTGCAACATAATTTCTCTTATTTTTATTTCCAACGGATTTTGTAATTGCCCAAATTTCCTCGGAACATTACACCTATGAAGACCTTCTTGGAAGATTGATCTTGGTGTAATCTTTGTGGAAAGGAGGAAAGATATTGCAGTTGCAACAACAATAGGCAATATATTTGGAATTCGCCCTCCAGCTATCTCTATTGCAAGAAGAATAGACGTGAGGGGAGCATGAAATGCGGAAGATAACTGAGCGCACATGCCCGCTACAACAAATAACGGCAGATATTCAGGGGCTATCGGAGCAAACGCAGCGCCAATAAAAGCGCCAATAAACACTGATGGTGCCAGATCTCCCCCAGCAACACCAAGACCAAGGGCAAACGATGTTCCAATAATCTTTGCACCAACAACTAAAAGAGAGAACAAAACGGGCTGTACGCTACCAAGCGCAAAATTTATGTTACTAAGACCTGGACCCCATATAATGGGTACAAAAACACAAATAATGCCAGCAACAAAACCTCCAATCATTGGAGCAAATATTTTATGGTGTTTGATCCTCTCTCTGTTGTTCTCAATAAACAGCGTCAGTTTCTCCCACAGGAATGTCAATAAAGAGCATGCAACTCCCAGTAGCGCAAAAATAAAAAGATAAATTGTTTTTGGAGCAAGAAGTGCTGGTAATACAAAAAGAGGCTTCAAACCAATCACTTTGGAGAAAAGAAAAGCACTTCCACTCGACAAAGCAAGCATTGAGAAAGAGTATGGGCTATAATCCATGAGTATGACCTCTATAACAAATAGTATACCCGCAAGAGGTGACATAAATGCAGAGGCAAATCCTGCTGCAGCCCCACAGCCAATCAAAAGATGCCTTCTTTTGTGTGGAATATCCAAGTAACGACCCGCCAATGCCGCAACAGTACTTCCAAGCATTATAACTGATTTTTCTGAGCCAACTGGATTGCCACCTATAATAGAAATTGCGGCAAGAACCGGTTTTAGTAAAGATGATGGTTTTGCCAAAATACGTCTTTTGAAATTTGCCCCAGCAACAGTATCAAAAATTGGCTCTGTGGATTTAATTTTGAGCAAATATGAAATTAATCCTACAACGAGACCGCTCAATGATGGCAATGCGATAATCCAGAATTTGCTGATTCTCTCTGGATTAAAATATTCACTAAGCTCCAAGATCTTCTCAAATCCATAAACAGTTAAGCAAGCAAGCCCACCAAGGGAAATAGCGAGTAGGATATCAAACCAATATCCAACTTTTTCATGTTTTATGTAGTTCACAAATATTGTGATATTCCATTAAAGCAATTTGACAATAAATATTTGGTATCATGTTTATTTTGCAATATTATCAGATGTAAATTATTTATTAAAATTAATGTGAGCCAAGATGATGTACATATAAATAGTAATGAATTTGATAATCAAGACTAATACCATATAATTCACCCAAAGGAGGAAAAATGAACATTGGAGACATATTACCAGATTTCACACTGACCGACCACAACAAAAAAGAATGGAGTAAAAAATCACTGGAAGGGAAGATGATCCTTCTCTCATGGCACCCGCTGGCATGGACAAAAGTTTGTGCCCAACAGATGCAATCGCTGGAGGAACATGTAAATGATTTTGAAAAAATGGGAGTTGTTGCACTCGGCCTGAGCGTTGACACTGTTCCTAGCAAACACGCCTGGGCAAAAGAACTCGGAATAGAAAAAACACCACTCTTATCAGATTTCTGGCCCCATGGGCATTTTGCCTCGTTACTTGGCATATTCAGGAAAAATGATGGTTTCTCAGAGCGAGCAAACATAATTGTCGATAAGAAAGGAATTATAAGGTTCATCAAAATCTATCCCATATCAGAACTTCCTGATATCAAAGAGATGGTTGGGGAGCTTGGAAAATGGATGTAAAAGATGCAATTTTGGCAAGAAGGGCTTACAGATCACTGGAAAAAGCAGAGATAACCGATGCACTCATCGAAGACTTGATCGGTTTTCTAAAACTTGCACCATCCTGTTTTAACAACCAACCCTGGCGCTTTGTTTTTGTGAAAGACCCGGACATGCTCCTGCAAATGCAGCAGGTGATGTCAAAGGGCAATGAATGGACATTCAGGGACTCGATGATTGTTGCCGTACTGTCCAAAAAAGAGAATGACTGCGTAATATACGACAGGGAATACTACCTCTTTGACACCGGCATGGCAACAGCCTTTATGATACTGAGGGCCACGGAACTCGGGCTGGTTGCTCACCCGATTGCAGGCTACAGCCCCAAAAAGACCAGGGCAGTTCTTGGGATACCCGATGACTGGCAGGTCATTACGCTGGTTAATATAGGGAAACATTCGACAGAGCTCAACCCGGTCATGTCCGAAAAACAGGTTGCAGACGAAAAAACAAGACCAGAGAGGCTCCCAGATGATGAGATAGCAAGCATTGACAAGTTTGACCCAAAACTTGAGCGCAAGAAACCACTTCAGGACAGCTAAAAAGGAGACAAGATGAAGAAAAAGCCAGCTTCAATCCAGAGGGCAGCCGCCCTGCACATCTGCGACAGCGTGAGGACTGCGGCTTTGCCAAAATGGTGGACGACCACACACTGGGGTTGCAAGATCTGCATGGCAAGTTCCGGCGGTGTCTCCGAAAAACTCTGGATCTCGAGGCGAAAAGGGAACAGGGGCTGTGCTTTTGTGAACAGGGTGCATTCACTCCGAAAAAAGCGCTAGACCAACCCAAAACCATTATCTGGCGGGTTTTTGCCAGTTTGACTTAAAAACAACAAAAAGATATTATTAATTTCCTCACATATTCCTTACAATTGTCAACAATAATTAGGGCCATCAAACAACCGGAAGGTAGGACATGCCCAGGGAAAACATGCTTGTCGTGGACGATGAAGAAGACATCCTGGAACTGCTCAGGTACAACCTTGCAAAAAATGGTTTTAATGTGACCACTGCAACTTCTGGGGAGGATGCGCTCAAAACAACCAAAACAAAAACCTTTGACATAATCCTGCTTGATCTCATGCTGCCCGGAATTGACGGTCTGGATGTCTGCAAAGAACTCAAAAAAAACCAGTCTACATCGTCAATTCCAATCATAATGCTCACTGCAAAAGGCGAGGAAGCAGATATCGTCGCAGGCCTTGAGCTTGGCGCCGATGACTATGTCACAAAACCTTTCAGCCCAAGAGTGCTTGTCTCACGGATCAAGGCCGTGCTCAGAAGACGCGGTAAGGTAGTAACCGACGAAAATGCCCCGCTCAGATATGATGAAATGGAGATTGATCCAGGAAGGTTCAAGGTATTCGTAAAAGGTTCTCTGGTGGAACTGACTCATACAGAATTTTCCATTCTCCATTTTCTCGCCAAAAAGCCCGGCTGGGTCTTCACAAGATACCAGATCATAGACGCAATAAAGGGACTTGATTATCCTGTAACAGACAGATCGGTTGACGTCCAGGTAGTTGGCCTCAGGAAAAAACTTGGAGAATATGGAGACTACATCGAAACCGTCAGGGGGGTGGGCTACCGCTTCAGGGAACTATGACTAGAAAAACGAAGGGCATCTTCTTTTCTCTGTTCTGGCCGAATGCAATCGCAGGATTGGTTTTTATTATCTTGCTGTCCACCATCACTTCAATATTCCTCGTGAATCGTTATGAAAAAACAGTTTTTGACTCTCTCGAATCAGAAGCGGGGATCGTCCAGGCAAGATATGCAAAATTGTTGAAGAGTGAAAGCGTCTGGGAGTTGAGACAGGATGCTTTGCAGGCAGGCGCCAGCTCTCAAACAAGAATAACAGTCATTGGGAAAGACGGCAACGTAATCTCGGACAGCCAGGTCGACCCTGGCCAGATGGAAAATCATAAAACAAGGTCTGAGTTCCAGAGTGCCATTTCAGGACAAACAGGAAAGGACATCAGGTCAAGCTATACGCTGGGCAAAGACATGGCCTATCTGGCCTTGCCTCTTTTAGCAGATGGAAAAATCATCGGAGTGTTAAGGTTCTCTCAATCGCTTCATTCAATGGAAAGCCTCATTTTGGCAGTTTTTGTTTTTTTCTTTGTCTGTTATCTGGTTTTTTTTCTTGCACTTTTCCTGATTTCCAGAGCCACGTCATTAAAGATTGCAGGAACATTGATGCAAATTTCTGGAAAAATCAAAGAAATGGCTGAAGAAGGCGGGAAATCAAAACTCTATATTGACACACCGGCCGAATTCGAGATGCTCTCTGGAGCTGTAAACACGGCCGTGGAAACAATCCAGACAATGGTGCGTTCTGCAAACGCCGTGGCTGCACAACAGGAAGCAATCCTGTCATCAATGATGGAAGGTGTCCTCGCAGTCGACAGCTCCGAGAAAATAATCAGGATATACAAAAATGCCGCGGTACTCCTCGGGATTGATGAAATGCAAACTGGTAAATCCATACACGAGGTCATAAGAAATTCTTCGCTGATAAAAATCGTCCGCAACACACTGGTTTCAGATTCACCAGTAGAAGAGGATTTTGTGCTGTCAGGCGCTGATGGTGAAAAATACATCATGGCCACGGGGACGACGATAAAGGACAGGGACTCGAAGGTCCTTGGGGCAGTAATTGTCCTCTCTGACGTAACAAAACTCAGGATGTTCGAGAGAATGAGGAAAGAATTTGTAGCAAATGTTTCCCACGAGCTAAGAACACCTGTCACTTCAATCAAGGGTTCTGTTGAAACACTGCTGGATGGTGCAATTGACTACCCAAATGATGCGAGAAAGTTTCTTGGCATAATAGCAGGCCAGGCTGAACGCCTAGGATCAATAATTAACGACCTGATGTCACTCTCCAGGATCGAGCAGGAAGAAGAAAAGGGCCTGATACAGATGGAGCCACACAACCTGAGAATGATTGTACATAATGCCCTTGAAGACGTCCAGATAAAAGCAAAAGAAAGATCGATCCAGATTGACCTTGTGTGTGAAAGGGACATCACTGTGACAGTCAATGACAGGCTCCTTGAACAGGCAATTGTCAACCTCGTTGACAATGCAATAAACTATAGCGATCCTGGCTCAAAAGTAATTGTGGAACTGTCACAAAACGACGGTGAAACCATAATATCGGTCAGGGACAACGGCATCGGCATCTCAAAAGAGCATATCCCGAGGCTGTTTGAAAGGTTTTACAGGGTAGACAGGGGGCGCTCCAGAAAGCAAGGTGGAACAGGGCTTGGCCTTGCCATTGTGAAACATATTGTGAATGCCCATGGCGGCCACACGACAGTTGAGAGCGTTCCAGGCTCAGGAAGTACTTTCACAATCCACATTCCTGAAAAATCCAGTCACTAAAAATGCAGTTCTTAAAACTGGTTAACCCTCTAACACAATCCTAACAGAAAAGCCAAAATTGCCTAACAGTTGTCAAATATAAAAGACCCGCAAACAGACAAAGGAGAGAAAATGAAAAAGATAAATATCTTTAGCGCAGCGATAGCCACAATTGGCACTGTTGCCCTTCTGCTTACGGCAGGTTGCGGTGGCCAGAATGGCAATGCCGGAACAAATAACGGCAATGGGGAAAATACAAACCCTCAAACCCAGACTGTGAACATTACAATAACCGGCTCAGATTCAATGCTCCATCTTTGCAACAACTGGGCAGAGGAGTTCATGAAAAACAACAAGAACTACATGATTACCGTCAACGGCGGGGGATCAGGCGTTGGCATCAAGGCGCTCATCAACGGAACCACCGATATAGCATCTGCCTCCCGTGAAATGAAGAGTGCGGAAAAAGACGAAGCAAAGGCAAACGGAAACGAAGCAGTGGAGAACCTCGTGGCCCTTGACGGAATAGCAATTGCAATCAATCCGGAAAATCCTGTAAAAGACTTTACCACAGTCCAGCTCAAAGATATTTTTACCGGAAAAAAGACCAACTGGAAAGACTTTGGCGGCCCAGACCAGAAGATAATTATCCTCTCAAGGGAATCATCTTCAGGGACCTACCAGTTCTTCCAGGAGCATGTTCTTGCGAAAGAAAATTATGCACAGACGGCACTCCTCATGCCAGCCACATCAGCAATCATCGATTCAGTTGCCCAGGACAAGTGGGCAATCGGGTACGTCGGTCTTGGCTATGCGTCAGAAGCCAGTTCAAGAATCAAGGTGGTACCAGTCAAAAAAGATAACGCGTCACCAGCAGTAATGCCATCAGAAGCAACGGTAAAAGACAAAACCTACCCAATCGCCCGCGCCCTTTACCTCTACACCAAAACCACAAGCACAAGTGACACAACAAAATTCATTGATTTCGTCCTCTCGCCAGACGGACAGAACATAGTCAAGGAAGCCGGTTACATAACAAAATAGGGTAACAGAAGTAAATTTTTGAGGGTGATCTCTCAAAGACCACCCTCAAAATCTTTTTTTTGACAGGAGCAAAAAGCGTGCAAAAGTGGAAAGAAAAAGCTGTAAAACTTGGCCTGCTTGGGGCATCATCGACTTCAATACTGATCGTCCTGCTCATTTTTTTCTATCTCATAAAAGAGGCCCTTCCATTTGCACTTGATCCCGGTCTTTCTTCACTTTCCGGCAGTCTTTGGGCGCCAACCTCAATGCTCAAGGAATCTTTTGGAATACTGCCTCTTTTGACAGGCTCCCTCCTTGTGACGGCAATGGCCACAATAATAGCTATACCTGTAGGTGTCATAGCAGCAATCTATATCTCCGAGATTGCCAGGCCTGCAGAAAGGGAAGTCCTGAAACCTTTTATTGAACTCCTCGCAGCACTCCCTTCCGTCGTAATAGGATTTTTTGGGCTGGTTGTTTTTGTCCCACTGGTGAAATCTGTTTTTGGCCTTTCAACCGGACTCACCGCACTTACCGGTGCCCTTCTTCTGGCTCTGATGGCAATTCCGACAATAATATCGATCTCAGAGGATGCCATAAGTTCAGTTCCCAGCTCCTATAAACAAGCTTCTCTTGCCCTTGGGGCAAGCAAGCTCGAAACAATATTTAAAATAACTGTTCCGGCCGCACTCTCCGGGATAGTCGCCTCGATAACACTCGGGATTGGAAGGGTCATCGGCGAAACCATGGCGGTATTGATGGTGACAGGAAACGCCGCCGTTGTGACCATGAACCCACTGACGTCTGTCAGGACAATGACTGCAACAATAGCCGCGGAAATGGGTGAAGTGGCCTTCGGCTCCCACCACTACAGGGCACTGTTCTGGGTGGCCCTGATATTGCTTGGAATAACCTTTGCGCTCAATATTCTGGCCCAAAAGGCCCTTTCAAAGTACAAACTCGGATAATGGCAAAAAAGAAGACTGAAAAAATTGTATATGGTGTTATCTGGTTTGTGACCTACCTGGTCGTCTTCATGGTGGGTTACATAATCTTTGACATTGTCATAAAAGGATTGCCTGCCATTTCGTGGGGCTTCCTCACGCAGATGCCTGCAAAATCCGGATCCCAGGGTGGCATACTACCAGCGATTGTGGGAACATTCTATCTGGTAATTGGAACTGTCGCTATTGCGCTCCCGCTTGGCATTGCCTCGGCCATATACCTCAACGAGTATTCAAAACCATCCACATTCACAAGGATGATAAGGCTCGGCATAAGCACTCTTGCCGGTGTTCCTTCAATTGTGTTCGGACTTTTCGGAATGGGGCTTTTTGTGCTTGCATTGGGTTTTGGCAAATCGATACTCGCTGGTAGCTTGACGCTTGCCTGCATGGTACTCCCGACCATCATAGTGGCCTCTGAAGAAGCACTGAAGGCTGTCCCGGATTCGATGAGGGAGGGCAGTCTTGCTCTCGGTGCAACAAAATGGCAAACCATCTACAAGAATGTACTTCCATACGCCCTCCCAGGAATGCTCACAGGCTCGATACTTGGCATTGGAAGGGCCGCAGGTGAAACCGCCCCAATCATCTTTACAGTCGCGGCAACACTCCTTCCAAGACTCCCAAGATCAATATTTGATCAGGTAATGGCTCTGCCATACCACCTATACATGCTTGCAACCCAGATGCCCAACCAGACCACAATAAAACCAATGCAATATGGGACAGCCTTTGTCCTGCTTGTCATAGTCCTTGGTGTGGATGTTGTGGCAATCATCTTCCGCAGCAGGCTCAGGAGGAAAAACAAATGGTGATGATAGGAAACCAGACACCACCACAGATTGATGAACCAGAAATTGAAATAGACGTCCAGAACCTGGATTTTTATTATGGAAAACACCAGGCCTTGCACGACATTTGCATGTCGGTTCCAAAGGGCATGGTCACGGCACTCATCGGACCATCAGGGTGTGGAAAATCAACTTTTCTACGCACCCTGAACAGAATGAATGACATCATTGGCGGAACAAGAGTGGAAGGAAAAATCGTCATCCAGTCAAAGGACATCTACGCACCAAACATCGACGTGGTCATGCTCAGGAAGAGAGTTGGAATGGTCTTCCAGAAACCAAATCCATTCCCGAAATCTATTTTCGAGAATGTCGCATACGGTCCAAGGATACATGGCATAAAAAACAGGGCACAGCTCCAGGAGATCGTTGAAAGAAGCCTTGTGAGAGCAGCGATATGGGACGAGGTCAAAGACAGGCTCCACATAAGCGGGCTTGAGCTCTCCGGCGGACAGCAGCAGAGGCTTTGCATCGCCAGGGCGCTCGCTGTCGACCCTGACATATTGCTCATGGATGAACCTGCCTCTGCCCTTGACCCAAGGTCTACCCAGAGAATAGAAGACCTCATTGCCGAGTTGCGGGGAGATTACACAATTGTCATTGTTACACACAACATGCAACAGGCCGCAAGAGTCTCGGACTACACAGCTTTCTTTTATGAAGGACATTTAATTGAGTTCGGGAAGACAGAACGTATATTCACAAAACCAAACAACAAGCAAACCGAGGACTACATAACCGGTCGCTTCGGATGATTTGGAGGGTTGGAAAATGCCAAAAAATTTTCTGCTTGAAGTCGAGACCCTGAAAAAAAAGACACTCTATCTCTCGGCGATAGTCGAAGAAACTTTCCAGAAGACCATGAAGGCCTTTCAGGAGAGGGACGAAGCCACAGCAAAAGCAATCATCGAGGCCGACTACGAAATAGACACCCTTGAAGTGGATCTGGAAGAGGAGTGCCTGAAAGTGCTTGCACTCCATCAACCCGTTGCTTCAGATCTCAGGTACATCACCTCTATAATCAAAATCAACAGTGAGCTTGAAAGGATTGGCGACCTTGCCTGCAACATCTGCAAGTGCCTTCTCAGGATGGCCAAATTGCCAAGGATCGACCCAGTCCCTGAAATCGAATTGATGGCGGAACGCTCAAAAATAATGTTCAGGCAGAGCCTTGATGCCCTGATGAGAATGGACACGGTTCTCGCCTACAAGATATTCTCCGATGACGAGGAAGTGGACAGGGGCAAGAGAATCGTCTACGAACTGGTAAAAGAGAGGATCAAAAAGAACCCTGATGATCTTGAGGCCTATCTGAATATCCTCTCAGTGTCGAGGTTTCTTGAGCGCATCGCAGACCACGCAACCAATATTGCCGAAGATGTTGTTTACATGCTTGAAGGCGAGATAGTGAGACACAAGGTGGAGGGCTCCACTGCCAGCAAGCAGCACAAAAACAATCAATAATTATTCTGCCACAAAAACCCTCTGGCTATAACCAGATACGACCATCCCGCCAGGAAAAAACTCAACCTGGTTTGCCCCATCCGGGGCAACAAATTCTGATATTTTTGTGAGCTTAAGATCTGTTACAATCAATTTGCCGGTGCAGATAGCAGCAACACCATCCAGTGCGGCAGAAATGAATATGGGCTGGCACCCAAGATCGACTGCATAAACCATGTCACCTTTTCTGTCCAGGGCCATCAGCCCCTTGTCATAGGCGATTATCATCTTGCCACCCAACTCCACTGGCTGGCAGGTGGCCCTTACGGGTCTTGACCAGAGGACACTACCCGTCGCTTGATCAAGCGCAATCGTTTCGTTTTCGCAGAGCGCAAATACACCCCACGAAAATGCCTTCAGGTTGTTTGTTCTCGAGATGAGCTTTGCACCCCAGAGAAGGTCACCAGATTCATTTCTTGCCTGAATTTCACCCTCGACTGTGACCGTATAGATATTGCCGCCATTAATTTCGATCATCGGCAGTGATAGCGGCACAGGAAACCTTTTTTCTCCAACAAAAACACTTTCACCCTCAACTCTGTAAATCTTCCCGGAGTAGGTCTTTGGCAGGGAACCCATTTTCTCGTTCTGGTTCTTCGAGATTTCTCTGCCCTTTCCATCAAGATGGACGGTCAGGTCTCCGGCCATGCTCTGGAAGACACAAACAATATTATTGCTGGCTGTTCCAACATAAACACACTGCCAGCCTTTGTCTGTTGGTGCATCGTACTTCCACTCTGGTTCAAGCCCCGGCAAAGAAAGCGACACGACAGAGCCTTCAACAGGGATTATCAGACTGTCACCAAACAGGGAAACCTTCCCTGTCGAATGGTAGCCTGCTGATGTGCCTTCAACAAATCTGGCAGTTGCGGATACCGGTTTTGCTGGTGACTGTCCGCATGAGGTCAACAAAAGAAAAGCCAGCGTGCTAACGACGCCAAATGTCCTGGTCATCATATCTTCCATCTTCCCTTTCGTTGTCGTCCTGGCTTGGCCTTCTACCGAAAAACCTCGTTTGTTTCTTCATTTGGGTAATCACTGGCCCCCACGGTTGTGGTGCGTATGGCCTGAAAAGCTTCAGATAGGCAAAACCAACGATGTACCCATAAATGAAACCACCAATGTGTGCCCACCAAGCCACTCCTCCATCTCCGCCAAGGAGGTTGAAAAATTGCATTCCAAACCAGATCAGGAGCCACCAATATGCGGAAACATCGATAAACGTTATAAAGAAGAAAACGACAAGAGTTCTTATCCTTGAAGTTGGAAAGAGGGCAAGATAAGAACCCATTACGGCCGCAATGGTCCCAGAAGCACCTATTGTTGGAGTAAAAGCATTTTCCGGATTAAGGGAAAAAGCCATGTGGGAAAGATTGGCTATCACACCACCGGTGATGTAGAAAACCAGAAAACCCAGCCAACCATACGCATTTTCTATATTGTCACCAAAAACCCACAGGTACAGCATATTGAAGAGGATGTGGAAGAAGTCGCCATGCAAAAACAGCGATGTTACCAGAGTAAGAAGATATGGGATTGCAGGATAGGGATAGCCGGCAGGCAATTCCCATCCTGCTATTATTCCAGGGGTCATGCCATATTTTGCAACAAATATTGCATCATTATCAGGAGAAAGTGTTATCTGATAGATAAAGACTATTACGCAGGCAATAATGATTGACCAGACAACATAAGGTCTTTTGGTATTGGCTCTTCTGAGATTGTAATCAAATAATGGAATCATTGATCCTTGCCTTCTTCTTCATTCTCTAGTTTTTCTGGTTCCTCTTCTTTTGGCTCCTCTTTCTTTTTGCCAGCAACTTCCTTGTCTGCCTGTTCAATGAGCGCCACTTCTTCATTGGAAACTGTAGACTGGATTTTGCTCCTTCTCAGGTAGATATGGAGGCCTATTGCCAAAAGAAGCCCCAATATGTTTCCCATTTGGGCAGAATTGAATGGCGTCCCAAAAAGCGCCCCATGCCCAGGATCTGATCTTAAAAACTCTGTCCCAAGGTGGAAGATGGTGTACATGTAGAGGAAAAGTGTAAAAAGCCAGCCCTGGAAGAATTTGCGTTTTGTGGATACCCAATAGAGTACAAAAAACATAATGACTGCAACGGCGGCATTCACAAGCTGCGTTGGAAAAACAGGCACAAGTTTTCCAGTTCCAGGCATCACGATGCCCCAAGAACATTCAGGGCCATAGCAACAACCGTTCATGAAACAGCCAAGCCTGCCAAAAAAGTAACCTATTGCGATGCTTGGTGCCGCAAGATCCATTATCCTCCAGAAAGACAACTTTCGCACTTTGGCAAATATGGCCACAGCAGGTATGTTGAAGACAATGATGCCTATGAAAGAAAGACCCGACATCTGCAGTGTGAATATCTCAAGAGGGTTGGCAAGCCAGTATGAGAAATTGTTTGTGAATACGTACATCAGCCTTGCACCAATTATGCCAACCAGGACACCCATAAATGCCAGATCGTAAAGATCATTTTTCTTCAGGCCATGATATTTGCATCTGGTCCAAGCATAGGCAACACCTGCAATAATCCCAACTGTGATCAGGATGCCATACCAGCGAATCTCGAAGTTGCCAATAAAAAATGCGATTGGATGCATTTGTCCTCCTTGTGCACAACTTTTATAACATATTATTGAAAAAAAGCGATTGTGTATTTATTATTTGCCCCATGAAAAAAAACCTAGCTCTTGCACTGTTACTAGTAATAGTTTTCGCATCATGTGGCACACCATCCTATCTCGAAGGCCCAAGCGAAACAAAAAAAGAAATAGGCACTGTGACCCCAGTTCCAAATGAGGCAAAACTTGTGGAGATAGGCGAAGAGATGCAAAAGAAGATCGCTTCGTTCAACTACCTTACTGATATTGAAGGTAAAATAAACATCCTCAACAAAGAGCAAAGAGAATATAACGTGACCCAGGCAAGCGACGCAGGCGAACCCGAGATACTGAAAAACAACTCAGAAAAAGACGGAACCATCGAAATTCTTTACAGCGCAGGGAGTGTTGCAATACTAAATCTTGCCATTGGCAGAATCACAAATTTCCAGGTATCCGAGCTTTACTTGCCGCCAAAAGCAACACAAAGCGACATCCAATCCGGAAGGGAAATGGACAGGATGATAGCCGAGCGTGTGGCAAGGGCTTTCTTTACATATATGGGCAAAAACCTTGAAAATTACAAAATAATGTCGATCAATACCGGAATGGATGGCCAGTCAAAGGTCGTTTTCTCCGAAATTCTCAAAGACGAAGAAATACCATCACCAAACCGATTGGTTGCTGAAATTGATTTCTGGGGTTTTGTAGTTGGGTTTGACGACGGGATTGGCCCAGATGTGACCATCGGAACCAGACCGGCAGTCAACGAAGAAGATGCCATAAAGACTGCAAAAACATACCTTGGCATGAAAAAAGACAGGGAATTCATCAACTCCCCGAAGAGGGTGGTCTATCGAAAGGAGTCTGTCGAGAACGGAAAGCTGTATGCCCTCGACAGACTGGTATGGTTTTTTGACCTGATTCCGGAAAAGTTTGAGGGTAGAGCCGCTCTAATGGTCGATGCCACAATACCAGGAAAGGTAGTTGGCGAGCAATAAAACTACCCGATCTTTGCTATTGCATCCATCTCCACGTTGAAACCAAGCGGCAATGCTGAAACTGCTACAGCGACTCTTGCCGGTGGATTGGTTTTGAAAAATTCCTTGTAGATCTCGTTCACTTCCTTGAAGAAGTCCATCGAGGTAAGGTAAACGGTAACTTTTACAACATCTTCCAGAGTACACCCTGCTTCTTCAAGAATGCCGGCTATATTCTGCAACACCTGTCTGGCTTGCTCTGATGGAGAATTTTTGATGTGATCACCGGTTTTTGGGTCAATCGGGATCTGGCCAGAACAGAAAATAAATCCCCCTGACTGTATTGCTTGTGAATATGGACCAATCGCCTCTGGTGCGTTTTTCGTCTTGATAACCTTCTTGTCCATGCAACCTCCTTGCCTTTGTGTGTGTATGTGTGTAGGATAATACGTTAGTTTTGTTTTTTCCACAATGGAGGTAGCATGAGTGTAAAAGACGGCTTTAAGACCGCCTGGAAGTGGTTTGCAGATGCCACATGGCTTCAATACATCCTTGTTTTTCTGGGAATACCAGCACTTGTAAGATGGGTTTTTCAACCTGTCGTGGTTTCTGTTGTAACCAAGATGTACAACCTGAACAACCTTTACGGACAAAGCCTTGAGTATACGCATTATGCAAGAGGCATGGCCGATTTCTATGGAAGATGGATGTTCAACGTTATTTTCCTCATCTTCCTGGCCTTCTTCCTCATATACCTCATTCTCAAAGAAAGACCAAACCTAAATTTATGGGGACTCCACTGGAACAGGATTCTTCCTGGAATTCTGTTCTTTGCGGTGATGTGGGCAATTATCTATTTCATATTCGTACCGATTGGCTCACTGTTCACAGGTGGTGACACATTCTATCTCGGAATCCCTTCACCGCCCGGAACATCAAACTCTGATTTCCACTCTTTCTCAGGTTTTGGCATGATGTTGCAGGACATGTTCATGACAAAATCTCTATGGGCATTTGCTGGTCCTGAATCACAAACCGTTGTTCCTGGCAACTGGACAATGGGCATTCTGGATTTCCTTAGGACGTGGGTCTTCAATGGGCCGATACTCATGTTCCTGGTCTTCGGGTTCTTCTTCAACAAACTCCTCACCATGTTCTCCTCAAACGATATAACCGATGACTCAAATCACTCAGGGTTTAGGGTCTTTTCTTCGTTGTTCTTCGCGTCACTTTCCGTGCCTCTGCTTTTCGCACTCTACCGCAAGGTAGATCTTGTGCTATCAAGCCCAACCGTTGAGGTCTCAGGTGCCACTGAAGCTGCCACCCAATATGGAGCCAGCCAGGGCAATCTGATATGGCTTCTCTGTTTCTGGCTCCTGATTGCCATACTGTTCAATCTTTCCTTCCTGTGGGCCTATGTCGAGAAGAGGAAAAAGCCACTTGGCGACTGGGGTATCTCCCTTTCAAAGTGGCTGCCTGGAACAATTGTTTTCGCTCTTGGTTTTGGAATCTCTCTGCTCGCAGGCTGGCATCTTGCTCCAATCACCAATGGTGTTGTCCAGTCTTCAGGATTGTTCGGGCCATTCGAATCCTACTTTGGCATCTTTCTGTATGCCCTGATTTGCGGCTGGATATACATAAGGACAAGAAACCTTATTGCAACGGCACTTGTTTATGCCTCACTGCCATGGTTCTTCAATTTTATCCTGGTTTCGCCAAATAAATCACCCACTCTGATTGGATTCCTGTTTGCAATCCTTGTCGTGTTCCTCCTCGTCCTTGGGTTCGTTGAATCCTACAGGTTCTGGGCTCCATACATCACTTTCAACATCGTGTATGAAAAAATCGAAACACCAGAGCTAGAAAACCCAACAACTGAAAATAAGGAAGAATAATGGCAAAGGTCCTGCTTCTTGACGGCATGAGCCTGCTTTTCAGGGCATACCACGCAATGCCAAAGATGTCGTCCAGAGACGGGACTCCAACAGGTGCCTTATACGGTTTCTTGAGGCTGTTCTACAACATTGTAGACAGGGAACACCCAGATTATGTTGCAGTTTGCCTTGACCGAAAGGAAAAAACCTTCAGGGAAGAGGCTGATTCTTCATATAAGGCAAACAGGCCAACACCTGATGAAGACATGATCACCCAGATAATTATGTTTCCAAAACTCCTCACTGACATGGGCATCCCAAGTCTTTCACAGGCAGGCTTTGAGGCTGATGACGTTATCGCAACTGTTGCAAAAAAAGAAAAAGAAAATGGCAACCAGGTCATTATCGTCACTGGCGACAAGGACGTCCTCCAGACACTTGATGACGGTATAAAAGCATACATAAACAAAAAAGGCATGTCCGAGATTGACGAGTACACACCTGTTTCCTTGCAGGAAAAAACTGGGATGACTCCATCCCAGTTCCTCTTCTTCAAGGCACTCAAGGGCGACCCTTCGGACAACTATCAAGGTGTGCCTGGTATTGGCGAAAAAACCGCCCAGAAGATAGCTTCTGAGGCATCGTCTGTTGAGGATGTCGAAAAAAATCCAAAAGTGGCTCAAAACCTCGATGCCTTCAAACATTCGCTGATGCTTGCATCCATCAGGTATGATGTGCCTTTGTCCTACAACACTTCCGACCTCAAAATGCAACCAGATCCGGAAAAGGCAGTCACTCTCTTGCGCAATTTTGACTTCAGGACCCTTGTCCCAAGGTTTGCAAAGCAGGAAAAAACCACAGTAAAAAAAGTGTCTTCCAATGAAGCTGCAAGTCTGATTGATGGGCCATTCACGCTCTGCTGGGAAGGTTGCCTCCAGGTGTGGAATGGTAACAATGTCCTTGAAGTAGATGTTGGATCAGGCCTGTTCCAGAAAACTGACCAGGCACTAAAAGATCTCCAGAAACCGCTTCTGTCAAAACATGAGAAAGTTGTCACGGATCTCAAAGAGCTCCTGCGAACCGTCGATGTTGAAGACCCCGTTTTTGACGTCCAGCTGGCAGCATGGATAGACGAGCCCGGAAGATCGAGTTACTCGGTGGAGTCTCTCATTACCGCATATCTGGATGATTCACCACCACCCGGACTCGCAATACACAAGATTGCTGAAAGGGTCAGGGCAAATCTCGAGGAGAAGGGTCAAATCGGGCTCCTAGTTGATGTCGAACAGCCAGTGTCCAGGGTGCTGGCAAACATGGAAACCAGAGGCATAAAAATCGACAGGGAGGCCCTTCGCGAGCTCTCTGTGCAACTCGAAAAAGAGATAACGGAAAGATCTTCACAAGTTTATGAAATAGCCAACACCGCATTCAACATTCTCTCACCAAAACAGCTTGGTGATGTGCTTTTCCAGAAAATGGGCCTCGAACCATTAAAAAAGACAAAAACGGGTTTTTCAACATCCCAAGAGGTCCTTGAGCAACTAAAACCGGCCAGCCCGGCCATAGGCCTCATACTTGAGGTCAGAGAGCTTTCAAAACTCAAATCAACTTATGTTGATGCACTCCCAACCTATTGCGACAATCAGAGTAGAGTTCACACAACATACATCCAGACAGGAACTGCGACCGGAAGGCTGTCCTCAACCAACCCGAACCTGCAGAACATCCCGATAAGGTCTGACTGGGGCGGAAAGATAAGGCGCTGCTTTATCACCGAGCAAGGAAAAACCTTTGTATCGGCAGACTACTCACAGATAGAGCTGAGGCTGCTTGCACACCTCTCTGGCGATGAAGAACTTGTAAAAGCCTTCAATTCAGGCGAAGACATTCACACCCACACAGCAAGGGTCGTCTTTGGAGTCAAAGACGTAACTTCAACCCAGAGAAGACAGGCCAAGATCATCAACTTCGGTGTTTTATACGGCATGTCCGCCCACAGGCTTTCAAATGAATTTGGGGTCAGCTTCAAGGAAGCCGACAATTTCATAAAAGAATACTTTGAACGTTTCAGCGGTGTTTCCAAATACATCAAGGAAGTGGTCGAGCAAGGGAGGAAAAGAGGTTACACTGAGACTATCCTTGGCCGCAGGCGCTATGTACCAGACCTTCTTTCAAAAGACTTCCAAGTGAGATCGGCCGGTGAAAGGGCAGCTGTCAATTCTCCAATCCAGGGTTCGGCTGCCGACATAATCAAACTTGCCATGATCAGACTCGAGCAAAAACTTGAAAAAACAAAATCAAAGCTCCTTCTTCAGATCCATGACGAACTTGTGCTTGAATGCCCAGATGACGAAACTGACGAGATGACCAATCTCATCAGAGAGGTCATGGAAAACGTCTGTGAATCAAGAGTACCATTTACATGCGAAGTCCACTCTGGCAAAAACCTTCTAGAGGCAAAATAATGGCATACATCCTAGGAATAACAGGCGGAATGTCGTCTGGAAAAACAACCGCTTCAAAGTGCCTTCAGGGAGAGAAAACTTATGTTATTGATGTCGATGAACTGGCGCGCCCGCTCCATCAGCCTGGTTGCGAGGTGTACAACCAGATCGTTGAGAAATTTGGAAAATCAGTCTGCAATCTCGACGGCTCAATAAACAACAAACGTCTGGCAAGAGTGGCTTTTGCAACAATAACCAGAACAAAAATGCTCAACGAGATATTCAAGGAACCATTAACAAACGCAATCAAGCTCGAAATAATGCAGGGAAGGGCCCAAAGAGCGTCATTGATAATAATCGTGGCAGCAATCCTCTTCGAGCAGGAATGGGACAAACTCTGCCACGGGGTGCTCAATATCTCGGCGCCAGAATCGTTAAGGCTTGAAAGGGCAATGAGAAGAGGGATGACCGAGAGGGACGCACAGAGACGAATGGCGGCACAGCTCACAGAAAAAGACCGCATGGCACTGGCACAGTGGACTGTCTACACCCAACCAACAAAAGAAGAGCTCTGCAAGAAAATCAAGAAGTTGGCGGAAGAAAACAAGTGGCTTTGAGTCTTTCGTTCTCCCAGATATCCACATACCTCGAGTGCCCCTACAGGTATTATCTCAGCTACATCATAAAACTCCCCGGCTTGCCAAAACCATACTTTTCTTTCGGATCTTCAATCCACTCGGCGCTTGAAAAGCTCCACAAACCAAGGCTGATCCCTGAGAAATCTTCACTTTCCCAGCTTGTCACATGGTATGAAGAATCATGGGTATCGGACGGCTATGCCGACATCGAGACTGAAACCAAGGCAAAGGAAGAAGGAAAAGCACTGCTTGTTTCATATTTTGAAAAGTATGGCCAATCCATTGTGCCAGCTGTCGATGTAGAAAAAAGATTTAAGCTGATGATGGGCGAAATCACCATAAATGGAGTAATAGACCGCATTGACAGGGGAGAAGACGACAAACTAAGGATTATCGACTATAAAACAGGCAACTACATTCCAATTGAGCTTGGGCCTGCAGAGAAGCTGCAATTGACCATCTACACAATGGCGGTTGGCAGTATATATCAGAACAGAGTCGAGAAAGCAACGTATCTCTATCTGAAATCATCAGTCGAGATGTCATTTGTTCCATCTGATGATGACCTCGCCTCTGCCATTAATACAATTGAAACGGTTGCCAGCCAGATAAAAGAGGGCATTTTCCCAAGGTGTAAAAATAAATTCTGTCCATGGTGCGACTATTACCAGTCATGCAATAAAACCAGCGTGATACATGTCAAGGAAGGTTTCTGATATGAAAAAGCACTTGTCTTGTCTTCTTCTTTCTGTGATTTTTGCCTCCTCGCTGCTTGCCCTCCAGGCATGCGGCGGCCCGAAAGGCGGTTTTGTGGACCTGAAGATTGACGATCCGGACGCGCTTGTCTCGATCGATGATGCCAAAGAGGTATCCTATGGAGACCTTTCCATACCAATCGACCTTGAACCTATACTCCACAAATTCACTGTCAAATTCAGCAAAACGGGTGATGTAGTCACAAAATACGCAAATGTGTCCTACAAGGAAACGTCAGTCCTGGAATTCAAGCATGGCGAACCAGTCGAGATAACAATAAATTGCCCACTGCCATGCAAAGTAAAAATTGGCGGACAGGAAGCTGGTGACACAAAACAGTCAAACAAGTTCAGCACAATGGCAGGAAAAAGACTTGTCGAAATCGAGACACTTGGTTTTGGGATCAAGATGTCGAAAGAGATCGAGACATCTACAAGTGTCACTGTAGATTTTGCACCCGGTGTTGACAACAATACGGGTGCCCTCTATATCCAGTCAAAAGACAAAAACTCTAAATTTGACATCTCCCCAAGCCATCCGGCCACTTCAAATGAAGGCTCAATATTTGCGCAAAAACTTCCTGAAGGAGCCTACAAGATAACAGAAAAATCAACGCCAGGCGTTGAACATTGGGTCAATGTCAAAAAAGGCTCAATATCAAAAATCATTTTTGACAAAAGCTTGCCACCAACAAATACTTCTTATGGCTTGATGATCCCAGCCAGACCAAAACTGGAACTGTTCACAAACTGGGAAGACCAGGGAGCAACTGTATCGGAAATAACAGAAAAACTTGACGACAACGCCCTATATGCCGCAACCCCATTCCTCCCTTTTGGAATGTCGCGCTTTGAAGGCATTTCATACATAAAAGCAACCCAGGGCGAGAGGTTCGGTTTTGCAACCATCTATGGAAGGTTCCCAAAAACAATCGAAATCAGGCTGGAGGGCAAGAATCGTCAATCTCTGATGTCGCGCCCTTCTCTTGCCTCCCTGCAGGAGTTTTCCCTTTCATCGCCAG
>JAKIZT010000088.1:261-501 GCA_022707885.1 Caldisericales bacterium | reverse complement strand
AATCAACAATTAAGCCTCCTGCTTTTCCTTTATAAATCCTATTGACTCTAGCTATAGCCTGCATGAGGGTATGGCCCTGCATTGGCTTATCAATGTACATTGTGGTTACGCAAGGAGCATCAAATCCTGTTAGCCACATATCTCTAACAATTACTATTTTGAGCTCATCATCAGGATCTTTAAATCTCTTTGCAAGTTCTTTTCTTTGATCCTTTGTTGTTTTATGTAATTGCCAATTTA
>JAKIZT010000088.1:0-237 GCA_022707885.1 Caldisericales bacterium | reverse complement strand
TCCTTCACTAAGATTTTCGTTATGCCATTGTGGCCTTAGTTTTATTATCTCTTCATACATCTCGACAGCTATTCTTCTGCTCATACACACAATCATTGCTTTGCCATTAAATACTTCTTGTCTACTTTCGAAGTGTTCTAATATATCTTTTGCTATATCTTTAACCCTTTCCCTTTGTCCAACTATTGCTTCTAATCTTGTCCATTTAGCTTTAGCATTTTCTGTAGCGGTATAACT
>JAKIZT010000087.1 GCA_022707885.1 Caldisericales bacterium | reverse complement strand
ATCAAGTTTCGTCCTCCCGTCTGCATCCAACTCCCAGCCAGGGATTCGATTGTGACAGAATTGGCGTTTTTCTGCCAATTCAGAGGCATCGGTCACAGGAACGATGAATCCGTCCTTTTCAACCATCACGACCTTACCACAACCAGGACAAGCACAGGCATCCACAATCTTTCCAGTCAGTGGGTCTCTCGCTTTCCTGGTGATAACTGCCGGCTGCCATCCTGCCCCGAACTTGGCAGAGGTGTGTGCTACCACTGCCACCCATTTGGGCTTTGGACCTCCTTTCTTTTGAGCAGTGTCATAAGCTGCCTTATATTGATCCAGGAATTCACGGACATCGTTCACATCATAAACTTCGTCACTATTCCGACCGATGCGACGGATTTCTCGTGCATATGCGCCTGGGATCACCTCCTCGATCTCGCGGATCCATTTGGGTACAAGGTGTGGAGGACAAAGCACGATTGCCGGGTAAGCATCCAGCAGCTCGATCACACCAGTCGATATT
>JAKIZT010000086.1 GCA_022707885.1 Caldisericales bacterium | reverse complement strand
ATGGCGCACCTGGTCGGCATTGATGACCGGCAAGCGCGGGCTGATCGCGGTGGGGCTGCCCAGGGGACTGCCTGTTTCGGGCCGCGCCTCGGCAAAGAGCGCCTTCAGGTCGGGCAAGGCTTGATCGGCGAGCACCGCGCGTGCCAACTCGGTGAGGAAGTTCTCCCCATCGTCGTGCACGATTGCGCCGCCGACCTCGTCGCCATAGAGCAGTTGCGCTGCTTTCATCTTTGCCCCCATCAACTTCAACGCTTGTTCTTCCAGCGTCCCGCTGTATGAGGTGAAGACGATCTTGACCGGCTTGGTCTGTCCCAAGCGCCACACACGGCGCATCGCTTGCCAGAGGCCGAAGAGATCGTAGGACATCTCGAAGAACACCACGGTGGAAAATTGCACCAGATCCAGCCCAGTTTCCACCAAAATGGGATTGCAGATCAAGGCATCCAACCCCGGCGCGTGGCGGTTGACCCAGGCTTCGCGCTTGCGGGTGTCTACATTAGAGTACAACACCTGCG
>JAKIZT010000085.1 GCA_022707885.1 Caldisericales bacterium | reverse complement strand
AGTTGGAGCAGTTCCAGACCGATGCCAGCAATCAATAGCACCCCACAGTATTTTAACGTTTCATGCTTGGCAAACCAGCTTACATTCCTGCGCTTGCCAACTCCCCAGATAATGGCGAAAAAAGCATCATGGCTGTATGGGCCAGATAATCCAATCTGAAGTCAAAGACCATATTTCTGCTAAGGCTGCGATTTACTTCACTACTCAAGGGAATTATATTAAGTACAATCAGAATCAACAGCCACAGCCAGAATAGTCTTTTAACAACAGAGAACACCATGAGGCTCCATATTGAAATTATTATTTAGTAGGAATAACAGGCTTACTTGATGACCTGTTAGTCTGTAAGAACCCAACACCGCACTCAAAAATTATCTGAATGCTCCATTAAGCTCTGTAAAAAGTATGTAGACATGCAGAGGCCCATACATTTCGAATAATTGCCTGATGTTGCTGAAGCTAGGTCAGGTATTCATCATGGCATCACAATCAACAATCAGCCCTTAATACAGCCCGCTCCATTG
>JAKIZT010000084.1:296-531 GCA_022707885.1 Caldisericales bacterium | reverse complement strand
TGCCGTACTACTGCCGGCATGCACCTTCCAGGTAAGGAGCGCGCGTAAGGGCGTCCAGGATTCCCAGAAAGAAGAATGCGAGGCTTCCGGGCGCTTGTCGCAGTTCCAGCCGCCGTCTGGCCACTGCCAGCCCAAAAGCTTTTTTACCAGGGCTTCGGTCTGTTCATCCACCATGTTGAGCCGTACGGAGGCATACACCGCGTTGGCTTCCTGGCTGGCGCAGCGTCGGGTGCGT
>JAKIZT010000084.1:0-248 GCA_022707885.1 Caldisericales bacterium | reverse complement strand
CCGCCAATGCGCACCGTTCCACTTTTGGTACGGATGGAGGGATGGGTCAAAGGCGCACAAGCTCCGGATAAGCGCTGAGTTAGGCAGGTCCCAGCGCGCCAGGCTCATTTCACTTTCTTCCGGGTCACAATCGAACAGGTTTTGCAGCGCAAAGTAGCGCAGTGCAGGCTCAGAATGCGTTCTCAGTTCCTCAAGTAGTGTGCTGGATATTTGGTTCAAAGCACCCTCTTTACATCAGTAGGTAGACA
>JAKIZT010000083.1 GCA_022707885.1 Caldisericales bacterium | reverse complement strand
CCATGTATATGGGTGCATTGGTTGCCTGAATATCTGGGATGCTGTTCCGTATTCCACGATCTTTCCAGCATACATAACCAGAATGTTGTCTGCCATTTCAGCAACCACTGCGAGATTGTGAGTAACAAGAACCGTTGCCATGCCAAATCTGCGCTTTAGATCTTTCATGAGTTCAAGAATTTGAGCTTGAATAGTTACATCAAGAGCAGTTGTTGCCTCATCTGCAATGAGTATTTCCGGATTGCAGGCCATTGCCATGGCTATCATGACACGCTGGCGCATTCCTCCAGACATTTCATGTGGGAAGTTGAAAACTCTTTTTTCTGGATCAGGTATACCAACAAGCCTGATTAACTCAACAGAGCGCTGCCAAGCTGGTGTTTCAACTTTCAGCCTTGAAAGGCGTTTTTTTGTTTCCCTCGGAAATCCGGTGAAAACCCACTTCCAGAAAAGCCCCCAAGATACTAACCTATAACCCCAATCCCATCCTCTAAGACCCTGATGCAGAGTGAGCGACTCAGCAATCTGGTCACC
>JAKIZT010000082.1 GCA_022707885.1 Caldisericales bacterium | reverse complement strand
ATACCCCCATCAAACCTGAAACATGGCATTTTGGCCTCAGTCCCGGTTTTGCCAATATATGAAAGCCAGAAGGAGTATGATAAGCTTGTCATAGAATTGAAGAAAGATCTTTGCCCACGTGGCACTCTTGAGATTGTGCTGGTTGAGAAAATTGCAAATATTATCTGGAAAACCAGGAGACTGGCGCGTTACGAAAATGCTCATTTAAGATGGGATTTTTCTAAGGTTGTCGACAATATTTTGAAAGACTGGGTATCTTGGAAAGAGCGTACCTCCACGAATGAAGATTCGACGACTTGCCAGAAGATGGGTCCCTTGAGGGAAAGAAAATCTTTTTAATCATAAATACTCTTTGTGATTTTGAATATTTGAATCGGAGGGAAAAACACAAGAAAATCCCTTGCTCATCACTTGAGTTTTTTGACGTCAAAGAGTTATGGCCAGATATTTTTAATAAAAATTTTTCCAAAACAAAAAAGCAGATTAAAGAAATTATCTCGATCATTGCAAAACAATTTGGTAAAACACAAAAAGAGTTATAT
>JAKIZT010000081.1:260-542 GCA_022707885.1 Caldisericales bacterium | reverse complement strand
ATCTGCCCTAAAACATGAGGGGAAATTTTCTTTTAATACAGCCATTTCTCGACTGTTCGGTGTTGCACTATCATTGGCATTCATAATATCCTTAATCATTGTTATCATTCACCTTGCCTTTCTCAATTTTATCAGGTACAAACTCTAAAATATCACAAATATCACATTCTAAAGCTGTGCATATTTTTTGAAGTATTTCTGTATTTACATTTTCGTTTCTGCCAAGCTTTGTGATAGTTGCCGAGCTAACACCGGAAAGGCGTTGCAAATCTTTCTTTTTCA
>JAKIZT010000081.1:0-234 GCA_022707885.1 Caldisericales bacterium | reverse complement strand
CTTGTTATAATGTATTGCCATTTTTTGCACCTCCCACAAATATTAATAATTATATCACAAAAACACGCTATAAACAGCATAATTTTTTAATCTCACATTATTTTTAATCTGTTTCAATCATATTTTTCTATTTGCGCATTTAATTAATGGTGCTCAAATAAATACTTTTAGACAAAAATGTCTGTAAGTCTATTTGTAAAACCAAAGGCAAAGTTATAACATTAAGCCTTCTTA
>JAKIZT010000080.1:291-545 GCA_022707885.1 Caldisericales bacterium | reverse complement strand
CAAAGAGGACAACCGTTCATCCAAGGTGTTCAAGCATTTCCTGGATCACAAGCACACCGATTATCTGGAGCAATTCTCTCCCGCCGAGCAAGTGCGCGACTTCATCGCCACCATGACAGACCGCTACTACAACGAGGAGATCAAGGACTACCTGCTGCCCTGGAAATGGTAGCCGGTTCTCTACATATCCTCGTACTCATCCATCTTTTTATACTGCCAGGCCAGAATCAGGCGGTCGAGCAGATACACCACTC
>JAKIZT010000080.1:0-268 GCA_022707885.1 Caldisericales bacterium | reverse complement strand
AAAAGAAGCAGTGAGAGCAAAACGATCGTAATGATGGCAGCAAACACATGCGCAGTGCGGAACGATTTGGTGGCCCTGGTCAGATAGATTCCCAATCCCGCGTTGCCGCCCAGCCATTCTCCAAAGACGGCTCCCATCACACTGTAAGTGGCTCCCAACTTCAGGCCGGTAAAGAAGTTCGGAAGAGCAGCGGGGATGCGCAGGAGGCGGTAGATCTTCCACTGGCTGGCGCCCATCGACTGGAGCAGCCTCACCTGCTCGATGGAAA
>JAKIZT010000079.1 GCA_022707885.1 Caldisericales bacterium | reverse complement strand
CCACGTGTGTGGGGAAGAGGGCTATTGGAAAGGGCAGCAAGAAAGGCATTTAGGGACACCCCCACGTGTGTGGGGAAGAGCCGATTAGGGCAGTTCTCGAGAAGTTCATTAGAGGGACACCCCCACGTGTGTGGGGAAGAGTGGGGCATTCAAGCTCTACAACCCCTTTTCGAAGGGACACCCCCACGTGTGTGGGGAAGAGTGATTGGGATTACAATGACCGCATTTATTTGTAGGGACACCCCCACGTGTGTGGGGAAGAGTTTCCAAGCTCTCTTTTCATGCGTGTGACTTCGGGGACACCCCCACGTGTGTGGGGAAGAGTAGTGCGCTCGATCCTCACACCAGGAATATCGAGGGACACCCCCACGTGTGTGGGGAAGAGCCCACGGGGAATCTGGTCTGCCCATGATTCTGGAGGGACACCCCCACGTGTGTGGGGAAGAGTCAAAATCAGGATTTTGCAAAGGAATTAATTTAGGGACACCCCCACGTGTGTGGGGAAGAGGGATAAATCCGTTGCTGGCCAGTGCAGGGTCAGGGGACA
>JAKIZT010000007.1 GCA_022707885.1 Caldisericales bacterium | reverse complement strand
GCCATTCCTTATGCCAATCGAAGACGTCTTCACAATCACTGGCCGTGGCACTGTTGTCACCGGTCGTATTGAAAGAGGACAGATAAAGGTCGGCGAGGAAGTCGAAATCGTTGGAATGAAGGACGAGAGAAGGAAAACCGTCTGCACCGGTGTCGAAATGTTCCGCAAGCTCCTTGACTACGGCCAGGCTGGCGACAACGTCGGACTCCTCCTCAGAGGCATCGACTATAAGGATGTCGAAAGGGGACAGGTCGTCTGCAAGGTTGCATCAATCAACCCGCACAAGAAGTTCTCTGCCGAGGTCTATATTCTCTCCAAGGAAGAGGGTGGACGTCACAAGGCATTCTTTACCGGCTATCGTCCACAGTTCTACTTCAGGACCACTGATGTCACCGGCGGTATCAAACTCCCACAGGGTGTTGAAATGGCCATGCCAGGCGACAACGTGAAGATGGAAGCCGAACTCATCGTCCCGGTAGCCATGGAACTCGGACTCCGCTTCGCCATCCGTGAAGGTGGCCGTACCATCGGAGCCGGTGTAGTCACCGAAATTCTGGAGTAATAAAATGAGAGAAAAAATACACCTTTCTTGCACAACCTGTAAGAACAAGAACTACATAACAATGAAGAACAAGAAGAACGATCCGGACAGGATTACACTTAAAAAGTATTGCAATACCTGTAAAAAACACACGGAACACAAAGAAGCTCGCTAAGTAGATAAATAAAAAATGAGAAACAAAAGCCCCGGCTAATTGCCGGGGCTTTTTGCGTTTGTGCATGACACAGTGAAGTTTTCAAAAAGGAGATTTAGGTGACTGGTCAGGATGCAATAAAATTTTTTCATTGGACAAGATCAAGAACGATAAAGATTTTGCAGTCGCTTTCCGTGGAAACATTAGACTACAAGCTCCCAAGCAAAAGACCACGGAAAGATAGCCCGGGGAAGATAAGAAGAATCTTAAAACATATTGTTCAGGCCGAAGTTGGGTGGATACACCGGCTAATCATGAAAGAGAAAGAGACTGAAGAGTACGATATATCCACAATGAATATGGAAGAGATAATCGCCCTTCTTGAAAGGACAAGGGTAAAAACTGTGAAATGGCTCGACGAGAACAAGGATAAACCGCTAGAATTTCCATATGGGAAAAAAGCTTCGACACAAGTTGCATGGATAATGTATCATGTTGCTGAGCATGAAGCTTACCATCTTGGCCAGATAACACTTATCGCCGAAATGAATGGGCAAGAAACACCTTGGGTTTGATGTGCTATATATTTTAGTTTGAGAAAAAATGATTTTTAATTCATATAGACAAATATAATATTAATAAATCTCTAATCACTAAAGTGAAAGAATACTGGCATGTGGTCACTTGTACTTATCCATTCATTGTATTTGCCTACTTCAACTTTTATAAGTTTGTCTATAAAGTGTTTTGATGCATAGCAATAATCAATGTGGTAAGGTTTTTCTCGTTTCCGGTACATAAATAATGTTGGTTGAGATTCCTCGCCCTGTTTTTCTTGGAAGAAAGCATGGTAGCAACTGTAGATACTACAATCTTCCAGTATTTTTGTTGTGTCTGTATGATTCCAGTTCCTCCACGGTTTATCCCATATCTTGTTACTATTAAAATCCCCAATTAGTATTGATGGATAGCTCTCCAGATATTGTCTGTATTGAATAATTGCTTTCCATATTTGACCAATATATCTATAATGACTGTCAGATGGATTGTTAGCCCAGATTGCATAAAGGTAAAAATATTCTTTTTTAAGTCTTTCCACTTTCATAGGTATAACGAGTTTGAAGTCAGGATTGTAAAATTCAGCAAGCGAAAGTCTATATTTGTTTGTATTAATAATGCTGAGCCCTTTGTGTTGTTTACGGTTACATGAAAACCACTGATGATCTATATTTAGTAGTTGAACTTTCTTCTTTTCAAGCAACTCAGGACTTTCTGATTCTGGAATTACAAGGATATCGTATTCGAGATAGTCAATCAATTGATATTTTTCACGAAACCTCATATTGCAGTTCCATGTTACCAATTTCATTTTATCGCTCCTAAGATGCGAAAATTGAAAACACAACTCATACCATTTAACAAAAAAGAGCTAGTTCTGATAGATGAAATCAGACCCACGGACCCCTGTCGAGTTCCTGAAAGAAGATGTTTTTATCTTCAGAGTCTTTTATCTGTTCCCCGGCCCTTTTTGCTTTTTCCAGATAATTTGTTTTTTCTGCTTCGTTGCTGGAAATTGAATATGCCCTTGCCATTGCTTCAAAAGCAAAGGCCAGGTCAAAATCTTTCAGCCCCTGTTTTTCTGTAATCTCCATGCATATTTTTGCATGGTGCAAACAAGGCCAGGGAAGTTTTGCACAAGCATATGCCCTTGAGACAAGCCAGTGGCCCCTCTGGACATTGAGCGGGCCTCCAAATTCGGTCCAGAAGTAGCAGGAGGCATGTGCCATTTCTATCATTTTCATGTCTTCTTCGCTGGAGCGCTCATCTTTGTCAATCAACTCCCAGGTTGCATTATTGAGCGTAGCTCCAAGCTGGCGAAAAAAATCTTTGTCAGAGAAGTCTATCTGCATTTGAAACTCCTAATGTGATGCTAATTAGTATGTCCTGTTGAGCCAGTGTATGCTTTCCGGGTCCACGGTGTGTCCATTAAAATGGACTTCAAAATGAAGGTGACAGCAGCTTGAGTTGCCTGTTGAACCAACTTTGCCGATCCATTCCCCGGCTTCCACAAAGTCCCCCACCTTTACCAGATAATCGGTGAGGTGGGCGTATCTAGTTATGTATCCGGAGGCGTGCTGGATATCTACACATTTACCATATCCAGCATACCATTCTGCCCTGATGATTTTCCCATTGCCAGCCGCCAGAATGAGTGAGTCGCATGGAGCAGTAAGGTCGATTCCTGCATGAAACCTTCCCCTCCAGGGTAAATAACCGTAAGGATCTGATACCTTTACAGGCAATGGCCAGTATTCGGGGATTCCGAAGTTTGCATTTACTGGCATCGGATCAAGCTTAGCCGCAGGGAGATTTTCATCTATTTTGCCTAAATCTCTTGTTTTTACAGGAAGGTTGTCTCCACCCTGGGCAGTTTTTTGGGTGGTTTTTGCAGCTGCTTGCGTGGTTGTTTTTGGTTTAGTAGGTGTTTTTGTGATTGTTTTTGCCGGTGTTTTTGTTGGTTGAGTAGTTTTGGTAGGAGTTAATTTTGGCTGGGTTTTGGGTGTAGACTCTAAGGGCTTGGCAGCTATTTTTTGAGGTGAAATCGTTGTTGGTTTTGTCTTTTGAGGCTCTTTGCAGGGAGTTGTCGATTTTGCGATCTGTTCGCCAATCGAAAACATCTTTTTCTCAAAATTGTCCTGTTTTGATACATCTTGTGTAACAGGTTGAGAGTTTTGTGCTGGAAATCGCACAAAAAAGGCGGCCGTAAAACCTGATAGTGCGAGTGTACTCACGGCCAAGAGGGTGACCAACTTTGTTTTTGCCTGTTTTTTTATTAATTTATCGGCATCCTCAAGTTGGATTTTGTTGAAGAATAGCGTTGCCCTCTGCATAATTGTTTATTAGATAACATATAAACGATTCAAATGCAAGCCCTTCTCATTCCCAGTGCTTGCCCTCCTGCAAACGTTAACAAAATATCTTGACAAGCTGCATCAAAGACTTAAAATTGCTGTTTTGTAAGGCTTTATGCTTTATGCAGGTTCGTAGCTCAATTGGTAGAGCATCGGTCTCCAAAACCGAGTGTTGGGGGTTCGAGTCCCTCCGAGCCTGCCAGAAAGGTAAATATGAATAAACTTCGCACCAACTTCTTCAAAGATATGTGGTATGAGATGACCAACAAAGTCACGTGGCCCACTTGGAAAAGGCTTGTGAAGGCAACAACAATTGTCATAGTCTTTATTATGATCTGGGCAGTGATCCTTTATGCTTTTGACTCGGTGTTCTCATCTTTCCAGAGCTGGCTTGCACAGGACTACTATGATCCTGTTGCGCTTCAGAATGGAGAAGTAAAGAAGTTTGAATCCCAGCAGAAGCTTGATGAGTGGATGCAAAGCCAGATAAAAGCTGGAGTTAAAGGCTATGTTCCAGAAAATCAGGAAAATACTGGCACTCCGACCCAAGGCAATGGTGACCAGACCACTCCACCATCAAATGAGGGTGGAAATAAATAAACAATGAGCTCTCTTCCCGAACCACACTGGTACATACTCCACACTTATAGTGGATACGAAAACAAGGTCAAGATAAACCTTATTCAGCGTGTTCAGTCCATGAACATGGAGGACCTTATTTTCCGTATTGAAGTGCCAGTGGACTACCAGGTCAAACTAAAAGATGGCAAACGTCAGGTTCTCCCAGAGAAGGTTTATCCAGGATATGTTTTGGTTGAGATGATAATGACTGACCAATCATGGTATGTTGTAAGGAACACACCTGGAGTGATAGGGTTTGTAGGTTCGGGTGGAAAACCGCTCCCGCTCGAAGAAGAAGAAGTCCAGCAAATGCTCAAGAGGGTTGGTCTTGAAGAAGCCAAGGCGGCACTTAATTTCAGTGTCGGTGATACGATAAGAGTTGTTGGTGGACCATTCAATGAGATGATAGGTATTGTTGAAGCAATCAACGAGGAAAAGGAAAAAGCCAAAGTCAGGCTTTCAATGTTTGGCAGAGAAATGCCGGTTGAACTTGACTTTGTCAACATAGAGGTTATTTAAGGAGAGTCTTTCATGGCAATTAAGAAAAAAATTACAGGATACGTAAAGCTTCAGATCGAAGCTGGCAAGGCAAACCCGGCACCACCAGTTGGTCCAGCACTTGGACAGCGCGGTGTAAACATCATGCAGTTCTGCAAGGACTTCAACGAGAAGACCAAAGACAAACCAGGCATGATTATTCCGGTTATCATATCGGTTTATGAGGACCGTTCTTTTGATTTTATTCTCAAGACCCCACCTGTTTCTGACCTTATCCGCAAGGCACTCAAGGTTCCAGCAGGTTCCGGTGAGCCAAACAAGAAAAAAGTCGGAACTCTTACAATGTCACAGGTCGAAGAGATAGCAAAAGTCAAAATGCCAGATGTAAACGCTTTTGATATCGAAGCAGCAAAGAGAATGGTAATGGGAACTGCCCGTTCAATGGGCGTTGATATAGGCAAGTAATAATTTTCAAATTCGTGGGAGGGCCAAAAGCCCGCTTGTACCACAGGAGGCAAAATGTTTAGAGGCAAGAGATACAAAAAACTGGAAAAAGTTTTTGACAAAACAAAGCTTTATGATGTTTCAGAGGCTATAGACATCCTTAAAAAGCTCAAAAGCACAAAGTTTGATGAGACAGTCGAAGTGGGTCTCAAGCTTGGTGTTGATCCAAAGCAGGCTGATCAGTACATCAGAGGCACAGTTTCACTCCCGGCAGGCACAGGAAAAACGGTAAGAGTGCTCGTTTTTGCAAAGGGTGAAAAGGCGACTGAGGCAAAAGAAGCTGGTGCCGATTATGTTGGTGATGACGATATAATTGATAAGATAAAGGGTGGCTGGTTTGATTTTGACCTTGCCATTGCAACACCAGACATGATGGGCAGCGTTGGTAAGCTTGGTAAGATCCTCGGAACAAAGGGTCTCATGCCAAACCCCAAAGCTGGCACCGTCACGATGGAAGTCGATAAGGCAGTAAAAGAATTCAAGGCTGGGAGAATCGAATACAGAATCTCCAAGTTTGCAGACATGCATGTGCCAGTTGGCAAAATATCTTTCTCCAACGAAGACATCCAGAAGAACATTCTGGCTTTCCTATCTGCTATAGTCAGGGCAAAACCGGCATCACTCAAGGGAACCTACATTTTCACAATGACCCTTTCATTGACGATGAGCCCAGGCGTCAAGCTTGATGTTTCAAAAGCAACAGCAGTAGCAATCAAAGCCTGATCTATACCTTCACAATTTAACAAGCAAGCCAGAGAAAGCAGGCGCCCTTGAAAAAGGGGCTTAAAGTGAAAACACCCGCCGAGGCAAGCGAGTAAAAGCCAATGATTTTAATGGCCCCGCTTCCTTGGAAACGGGGCCATTTTTGTTGGAAAGGAGGAAATGTGGTAACAAAGCAGAAAAAAAATGAGTTGCTAGAAGAACTCAGGGAACAGTGGAAAAACTCGGTTGGTCTTATTTTCTCCGACACACAGCTTCTACCCTCGACGGCTGTTGCCGAACTGAGGAGAGAAGTGAGGAAAGCGAATCTATTTCACAAGGTATACAAGAATACCTTGATTGAGAAAGTTGCAAAGGAAATGGGTGTTACCGGTCTCGAAAAATACCTTTTTGGGCCGACCGCGATCACATTTGCAAAAGAAGAAGCTCCAGTAGCGGCGAAAGTCATTGCTGACCTAGCAAAGAAGTTCCCCAAGAAGCTCGCTCTGAAGGCAGCCTTAACTGAAGGACAGATTTATGACAGTGCAGGGGCAAACGCATTGGCCAATGTCCCATCAAGGCAGCAGCTCCTTGGCATGATAGCTTATGTCTTGATTGCACCTGTTGGATCATTTGCTAGAGCAGTCAACGCTGTAAAAGAACAAAAAGAACAAGCAGCATAAAAAACAAACAAATAAAAAAAGGAGTTCAAGAATGAATAAAGACGAAATCATCGCCGCAATTGAGAAGATGACCGTCATGGAGCTCAATGAGCTCGTAAAGGCCATCGAAGAGAAGTTCGGCGTCTCTGCAGCAGCCCCGGTAATGATGGGTGCAATGCCAGGCGCTGGCCCGGTTGCCGATGTTGAGCAGACCGAGTTTGATGTTATCCTTACTGAAGCAGGCCAGGGAAAAATCGGAGTCATCAAGGTGGTCAAGGAGATCACAGGGCTTGGCCTCAAAGAATCCAAAGAACTGGTTGATGCAGCACCGAAGCCAGTCAAAACAAAGATCCCAAGAGCAGAAGCTGAAGAGATCAAGGAAAAGCTCGCAGCAGCAGGTGCAGTTGTCGAGATTAAGTAATAAATACAAAAACATCGTACGAACCAAAACTCCGGCCAATTCTTTGGCCGGAGTTTTTGCGTTTATGGGTTCAGCAAAACAGGTAAAATGGCAAAACTTGTCATATTGAAACAAGGTAATATTATTTAAATATGCCCAAAGGCCAGATACTGATTGTTGATTTTGGAACGAGACACCTGAACTCACTTGTTCTTGTGGTCAAGAGTTTTATTGATACCGAAAACATACGTGTCCTCAGAGTAACAAGGCCGGATCTGCCTCCACTCTCGTTCAAGTTTACTGACATAGAAACAGAAGAGGTCCCTTGGGAGTTTAATGTCGATTCAATCAGGGGTACGGACATGGGAGTATTTATGTCCGGATCTGCCGACCATGTTGGCGACCCAAAAGGTTTCAGAAGACTAAACAAGAATGTTCTGGAGGAGCTTCCGTGCCCGGTCATGGGTCTTTGCTATGGCCACCAGCTTATAAGTTTTGTGTGGGATGACAGTTGTGAAATGGTGCCTCATTCCGAACACGGAAACACGATGTTCCTCCCAAATACTGAAATGAATAATGATCCTGTTTTCCAGGACATGCCCAGAGCCGGTTTTCTTGTTGCAGTAAGACACAATTGGTCAATATCGAAGGTACCAACCGGATTTGTCAGATATGGCGAAACAAGAGGATCGCATTCAATTATTTCTGCAATAAAGCATTACAACAGACCAATCTATGGTGTACAGTTCCATCCGGAACTCCCTGTTCCTGGCCTCTGGAGTGGAAGAGAATTGATGGGCAAATTTATCGAACTGTCAATATCAGGAGTCCTGGCTCCTCAGTAGACCCCTTCCGGAAGAGAATTTTTTGGGGTAATCAACACCTGATAGAAAAGATATTGTCTTGATGGATGTGAAGGATCATCCTCGAAAGTCGTCGCTTTTTCTCTACTAAAAGTTTTGTCTCTGGAAACTTTCACGATAACATACTGGTTTGCCGCTTTGTCATATAAAAGGTTTTCGAGTTCCCAAATTTTCGTGATCTTCTGGGTGTCTATTTCTACAATTATGTCTCCAGGCAAAAGCCCTGCCTGTTCGGATGGCCCAGAAAGACTCAACTCGTCTATCTCAAGACCTCCAGAGGTTTCTTTAACTTTTATTCCGAGTCTCCCAGGGTTCAAAAGTGAATCAAGCAGCATGAGATATTTTAGATTTGAACAATCTGCAAATGCCTGATCAACAATATCCTCCAGTTTGGTATTTTCCATTACCGACATGTCGCCATAACCAAGTTGTGGGGAAAATATGTGCCCGTATTTCAGGCTTGATTTCAGGGCGTATGCACGAAGGTCTGTTGGCATATCCGGGTTGTCAATCCATGTAGATAGTGAAAAAGCGAGATCAGCAAAAACTTGCTCTCTTGGAGAAAGAGATGCGCCGTATTTCTGACACACCTTCTTAATCGATTCCATATCGTATGTTTTTCCAGAGACGGCATTTTGAAGGATTGCATTCAAAAGAGCTGAATCAAATGACTCCCGTCCAGCCATTGGAGGCACAAAAAGTACTGCCGTCTTTCCTGCAATGCTTGCTCTTGTAAGGCCAGGTGGCAATGAGGGATCGGCTTGTAAGGTGATGTTTTCAAAAGGAAGGACGGTTTTTGCAAAATTGGCAATTTTCTCTGCCCTTCCACCAAGATTGTTTGCAAAAGTTATTGAATCTTTGGCAATCTTGATGATTGCGTCGCGATTCTGATTTAGCCCTTGCCATGTTTTAATGATATTCTCTGGCGAATTGGGTTTCAGGGAGCCATTTTCATCAAGATATTTTTCGAGATCGGAGCTTGTCAAACCAGCATTTGAAACATACTCTCCAAACTGGCCAAGGTTCGATTGGTTGATGATCGATGCTCTCAAGATTGACATTTTAAGGGTATTCCAGTCCGGTTCGTTGCTTATTTGTATCGATGTCTTGCCACATGAAGCGAATACAATTGATATCAATACTATGGAAGCAAGATATTTTTTCATTGTTCCTCCAGCACCGAAAGGGCCTCATCAAGATCTGGCGGGTTTGGGTAATTATACATGAAACCGCCAGGCCTTTCGTTGTAGTATGGCCTGTTGCATCCCCTGCAACCGGGATTCTGGAAATCTTCGGGCTCGAGAAACTGCCTTGGCAGAATCTCAAATACCAGTTTTCTGTTTTGATAGTGTAAATTTATATCCGGATTTTTTCTGATTAATGCCAATGCGATTTGAACCATCCTGTATCGCTTTGGTTCTGGCGGGATGTTGTTTTCAAGCGGAGTTCCTTCAATCGGGGTGAAAGCGAACAGAGAGATGCTGGCACCTGCTTTTATGATTTTCCTTGCAAGTTCCACCAGTTCGTCTTCAGTTTCTCCAAGTCCCATTATCAAATGTGTTGCCACCTTACCTGGCCACTTTGTTGCCAGTTCTTCAAGCAGTTTGAACGAGCTGGACAAACCTCTTCCCTTGCAGGTTTTTGACAGTTCTTCTGTTGAACAGTCGAGTGCAACTGACACCGAGTCACATCCCAGACCAAAAAGCAGTTCTGCCTGTGCCAGATTTTCAATGTGCATTGATGCGGATGTTGGAGCGCTATTTGCCTTTTTTATTTTGGGTAGAAGTTCACAGGCTTCCCTGAATGCGGGGTTTGATTTTACGGCCTGGATGCAAATCCTGTCCAACTGTACGAAAGCGAGTTTTTTGATGGCCTCATTCAGGTCGATCTCTGGCCAGGTTATCCTTGAGAGCTTATCGCTCTGGCCTGTCGATTGCGCACAAAAGGCGCAGTTCCCGGAACATTCCTCACCAACAAGGAAAAATGCCGTTTTTGGACTAAATGGAAAGCCACCGGGCTTTAATCCCAGCAGCTGAAGTGTGCCGTATGAAGCTCTCACAATTCAATCACTAGCTCCAGGTCTATGCGTTTGTCTTTCGGATCATAGCTGATTGTTGCACCAAGAGTGTCCTGGGCTATAAACCTAAGTGGAACCATGGTGGAACTGCCCTGAATGAATGGGGCCGCTTCCAGCCTTACGACATCACCATCAAGGAAAGCTGTATCAGAGCCTATGGAAACGATGCATTTGTGGGTCTTGCCTTCAACAGTAACAGACCTTGTTTTCTGGTTCCAGATTACGCTGGCTTTCATTTTCTCGGAAACAAACCTGACAGGAACAAACGTTCTGCCATTCTTTACTACTGCTGGTGTATCCAGATAGATTGTCTGCCCGTTCACTTGTGCTCTTGGGCTGCCAACCCACATGGTTATTTTTATGATTTCCTGAGCCACATAATTGACAGTTTTCTTCCATTCCGTAATGTTGCCAGCCTGGTCGGTAACTATCAAAGAAAGCTCGTTTAAGCCCTTCTTGAGATCAAAGCAAACGGAGAAAGCACCAGATTGATCGGGTGATACCGGCTTGCCACCCACTTTTATTGTCGTGCCTGGTTCTGTTGTACCTTTTATGCAAAGCGTCTGGTTGTGGACGATCTCACCAGGGTCTTTTATTGAAACCACCGGTTTGATTGTATCGAGCTTTACCTTGATTATTTTTGTGGCCTCAAGACCCGCTTCACTGACAGCCCTTACTTCAATTTTGTTTTCACCTTCAAGCAACATCAAGTCGTATTCGAATGACCCATCTGATGCTATAGGTTGTGGTGTACCATTGAGGTAAATCTTTGCTGTAGGATTTGTTCTGCCTTTCAGCTTTATTTTGTTTGTGGAAAATATCGCACCGTCTTTTGGCTCATCAACCGTGAGGTCCGGAGGTAGATTGTTGATTGGCGTTTTGTCCTGCAAGTAAAACTTGCACACGACATCCTTTGAGCCACCATTTGTGAAGATTGAGAGCCTTCCGGTATAATTTGAATTTACAACAAGATTGTGTTCCTCTTTTGGAGCGACAGTTATTGAAAGGTCAAACTCCTCTTTTGCGAATTTCTCAAGATCGGATGTGATCCAGATGTTGTGTATCTCAACATTTCCAGAGAGGCCCTCTTTGCCCATATTGGAAACATGGACTTTGAGTGTTTTGCTCTCGTCGTACTTTATTGATCCAAAATCGAGTTCAGTTGGATCAACCTGCAAGATTGGTTTGGTGGCCGGTTCTTTAATCAGGAAATTTCCTGCTTCACCTTTTAACTCTACCTGATCAAAATTGATTTTTCTTCCCTGGAGTTTTGTAATACCAATGATTGCTTTGCCTGATATGAGAGCTTTAAATTTGATTGTAAAGATTGTTCCCTGGTCTTTGAGGTTTGTTTTCCCGTCAATGTTTGAAAGCCCCACAAAAATCTTTCCGCCATCCTTTGTTGATGTGACTTTTGTCTGGAATAGCGGTTTGGGATCAGCATTGAGAAGTGCTCCCTCTTCTATCTCTTTGAACTGGACAAGCCTGTTGTTGTACTCCAGCTCAAAAGACATCGCATATACGTCTTTTAGGCCAGATGCCCTTATGTCCACTTTTATCTCAGAGCCGGTCAAAACATCGGATTCAAGAGGTTTGACAGTTATTGTGCCATCTATGGCCAGCGCTGAAGCTACCGGCGCAAGTATTGACAACGCAATCAAAAAGGCCAGTGTTTTTTTCATTAGCAAGCGAGCATCCTCTCTAGTACCTGGGCCACTCCATCTTCGGAGTTTGGTGGGGCAACTATATTGGCCATTTCCTTGACCTGATCTGTTGCATTTCCCATTGCAACAGACACCCCGCATACACCGAATGTGGAGAGGTCGTTCTCCTGGTCACCAAATGCCACTGATCTTGAAAGATCAATACCATTTTGTTCTGCCCAAACCGAGAGCGCTCCACCTTTTGAGACGCCCACAGTCCCGACCTCCATGAAAGTTGACCATGAAAGAACAAAATCCAGCACCCCAGCATACTCTTTTTTCATCTGTGTATAAATACTGTCCAAGTAGTCAGTTTTGTTCTCGACGACCAGCATTTTGGTGATGTCCTGTTTTTTGTTTTCGAAATGTTCCGAGAGATTATTAACCAGAACAGCTTTTAATGAGACCCTTTTTTCATATCTCTCGGAATATTCATTTGCATCATCAAGATATAGCATGTCATCGACATAAATGCCTATTAAATCGACATTCCCCTTTAGTTTTTTTATCAATTCCACAGCAGGCTCCCAAGGGGTATTGCTTTTTATTGTCGGTTCCTCATCATCGAGGTTTTTGACCCATGCTCCGGAGTAGGCGATTATTGGCATATTGAATCCCAATTGTCTTGCGTGTGGTTCAATGGAACCAAAACGCCTTCCTGAGGCAATCACAATCTTGACACCCTTTTTGTGAGCATCCCTTAAACATTCTATGTTTCTTTCAGTCATAGGGCCTGTGGGTGGCAAAAGAGTACCATCCAGATCAAGGCAGACCATTTCCATCATTTTGAGAGAGGGCCTTTTGTTGAGAAAGGACGCCTTAGCCTGGCTATAAGTGGTGAGGTGGCATTGGACTGGTAATATGACTCAAGGTCAATCCCGAGCCTTTTGAAAAGTTTATTTTCAGAGGTCAGATAAGCAAAAATTGCTCTTAGGGTTACCAGGAAAGGCACTGCGAGTAAGACCGACAATGGCCCAAAAAGATTATAGAAAGAAAACATTACAATGATAACAAGAAGTGGGTGCGTCTGTGCTTTTTTTGCAAGCACTGGGGTTGCAATGGCCTGGGTAAGGCCCTGTTCGATGGCAAGAAATCCAACCACGTACCAAATAAGAATGTAAAAGGAACCACTAGGATTAATTGGCGTTGGGAGCGCTGCAACGGCGGCAAGCAAAGTACCTATTGAGAATGAGAAAAGTGGACCAATGTATGGCACCATTTCACCGAGAGCGACGATTATGCCTATTATTAGAGCAGAAGGTATGCCAAGGATAAAACATAATACACTTATCATGGTGCCAGTAAAAAGGGAAAGCAAAAATTGTGTTTTTACATAAGTCCAGATTTGAGTGTATATGGAAGCAAAAAGTTTTTTTATGTTGTTTCTCGAATTATTGTTTGGCAGCATCGCAAACATTGCTGCATTGATGTATCTCCAGTCCAGTAGAAAAAAGGTTGAGATTATGAGGATGATAAAAGCCTGGAAAAGAATTCCAGCGGCGGCAGTTGCTATGTCTGCAAGCCCTTTGACGATGAATCCTGATATTGCGCCCAATGAGGATTGCAGTTTTTCGAAAACCGAATTTAGCGCTGTGTTGAGGGTTTCTGGACTTATACCATTCGTTATGCCACTCAACCACTCGGTGACAGTTTCCTTGAGGATCTTAAAGTTGGTGCTGCTAAAAGCTTCTGAAAGCGTTTTGGCTTGTCCTATGAGCGCCTGGAAAGCTGGCACCAAAACTACAACAAACAGACAGATGATCAATAGATATACAAGAAACACCGCAACAATGCGGGGGAGCTTCAAATGTAACTCTTTGCCTTTAGGTAGTCTGATCTTTCCATGATTGAAAAACTCCACGAGTGGTCTTGCAACAAAAACAAAAACCAGGGAAGAAACAAACAGGACTATAACCGGACTTAGCTTGGTAAAGAGTATATAGATGAGGAATATTGCCACGATTGGGGCAAGAACCCCAAGCAATATCTTAAAGTAGTGATTAAGCTCCCCACGCGTTATTACAAGCATTTTACCTGTTTAATGAAGCTCGTCTACGGCTTCTTGGACCTTCTCGCTACCTTTTTTGAGGGAGTCCTTTACTCTGTCAACGAGTTCCTGTGTTTTGAATTTGAAGTCTTCTGTAAGCTCCTCAGACTTGTCTTTTATTACTTTTCTTGTTTGTTCACCTGATGCTGGCGCAAAGAGTACCCCCAGCAGAAAACCAATTGCAGAACCTAGTACGATTCCTGCAAAAAACCCTGTGTCTTTTTCACTCATGTTTTCCTCCTTTATTTTTTCTTTTTCCTATCCTGCCCAGAAAAGACATTATTCCCGATAAAACCCCGAATGTTTTTGGTATCCCTGATTTGAGAAGAAATGGTGCGAATTGCAGAAGTGAACTAACACCAGTGACAACGGAGTCCATTGATTGTGTTACATGGTTGACTCTCGTCATTACGATGCTGACTGTTGGGGCAGTTTCCTTTACTATTTGCTCGACCGAGGGAAGTATTTCTTCATTAAGTTTTTTTGCGGCTTTTTCTGCCTCATCAAGGGTCCTCTTCATTTGCAGGAGCATGGGTACCAGGTAGGCCACTATTACAATGGCGCTGAGGGCAAGAAGCCCAATCAGTATCCAAAGAGCGATTTCCATTGTTGGTGTAACTACAGTGTATGTAGAGCCCTGGAGCCCGTTCTCTGTTTGGGCAAGCAGTGTGCCTATTTGCTGCATTCGTCCTCCTGACGGCCCCACATATGCCGTGTCGCTCAAGGGTTCACTGCACCCTCAATTAAGTGGGCTTAGACCTTTCTCTGGCATATCCAGTGAACCACTTAAGGCTCAACAGGCCCGAGTTTGTCTTGCCCCATCGTTCACTTGTTAGCAGTAAACATTTACAATCACGCACATCGTAGGGCGTATTTGGATTATAGAAAGATTGCTGGTTTTATCAACCCAAACCCAAAACATAATTGGCAATGCCCACGACAAGTGCAGTCAGCAACGCACAAACAAGCCAATCCTGTAACAACCCAAATTTCTGCCTTGATCTGGTTGCCACTGACATCGGTGCCAGTTTTGCTGCCTCTTCCATGAATGCCTCGCTTGAATGAACAGAATCAAGCCATATTGAGAATGTCTGCCTTGGCTGGCCAGAAAGAAAGAAATCCATTCTGAGGCCAGAGATCCTTCCACAGTCAGCGAGCCTGATCAGTGAAACTTGGGGTACCCTGATGGATTTTCTTGAGGTCTCGATTGTACAATCGTCAAATGCCAGTAACAACCTTCTTCTTGGAAGCATGGTAGTTATCGGAAAAATTATGCAGAATGAAGCTATCGCAATAACAATTCTTGGTATTGGCTGGAGGATGTTTTCTGGCAACCAGAAAAGTGTTACTGGCAGGACAAGTGATAGCGCCCATGACAACCATGTAGGAAGTCCGGCCCTTGCCCTCGTTACTTTCAAGCGAAGACCCTCACGTAGATGAGCCAGATTATAAGAGCAATGCTTACAAGCAAACCCCAGTCAAGGAAGTGATATGACGCTCTTACCTCTTTATATGCTGCACCCGGGACAGCTTCTTTGATGGTATCAATAAGACCATTTGGATCAACAAGCTCGCTTAAGACAATCGAGGCTTTTGGTTTGACCGTGTCCGTCCAGATCTGGAACTCGGGGCCAAAAAGTCCGGGGCGCTGTATTTTTTGCAGCCTTATGATGTCTTTGAGTGGTATTGAATTGTAAGTTAGATTAAGGTTTTCTTTATCAACCCAGGCCCTTGTGACGCCTTCTTTATTAAAAACTCTCATGACATAGGTTAGGACTATTGCGACAGCAATGATTAGGAGAGTATAGAATATCTTGTTGCCGGATTTCAGGATCATTTCTGGTGAAAAGAATGCGAAACCGGCAGCGCAATAGAGCAAGATTGTGTAATATTGCGTAATCCTGTGACCTAACGGTTTTGTTTTGAATTTTTTGTCCATACAAGTTGGATTATAGGCCTTGATACAAGCGCTAACAAGATGTAATTTTTGTCTCATGCAGTATTCGCTCTATGAACCGCAAAAGCCCCATGTTCACAAACCAGAAGAGGCCGAAAAACACAGAAAACGCATGTTCTGGTTCAGGACATCAATATTATCCATTGCTCTTATACTCGTAGTTTGGATGCTATGGAGAGTGTGGCCTACAGCACCTGGGCTTGTCATTGAGCTTGGTGTTGATGGTGAACTTTCGATGGATGGAAAACCAATGGGGGTTGGCAAAGAGTTTTCTTTTCCACAACTTCAGATTGGCAAGCATATAGTTACAGCAAAGCCTGTTAAGCCCGTGTTTTATATCACTGAGCAGACCGAAAGAATAGACCTGCAATACGGAACAAGAGAAACAATAAAAATGCTTGAAGTTGCACGTTGCGCAATAGATAGCAAACCCCAGGGAGCCTGGGTTGTCATGAGCCATCAAACAGAAGGTGAGCTCCTTATAGGAAAAACCCCAATCAAAACAGTCATACCTTATGGCTATTACGAGGCCATATTAAGGTTACCAGGATACCCAGAGAGCCGGACCTCAGTTTTGTCTTCGGAGTCTTCTGAAATAAAACATTTCGTCGATTTTGAAAAGCTTGCACTTGCAGAAGAAAAATCATCGAAATTAACAGAGAACTTCATTGTTTCATCATTGCCATCATATGCTATGGTGAAAATTGATAATATTCAAATCACCTCCCCCAAAAGATTTTTGCTTGAGGGTGGATATCACAAGGTGTGCCTTTTTTCTGGTCAAACACAGGTAATTTGCACCGATGTTGTTTTGCCAACGGTTGGCAAACCGGTTGTCATCTCCTGGCCTGATAATATAACCAGCCCGTGTCTGTATTTTGGGGAAGGTTTGTATCCTCTGCCTTATGATATAAGAAACATCACCGTTTCGCCAGATGGCAGCAGGCTTCTTTTCAATACGCAGGCAGGTTATGTGAATTGCGTTGATCTGATAACGGGCAGAGAGCTTTGGGCAACAAAACTCGATAAGGCATTCAATGGACTTCCTGCAATGATTCTTGGCGTAGATGATGAGAAAGTGTATGGTTCCGCAGGTATTCCTCCTGGATCAAACTGGGGTGGTCCTGGATCCACCGCTTTTGCAATAAGTCTTGAGACTGGATCAGAAATTGATGTTGACAAACTTTATAGTGGGTCTGCGTTGCCAATGAGTCCTCCAAAATTCAAAGCCGGTGGTTCGCAATTTTATGGCCATGTATGGAAAGGTCCCATTCAGCCAAACTTGTCCATACCAAAGGGCATGGAAGCCGTTGTGGTTACTGGTAATGAGGTAAAGAGATTTACCCATGAGGTTAGCTATTGGGATGAAGCTGACTTCTTGGGTGTTTCCATTTCCGCAAAGAAAAATTGGCCCATCTTTGTGTATCAGACAATACAAAAAGGCTATGGAAGTGGTTTTGTAGACGTTCATGTGCTGGACACACAGGATGCAAAACCCATAAAAACTGGCGAAAAAGACGAGGAAGTGAGATATTATAAGGGGAGCTGGACAAATTTCAGCGGTCCTTTCCCAGCTAAAGGGGTTTGTTTCGACGGAGGGTTCGATACCAAGGGTACATTTATCATGTGGAATGATCACCAGATTGCTTCTGTGGCCTATCCAAGCGGAAAAATTGTCTGGAAAAAATATGTTGACAATGTACCAAGCCAGCCACCAACAATAGTTTCAGCAAAAGGAAAACCTGTTGTTCTTTTGAATTTCAAGGTCTCTCCTTATGAATTGCAGTTTGATTTGTACACAGGCGAACAGATTGTTGCCAGATCAAAACCACAAGATGCGGTTGAGGCAATCGGTGGTGAAGCCTGTCCAGGCGGAGTTTTTGTGTTTCCGAATGGCAAAATTGTTTCTGGAGTCAAAAGCGATGCAAACGGCAATTTTAAGCCAACTTGGGTCAAGGTATATGATGATGTGCTGGTCAAGGCTTCGCCCTGGGGGGCACTAGTTATTCTTAACAACACTGTAACGCTTCTTGGAAGTCATGAATTGGCACCGGTCATGAGCATTAAACTTCCTGGTTTGGGCTCACCGAAAGAGGCCCAGATTTTTGGTAACCAGAATGATCTGGCCATTTATGTTGGGACCAGTTGCTGGATCGTTGATCGATATGGCCTTGTAAAGGGTTATTTTGCGAACGTGTCATCGCTCCATGCGCTTGAATCAAATGGACACAAAGCTCTCTTGGCAACGATTGGGCAAAGACAGGTGGTTATACCGTGGCCATGAAATGGTGTAAGGTTGTTCTGTTTGTTCTGGGTGGCGCGCTCGTAGTTGGTGCGGCTATTTTCCTCCTGTTTCTTGGCGGTCCAAAGGGGAGTGTAAATGTTGTTTCAGGGAGCCCAGTAAAACTTGTTCTCGATGATACTGATTATGGCGAAGGGATGTCTTTTTCCACAAGATTGCCGGTGGGTAATCATAAGCTGGAAGCGACCCTTGTTGGGGTAGCTGGAGATGTCCCGATCATAACAAAATATTTTGAGGTTATGAAAGACAGCGACCTTACGATTGAGATTGCTATGGATCCCACCGTCGAATTCTCCTCTGTTCCTCAAGGAGCAGATGTTTTTGTGGAGATAAATGGGCAGAAGAGACTCGGCAAGACTCCATTTTCTATCCAGATGCCAACAGGCAGTTATAAGTTTACGTTTGTGCTCAATGGTGCGAAAATTGAAAAAGGCCCATACAAACTGGAGATGGACTCAAATCAAACCATTGATGCTTACTATGGGAAAGCACCAAGAACTGGTTTTGATGATAAAGACAAGTTTTTTATATCCTCTTGGCCCGATCTGATGAGGGTATATGAAAATGGCGAACTTGTTGGTATAACACCAGTTTCTTTTCCAAAACAGGGAATATTTGAAGTATGGTCTGGTGAATCCAGCATTTCATTGCCTGTTTTGAATCAGGACACGCAATATTTTTTTGTGGACCAGGGCACTGATGGCCTTGGTTACGCGTTCTCTAAGAAACAGATCATTTCAGCAAAAAGTGATTTTATCACTAACACTGGTTCTTTTACTGCGTGGGTCGATGGTGTGACGATCAGGATCAGGATGGAAGGAACACAGGATCTTGTCATACCACTTCCAAGATTTGATTCACCATTGCTACTTTCCTCGAATTCAACAACAGTTACTTTTTCTGGGGTATTTGGAAGCGATATTGTAATCAAAACCTATGAGGTGCCGTCAGGAAAAGAAACCCCGTCGCCATCAATTTATGAAGCATTAAGACCTGTGTTGATAAGTCTTCAATCCGAAGATGGTCAGACAAACAAATATTTTTTCAAATCCAAAAATTTCCTTTTTGAAGCCGATTTCCAGTCAATGAAATGCATCAATCTTGGACAAATCCCGACAGCATGCCAGATCAGGAGATTAGGCCCAATGTCGGATTTTGCAGTTGGCGTGTTTCTGCCTGATGGCAAGTGTGGAAGCATCTTATCTTCGCGCTATGCCCAAAAACTGGATTATGGATGGAACGCTGGTTTTGCACCGAGATCGCATGCTGATGTTTACGCTTTCTGGTCTGGTAAAGAATTGATTGGCCTAAATATTACAACTGGTGAGATTAACTGGAGGCATGAGTTTGACAGGTCAATCATCTGCGCCTTGTATGATCCTGGCGAGAATCTCTGGTATGTGGATTTTGGAGATTGGAACAAGCTCCAGCCTGTTGAGGCACAAACTGGGAATCTCCTTGAAGAAAGACAGAAAGATCAGCGATTTACCATGGCAAGCCCAAACGACGGGCTCTATCTTGGCCATACAACAGTAGAAAATTTTGGCCAGATAAATTTTTTTGTTTCATCAGATGGTCAGGTTGTTGCCAAATCACCCTCAGGTGAGCTATGGAGAAAGTCTCTAGAGGGTTTGGTGTCCTCAAACTGTTTTGACCCATCCAAGGACGTTGGCGTTATTTATGCAAAGGGAGTTGATGAATTGTTGCTCCTTGATTTGCTTACAGGGGAAGACACAACTTCAATTGGATCAAAACTTGTTTCTTTTCCAACGGCAGACTCTGTTTTTACGGACAAAGGTTTTTGGGTAAAGGATCAGCTTGTTGCCCCAAGATGTAAAAGCGCATCCTACGTTGATGGAAGCTTCATAATTGGGTGGACAGACGGTGTTTCTTGCCTTATAATTCCCTGATATGACTGAAAAGGAAATTTTTCAGCTCACAAAATTTACCGATTGTGCTGGCTGAGCAAGCAAATGGGGGCCGTCGGCCCTACAAAAATTGCTTGAATCCCTCCCGGAATTCAAATCCAACAAACTCCTCACTGCTGGCATGTCAAAAGCAGATGCGGCTGTTTATGAGATTGGAGACGGTCTTTATGGCGTATTTACCGTTGATGTACTCTCGCCAATCGTCGATGATCCTGTAACATTTGGGAGGATAGTTTTCGCCAATTGCATAAGCGACATTCTTTCAATGGGTGGAACACCAGTTCTTGCCCTTAATGTTGCTTTGTTTCCAAGAGATATTGAGATAGAAAAGCTTGGTGAAATAATCAGAGGTTGTGCCCTGTCAGCCATAGAAAATGGTGTTCTTATTGCAGGTGGGCACACAGCCAAGAACAATGATGTAAAATATGGCCTTTCGGTTTTTGGGACTGTTGCGAAAGACAAGATCAGGCTTTCGGACAGAGCAAAGCCGGGTCAGGTGATAGTACTCACTAAACCTATTGGAACTGGCATCCTTTTTGCTGGCAAGGCCAAATATAATCAAGAATTTGAAAAGGCTGTAGGCTGGATGGTAAAAACAAATACCTGTGCGTCGAAGATTTTTTCAGAAATCGGCATCAATTGCTCGACAGATGTTACAGGATATGGTCTCGCTGTTTCACTTCTTGAAGTGGCGCAATCGTCGGGATGTGAAATGCATATTGAAGCGTCGAAAATACCAATCATGGAGGGTGTCCTTGAAGCCTCCCAATTCTACACATGTCCCGTTCTTGCGCAGAATATGGATATGATGGGTGACGATCTTGTTATCGGCCAGGATGTTGAACCACATTTCCTGAACATCGCCAATGATGCGCAGACATCAGGTGGATTGATTGGTTTTGTTGATGAAGATAAGATTTCAGATTGTCTTGGTGCCCTTGAAGGCTCAAGATGCTTTGGCCAGGTGATAGGCCATGTTGCCAGTGGCTCACCGAAGGTAATTCTGTCCAAATAAAAAGGGCTATCTAAATTCGTTTTTCAACATCGAGAACATCATCAAATCCTGATATTTGCCTTTGATGAGTTGTTGTTGACGCAATGTGCCTTCATAGCAGAAACCAATCTTTTTCAGGACATCCTGTGATCTAGTATTTTCCGGGAAAACCCTCGCCTCAATCCTGTTCAGCTCCATGAATTCAAAACCATGGGAACATACTCTTCTTACCGCTTCAGTCATTAGCCCTTTTCCCCAATATGTCCTGGAGAGAACATAACCGATCTCACCCCTGGAATCTGTTTTATTTGTATTGACAAAACCACATGTTCCGACCAGTTTGCCGGTTTCCTTTAGTGTAACACCCCAGTCAAAGTATTCCCCATTTTTATATCTTTCTTCGACAAGATTTAGGTATGCCATAGAATCTTCCACTGATTCGTGGGCGTTCCAGGTAACATATTTGCAGATTTCATAGTCCCTGGCATACTCGAACATGTCAAAAGTATCATTGGCAGACAGCATTCTCAAAACAAGTCTGTCAGTTTTGAGATTTGGAAGGAAAAATTCCACGGAACTATACTTTTGGTTTTATTCCAAAAATGCTTGTTTTTATCCAGCCCCAGTTAACTACAAGATGCGTAATGACTGCAACACCTATTGCGATTCCTAGCCAGTAATGCAGGTCAAATGCAATTCCAGCTAGACCGGTTGTGATTTGTGTTGCCAGCATCGCAAAAAGTATTATTGCGATAATTTTCATTCCCGTTATTTTGCCCATCTTCTCCTCCTTGTTTTTTGCAGTCATTTTAATTTTTCTGGTGGTTTTGATCAAACACTTTGCTATTTTCCTGTTTTCAAGCTTCTTGTGATGGTGGCTTTTCTGTTTTTACCTTTCCACGCTATGTTTATTTTTGATCCTCCCCTAGATAGGGCATCGCCGACCAGCCTCAGTGGTACAAATGTTGTCCCAGAAATTATTTCTGGTGGTGATTGTGCCTGCAGTTCATCGATACCGCCATCAGGACGCTCTATCAGTGCTTTCTTGTAGCCGATTATCAATCTGAGGTACCAGCCCGAAAAAAGGTTAATGATGATTGTTTTGACTTCTGGCACCCAGCTTACCTCAAGCCCCAGTCCTTCTGAAACAAGCCTGAGCGGAACCATGGTCAGGTTATTCTTTATGTATGGTGCCTGAACGAGTGTTTTTTCTTGCCCGTTAATCCTGGCTGTTTTCTTGCTCACCCAAACCTCAACAATATTTTTTGATCTTAATTTCTCACCAGTAAAGACGATTTTTGCATTGCCAGCGTTTGATTTGACATCAAGCACCCGCTCAAAAGTTCCATAGGGCAAAGAATTAACATCAAGCTCAATACCAAGAGCTGCTGGTGCATCATTTGTTGATATAAAGGTGTTTTTGTCTGGCAAAAGGCCTTTTTCTGATGCAATGCTGCCCTGAATGACTCCATCCCCCTCATTTTGAATCAAAACCATTTTCTGTTTTGGTGTTTCATCGTCCCAGAATGCCCCAAAATCTATTCTCTCAGGAAGTTTCCCAAGCCTTGGGCTATGTGTTTTTATGATAAGTTCGAGTAAGAGCCTGTTTGTTGTATTTCCATTCTCGTCTTGAAGAATGATCGTCGGGCTGTTCGAAGATACTTCAATTTCACAAGTGTAGGTGCTTGGTTCCGGGTCAATCTTGCCCTCAAACGTTATGATTTCATGTTTTCCTGATAGTATAAGAACTTTTTTTGGTTCTTCTTTGAAAAAGCAGTTTGCTGGAACAAGTGTTACTTCGAGGTCAGGAGAATCCTCTTTCCTTATGTTCTCAACCCTGATTTCAAAATAATACGATCCATCATATGACTTGTAGCTGGATTTTGTTGGCCTGACAAGACATGAAGGTGCCAGATCGAATCTGTACAGGGTGCCTGACAGACTTGCGCAAACAAGATACCCTTCGGAGATGGCTACTGAGTTTTGTGGTCCAAGACCTATCGAAGCGACATTTATTTCCTGGAGCTTTTTACCTGATTGCAAATCCAGCGCATACAGATTGCCATCCATCCCGCCGATCCAGCAGGCCCCGTTTTCGATGACTGCTGTGGCATCAACCATCCCGCCGGTCTGGAAGTGCCATCGTTCCTCACCGCTATTTGCATCGAGGCACCATATAAAATGGTCTCTTGAGCCTGTTATGACACAGTCGCCATTTGTTGCCGGACTTCCCCATATCTCCTTTTCAAGGTCTTTATGCCATATTGACGCCCCGTCGGATGTTCTGAAACAGGTGACCCTTCCCTTCGGTCTCCTGTCGTTTTCCCACGAGTAGCCATATGAGGCAGCGAAAACATGTTCGCCAAAAACCGAGGGTGTGCCCTGTACGGGTCCCTTGGTAACCTTGGGCCCCCACAATATTTTTCCATCAGCGGTTATACAGTAAAGGTTTCCCGGGTCGTAATCAGATTCGCTGTCGGGCTGGCCGAGACACCCGACGATATAGCCTTCATTGCAAAGTGCGACCCCCGCCTGGACTTGTCCTCTTAACTCTTCTGTTTCCCATATTTTTTCGCCTGTCTCAGCGTCCAGAGCGTGGATTTTTCTGTCGTTCCCCCCAAAGATTATTTTTCCATCGTTCAGGATTGGTGTTGAGTATATCCACTCCCCAAATTCCCTGGGCCCCCAGACAATTTCTCCATCGTCGAGGTTCCTGCAATAAACCCTTCCAAGCGAGTCACCGGTATAGATTCTTTTGTTTGCAACAAGGCAGGAAGAACGAAAAGAGCCTTCGTTGTCTTTTGTCCAGACAATCTCGAATGGCGAAAGCCGAATGCAGTAAAGTTTTCCGGTTGTTGTGCCAATTACGATTTTCCCGTCAGCTATGACCGGAGAAGAGACCACGCTCCCTTCCAGCTGGATTGGCATGGTTTTGAGCCAGATGGGAGGTGTAAAATCGGAAACAGTTTGTCCATGAGAGATGCTTGTTGGAAAAAGAGTAAGAAATACTGATAAAGCCAAAAACAGTCTCATGCACAAATCAAACCATTTTTGGCCTGTTTTGTCAATTGCCCATTACCATTTCTTGCAAACAAAGAACACTGCAGCAATCATGAATACAAATCCAACAATGTAATTCCATTTCAGCTGTTCTTTCAAGTAAGTGACCGAGAAAATGCAAAATACGGTGAAGGTGATTACTTCCTGGATTGTCTTGAGCTGTGCGGCTGTAAACGTCCCATGCCCTATCCTGTTGGCTGGAACCTGGAAACAGTATTCAAAAAATGCTATCCCCCAACTGATAAGAATGACTTGCCAGAGTGGAGCTTCCTTGAATTTGAGGTGTCCGTACCATGCAAAAGTCATGAATATGTTTGAAATGACGAGCAGAATTATGGTTTGCACTTTTTCTCCTTTGGTTTTCCCTAAAAAATGATTGTCACAGGTGTTTATTTTTCAAGGCACCAAAGTAGAAAGATTTTTTTGTATTGACTAATTAACCCTCTTTTTTGGACAGGTTTTTCTTGTCAAATTCTCTGAGCGCATCCTTGCCGACCCATCTGGCATTTTTGTCATCACTTTCTGCGAGTTTTTCAGCTAGAGTCTTGACTTTATCTATTATGCTGGGCCTTCTTTTTCCAATCTGCCGGAGTGCCCAGTTTATGGCCTTTTTTACAAAATTTCTTGGGTCTGTCGACTGTTTCTCGATTGAATTCAGAAATGGGAGGAATTTTTCATCGGGTGCTTTTTTATCATGTAACGCGAGGGACGCCATAATTGCAAAACCAGCCCTTTTTACATATTCCTCTTCCCTTTCCGCCCATTCCGCTGCAAGCTCGTATGAAAAAGGTAATCTGTCAAAAAGGTTCATGCAACACTGGTCGCAAAGGTCCCACGAATTGAATCCAAGGGCCCAGTTTTCTGCTTGTTCTTTTGTGATCCTTCTTGGCTCGTCAAGGAAGCATGCCATTATCCTTGCCTCATGCATGCTCGTTTCCCAAAGTTTTTGTGCTTTCTCATGGCCCTTGCCGACCATTTTTGCAATCTCCCTGATTTTGACGACCGATACACCAAAAGCTTTTTCAGTATTTATCCCAAATCTGGCCATTCCTTCTTTATTTTCCTGTTTTCCTTCTCTTGAAAGAATTTCCAGTGCGCTCTCGACCGAGATGAACTTCTTTTCTTTTGTGGGCATTTGCGTCCTCTTTTCGGTTTAAAATTCTCAAAAAATTCTACAAACCATTTCAAGAATAATCAAACTAGAACCAATTACTCCTAATAATCTTGATTTTTGTATGGCTCAGGTTACTTATGAGTAACCACTATTATTAACCGACTTGCCTAGAATAATCCTTGTCAAATTGGTTCACACTGTGATAATGAAGAGCAGAAACGTTTTTTGTTGATTGATAACGGTAAGAACTGTGCTCATTTGACAAAGGACAATATATAAAAAGGAGCGCAGAAAATGAGTATTCCAAAAAAGTTTTCAATAGGCAATCTGAACATCAAGATGCCCATAATCCAGGGTGGAATGGGTGTAGGTATCTCCCTTTCCGGTCTTGCAAGTGCTGTTGCCAACCAGGGTGGTGTAGGTGTTATTGCAACTGCCGGAATAGGCATGTTTGAGCCTGATTTCAACACAAATTTTCTCGAGGCCAACATCAGAGCCTTAAGGCGCGAAATCAGGCGGGCCAGAGAGATGACAAACGGTGTATTGGGAATCAATGTCATGGTTGCCCTCTCGAATTTTGCCGATATTGTGAAGACTGCTATCCAGGAGGGAATTGATGTAATTTTTTCTGGTGCCGGTCTCCCGCTTAATTTGCCGTCATATTTGATGGGATCATTAAAGACAAAGCTGGTGCCAATCGTCTCATCGGCAAGGGCAGCAAACCTCATCTCAAAGCGCTGGCTGGAAAAGTATGACTACCTGCCTGATGCTATTGTTGTCGAAGGACCAAAAGCTGGCGGGCACCTTGGTTATACGGCAGAACAGATCGATGACCCAAATTACGCACTGGAAAATATCTTGCCCCAGATTGTTACTGAGGTTAACAAGATTGGTGATGCCAATGGCAAAGAAATCCCTGTCATTGCTGGCGGAGGGGTTTATACCGGTGCTGATATGAGGAAAATAATGGATCTTGGTGCCTCTGGGATACAGATTGCAACAAGGCTTGTAACAACAGAAGAATGTGATGCCTCGGACAGCTTCAAAGAAACATACCTTGCCTCAAAAAAAGAAGACATAGTCATCATCAAAAGCCCGGTCGGGATGCCTGGAAGGGCCATCAGCAACTCGTTTATAGAGAAGGTTGGGAAAGGGGAATGTATGCCGTACAAATGCCCCTACCATTGCATAGTGACATGTGATTACCAGCGTAGCCCTTATTGTATAGGCCTTGCCTTGATGAATGCCAAAAAAGGGCAAATGAAGCATGGATTTGCTTTTGCTGGTTCAAATGCCTACAGGGCAGACAAAGTCACTTCAGTCAAAGAGGTGATGGATTCGATGCTCCAGGAGTATGAGGATTCAGCAAAGCAATAAGCAATAGCGAGGTTTATATTTTGTAAATGGAAACACGGCTCAACTAGTTTTTGGGCCGTGTTTTGTTTTTGCAAGAACTAGCATTGAGCCAAATACTGACATGAGCATTTGTAAAAATGGCGAGATGATGACCATCAAAACCAACCAACTAACTAACGAGACTGGCTTTGGGGGTGTAGAGGATGTAAGGAATACCTGTATTTTTGAAATCAAACCCTTTTTCAAAAAACTTCAGGAAATATGGCCACCAGATGAAAATCATCTGCACCATTGTGAAAAGTGAAGTCAGAAGGCCTTTCTTCAAGGAATCTCTTGCCGGTTCAAATGGGTCCCAGGTTTTTTCAATGGCTCTTGATGTCAGGAACCATCCAGTTGGAAGACCAAGTAGAATGTTGAAAAAGGGCACTCCCATGCCCAGTCCGGTGCAGATGACATCAAGAAAGATGTATAAAATGACTGCTTTTGTGGGGCTGATTTTTAGTATCTTTTGATATAACCGATGCAAAATATGTTCCTCCAAACAAAAAAAGGGAGGTAAAACCTCCCTTTTTTTGTTATTAATGATTATGCGTGCAGCGGGTGTCCTGCTGCTGTCTCCACTACTTCAATTGCCATTTCGGAGAGTGTCGGGTGGGCTATGATTGTCTGTTCGAGGAGCTCTATGGGGGTTTGCATTGTTATTGCCTGGGAATAGAATGAAATCATCTCCCCAGCATTTTCTCCTACGATTATTGCCGATCTTATGATGCCTTCCTGGTCAACGCCTATCTTGAAGAAGCCATCCTTTATGCCTTGTGCTCTTGCCCTGCCAGAAGCCATGTAGGAGAACTTGGACCATTTTATGGTCATGCCTTTTTCTTCAAGTTGTTTTGAGGTGAGTCCGCATGCAGCAATTTCCGGATGCACAAAGGTTACCCTCGGAATATTGTCATAGCGCATGGGGAGTGTATCATGGCCAAGTGCGTGTGCGACAGCAGTTTTGCCCTGGGCATAGGCAACATGTGCTAGCATGTACCCACCACAGCAGTCACCGATTGCATAGACATCCTTGACGTTTGTCTGCATGAAGCTGTCTGTTTTTATGCCTTTTCTGTCATAATCAACGCCAATTTTTTTGAGTGATTGCTCATCGAGGTTTGGTTGCCTGCCAACGGCCATCAGGCACTTCTGGAACCTCCTGATAACCTTTTCTTTGCCAGTATCAATTTCGGCTTGAACGGCATCACCGTCCGGGAAGAGTTGTGTCACGGCCGCACCGGTCATGACTTCTATATTGTTTATCTGTGCAAATTTCTGTGCCGCTCTGGAACATTCCTCGTCATCGACTGGGATAAGCCTTTCGAGCATTTCTACGACAGTGACCTGGCACCCGAGACCTGCCATTATTCCGGCAAATTCAAGACCGATCACTCCTCCACCAACCACAAGCAGGGTTTTTGGAACTTCCCTGAGCGAGAGGATGTGGTCCGAGGACATTATGTATTTGCCATCAATCTTGGCACATGGTATGCAGGCCGGTTTGGAACCTGTGGCAACAACCAGTTTGTCTATTTCAAATTTTTCGCCCTGTGCAACAATTTCTTTGGGTGAGACGATCTGTGCATCAAGCCTGTTGAGTTTTACTCCTCTTTTTTGCAGGAGATATTCGATGCCCCTGACGTTGGTAGTAACCACGGATTCTTTGTGGTCCTGTAATTTGTTCAGGTCGATCCTCACATCGGATGCCAGAACACCAAGGATCGCAGACTCACGAGCCTGTCTTGCATGATGAACGCCAGCTATGAGTGCTTTTGTGGGAATACACCCGACATTCAGGCATGTTCCACCAATCTCACCTTTTTCAAATAGATAGACTTCGCCGCCAAGCTGGGCCGCCCTCAGGGCCGCCACATAACCGGCAGAGCCTGCACCAATAATTCCAATCTTCATTTCGCTCCTCCAATGGTTCGGGTACTGTGTTTTTTTATTCTGGAAACTCTGGCAGGTTTTAACTTGCCAATAACATGTTTCTTGTGTTTTTTTGTTTTTTTTGGCTCTTCTGTTGATGTAAAAAGGGCCTTGGCTATGTCAAAGGTCATCTTCAATCTTCTTCCAAAACCCTCGAAAGCTTGCCCCTTTTGTTCCTTGAACAGTTGTGTGCAACCCTTGAGTAAAACATTTTCCACCCTCAGGTTTTGTTTTTCCATGTATTTGGTCAAATATATCTCAACACCGTACTGGCTGTCTTTTTTTACTTTAGCACCTTCCCACACAGAGCGTTTCATTGCCCTCTGCCCTGTGAGGAAAGGGAAAATCATCTGAGCTAGATCGGTTGAGAATTTTCCATCCTGAAAAAGACCCATCGTGACTTCAGCCCTGTCCTCTATAATTGGCCTTATAAGTGAGTCAACAAGTTCTGGAGTTAGCCCAACCAAGTCGGCGTCGACAAAAACAAGGATCTCTGCGTCGGTATTTTCAACGCCTTTTAACATGGCTGCGGCCTTACCCTGGTTAGGGATCTGTTCTATTACATTAACTGGGAAAGTTTTGGCCACTTCGACAGTCCTATCGATGGAGCCATCTGAGACAACGATCACTTCATTTGGCAAGCTTGCCCCTGTTACTGCTTTCAGGACATCCGCGATGCCCCTCTCCTCGTTGTAGGCGGGGATGATCGCTGCAACCTTCATGTGTTCCCTCCCTTTATCTGTTCTCCCTCAAAAACTCTTTTACATAAACCACCACTTCCTGGGCTGGTTTATCGATGCTCTGCTTTGTTTTTCTGTTCCTTACTTCTACAATGCCGTCTTTTGCTTTCTTGCCGATAGTTATTCTTAAAGGGAAACCCATCAAATCAGCATCTTTAAACTTGACGCCTGCCTGGGCGTCCCTGTCGTCCATTACTACCTGTATACCCTCTTTTTTGAGTTCATCATAGAGCTTGTTCGCAATGGCCATTACTTGCTCGTCTTTTACATTTACAGGCACAAGTGCAACATGGAATGGCGCCACGGAAACTGGCCAGATTATGCCATCTTCATCGTTATGCTGTTCTATTATTGATGCAACCGTTCTTGAGATGCCCATACCATAACAACCCATGATGAATGGCTTGAGTGTACCGTCTTCATCAAGGAAATTTGCATTCATGACCTTTGAATATTTGGTACCAAGGTTGAATGTGTGTCCAACCTCCAGACCTGTTGAAATCTTCATTGTGGCCCCGCATTTTGGACACGGGTCACCATCTTTTGTTTCCCTTATGTCTGCGTAGGCCATATGCTTCCAGTCTCTTCCATGCGAAACGCCAATATAATGTTTGTCTTTTGAAAGCCCGCCGCAAACCATTCCTTTTGAATCCAGGAGCTCCAGATCCGCGACGATCGTGCCCTTGAAACCGACAGGCCCAGCAAAACCAACAACTGTGCCTGTTATTTTTTCGGTTTCTTCCTGGGAAGCCAGCTCAACATCTTTTGCACCAATGGCCTTTTTGAGTTTTGGTTCGCAAATCTCGTCATCACCCCTGACACAAACCATGACGAACCTGTCATCGGCTTTATATATCATTGACTTGACAAGCATTACTGGTTCCTTGCCCAGGAATTTTGCCACTTCCTCGATGGTCTTTGCGTTTGGTGTATCAACGAGTCTCATCTCCTCGTCGCTTTCCTGTGGGAGATCCTTTCTTCTGCCAGCTTTTGCAGCTTCTACATTTGCGGCATACCCGCAAACTGGACAGAGTGTGTACTTGCATTCGCCATTGTCGGCTTGTACAACGAACTCGTGTGAGCTCGAGCCGCCTATCGCACCGGTGTCTGCTTCTACTGGAACGTAGGTTACGCCGCATCTTTCGAGTATTCTGCAATAGGCATTGAAAGCCTTTTTGTAGCTGATTTCAAAGTTCTCTACAGTCGAGTCGAAAGAGTACATATCTTTCATGAGGAATTCCCTTGAGCGGATAACTCCAAATCTTGGCCTTATCTCGTCCCTGTACTTTGTCTGAATCTGGTAGAGCATCATGGGTAATTGCCTATATGATTTTACTTCGTCCCTGACGTGATTTGTAACAATCTCCTCATGGGTTGGCCCAAGGCAGAAATCCCTGCCTTTGCGATCCTTGAGCCTGAACATTTCTCCACCGTAAAGGTCCCATCTGCCAGTTTCCTGCCAAAGTTCTGCTGGGAGTATCGCTGGCATGAGCATCTCTTGGCAGCCGATGTTGTCCATCTCTTCCCTTACTATCGCCGAGATTTTTTCAAGGACCCTCTTGCCAAGCGGGAGCAGAGTATAGACGCCTGCGGCCAGCTTTCTTATGTAACCTGCCCTCAGCATGAGCTGGTGGCTCCTTGCTTCTGCCTCTGACGGCACCTCCCTGAGCGTGGGTGCCATGTAAGTGGAAAGTTTCATTGATTAATCCTCCTTGAATTGGGGTGGGTGTATCACAACGCTCCTGTTTGGTTCTTCGCCAATCGAGGATGAAGGAAGCCCAAACCTTTCAGCAAACTTGTGCTGGTATTTTCTTACCCTGGAAGGTGCCGGCGGGAGTTTGATCGACTGGTTTTCACGAAGCACGGTTTCGACGGCCTCCTCCAGTGTTGACTGGTCCACCGATTCTTCTGGGTGTGAATCTTTTATGCTCCTCAAGAATCTTTTGATTTGTGAGAGAGAATTTTGTGGGATTGTGTAAATGGGGATTTCAAGCGATTTGGCCTCAAGGATGGTTTGTGGTTTTTTACTTTCGTAAGAATGTGTTGTTAGGACGATATCCGATTCAGAGAGCCTTCTGGAGATGTTTACTCTTATATGGAGCGATTTGGCGGCTCTTTCCAGATAATCTCTGGAAACACCAAATGGATAAATACTTACAACTGCAGAATCTTCTATCTTTTCATAAGGTTCTCCCTGGATTTTGAAGAATTCTTCCAGAGGTTCCCCCTTTTTTTCGCTTTCCTGGACTTGTTCCTCGGTTTTGATGACGTTACCATCGGTATCCCTTACCCTTGTTTCAGGGAAAAGCTTGTGTTCCCTGAGGTATTTGTCAACCGTTGTGGCTATGTCCTTATATATAGCGAAACTCCCCCTGTCCCTGATCTCGATAAGGATCTGGAAAGTTGGGGGTGAAGTGCGCTCTAGAACTGTTTTTTGTGTTCCTCTTCTGAAAGCTTCCTCATCGGAGAGGATGACTGAATTGACACCGCCAAGAAGATCAGAGAGTGTCGGGTTTATGAGGAGGTTTGGCAAGCTGTTTCCGTGGGCCGTTCCGACGAGCTGGACACCTCTTTCAGCAATTGTCCTGCAGGCTGTTGCCTCTTCTTCTGTTCCTATTTCATCGATTATGATGACTTCTGGCATGTGATTTTCTACTGCCTGAATCATGATTGTGTGTTGCTCGACTCCAGTTGGAACCTGCATTCTTCTGGCGTTACCAATCCCAACGTGCGGGATGTCGCCGTCTCCTGCAATCTCGTTTGACGTGTCGACAACGATGACCCTCTTCTTCATCTCTACTGACATTATTCTTGCCGCTTCCCTGAGGAGAGTTGTTTTGCCTACGCCCGGTTTTCCAAGAAGAAGAACTGATTTTCCAGAGCTGAAATAATCTTTTACAGTATCAATTACACCCTGGATTGAACGTCCATATCTGCACGTCAGCCCGATGATGCGTCCCCTGCGGTTCATTATGGCAGAAATCCTGTGCAGGGTCCTCTCGATGCCAGCCCGGTTGTCTCTGTCAAATGACCCTATCCTGCTGATTACGAATTCAAGATCAAAGAAACTTACCGGCGCTTCGGACAATTGATATGTCGAATCCTTGAATCTTGCTTCAGGAGGACGACCTAGGTCCAGAACGACCTCATAGAGGTCATCGAACCTTTCAAGTCGGAGCAGAGACTCTTTGACCGAGTCTGGAAGAACATTCAAGAAATATTCAAGTTCAAAATCTTGTTCCACGAGTGAGATATTAGGAGAACCCCATGATTTTGTAAATAAAGCCGCTCACTTGATTTTGATTACAGATTTGTTTTCAGGAAGTCTTGTTAGATCAGGCCATGTTATTGTTATCTTTTTGGCTGGCGCTTCAAACCCAACTTGTGCACCCATGGATTCGGATATGAAGCGAAGAGGAACCATTGAAGTGCCTTTTATGACAACAGGAGCTATCAGTAGCTCCTTCATTAATGGAGTTTCTTTTCCATCGACAATTGCTATCGGGTTCCCCAATTTTACCTTGATGATCCTGTTTCCGCCAGGTCTCTTCTGTGTGAGAGTGACCTGTTTTGTCTTGTCATCGAACGTGACGTCTGCGAACATGGCATTGGCGATGTCCCTCAGTGGGATGAATGTTATACCGTTATAAAATGACGGGACTGTTTTTTCGTTTTTGAAGTTGTTTGTGGGAGCAACTTTCAGAGTGGTGGCCTTTCCATCGATAACCATTGATGGAACATTCAGCACCATTGTAACGATCCTTTCACCGGTCAGAATCATCTGGTATGACTGTTTTGCTCCAAATTCTGTGGTAACTGCAACAGGAATAATGTTGTATCCTGCCTCGATACCGATTGTTATGGAAAGGTTGCCATTTGAGTCCGCCTTGTATTCCTTGTCTCCAATCTTTACTGTGGCGCCCGGGTTTGTTTTTGCCTTGATTGTATTCTGCCCCTGTTTCAGGTTGATCGGCTGGTCATTTGGCAAATCAAAATTTACCTGCTCATAAATATATTCAACACTTGACTCAAGAGTTGTTTTTTGCCCGGCCTGATTTTCTGCCAAAACTGCAATGCGATTTTTGCCGATCGCGAGTGAAAGATTGTAACTCAATGTGAAGGTTGCATCTTCTGTTTTATCGCTTACAGCCGTTTTCATCTCTGTAACAATGTTGCCAACCGTTACTTTTGGCCACACTGCCAGATAGCCGTCGTTTGTGACCCTTATGTATTCAATATTTACTTCAACATCCAGCTTAAAAGCCTGGTTTGCGGTTTTTTCCGGGCTCGTGATTTTTATTTTTGGTGGTGAAACATTTATCGAAAATGGAATTGGAACAGCCTGTGATTCTCCCCTGTCGTCTTTTGCATAGGCAACGACGCCTTTAGAGATCAGCGATTCACTTATTTCCAATGAAAGATCCTGTTCTTTTGAGGTTATTTCATCTTTCTGGAAACCTTTTAGTCTCACATCAGCCTTTCCTGTTGATGTCAGGAGAATCAGTTTTACTGGCTGGATTATCCATCCTTTTTCGTTCGGTTTGACTATTTTCCCATCCGCGGAAAGAAATTTATAGGAGACCATTGGGGGTGCTTTTGCCAGAACAAGCTCTGATGAGAGCTTTTCTGTTCCAATTGTTACAGTAAAAGTGCTGGTTCTATCTGGGGAAGCGAAACCTGCCATCTGCGGGATTGTTATAGTAACCGTTTCTTTGTTTTCCAAAGGTTTTTCCAGATTAACTGATATAACTCCTGTTTCGAAAATTGCTATTTTTTGAGACTCGTTAATTAGTATTGGAATCTCGCCATCCTGTGGCATCATTGCCCTGTTCCACGGGCCTTCGATTTTTATGTTCTGCCTTTCTTCCGGAGCAAGATTTTCTGGGGGTGCTATAACAAACTTCATCGAACATGGGGTGTTTGCCATCCCAGGGTTGCATGATACTGCAAACTTGGCCTCATACTTGCTGACGCTCCATGATATTTCGAATGTTTTTTGTCCAATGGAAAGTTTGACTACTTCCCCGGAATCCTGGGGATTTTTCACTGGCCCAAACGAAATTCTCATATATGAACCTTTTTCAATTGAAAATGGCAGAACAAGCTGGGCGGTTTTCTCGCCGAAATTTACTCTGCCACACTTATTGCCGTTTATTTTTAATTCTGCCCCTGGCAGGAATGATGAACTTGATGGAAGAACAACCATGACCTCTTCACCCTCAAAGAACCCTTCCGAAACGAGCCTTGCTGTTGCGGTTGCTGTAAAACTTGCATCAGGAGGATGTGAAGTAACAGACTGGGTGAAGATTATTTCCTGTTTTGGAAAATCTACAGGCGTGTTGTCCGAGGATGTCCACACGCTGCATTCTACAGAGCCAATTTCTTTTGGATTGTTAATGTTCTTCAGAGCTATTTTTACCTGGGATGATTCTTTGATGTTTGCCGGGACCATGATTATGAGTGCTTCATTGTTTTGATATTCTGCGATCCTCATGTTGGGACCGGAAACAATATAAGACCCATTGAGATCTATGCTCCAGTTTGCATCCTCCTGGGATTTTGCAAAGCCCTTTGGCAATTTCAGCGTAATTGATGAAGAACCTATCGAAAGTGCTCCACCGCCACCTGTTTTGAAAGAGAATGTCCAGGTGGAAGTTTCTTCTGGATATGGGGGATCAATTGTGAATGTGGGATCAGAAACCATTGGATTAAATATCGATATCTTTCCCTTTTGTGTCGAACCTTGAGTGGCAATTTCCACAGCGTATTCGCCATGGGTTGCAGGGCACATCAATTTGAATGCTTCGCCAATAACTACATAAACCCCTTTCTGGGCGGTATTTTCATCTATGTTGACAGGGCAGGAAATGGTAACAGAGCGTTCTGCAATGGCATTGACAAGCTGAGTATCAGGTGTTGGCTGGCATGGCATGCCCATTACATAGATTTTGGAAATGATGTTACCAAAAGCCTGATCTAGCTGTTTTGGGTCCTTTGGTAGCGGTGGCAGAAGGAAACCTGGGATAAAAGAATCCGCAAAATCCTTGAGTTGGTTTAAGGTTGGGCTTTCTGGTTTGTATTGCGCCAGATACATTTTCTCGAATTTTTGTGCACTCTGATTGTCCTTGCAGCGTGCAAGAAATTCTGGCCCAGGATTGAATCTTCTGTTTGAATTTTGGTCATAGGTACATTCTGGAATTTCATAATCTGGCATCTTTCCTGACTCTGTGGCCTGGAAGCTGATTTTTATTTTGTCGCCCTTTTTGATTGGTTTGTCCTGCGTAAAAGTGACTTGATACTGTGTTATGGTGTTGGTCCTTGGCGAGCTGACCATAAAAGTGGTCTCTGCCAGTGCCGGTTTTGGCAAGTATGGTGCAACGATTGTGATAATGGCAATCAAACAGGCTATTCTTTTCATGATACCTCCATTAAGAAAGTAAGGCTTGGCCTTTTCAAAGTCAATGAACAAACCCTCAAAAAACAAAAAGCCCCCGATTTGGGGGCTTTTTGTTTTGCGTACAGACTGTTTTACGTTAATTCCAGCTGTTCGCCAGGATTCAGAACAACAGGTTTTGTCCTTATGTCGAGTTTTTCAATCTTCTGAGAGAACTCTTCCGGATCAACCCTTATTGCATCAAATGTATTGTAGTGTATTGGTAGAACTACTCGTGGTTTTATAAGGCCAACTGCTTTTACGGCATCATCAATTCCCATTGTGTACACGCCGCCTATTGGTAGGCAGGCCAGATCGATGGGCTTGTCTTCACCAATCAGAGCCATGTCTGAGGTCAGACATGTATCGCCAGCATGGTAGATCGATTTTCCACCGATTGAGACTACGAAGCTTGCCGCAAGGCCAAAATCGACTCCTTCTGATGATGATGTATGCATTGCCGGCCAAACCTTCACCCATCCAAAATCAAACGGAATTTTGCCACCAAAATTTGAGCGTAGAACATCCAATCCCTTTGAGGCAAGGAAATCCGCCAACTCTGATGTTGCCATCACCTTTGCCTTGCATTTTTTTGCCAGGGTGACTGTGTCTCCAAGGTGGTCATGATGGCCATGGGTCACCAGAATCAGTTTTGGATTAATACCCTTTGGCGGCAGGATGGCTTTAATGTTTTTCTCTATGTAAGGGTCTATCACTACCTGGGTGCCATTGCTCTGAATAAGCACGCATGAGTGCCCTATGTAAGTTACTCTTACCATTTACCCTATTTCTATTGGCCTATATAGAAGAGGACCAAGCCAACGAGTGAGACCACTCCAAGTGTCCATAGGCCAGCATTTGTTTTTTCAAACTTCCACACAGCCACACAGAGGCAGAGCTGTATGATGATACCCCACATAAGCGCTATAGCGATGTTCCATGTGACCATTGTCATGATGATGACAACGATGGCTGGTATTGATTCGAGCACATCCTTCCAGTTGATTTCCTGTGCAAATTTCACAAAGGAGAGGCCAATTGCTATGAAAACTGGCGCCAATGCAACCATTGGAATGGATCTGAACAATGGGAGAAGGAATATCGCGAGGATTGCGCAACCAGCGTAAACAACAGCAGTGATTCCAGTCTTTCCGCCTGCTGCGATACCCACTGATGATTCTGGAACATATTCAACCGGTGCAGCTCCAAAAACTCCTGACAGGACCTTTGATCCGCCCTGGACCATCAATGCACGGTGGGAATTCTTGAAATCGTTGTCGTTTGGACCCATTCTGCCCTCAAGTGTTGCAAGACCAGCGAGTGTACCTGAAGCACTGAATATGTCTCTGACGATGAGCATTACAACAGTTCCGATGCCTATGATTGCTGTTTTTCCAAATATCGAGAACAAATTGCTTGGCTGCAGAAGATTGCTCGATAACCACTGCGAGGTATCCGGGAGGTATATGAGCCCAGATTTGAAATTAAAAACATTCATAAAATCCGGATGTGGCGAGATCCATCCACTATTTGCTACTCCTCCACCAAATGTTTCAGATATGAAGAAAAGGCCAATAATTGTGGTCAGGAGGATTGTCCAGAGGTATGGGTGTTTTGCTTTTGTAAATATAAAATACCCCACGCATATCAAGCCAATGAGGAAGATAAGCAATCTGGTGTCAAAAATGTTGACTGAGTGAGACATTGGAAAGATATTGTAAACCTGTCCGGCAAGCTGTTCTGCTATTTTACCGCTTCCAAGGGCCGAACCAAATAGGCCTGATGCTTGAAGACCCATTAGAACAAGCATGAGTCCCAGACCCAGAACTGCGCTGTATCTGAGCCCTTTCGGGAAGGACTGTATGATATGTTTTCCAATCGGCAGGATCGTAATTGCCAAAAAGATTACGCCAGCAATGAGTATGAGTCCGAACATTGTATTGGGTGAATCTGACATGTATGTCAGAACGGACATCATGGCAAGGGTTGTTGCAACTGATGGAGCAAGTACATATGGTAGATTTGTGAGGATTCCACTTGCAAGGTTTGCAAGAACCACCACAATAAGAGTTGCAAAGGCAACCATTTCTTCAATCATACCATTTTGCTGATAGGCTATTCCAAAAATCTTTGGAACAACAAGCATTAGAAATGCTGTGCCAAGGAATGCTGTGATGCCAGCGATAATTTCTTTTTTCCAGTCAGAGCCGGAATGTGAAAGATTGAAAATTCTGTCTATAAAATTTTTTGGTTTTGGTGGTGCTTCGACATGTTGCTGTTTGCTAATTCTGTTTTTGTTCTTTGCCATAAATTTCTCCTTTGTGCTTTTCTGAAAGCAAGAAGTATTTTTGTGCATGAATCTCGAGGTTTTTGCATTCCTCATCAGTCAGTTCCCTGATGATTTTTCCAGGACTTCCCATAACAAGTGAACAGGGAGGAATTGTTTTGCCTGGTGGTATCAGTGAGCCAGCACCAATCATACAGTGGTGGCCAATTTTTGACCTGTCCAGGATGATCGAGCCAATTCCAATCAAGGAAAAATCATCAATCTCGCAGCCGTGGAGTGTTGCACTGTGGCCAACTGTGACCCCATTGCCAATTCTTGTTGCAACTTCCGGTTCGACATGTATCGAAACGAATTCTTGCACGTTTGACATCTCGCCGATGGTAATGGTGTTGATGTCTGCCCTTATGATTGCGCCTGGCCATATCGAACATTTCTGGGCAATAATGGCATTGCCTATGATTATTGCGCCTGGGTCAACAAATGCGCTCTCGGCTACCTTTGGGCTTGAACCTTCAAAATCTCTTAGCATCTCTGGCCTCGGGTCAGATTCTAAGCAAGGGGGTTGGCATGTCAATCGGATGACTTTTCGATCAAGGAATATTCGTTTATTTCACCGTTTATAGGAGAAACAACAACGGCAGATAGCGCATCTTCAGATATGAATGCAAGGCTTGCCCTGCCATGGCCGTTCCTTCTCAAGTTTTCTATGGAAGAAGAGTCGATAGTATCTATTATTTTAGAATAGGGTATCACTGATGATTCTTGCGGACAGAAAACAATCCTGGCAGTGTAGCCGGTTATGTTTTGTTCTCCTATTTTAGAGTTTGTCTGGGTGTCTATCCTTGAGAGTATCGTATTTTCATGATTATTAACATATATCAGTGTGCACCTATCTCCTTGAGAAGAGACCATTCTTGGTTTCGGGTGTTTGATTCCATTGTCAACGGCGGTTTTGATACAATTTGGTACTGTTTTTTCGCCATTAATCCTGTGCACAACTACCTGATCTGCAGTTGAGTATATGAGGTATTCGCCAGAAGCACTGGCCGGTTTTGGCACTTTTGCAAAAGGTATTGCTGTTTCCAGGTCGATGGCAATACATTCTTCGCCATCACCTTCAACAATGATGAAACTTCCAGCCTCTTTAAACCAGTACCACTCTGATTTCATGGAAATATCAGGCAGCTGGACCAGCTCAAATTCCGGGAGAGTGTATGCCCTGTACTTGCCATTGTCATCAAAACCAATTAGTTTGTTTTGTGTAAAGTAATCGGAGTTTAGCTTCGGCATTTGTTTTTTTGTCAGCGTGCCATTGCCGAACACAAAAGTAGCTTTACCCTGTGCATTTTTTCCGATTATGTGACCATTCTGGACTGTGTAACTGTCCATTACTGGTAATTTGCAAAGTGACGAGAGGTTTTCTTTTGAAAGCAGTTCGCAACTTTCTGGCCCTATACATAGGATGTGTTTGCCTGCGTATAGGAATTCTCCAGGGAGAAACGATTTGCCAAGCACTTGGCCATTTTTTGAAAGCAGGATTGCGCCAGCTCCAACTTTATTGGTAAACAGGAAGCTTTCATTATCACAAGTGGAAAAAGACCATATCCCTTCAAGTTTCGTCTGTGTTCTGCAATCGTAGAAAAGTTCTGTTCCAAGGCTAGTTTGTGTGGCGAGCCATTTCCCTGCGGCTTCAACGGGACCATCAACGGGAAGAATTGCTTCTATCTCCGATATCTTGTGCTGCTCCATGTCGGTTGACATAAGTTTGTCATCGATCATGAAGTATATTCTGTCAGCCCCTGGAGTTGAAAAGACCTTATTGGCCGGAATGGAGTTTTGAACGCCTTTTTTTGTTAACCAGAAAATCTCATTCTGGTTGGATACCACCAGTTCATTATTGCTTGAGATGCCATGAAAGGTGAAATTTCCAAGATTCGGTGTTGCGCATTTGACTGGCATTATTGGCAATGTGTATGCAAAAATGATTTGTGCTGTCAGCATGGAGACCAAGAGAGCCCTAAATTTTGTAGTGTTGATGGCAACTCCTCCTATTTATCAATTCCAGCCTGTTTTCAAGGCCCTTTATATTGGCAGAAATAAACATGTCAAGGTTGTTTCTTTATGCAGAGCCACATTTCATATTAAAAATAACCTAAACCCTATCACATATCATTTATATAAGAGGTGTTTTGGTTTAAAAAGATTACAAATTTGCAAATTGATCCTTGTTTTATTGGGTCAAAATTTTTAGGAGAAGAGTTGAAAATTTACCCTGGGGTTGATTTGGGCCCAGCTTGAGATTATCAATTCTAAATGTGAACCAAGAAACAGTGTCTTTTTTAAAGGGTAAAAAAATTTCAGTCCTGGGCATGGGACGTTCTGGAAAAGCCGTTGCGAAACTTCTTTCTGATGTTGGCGCAAAAGTGTTTTGCTCTGACTCCAGTAATGTCGAGGGGCTTGAATCTCTTGGTCTTCCATTTGAAACTGGAGGCCATTCTGAAAGGATTTTTGCCTCTGATATGATTGTTGTTTCTCCGGGGATTCCTATGAATTCGGAAGTGCTCGTCAAGGCAAGATCGCTTTCAATCCTTCTCAGGGGAGAGCTTGATCTGGCCGCAGAGCTTTTACCCTGCAATTATGCTGCGGTGACCGGCACATCCGGTAAATCAACAACAACTGCCCTGATCGCCCACATGTTGAACAAGGCTGGGATAAAAAGCAGGCCGGTTGGAAATATAGGTGATGCCCTTTCAAACCATGTTGTCGAGGCCCAGCCAGACTGGGTGCTCTCAATTGAAGTTTCATCTTTTCAGTGCGAATTGATGGAAACTTTCCATCCAAAAACTGCTGTTTTCACAAACCTGTCGCAAGACCATCTTAATAGGCACACAAGCATGGAAGAGTATGCTTCTTTGAAGGAAAAAGTACTCGCAAGGATGGACGGAGAGGACCTCGTTGTGGTGAATGCAGATGACAGGTGGAGCTCTTCCCTTGATGGAAAAACGTGTGCCAATGTAGCTTCATTCTCAAGAAAAAACGGCCCGAACATCGAAGCCTATTTTGATGGCAAAGACATATATATAAGAGGAAAAAGGGTTTCCTCCCTTTCTGATTACCAACTTGTTGGAGATTTTAATGCACTCAATCTGATGGCTGCCTCGCTTGCGGTATCTAGGTTTGGTGTTGATTCTGCACTCGCCCTTACAACAGCAAAAGATTTTGTTCCACTTGACCACAGACTCCAGTTTGTCGGTGAGTGGGGGGGAATCAGATTTATCAATGATTCAAAGTCGACAAAGCCAGAAGCAACAATTCTCGCGGTTAAATCACTCCCAGGACCTTTTGTAATAATCCTTGGTGGTTCCGAAAAAGGTTCCGATTTTTCAGAACTTGCTGTTAATTTTGGTGAAGTGAGATATGCGGTTCTCCATGGTATCACTGCTCCAAAAATTGAAAAAGCACTCAGAGATGGTGGTTTTGACAGGATCGTAGTGGCGAAAGACCAATCGGAAGCCATAAGAAAAGCCATCAAGGTTGCTAAACCTGGTGACACTGTTCTTCTCTCGCCAGCCTGCGCCAGTTTTGACCAGTTCAAGGACTACGAACACCGGGGCAGGATGTTCTGCCAGGAGGTGAGGGAGCTTGCCCAAAAGGGCTTACGTTTTTGACAAGGGGCTTCTTTTCTCAACACTCTCGCTAGTAGGCATCGGTCTCTTGGCTGTTTATTCCGCTGGTGTTGGAAAAGCTTTTGTAGGTGAAGTTCCATCACCTGGCTACTTGCTTTTCAAGCAATTGATGGCTTTTATCATAGGTTTTGCTGCTGGTTTTATAGCGTACAGATCGAGTATTGATACCATAAAACTTCTTGCGTATCCAATTTATTTCCTGGCCATAGGTCTTCTTGTGCTGCTTTATGTCCCTGGTTTTGGAGTGACAATCAATTACTCAACCAGATGGATCGAGATTGCCGGTCAGTCTTTTCAGCCCTCGGAGCTTGCAAAGGTTGGCTTGATACTTTCTACTGCATCTTATCTTTCGGTAAGAGAACCAAGAAAGATGTCTGCAAGAGAAGTTTTCAAGCTTTTTCTCATGTTTGGCGTGCCGGCCCTTCTTGTTCTTAGAAGCCCCGATCTTGGTTCAACCATTGTTATTCTGACAATATTTATCACGCAGTATTTTTTGAGCGGTGCTCCGATATGGGGTCTGATTTTCCTTGGTGCACTTTTTGTGCTTGGTGTTTTGTACGAAAGCTTGACCAGGGTCGCATATTGGAAAGACAGGATAACGGCCTGGCTGGACCCATTGAATCCCAATCTTTCGGACAATGTATCATACCAGATGGTGCAATCTCTGATTGCCATTGCCAATGGAGGTTTTTTTGGTTCCGGGCTCTTCTATGGTCAGCAGAAGTTTGGGCGATTGCCGATGGTGGAGAGCGATTTTGTGTTTTCGCTCGTTGTGGAAGAGCTTGGTTTTGTAGGCGCTGTTTTTGTTATAGCCATGTTTGCACTGTTTGTTGTACGTTCAATCAGGATCGCTTCAAAATCAAAGAACCTGTTCTCGTACCTTGTGGCTCTTGGCATAGGTTTGCATATTGGACTTCAGGGGTTCATAAATATGGCTGTTGCAACCGGTCTTTTGCCTGTAACTGGTGTTACACTCCCATTCCTGTCGGCTGGTGGCACCTCGCTCATTGTCAACATGCTTGAGGTGGGTATACTGTTTGCCATAGACAGAAACAATCGCCAGGAGTTAACATGACCAAGACTGTCATTATAGGGGCCGGTGGTACTGGAGGGCATATCTTGCCGGCTGTAGCAATTGCAAAAGAACTCAGGGGTATGGGGTTTAGAGTTGTACTTGCTGGCTTGGGATCAGAGCTTGAAAATACTGTTTCAGTGGAATTTGAAAGAAGATCGATTCCTGCATTGTCTCCATCGATGAACCCTGCCAAATTCATAAAATATTTGAACGCTCTTAACAAGGGGATAAAGATCGCGAATAAACTGATTGATGAGTTGAAACCATCGTGTGTTCTTGGCATGGGCAATTTCTCTTCCGTCCCTCTTGTCATTGCTGCCTCTAAAAAAAGTATTCCTGTTGCACTTCACGAACAGAATGCCATTGGTGGAAGGGCCAACAGGCTCCTGTCACGCAGAACTGATCTTGTGATGGTTGGTTTTGAGGGCACAACTGGTTTTCCAGCTGGCAAAGTGAGGGTGGTGGGAAACCCCATAAGATGGAGTAATGTTGAGCCAAAAAAATCTGAAGCCTACAAAAAACTTGGGCTTGATTCAAAGAAAAAAACTGTTGTCATTTTTGGTGGTTCGCAGGGTGCGAAAATTCTTAATGATGCTTTTTTGTCTCTTCCCAAAGAAAGAATTGAAGAGGGTGGAATTCAGTGGTTGCTGATTTCAGGATCGAAAACCTATGGTGAAACAAAAGAGATTTTTGATTCCAGGAGCTACAAAAATGCTGTACTCCTGGAATATCTGGGAGAAATGGATCTGGCTTATTCGGTAGCGGATGTGATAGTGTCGAGAGCTGGTGCAATGACTGTCTCAGAGATTGAATGTTCTGGGATCCCGGCCATCCTTGTTCCAAGAGCGCTTTCTATAAATAATCATCAAATGCTAAATGCAAGATATCTTTCCAAAAAGGGAAATTGCATTGTTCTTGAAGAAACACAGATCAGGGAAAAACTTGAAGAGATTATTTTTTCTATGCTAAATGAGCAAAGAAATCCCAGGACCTGCATGCACCAGGGTGCCGGAAGACGGATTGCAGAAATCCTGCTGGCGATATCAAGATGAGGGTGCCAAGAAAAGGCTCTAAAATACATTTAATTGGTATTGGTGGTGCCGGCATGAGGGGTATTGCCCTGATGCTCATGCAGATGGGCTATGTCGTGACTGGTTCTGATATTGACTGTGACAGAGAACTGGTGCGTGATCTTGGTGAAAAGGGTGCTATTTTGTTCTCCGGTCAAAAAGCTGAAAATATCACAGACCAGAAGGTTGTCATTTATTCAAGTGCAATCAAGGAATCCAATCCAGAGCTTGAGCGGGCAAGACAGCTTGATATAAAGTGCATCCACAGAACCGATTTCTTTTTTGAGTTTGGCTCGGCCAGAAAGATTCTTGGTGTTGCAGGGACTCATGGCAAAACAACGACGACAGCCATGATAGCCCATGTTTTGGAAAGAATGGGGCAGAACATCTCATATTATTTTGGGTCCCCAATCATTGGCAGTGAACAGGCCAAATGGTCGGGCAATCAGATGCTTGTAATGGAAACCGACGAATCTGATAAGAGTTTTCTTAAGTTCGATTGCGATTTGGCTGTGGTGACAAATATCGACTGGGACCACATGGATGCCTACGATCACAACAAAAAAAACCTTCTTGATGCTTTCGAGAGCTTTGTTGTTCAGGCAAAAATGAAAGTCCTGAATGCCGATGATGAAAATACCTTCAGAATGAAACTTAAAGACATGAACCAGGTTGTTACTTTTGGAAGAAACAGCCTGTCACACGTAAAAGCCGATTTGACCAATATTTTTAGAGAAGGTCACAATCTTTGTTCAACAACAGGGGTGAGAATCGGGGGAGAGTCAATTGGCCGTCTTAAGCTAAAAGTACCCGGTGATCACAATGTTTCAAATGCTCTTGCTGCATTATCAGCGATCGTTTCACTGGGTTTTGATCCAAAATTGGCCCTGCCACATTTTTTCACATTCCCAGGAACACAGCGTAGATTGGAACTCATGGGGTCTGTAAACGGCAATCCTGTATACGATGATTATGCTCATCATCCCACGGCTATTATTGCTGGATTGAAAGCCCTCAGGTCTTACTATCCGGATGAAAAAATATGTCTGGTAATGCAACCGTTTAGATTTGCAAGAATATCATATCTTCTGGAGGAATACTCGACATGTGTTTCGCTTGCAGACAGAACGATTGTGACACAAGTCTTCCCGCAAGAGGAGAACAACATCGAAAGATCCAGAGAATTTTGTTCCAAGCTCAGGAGCATGAATCCCAGCGCCCAGATTGCTATGGCTGGCACCCTTGAACTTGTCCCCAAGATTGTAAAATCTTCTTTGATAAAAAACGAAGTGGTTTATCTTGCAGGGCCCTATCCAATAAGGTCCTGTGCGAAACCGATATTGGAGGCAATTAAATGATTCCAACCCCCTTGACGGGGCTTAAATCTGCAATAAGGGGGGAAGTACTTTTTGGGGAGCCGATGACCCACCATACGTCGTTTGCTGTTGGCGGCCCGGCAGATGCTTTTGTTGTGCCATATGATGCTGATGATGTACTCAATATTTATGATTACTCATGCAAGATGCATGTTCCAGTGCTTGTAATTGGTGGCGGGACAAACCTTCTGGTTGGTGATCTTGGCATAAGAGGGATTGTAATGAAGGTTGGTAAGGGTCTCGATGAGATCCTCTGGGAAGGCGATTCTGTTATCGTTGGCGGTGGTGTGGCACTTTCAAAATTTGTTTCCGAATCAGTCGAAAGAAATCTGGCTGGTCTTCAGTATTGTTATGGAATACCTGGTACTGTAGGTGGTGCTGTTGCCATGAATGCTGGCACAAGCGCAATGTATATAAGCAGATGTGTTGTGGAAGTTGGTTACATCCTGCCAAGTGGTGAAAAGATGACACTGACCCATGAGAAAATGGGTTTTGATTATAGGAGCTCTGTTGTTTTGAGGTCTGGAGGCCTCATCGAATGGGTTCGGTTCCAGCTTAAGCCAGCCGATCCGGAAGCCCTGAAAGCAAATATTGAAAAAATAAGGGATTATCGCCAGAGAACACAGCCATGGGGCTATCCCAATGCCGGTTGCGTTTTCAGAAATCCCCCCGCAGCTTTTGCTGGTCAATTGATTGACCAGGCTGGGCTCAAGGGACAAAGACTCGGTGGTGTTGCTGTCTCTGATATCCATGCCAATTTCCTTGTAAATATGGGTGGTGCAACATCTCTGGATGTAATCCAGATGATGATGAAGGTAGTCGGGACTATATATAATCTTTACAATATCAGGCTGCTTCCTGAGGTGAGAATTCTTGGTGAATGGTCTGTTCCACTCCCCAGCTGGGCATAATTTGGTAAAAACTTTTGGTTAAAAAACCTTAAGTTTTATCCAAAACAAAAAAATCATTCCGGTGTCTAACCGGGAAATAATCTTTGAGACGGGGGTTTGCATATGAGAAGATTTGCGAGTCTGATTGTTTCTGCGATTATGTTTCTGACAATACTTGCACCATTTGGTGGCAGTGCAAAGGCATTGACGATTGAGAACAAGCATTGGGCAACCAAATATTTTGCCACGCTTGAGCAAGATGGAATACTCAAAGCTGATGAATCTCAGTGGGACACTGAAATACCAGCTTCAGATTTTGCAACAGCTCTTGGCAAGGTACTTGGTAAGGAAATAACCCCTCCAGGTGGTGATTTTACCAGAGGAGTGATGCTCAGGCTGGCAGTTGACAACTCAGGTTATTCGGGAGAGCTCAAGAATTTTGATTTCCCGATATTTTGCAAATCAAATGATGAAGAGTCAGCTCCAAAGGAACTTGTTCCATATTGCAACATGGCATTCAGGCCAAAATACCAGCTGCTTGACTACAGAAAAGGCCGCAAGATTGAAATTAACCAAAAACCTTTCTGGAGCGAAGCTGCTTATATACTCTACATGCTCAAATATCCTCCAAACGCAAATCCTGGTCAACAGATTATTGTTGTCACTAGCAGTGAACCTGATACCCTCAACCCTTTCACATCCAACAGCATGTCAGTTGTTTTATTGGGCACATTCACGGGTGCACCAGACATCAGCTATGATGACCAGGCAAACCTTTACCCGCACATGCTTATAAGAGTTCCAACACTCGATAATGGCGACATTGTTCTTCTTAAAGACCCGGTAACAGGCAAAGACAGAATGAAAGTTACCTATAGGATCCGTCCGGGTATGCACTATCCACCACTTCCTGGTGAAGCTGAAGACTCCAAACTCCATGAAATAACAGCGGATGATTATATGTTTGCCTTTAGGGTAACGCTTTGCCCGATAGTTCAGAGCACTGTTCGTTCTGGTCAACTTAAAATAGACTACCTGAAGAAGATCGATAAATACACGTTAGAGGCTGGATTTAACGAACTTTATACATATGCCAATTGGGGAACACCGGGTGGCGATCTTTTCAAGGCAAGATTTGAAACGGACTTTTATACCGACCCGAACAATTTTAATGTGAGGCAAGATTTTATAGACTGGACTGTCGGACCATACCTCATGAAGCAGTGGGAGGTTGGTGATCACATCGAATACAAACCAAATCCTTATGCCACATTTGCACAACCCCTTGTAGAAAAAATAATTGTAAAATTTATGCCTGATCCAAATACTATCAGATTGAATCTCCAGGCTGACAACATAGATATTGTGACTTCAACATTCAGCCCGCTGGATGCTGAAGAATTGATGAAAAAAGTTCCTAAATCTAAATTTTATTTCACTGAAACCACTTCCTGGGACCACATACAGCTAAACCAGTTTAAAGATGAGAAGGGTAAATATGACATCTTTGGTGACAAAAGAGTAAGACAAGCCCTGCTTTATGGTCTTGACAGACCACAAATTTCAAAGGCAGCTGCTGCAGGTATTTACCAGCCTTCACATTCCTGGATAACCAAAAAATCCCCATACTATGATGAGTCATCTGTTAAGAAGTATGAATATAATCCTGCCAAGGCAGAACAGTTGCTTGAAGAAGCAGGATGGAAGCTCGCCAATGTTGATGGTAAAAATATCAGATGTAAAAATGGAGATCCAAGCAAACCACTCAAATTTTCACTCTCTTTTGCACAAGAGAGTGATTATAGGCTCAGAGTTGCAGAACAGGTTCTCAGGATGTGGGAAAGAATAGGTGTGTGGGTTGTCCCACAAGCAAGACCTGCCAAAGAACTTCTTGGTGGTGACGTACTCAGTGGCCATCTTTTTGAGTCAATGATGCTGGGCCTTGTTTCAAACCCGATCAGACCAAATGCCAATCTCTGGAGAAGCGACCAGATACCTACAAAACAAAACAATGGGGCTGGACAAAATTATGGTGGTTGGGTTGGATCGAAAGAACATGATGAACTGTGCTATGAGATTGAAAAAATCCAGCCAGAAGCAAAGCTTAGAGGGCTATTTAACAAAGAAGTGGCAATTTGGTGCGATGAACTTCCTGCGCTCCCACTTTTCAATAGATATGATGTTGATGTTGCAACTCGTGACATCCAAAATATCAAACCAACCGGTGCAAACAGAACAATAAACTGGAATTGTGAATTTTGGTACAGAGAAGTCAAATAAAATACTGTGATTGATTCGGTAAATTTACGGTGAATCATGGCAAAATTTGACAAACACTTCCCATCATTTGATGGAAGTAGATTTTTGGCCACCAAGAGGGTGTGCTGGTTTTGCACGGAAATATCAATTTTCTCAAAACTGCACACCCATTTATCTTTATGCGTATTGATATCCTTACAGGCAAGTTTTAAATTGGTTCCAAAAGGGCTTGCAGTTTGCCACAAATCAAATAGAATAACCTCGCATCTTTTGGGCATGCAGCCACACCACAACGATGGTGGTGAGTGGAACGTGCTAAACATTAAAGCTTTGCCAATGAAAGGAGTGCAATGAGGAGATTCCTTGGTGTGTTCGTTTGTTTTATGCTCGCAGTTGGCCTTTTCGCTTATGCTGTTCCAGCGAAAGCAGCCACACAGGAGCATTGGGCTACAAAATACGTGTCAGAAATGACAAGTGATGGTGTCAAGGCCCTTGCCCCGAGAGAAGACTGGGACTCTGAGATCACAGCAGCTGATTTTGTAAAAGGACTTTCGGTGATTTTGGGGAAAGATATACCAGCCCCAGAAGGCACTTTTAACAGGGCCATCATGGTTAAGCTGGCAGTGGACAATCATACATACGCTGAACAGCTAAAAGATTTTGATTTTCCGGCATGGTGTCTTTCCAATGATGAAGAGACCATTCCAAAAGATTTTGTACCATATTTTAACATGGCATACAGGCCAGTCCATCAGCTCCTTACTTACAGAAAAAACAGAGTCACTGCATGGGACAAAACTCCACTTTTCTCCGAGGCCGCATATATTCTCTATATGCTCAAGTACCCACCAAACACTGATCCAGGGCAGCAGATTGTCGTAGTCACGGCACAAGAACCAGATACGCTTAATCCATTTACCACCTCCGCCCTTTCCGCAACACTTCTTGGAACATTCTACGGCGCTGGCGATATCACTTATGATAGTGATGCAACCAAGTATCCAAACGCAGCACTCAGGGTTCCAACACTCGACAATGGCGATGTAAAGCTTTTCAAGGATCCGATCACAGGCAAAGACAAAATGACGGTTACATACAGGTTCCGCCCTGGTATGTATTTTCCGCCACTTCCAGGTGAGGAAGAAGGTTCCAGACTCCACGAAATTACCGCTGATGATGCCCTTTTTGGTTTCAGGGTTGCGGTTTCTCCGGTCATTCAGTCAGTTGTAAGAACAGGAATCCTGAAATATGACTATGTGAAAAAAGTTGATAAGTACACAATTGAAGTTGGCTATAACGAAGTTTACGTTTTTGGAACCTGGGGCATTGGCTGGACATTCAAGGCAAAATTTGAGCCAGACTTCTATACAGATCCAGGCAATTTTAATGTCAGAGACGACTTCAGGGACTATGAAGTTGGACCGTATCGTATCAAAACATGGGAGAGGGGCGACCACATAGAGTTTGAACCAAACCCATATGCCATTTTTGCACAGCCAATCGTCAAAAAGATCATCGTCAAGTTTATGCCAGATGCAAACACCATCAGACTTAACCTCCAGGGCGGTAATGTTGACATCACAACAAATGCTTTTGATCCAACTGATGCATCTGAACTTGAGAAGAAGCTCCCAAGAGTAAAATTCTACTATACACCGGGCACTTCTTTTGAGCACGTCACACCAAACCTTTTTGAGGATGAAACTGGAAAAGCTTTCTATTTTGGTGATGCCAGGGTCAGAAGGGCCATGCTTTATGCACTGGACAGAGAACAGCTCACAAAGATAACAAGCGGTGGAATATTCTCGGTTGCACATTCATGGTTGACACCAAAGTCAAAATATTATGACGACAAATCATTAGTGAAATACGAATACAACCCTGCAAAAGCAGAACAACTCTTTGAAGAGGCAGGCTGGAAGCTTGCCAATGTTGATGGTGAGAATATCAGATGCTGGCAGGGCGACCCGACCAAACCATTCAAGGTTACACTTGCTACAACTTCTGAAAACCCATTCAGACAGAAAAATGTTGAAGAGATGATAAAGATGTGGGCCAGAGTTGGTCTTAAGATCATTCCACAGCTTCGCCCATCAAAAGAGCTCTTTGGTGGCAAAGTTCTTTCCCAGCACCAGTTCGAACTTGTAGAGTTTGCATGGGTCTCCAACCCAGTCCGTCCAAATGCTCTAATGTGGAGAAGTGACCAAATCCCAACCCAGGCCAACAATTGGTCAGGTCAGAATATTTCTGGTTGGAAGGGTAATAAGGAAAATGATAGTATTGTATCCGAGCTTGAAAAAGAGCTTCCGGATGCCAAGCTCCAGGAACTCCTCAATAAGCAAATTAGAATCTGGGGAGAAAACCTTCCAATACTACCTCTGTTCAATAGGTATGATGTTGATACCGCAACTCGCGATATTCAGAACATTAAACCAACTGGTTCTCAGAGAACGATCAACTGGAACTGCGCTTTCTGGTACAGAGAAAAGAAGTGATGTGAATTCCGCGCCCTGGGTTTTTTCGCCCCCCAGGGCGCTCTTTTTTAGTTTAAGCGGCGGGCTTTGGCCCAGAAAGGTGAAGACAGATGGGTAATTATCTGTTCAGAAGATTCGTAATCTTCATTTTTTTGTTTATTCTTGTTACCGTTCTGTGTTATTTCCTTCTTAGATTACCTGGAGACCCATACAAAGAACTTGAGCTTCAACAGCCCAATATGAAGGATGAGATTGCCAGGATGAGGGAATGGTCTGGATTTAATGACAATTGGTTTGTTGGTTACACCAAATGGGCCAAAAAAATAATTTTTGATGGTGACTGGGGAAAGTCGCTTTACGATAAACAACCAGTTTGGGGAAAAATCATAACCAAGATTCCTGTCACGCTCAAAATCCAGGTCTCAGTGCTGATTTTGGGCTTGCTACTGGGTATCCCCTTGGGAATTTTCTCTGCAAGGCGGCATTACTCACTAGCTGATTATGCGATTACTGTATTTTCGTACATAGGAATATCGGTGCCTAATTTCTGGTTCGGTTTGCTTTTGATGCTTCTCTTTTCTGTGAATCTGGGGTGGCTCCCTGCCGGATGGTCTTTGCGGCCTGATTATGATTCTTTATCATGGATCATGAAGATCCTGGATCAGGCCAGAAACCTTGTTCTTCCTGTGTTTATGGGTCTTCTTGGAACAATAGCCTCTCTGTCTCGCTATATGAGATCATCCATGCTTGAGGTTATCCGCCAGGACTATGTCAGGACTGCAAGATCGAAGGGTCTCTCTGAAACAAAAGTCATTTACAAACATGCCCTTAGAAACGGCCTTATTCCGATAGTAACTGTAATGACACTGGTCATCCCTTCCCTTATTTCTGGTTCTGTCGTTGTGGAGAGAATATTTAACATCAATGGAATGGGTCAATTATTGTTCAACTCTGTGCAGTCATCAGATATACCGCTAGCAATGGGAACGCTTGTAATGTTCGCATTCTTGACCTTAATTTCATTAATACTTGGAGACGTAGTGTATGCGCTTGTTGATCCGCGCATCACTTACTCGTGAGGTGAGATATGGCGACAAAAAATAAAAAGAAAAAAGTTACCGTCATAGATAATCCCAACGAGCAAGAGGTGCTCTCATCTTCTGAATATTCCTATATTGGAATGGTTTGGAGCAGGTTCAAGAGACACAAACTTGCCACTATTGGCCTCGTATTATTAGTATTTATGGCCCTTTTTGCAATTCTTGCGCCTGTATTTGAGTTGATAACTGGTTATCCAGTTGAACATTCCAGTCTCGCTGTAAAGATGTCTCCATTTTCAACCCCTGGTATTGTAGCAAAGATTATTCATCCAGATTTTGGCAATCCGGAAAAGCCAATGGGCAGGGTTGATTTCTGGTTCGAAGTTACATCCGATAATAATCCTGAAAAAACTGGTTTCGCATCAGTCAAAGAATCTATTTTTAAAAATCCTGAATATAGAAAATTCTACGATTTCAACATGAAGGCTTATGGCAACACAAACGTTCTACTTACAAACGACCAGGTTGTCGAAAAGCCAGATGGGTCAGCTGAGATAGTAAAAGGTGGTTATAGCGAGTTTTTTATAGAAAGAGCCAGAAACAAAAAAAGTATGCTCTCTGGTCAAATTATCACCTATTCCCCAACCTTCGAGTCCGTTGATAATAGTATCACTGAAGTTCCTGGTGGATATAATGGCCCACGCGAAATAGATATTAGTGAAGCACCAATGAATGTCTTTGGAACAGATGGGCTTGGACATGATGTCCTCGTAAGACTTTCTTATGGTGCCAGAATGACACTCATGATAGCCTTTGTTGTTGTCATTCTCGAGACCCTGCTTGGCATATTCCTCGGCGCACTTGCCGGTTTCTATGGTGGTTTTATAGACGCCCTCATTATGAGAATCCTTGAGCTTATGATGACAGTTCCAACACTTCCGATCTACATGGTTCTCTCAAGATTTATGGGTGGTGGAAGTGCTATTGGAATTATAATTATTCTTGCAGCTTTCGGCTGGACCGGAGTTGCCAGAATGACCAGAGGAATGTTCCTTTCACTTCGCAACCAGGAGTTTACTGAAGCTGCAAGAGCTATTGGTGCCAGCCCGATGAGAATAATGTTCAAACACTTACTCCCCAACTCTCTTGCGCCAATAATTGTTGGTATAACATTTAGCATCGGAGGAGTCATTCTTACTGAGTCAACGCTTTCCTTCCTTGGGCTTGGCGTTAACAAAATCCTTACCCCAACATGGGGAGGAATGCTTGATGAAGCCAATAAATATATACTTGATCAGCCATGGCCGGCAGTCTTCTCTGGCTTCCTTATCTTCCTTACAGTTTTGGCGGTCAACTTTATCGGAGACGGTCTCAGGGATGCTCTTGACCCGAGACTTAAGGTGTGAGGTGGGAAATGACATCTACTGAAGTAATTCTGGATATAAAAAATCTAAAGACATATTTTTACACCTCAGACGGTGTTGTTGCAGCTGTCGACGATGTAAGTTTTCAACTACATAAGGGTGAAACACTTGGGATCGTCGGTGAGTCTGGTTGTGGCAAATCGCAGACAATGCTCTCAGTAATGAGACTTATTCAGGAGCCACCAGGAAAAATAGTTTCAGGAGAAATACATTTCCACGATGAAAACCTTCTCAAAGTCCCGCTACTCAAAATGAGGTCACTTAGAGGTGCCGCCATCTCCATGATTTTCCAGGAACCAATGACCTCATTGAACCCAGTTTACCAGGTTGGCGACCAGATTGCTGAGTCACTCACTCTACATCAGGGTCTTAGAGGATGGGATTGGGGTTACAGACTGGTTTCCTGGGGACTCTTCTGGAAGTGGGTTTTCACCGGATTCCCAAGGGAAACAAAAAAACGCCTTTCAAGACTGAAAGTTGAAACACCAGCTTGGCAACGTTCTGTTGAATTAATCAGGCTTGTTGGCATACCTGATCCAGAAAAAAGAGTCTTCAACTTCCCACATGAAATGTCTGGAGGAATGCGCCAGCGTGTCATGATAGCCATGGCAATGGCTTGTAATCCGGAAATACTCATTGCAGATGAGGCAACAACCGCTCTTGATGTAACCATTCAAGCACAAATCCTCGAGCTTATGAAAGATTTGAAGCGCAGATTTGGTATGGCAACAGTTCTTGTTACTCACAACCTCGCAGTGGTTGCTGAAATGGCAGACAATATTTTGGTTATGTATGCTGGAAAAATTGTGGAATATGGAACAGCAGCCCAGATATTCAGGCAGCCAATGCACCCATACACATGGGGACTTCTCCATTCAATACCAAGGGTTGATCAGCCAAAAACGGACCAGAAACTTCCAACAATCGAGGGTATGGTACCAAATCCATATAATCTCCCGGTAGGTTGCAAATTCCATCCAAGATGTTTTAAGGCAACATCTGTTTGCAAGGAGCAGGAACCACCGCTCGAAAAAATGGCGGATGGAAGGCAGATAAGATGTTGGCATAGAATAACCGAAGGAGGCAATTGATATGAACAACCTAAAGCCCCTTCTTGAAGTCAAAGGACTTAAGAAGCATTTCCCGATAACTGGTGGACTCTTGGGTAGAACAGTCGGTTATGTTAAGGCCGTTGATGGTGTTACTTTCGATATTATGGACGGAGAAACACTCTCGCTAGTTGGTGAGTCTGGCTCGGGAAAAACTACAACCGGAAAAGCCATACTCAGGCTTAACAAACCAACGACTGGATCAGTATTATTTGAAGACGAAGATATTCTTGGCATGAAAGGTGAGAAAATGAGGAGGATGAGACGTAAAATGCAGATCATCTTCCAGGATCCTTACGGATCGCTCAACCCAAGACTTCCTGTTGGTGAAATTATTGGAGAACCTCTTGTTGTCCACAATCTTGCTTCTCGCAAAGAAAGGGAAGAGCAAGTAATGGAGATAATGGAAACAGTAGGTCTCAGACCAGAATATCTGCACCGTTATCCACACGAGTTTTCTGGTGGCCAGAGGCAACGTATTGGTATTGCCAGGGCACTCATCCTTCAGCCAAAATTCATAGTTTGTGATGAACCAGTCTCAGCACTTGATGTTTCAATCCAGTCGCAGGTAATCAACCTCCTTCAGGAGCTACAATCCAAGTTCAAGCTCACATATCTTTTTGTTGCTCATGACATGGCAGTTGTAAGACACATGTCAGACAGAATCGCTGTCATGTATCTTGGAAAGATAGTGGAACTCGCTTCCGGAGAGGAGTTATTCAAACATCCGCTTCATCCTTATACCAAAGCTCTTCTTGAGGCAGTCCCAGTGCCAGATCCAGAAAAACGCAAGGAAAGAAGTCTTCTTGAAGGAGATATACCATCACCAATCAATCCTCCAAGCGGCTGCCGTTTCCACACAAGGTGCAAATATTATGCACAGAACAAATTCCCGTGTGAGCAGGGTGACTATGAACTGGTGGACATTGGCAACGGGCACTTTACTGCCTGTCCGTATGTCAGAGACTAAGAAGTAGTGAAGGAGGAAGCCTGTGAAAAGATTTTCTTCTATCGTAGCGCTGTTTGTTGTTGCACTTATGGCATTTGCCGGTTGTGGTACAAGCACAGATGATGGAACTCCAACTGAACAAACGAGATCAGGTACCCTTAGGGTCGCGATTGGTCAGGATGCACCAACACTTGATCCAGCAAGAGTCACCGACACCACATCACATGAAGTAACAAAACAGATGTATGAAGGTCTTGTTGCTTATGATAAAGAGCTGAACATCGTGGCTTCCCTGGCTTCATCCTGGGATGTTTCTCCAGATGGAACACTCTACACATTCCATCTCAGGGACGTCAAGTTTGCAACTGGCGACCCGGTAACTGCAAATGATGTCAAATGGTCATTTGAAAGAGTGCTCAATCCGGCCACAAAATCAGAGCGCACCTGGATATTTGATGAAGTTGCCGGTGCACTTGATTTCACCGCTGGTAAAGCCCAGGAAGTCGCAGGTATTGTTGTAAAAGATGACAAAACAGTTGAAGTAAGACTTACAGAGTATTCACCCATTTTCCTTCACAAAATGACTTACAGTGCAGCTTATATTGTCAACAGGAAGATTATTGAGTCCTACGATAACAATGAAGCTGCAGAAGAGAAAACTGAAGTACCAGCAAAAGAAGGAAAAGAGCCAGAAAAGACAGAGAGCCAGCTAAAAAAAGGCCTCTGGCATTCCTATGAGTCTGCGGGAACCGGACCTTTTAAACTTCAAGAGTGGAAAAAGGACCAGAAGGTTGTTCTGATACCAAACGACAATTATTGGGGTCAGAAGGTAATGGTTGAGACGCTTGTTTTCCCAGTCATAAAAGATGACACAATCAGAATGCAGGAATATCAGGCTGGGAATATTGATGTTCTTTATCCAATCCCGGATGCTGATTTTGAGAGGGTAAAAAATGATCCGCAACTCTCAACGGAGATATCCCAGGTAAAAGATCTTGCCATCTACTACATTGGTTTCCAGAACAAACTTGAACCATTTACCAATAAAAAAATTCGTCAGGCTTTTAATATGGCTGTCAATCGCCAAGACATTGTGGACAAAATATTCAAGGGTAGACATACCCTCGCAACAGGCATCATCCCACCATCTATGCCAAATTACAAAAGTCTTACAGATGCCTATCCATATGACCCAACAAAGGCAAAACAACTCCTGGAGGAAGCTATAAAAGAAGGAGCGAAAGTACCTTCAAAGGTGGTTTTTGCTTTCAATCAGGGAAATGTTACCCACAAGAATATTGCTGAATTTATCCAGGAACAAATAAAGGGCAATCTTGGAATAGACCTCCAGCTTGAATCAGTGGAGTGGGCAACATACCTCAAAAGGATAGATGATGGTGCTTTCCCAATGTTCAGGCTTGGTTGGGTTGCAGATTACCCCGATCCAGATAATTTCCTTTGGGTTCTTCTTGATTCATCCAATGCAGGACCAAAGGGTGGTGGTGCTTTCTACAGCAACCCCAATTTTGACAAATTGGTCAGGGATGCGAAGAAAGAAAAAGACAGCGAAAAACGTATGGGGCTTTATGCGGAAGCAGAAAAGATTGCCATGGAAGATGCTTGCTGGATGCCAATAGTATTCCAGAACAGCTGGACGCTTGTCAAACCCAATGTGACTGGTTATTTCCGCAACGCAATGGGCCCGATGATGTACAATACAGTGAAGATCGGATCAAAGTGACAACAAGCTCAATTATTGTTTCAATGGGGCGGGGTTTAACCCGCCCCATTGAATTGTTGAGCCAAGGAGTGTGCAAATGATTCAATATGCACTCAAAAGAATCCTTTATTTAATACCAGTTTTTATTGGAGTGACTTTTTTCACATTTTTGATTTTTCTTGTTGTTCCAGGGGACCCCGTAAGGCTTGCCCTTGGGCAACATCCAAACCCAGAGCTCCAGCAAAAGATTGAACATGAGCTTGGTATGGACCTTCCCTGGTATATAAGATATTTCCGATACATTGGAAAAGCTGTCCAGGGTGACCTCGGGACATCAATCAGGACTGGTGAACCGGTCACAAAAATAATACTGGACAGATTTCCAGCCACGCTCACTCTCACTGTTGCAGCAATGGTTTTCGCCATCATTGTTGGGCTTCCAGCTGGCATTGTTTCTGCAACAAAGCAATATTCCCTTGTCGACAATACTTTTATGGTAATGGCACTTGTTGGCATCTCCATGCCTGTTTTTGTATTGGGATTGATACTGCTCTTAATTTTTGTGTCTTTCCTCCATATAGTTCCAGGTACCGGCTATGGGGATGGCCAATTGATTTATATGCTTCTGCCTGCAATAACCCTTGGCACCATACCTATGGCTATCATAAGCAGGATGACAAGATCATCTCTATTAGAAGTTATGGGGTCTGACTACATAAGGACTGCGAGAGCAAAGGGAATAAAAGAAAAGAGTGTTGTTTTAAAACATGCTTTCAAAAATGCTTTTATACCAGTTGTAACAGTTATTGGGAATAATTTTGCTTCTCTTATGGCTGGGGCAATAATAACCGAAAGGGTATTCAACTGGCCAGGAATAGGTTCTGCAACCATCAGTGCCATCGAACAGAGAGACTTACCGGTTGTAATGGGGCTTGTTTTCTTCATCGCCATTATTTTTGTAATTGTCAACTTGATAGTTGATATATCCTACATTTTCATAGACCCAAGGATCAAGCTTGAATGAAAAATGACACTTTTATTTCTGCAACATTCAAAAGACTATTCAGGCACAAACTTGCCCTGATCGGTTTTTGTATAATCTTTTTGCTTGTTCTCGTTTCGATTTTTGCTGATTTAATGGCTCCAAACCCAAACCAAATGAACCTTGATGCGGCTCTCACTCCTCCACTCAAGGAGCTTTATGTGGCCAGATCAAAAGAAAAAGTGCCACAAAATGAGTATTTGTATACCGTTGGCCCATCAGACCAAAAAACTCTAGCGCTCATGATTGACACTGGAGTCGGTGAAAAAATAAAAGTGGAGTTTGATAAGACAGGTTCAGCTCTTGAGGTCATGACAAAAGATGGAACAAACAAGTTTGTTCCACAAAATGACAATATTTTATCACCAGGGGACAAGGTTGTTGGTGAATCTACAACCATTTCAACATTCAGAAGCCGGAAGTCTGTGGTTGTAATGAAGTACAAATACAGATTTGCCACACTCTCCAACCTTCTTGTGCCTTCAAAGGAAGTCATTGAGGGGAACCTTGTAGCTGTTGACTGGGTGGATGAGGGGCCAGCTTTTTTAGTCAGAGACAAGAAATCTGGACAATTGAGGCTTCATAAAGAAGGATTTGCAGACCTTTCTCCAACTGAAGAAGAGATTGGCAAAATGCCAAAGCCTCTACTCGGTACGGACAATGCTGGTAGAGATATTGCTCAGAGGCTTGTCCATGGCGCCAGGATATCACTTTATGTTGGCATAATAGTAGAGCTCATCTGCTTGGTAATCGGTATTCCTCTTGGCGCAATGGCAGGTTTTTTTGGTGGATGGCTTGACAATTTTATCATGCGTTTTACTGACATCATGTTTGCTTTTCCTGGCCTTCTTTTTGCTATAGCCGTCATGTCGATATTTGAGAACAGAGACATTACGACGATCTTTATTGCACTTGGTTTGGTGGGATGGCCAACAATTGCCAGAATTGTCAGAGGGCAGGTCATTTCACTTAAGAACACGGAGTTTGTTGAGGGTGCAAGGGCGATAGGCTGCTCAAACCTCAGAATCATAACAAACCATATAATGCCAAATATTATCGCCCCAATAGTTGTTTATACGTCGCTTGGCATTGCCAGTGCGATAATGTCTGAAGCGGGATTATCTTTTCTTGGAATAGGTATAAGACCACCAACTCCAAGTTGGGGGACTATGATAAATGAGGGGTTTCAACATGCCCTCGATGCACCGCATGTATGGTTGATGCCGGGCATTGTAATTGCGCTTGTTGTACTTGCTTTCAACTTCCTGGGCGATGGGTTGCGTGATGCACTTGACCCAAAGCTGAAAATCTAGGCTTGACAGAACTGTCATCACAGGTTAAATTTCTTGAAAGAATGAGGAGGCCAAAATGCTAGTACCTCTTGATATACAACATAAGACGTTCAAGTCGGCCGTTTCTGGCTACAACAAGCAGGAAGTACATGAATTCCTTGCCGAAGTTGAAAAAGACTTTTCCCAGCTTTACAGGGAAAACAAGGAGTTGCAGGAAAAACTTTCGAAGCTCACTGAAGAAGTCTCGAGATACAGAGCAACAGGCACTCAACTCCAGCAGGCCCTTACGCTTGCCCAAAAAACGGCCGATGAGCTGAAGGATTCAGCACGCAGAGAATCCGAACTCATTTTGGCTGATGCCAAGAGCAAAGCTGAAGTTGTTACCAATGAGTCCAAGCAGAGTGTCAGGGTCATAAAGAATGCCTACCTTGAATTTAAGGGAGAATTCAGAGCTTATTTGACCACATTCCTAAACTTGCTTGACAATATGGACAGTTCACTTGTAGGCAAAATCTCGGTCAAGGATAAGGAAGAAGAACAACCGCCACAAGATCAGGACAACTGCTGATTTCTGTTCGGTTATTTTGATAGCTAACATTTAAAGTTTATTGTGCCCGGCGGTTTTTTGCCGGGCACATATTTTTGGAAACCAGACAGATACTCTTTCTACAGCAGGAGGTTGAATGAAGCGTTTTCCACTTGTTGAGGCCATTGGTTTCGCGGTTTTTCTTATTTGCGACCAAATTACCAAAATAATTGTTGTCCACAATTTATCATATGGTGCCTCGATTCCGATCATTGATGGGTTTTTGCATATCACCAATACTCATAATACTGGAACTATATGGGGGCTTGCGCAGGGAGGAAACATGATTTTTGCAATCCTTGCGATCGTTGTTGTCATCTTGATTGTTGTGCTGACACCGAAAGTGGCAACAACAAAGATCGCCCGTTTTGCGATTGGTGCCATCTTGGGTGGTGCGATTGGAAATCTCCTTGACAGATTTGTAAGAGGTTTTGTTGTTGATTTTATTGATTTTAGAGTGATAAACTTCCCTGTTTTCAATGTGGCTGACATTGGCATTGTTTGCGGCGCAATAACGCTTGGGATATTTATGTTTCTAACGCCACAAAAAAGCAGCTGAAACAAACGTAGAAAATAAAAAAACCGGACGACTGTTGTCCGGTTTTTTTATTATTTGTTTATGATAATAATTACAGACTAATCAAGGATTTCCCAAATCTTTGTTTATTGAGTTTTCAATTGCGTTGAATAGCGAGAAATTAAATTCAATATACTCTCCCTGCCTTTCGAGTATGATCTTTGCAGGAAGCCCAAGGAATGGCCCTTCGTAAACAATCCACATTGTTGTGTTGTATTCTTTGCCTGAATCCTCAAATTTGAAGGTGTTGCGGATGGCATTAAATTCGCCAATTACGTCCGGTTCTTTGTCGGTGCTGACGTCTTTTCCACTGGAAAGGCGTTGGGCCACTTTGTTATAAAGAGAATTGAAAGAGTCGTATTCATTTCTAAAAATCTTGAATTGCTCTTCTGAAACTTTCTCAAACTTGTCGCCTTTTTTGGTATATGAATCAGTCACGTAGAACAACCCTGTGCCGTTTTTGCTTGTGACTTTCAAACCAAATGGCAAGTGGTTTACAACCATTTTGGTTGATGAAGACACAGTCTCATTGTTTGGTCCAACTACTACTTCAACCTGATATGACAACAGGTCTGTGATGTTTTTGATTATTGGTTTGTCGGCCATGGCCGATGGTGAAATTTTAAAATCTTCCATAGTTTCACCCTGTGAAAGGTTATAGCTTTGTTTGTAGATGGCGTAACCTTTGGCTTCTATTGTTACAACCCTTGGGCCTGGCTTGGTGTATTTGAATATATATTTTCCGTCTTTTCCGGTTGTTGCCTCTTCGGAGTCGAGTTTGATCTTGGCGCCCTCAATCGGTTTCCCCGTGTCTTTGGCAAGGATTTGACCGTGGATGTAGGTTTTAATAACAGGATCCACCTGCACATCGAATTGTTCAACTTTGCCTTGCTCTATTTTTACTGCACGTACAAACCTTACGTATTGGAAGTTACTTCTCTTGTCTTCAATCTCGACCCTATATCTTCCAGGTGGATCAACTGAAACCTCATATTCGCCCTTTTCATTTACTGTGGTCGTGATTGGTTGCAATGTCATATCATCGAGATTTTGCAGTGTTACTGTGACCACATTCACTGGATCGCCATATATTTTATCGGTCACCTTTCCTTTGATTCCCTGCGAAACACCACATGATGAAAGAGCGACTATCATCAGGATTGAAACAACAAAAGCAGATGTTCTTCTCATACGTACCTCCATACAAATTTTATTGCCTTGCCGTTCCTCAATCAAGCTTTTTAAGTGTTTGTTGAATCAATCCAAGCTATTGCTTAAACTGGTGTATAAGTGGGGCAGTGGCTCAGCTGGCAGAGCGCATCCTTCGCAAGGATGAGGCCGGGAGTTCGAATCTCCTCTGCTCCACCATAACTTAATTGATCCACTCACCTTCTAATTCTGATGACTAAAGATCAGTAGCTATCATCCAATTTACTAAAAGAGGAGTAGAAAAAATGAAACTACCAAAATACTATATAAAATTTGACGCAGTTCCTGGTATCCCAAGGGGTATTTTTGAAGAGGGGAGAGATGCAGCCAACAAATTTGGATTTAGGACGAATGAATACTATCTTTCTCTCATCGATTGGAATGATCCTAATGATCCAATCAGGAAAATAATCATTCCTCAAAAAGATGAACTTGAAGAATGGGGATTTATTGATCCATCGCAAGAATCAACCTTCACAAAACAGCCTGGTTTGCAACACAAATATCCCCCAACAGCTTTAATGCTTGTGAATAATTTTTGCGGTTCTTTCTGCAGGTTTTGTTTCAGGAAAAGAATTTTCATGAAGGATAACAAGGAAATAGATTGGAACTTTGATCATCATTATAAGTACATTCTGGGTCACAAAGAAATTGATAATGTATTGTTGACAGGCGGAGAGCCACTTTTGCTGCCAACAAAAAAGTTGAATGAGATTCTGGAAAATCTCTCAAAGATTCCTCATGTTGAAAGTATAAGAATTGGAACCAAATTGGTAGCATTTAACCCCATTAAACTTCTCGCTGATGATGATTTTTTCAGTGTAGTTAATAAATTCTCAAAATCTTCAAAAAGGCTCTATTTTATTCTTCATTTCAATCATCCCAAGGAACTTACTCCATATTCATTGGAAGTGATTGAAAAATTAAGGAATCTGGGTGCGATTCTATGTTGCCAAACCCCTGTCTTGAAGGGTATCAATGATAGACCAGAAGCATTAAATGATCTTTTTAGGAAGTTAACAAACTTAGGCATTGTTCCTTATTATGTTTTTCAGTGCAGGCCAACAATTGGAAATAAGCCTTTTGCTTTGCCGCTGGAGGAATCCTATAGGATATTTACTGAATCGAGAAAAGGACTTTCTGGCCTTGCAAAAAGAGCTAGGTTTATTATTTCAAGTAGATTTGGGAAAGTCATGGTTTCAGGTATAGATGATGAGAAAATAGTTTTTCAGTATCATATGGCTGTTGACCTAGACCGTAATGGCAAAACGATTATATGCAAAAGGAATCCAAAAGCATACTGGCTAGATGATTACCCTGATTTTCTAAATGAGGCTGAAGGTACAATGTTAGGGCAGTAATTAGACATGAGAGGAATTTATGGATAGGAAAAAAAAGCTTGAAACTACGAAAAAGATTGCACTTGTGGCACACGACAACCAAAAGCAGGCCTTGCTTGACTGGGCTAGCCAGAATAGGGCCAAATTGTCCAAGCACAAGCTGTTTGGAACAGGCACTACAGGTCGCATGGTCCAGGAAAAGCTTGGTCTCGAGGTTCATTGTTTTAACTCCGGTCCTTTGGGTGGTGACCAGCAGATCGGCGCCAAAATAGTTGATGGAGATATTGATCTTTTGATATTCTTCTGGGACCCGCTTGCCGCCCAGCCACATGATCCTGATGTAAAGGCCCTTCTCAGGATTGCAGTGCTGAAAAACATACCAACAGCGTGCAATAGATCTACAGCTGATTTTATTTTCTCTTCAATGCTGATCGATAGTGAGTATGAAAAGGTAGAACCCGATTACTCCTCTGAATTGCGCAAGAAATAGGTTGTAAATTGTTTATTTCTTTTTTGAAACGGCAGAGATAATTAGTATACCGACGAAGATTATCAATGCAGGCCAGAAGATCCTGTGTATCCAACCCCATTCAAATAGGCCAAAATTTGAGAGGAGCAACATTATCCCAATGGCAAGGATGGAACCACCAATAATCAGTTCCAGCTTTATTGTGTTGGGTTTATAATTTTTTATCTCAGTGGATGCTACCTCTGCTCCTTCAATTTCAGGTTCCTCTGGTATGACGATCCAGGCAACGATATATGCTATTATGCCAGCTCCGCCTAAAAGTGTGGCTGCAACCCAGATTATCCTTGTCAAAGTCGGGTCTATGCCAAAATAAACCCCAATACCACCACAAACGCCACCAATCACCCTTTCTTTCCTTGAGCGATAAAGTTTTTTCATATGATCACCTTGCGGCTGTGGCATTTTTTATGTTTGATACAAGAGCATAGAACAAACCTGCAACAAGTACCATTCCAAGAGGCCAGAGCAATAGGTATATGAAAAAGTTGGAGATGGGATCAAACAAATTCATTGCAATTGCGCCCTCTGTTACCCAGAATCCAAGGAGACACACTGCATTGAAGATTAACACCTGGATTATGGATGTAAGATAAAAGAAAAAGAGCTTGCCGGCAATGAAAGATGCAGAAGAAACACCCAACATCTTGAGTCTATCGGAAGTCCCATGAACATGCTCGTCGGTAAAAGAAACACTGCCTTGGTTCATGAGATAGAGTGACGAAGTGAAAATAACAAAATAGAGCATGTAATTGGGAACCATCGGGAGGAAGCTGTTGACATCGATATACATAAATGCGTTTGGATACAGGTAAAATCTTATCAATATGGCCAACATAACGAGGGCTAGACATACCGCTGAATAGATGAGGAGAACATTCTTATTTTTAAATAGGGTTTTAAAGTCTTTTGAAGTTACAACAAGCCAGTTTGTCAGAGCGTTTTTACCCATTTTGCCCCCCTAATCGCGAAGCTCGCGTCCTGCGAGCTTGTAGAAAACGTTTTCAAGGCTTCCTTCGGCAAGTCTGATGTTTTTCACTGGAATGCCTGAATCGCTAAGTGCCTCGAGGATTATTGAAAGGACCTCTGTGGTGCTCTCGAGTTTTATCAGGAGTGTCGAACCAAATTTATCAATACTCTCAATTGGAATCGAGCAGAAGAGCTGTTTTCTTATGATGTCGAGCGGGATGTTTTCGAGGCCTTCTGCTTCGAGCTCGATCTGGTTCTGTTCGCCAAAGCAGCTCAGGATGTTTTCAAGATAATCCAGGGCAAGCAAACTGCCTCTGTTGATTATTCCAACTTTTCTACACACTGTTGCTATTTCTCTGGTGTAGGATGTTGCTATGATTATTGTTTTTCCTCTGTTGGAAAGAAGATTTAATCCATCAGTTATTATTCTTGCTGACCTATCATCGAGGCCTTCAGTAGGAGATTCCAGAAGGATGATCCTGGGATCAGAAAGCATTGCTACGGCAATGGAGAGCCTCTTTGCGTATGAGTAAGGTAATTGCTCTATTGGGATGTGAGCCTCATGCGTGAGATCAAATAAATCCAGGGCCTCGAGAGAGATTTCTTTCAGTTTCTTGTTTTTTATATTTATAAAATTCCCAAAAAACCTCATGTTTTCATGCGCTGAGAAATCCTGGTAGAGTGCAAGGGTTTGTGGCACCAAAGATACTATCTTTCTGGCTTTGTTTGGATATTGCCCCATATTGACCCCACCAACCCATATTTCGCCAGAGGTTGGCCTCGTGAGGCCGGCAAGTATCTCAATCAGTGTCGTCTTGCCCGATTTTGAAGGTCCCAGAAAACCGAAACTTTCGCCTTCTGCGATTTCAAAGTTAAGGTTCTCCAGAACGACTGTTCCTCCAAAAGACTTTGTAAGGTTTTTTGCTTTAATAATAGCTTCCATCGTGCCCCCTATAGACCTGTGGGTTTGTTAATGAAAACCGATTCAAGCCCAAAGAATGTAGCTGCAGCTTTGCCAACCGAAAGAATTCCTACGGTTTCAGTTGCCCAGTGGCCAGCAACAATAACGTTCACTCCAAGCTCTTTTGCTGTATGATAATCTTGGTGGAAAACCTCTCCTGTTACAAGACAATCAAGTCCGAGCCTGGCAGCTTCCTCAATGGCGTACGAACCGCCACCCGAAACCACCCCGATATTTTTACAACTTTTTTTACCAAAACTCCAGACCCAGGGTTTGCATTCCGGAATATCCTTGTTTAACCTCTGCACCAATTCACTGCATGTCGGATTAGCTTCAACTTCTCCGTAGAAGCCAATTGCAAGGTCATGGTAAAAACCAAAAGGTTTCCTGTTTTTTATTTGCAGGGTTGTTGCAAGACCAGCATTATTTCCATATTCCGGGTGCATATCTAATGGAAGATGGCATGCCCAGAGGGAAATACCATTTTTAACCAGGTAGGAAATTCTGTTTCCCATGAGACCTATTGCCCTCTGATCATCACCCTTCCAGTACAATCCATGGTGGCAGAGCAACATCTGGCAACCCTGATCTTTGGCCTCGGTAAAAGCATCCATGCATGCATCTACAGCAAAACCAAGCTTTGTCACTGGTTCTAATGCATCCACTTGCAATCCATTGACCGACGAGTCATTGGCTGCTTGTGAGACCACAAGAGCCTCGTTAAGCCACTTTGCAATCTGGCCTGGTAAGATGCCCACTAGTTAGAATCCTTTTCATGTTTCGTGTTTGGCATTACTGGATTATTTTATTTGGTTGCATTCGCTTTGTCAAATACAGGTTTTATTTGGCTTGACTCTATTTTTATAGAAGGTATAAAGATAGCAAGGAGTAAAAATAGTGAAAAAGAGACTTCTGGCGGCTATTCTGATAATGTCTATCATTTTTGTGGGAAATATCTTTGCTGATGACTGCATTATAAGCTTCAGGGCTGGTTCCACTGTGGCAAAAATATGCGACAAGGGATACAAGCTTGATGTGGCACCGGTAGCTGAAAGTAATACGGTTTTGTTGCCGCTCAGATTTATTGCTGACAGGTTGGGTCTGGATGTTTCCTGGAATGACCAAACAAGAACCGCGGTTGCTGATGGTCAGGGATACAAAATTTCCATTGCTACGAAGAAAAACTCTAACGATGCTACGGTTATCTACTCCGACTCAAAAACATTGGATGGAAGCATCAAAGCAAGGTATACAATTAAGAATTCAAGATTGCTCGTTGATCACTCGACATTTGCTAAGATTTTGGGGCTCCCATTCACTATTTCTGGAAAAGATGCGAATTCCCCTGTTGATCCGGACAGGATAAAGTATCGTTGGATTGATTTTACTCTTCCTGCAGATGGCGAAGATGGCAAAACAATAACTTTATCAAATGTGCTTTCGGATGGTAACACAAAAGCACTACTGGTTGAGTTTTGGTACACGGCATGCACACACTGCAAAACACAGCTTACGCATCTGGAAACCCTTTACAAAAAATATCAGGATAAGGGACTTGTGGTGCTAAGTATTTCGACTGATGGCCCCGGCAATGAAGGCTCAAGGCGAGAGCTTCTGGAAGAGATTGGCGTTACTTTTCCAACATTGCTTGATGAAAAAGCTGAAATATACAATGCCTGGATGTCGCCTGGTTTCCCAAACTTCCAGCTTGTTGTGCCGGGCAACAAGTTTGTGGTAATGAGGAATGAAAACTACTCCGAGGAGGCCAATGCAAAACTTGAGCAGATGGTACAAGAGCTTTGCTCTGGCAATTAGCGCCCTTCTATTTCTTGGTGCATCTTCCCCAGTTTTAATCTGGTGGAGGCTGGATTTTCGTGTGGTTGAGGTTGGCGACAAGAAGGACAAGCTTGATGTGGGGCCAACCCTTGTCGATGGGGAATATTTCTTTCCTCTCCGGTATGTTGCCGAGAAAACCGGCCACAAAATTGGCTGGATGCCAACTGTAAAGACTGCAATCATAAGGGGCCAGGGAAAAAATATCGAGATAACAGCTGGCAGCAAGACCTACAAAGACATGGGTGAAAAGAAACAGCTTTTAAATACTCCTTTTATTAAATGGGAGAGAATGCTTGTGCCATCAGAAATATTAAAAGACAAATTTGGTCTTCCGATAACAAAGATTGATGGCAAAAGTCTTTACATGGAAGTTGACCCGGAGCTTCTCAAACCCAGGGCGACCGATTTTACCCTGCCTGACATTAATGGGAAAAATGTCACCTTGTCTGAAATACTTGCTGAAAAATCTACAAAATGTGTTTTGGTCAATTTTTGGTCAACAAGATGTGTGCCATGCAGGAGAGAGATGCCAGAGCTTGTAAAACTCTATAATGCATACAAAGACAAAGGGCTCGTTGTGATTGGCATCTGTACCGATTCCGACTTCCTTGAAGACGAGCGCGACCTGCTTTTGAATGAACTGAAGGTAACATATACAATCCTTCTTGATCCTCTTGCCGAGACATATTACAAATGGGGTGGGCTCAATGTCCCAAACATGTCGCTGGTTTCCAAAGACGGCGTCATTGTTTTTCAGCATGACGGCTATAGCCCTGATACTGCAAAAAATGCCGAGGAGGCAATAAAAAAGGAGATAGGATAGAGTTGATTAGATACGAATTCAGTTTGGAATAGTTGAACCTTGCAAATTTGTAATTGGTTGTTTGCCAAGAATCTTTTATTGTTTCGACCGAATAAAAACAAAAATTTCAGCGTAATAAGAAACATTACTTTTTTGTACCAAAATATTATGCTATGTTCTTATTCTTTAAATTTTAAACATAGAAAATTTTTGTCTTACCTTGTGCGGAGATTTACAAAGAGCATATATGAGCTATTGACAAACGGGATTGTTGATATTATTACGCATATCAGCAATTGGGATATAAACACTAAAAATTAAAAAGAGGTGAGGGATGAATAATATGGGTAATATGTGGAAGAAATTCAAATTTTTTATTGTTGTTTTTATTTCTTTTACGCTATTTTCTAATATTTTTGTTTTTCTGGGCACTGCCAAAGCATCTCAGGTCGAGCGGAGTGTTCCACCATCAGCTAGACCTGTCGATGGAGAAAGGGCAAGATTCCCAAAGGAAAAAACTGATATTACCCCAGCAGGCGCTAAGATGTATAAATTATATCAGGAGAAAAACGGAGTTTTCTCAATGGTTCTTGGTTCGAATGGGACACAAGAGAAACCGCTATCTGGAGATGAAACAAGTATTCAACCCAATAGAAATCTTGTTTGTCCAACTGGAGATCCTGGTCTTGTTGATAATATAACTTTAGAGAACCGCAATGGGGTTGTGACCACAACAGTTTATCCGACCTCCTACTTTGGTGTTCAGAACACCAATATAGTAACACCCCCACTTGTGGTTGAGACAAATACTTACATTAAATACAACATCGATTATTCAAGAAAGATAAAAATTCTCTCAGCACATCTTTTGTTTGATACTCAACTTATTTCCAATTCATGTGGAACAGCTGTTGGAATAGGAATATATGATGTTGGAGTTGGTTGGGAATCAGCAACAATGGCATGGGGAAGCCAGCCATGGGGGCAAGCAGTTGGAAATGGTCTGACCTGGCCTGCTGTAAATCCGCCTGTTCCATTGTTATATGATGTAACGGACATGGTAAAAAATCATTTCTATGGTTTAGACGATTGTGTTGGTTTTGGTTTTAGAGTAACTGCACCTGGCCAAAGCGACTGTAGCGTAAGTGGCAGTGCACCAGCACTTGTTATTGAATTTGTAAATCAGGAAGGTGGTTCTCCGTCTGGCTCGGATTTGAGTTTTGGGAATGGAGCCGGAAACGTTTCAGTTAACACTTATACCGGATCGACATATCTTACACAATATGACATTGGTTTTGGAATCTTCGGCGGAATGTCATTGTCTTTTGTGCGAACATATAACTCATGCTCAAATGTCAATTATGGCATGGGGCCCGGCTGGACATCTAACTACCATCAACAGATGACAATAAACTCAATGACGGGCAATGGTGTTTATCGATCCTCAAACGGCTGTTATCTGGAATTTCCAAAAAATGTTTCTTCTGGCGGATGGGATTCCCCTGAATTCTCAAGACTAAAGTTACAAGTAGAAAATATTTCTGGGGCTGATTATTATGTCATTCTTGATAAATTCGATAACAAACTTTATTTCGAATACAATAGTGGTGCTGGTGGCAAGCTTCTCAGAATGACAAACCGTCTTGGTGGAAGAATTGATATTTCATGGAATCAAGACCAACTATCAGCTGTAACTGATTATGCAACTAGTAGAAATCTTACTTTTACTTATGACCAGTGGGGAAGGCTTACTGATGTAACTGATCCAGAGTCCAAAGTTGTTAGTTTTACCTATGATGGATCAAATATGCTTGTAACAAGAACAGACCAGGAAAGTAAGCTTATAGGGTATGCTTATGATCTTTTGGGGAGACTCACATCGTTAACAAATGAAAACAATCAATCTTACACATTTGAGTATGACACTAACGGGAAAATAACCAGTGCCAAAGACAGCTATAGCACAGTGCAAAAATCCTATGTGATAGGTGATACAGTTACACAGATATCAGATCCAAATATACAAACTTCTGAGTGCACATTTGATAGCTCTGGGTATATTTCAAAAATTCAAACTGGCACCTTGATCACAGAATACCAAAGAAATTCGATGAAAGAAGTGACCCAGATCACAGATCCAAAAAGTCACCTTATAACACTTGTTTATGACTCAAATGGCAACATAACATCAACGAATATTGAAGGATTGACGCAAAGCTTTGCATTTAACTCCAGCAACCAGTTAACACTTTATACCGACGCAAAAAACAAGAATACTTCTTTTGAATACACAAATAATAAGCTCACAAAAATAACCAACCCCCTAAATCAGGAAGTTGCCTTTGGCTATACTAATAACAAATTAACAAGCGTTACTTCTCCTTATGGCCAAGGTACTTCAACCTGGGGTATAGCGTATGACTCCAACAATTATCCGAATTCAGTCCAGAGTCCATCTGGAAAGACATGGAATTATACAAATTCTGCAACTGGCAAGGTGTCTTCCTACGAAGACCCCAATGGCAATGACTGGACCTACATTTACGATAATCGTGGCAGACTAAAAACAGCTACGGATCCTTTAAACAATCCATGGAATTTTTATTATGACAACTCCGGCAATCTCACTGAAGCAAAAGATCCTCTCAATCACTCTATTTACTACACTTATGACAATAACTCGAGACTTGTGAAGGTCAAAAATGCCCTCAATCATGAGGTTGAAATAAATAGAAGGAGTGACGGAAGAATTAATTGGGTTGAGGACCCAATGAACAAGAGAACATCCTACACATATGATACTCTGGGCAGGGTTACAACTGTCGCAAATCCGGAAAACGAAGCGACAACGGTTGCTTATGACAACAATTCCAACATCACTTCTGTAACCAATCCAATGAACAAGACGACCTCGTTACAGTACGACACGCACGACAGACTCACCCAGGTCACAAATCCTCTTAATAAAACAACATCATTGCAGTATGACAATAATGACAATCTGACAAAGATTACAAATGCCCTTCAGAAAGAAACCAATTTCACCTATGATGATCTAAACAGACTTACGCAGACGACCAATGCTTTGAGTCAGTCATGGACTAAGACTTATGACAATGCTGGCAAACTTGTTCAAGCTGATGGGCCAAGCACTACAGCCCAAGAATTCTCATACAACTCCGATGGTCTTATGACATCGTCCGAGAACTCTGATGGCAAAACGCAGTCCTACACATACGATAACGCAGGAAGGGTGACCAGAATTACTGACCCAATGACCAACCATTGCGATTTTGAGTATGACGCGTTGAACAGAGTCACCAAAGCTTATGATGCTGCGGGCAATTATTCCCAATTTACTTATGATGCCGTGGGTAATGTCACACAGGTGAGGGACAGAAGGGGGAACAACTGGCAGTATCAATATGATGCCATTTACAGAATGACCCAAGCCACCGACCCTCTATCAAATGTTTATCAATATACATACGATGACAACTCAAGAATTACTGAATTCAAGAAGCCTCCGCAGGCCACACCGCCAACAGTTGGCTTCCAGTATGATGATGTTGGCAGGCTCACCCGTGCCACTGACGAGCTTTCACACTATGCGACGTTCTCGTACAATGACAACGGGCTTCTCACCTCCACCACCGACAGGAAGAGCCAGACAATCGGTTATACATACGATGACATTTCAAGACTCACGCAGATTTCGTATCCAGATTCGTCAACGGTCTCTTTCAATTACGATGATCTCTCAAGGTTGACCAGCTTTGTTGATTCAGTGGGAACAACAGAATTCACATACGACGACATTGGCAGACTCACATCAACCGATGATCCTTGGGACTTCACGCACCAGTTCCAGTATAATGCAGAGGGGCTGATAACCCAGCTCACCGCAGAGGGTGATGCCCGCACATACACCTGGGACACCGCAGGAAAAATGACCCAGGCAACCAGGTCCTCCCAGACCACCTCATACTCATACAATGACAACTCCTGGGCCACAGGCATGGACTACCCCACAGGTGTTTTGGCCGATTACCTGTACAATGCCAACGGGTGGATGACAAACATCGATGTAAAGAAATCTGACAACACATCAATTCTTGACCTGGACTACACATTTGACAACAACGGCAACATAACCTCAGAAAAAGTTGGCTCCGATACCTGGAGCTACACATACGACGCACTAAACAGGCTCACAAACGTTGACAAGCCAGGCACCACGAATGATGTCGTGTACACATACGACCAGAGGGGCAACAGGACAGATATAGACATTGGTGGAACTGACAACACCGACTTCACCTTCAATGTCGCAGACAGGCTCACAAGGGTTGACTACGAGTCCACCGCCTATGAACTCTTTGCATACGACAACAACGGCAACTGCACCAGCAAGGAATACTACTCCGGCTCCCCCTTCGTCCTCTCCCCCTCTTCCCTCCCCTCCAAAGAAAAGCTTGAATCCTCAAGGGTCCACTACCCCCACCGGTATGCCCCCTCCTCACTGAGGACGTATGACCTCTCCCCATACCTCCCCTCCTCACACATGGACACTGCCACCTGGGACATTGCCACAAGAAACAACAAACAGATGGAAGACCTCCTCAGAAAGAACATCTGGCTCTCCCCCTCCTCCCCCACAGTCGATCCGGACTATGTCACCACATATGAATACACATATGAGAACCAGCTCAAGCAGGCCAACCTCCCCACTAACAATGACACAGTTACCTTCCAGTATGATGCATCAGGAAGAAGACTCAAAAAGACCTACACCTCCCATATAACAATAGATGGTACACCACACACAGATGTGACCACATACAAGTACCACTATGCAGGAGGAGTAATAACAGAAATAGAGCTGGACAAAGTGAGAGACTCCTCCACCACCCTCCTGGACCAGGAACTCATATACCACATAGGAGCAAACAGCCAGCCTATATCCTTTGAATGGACAAGACACACAGGAACCGGAGAATCACAGACAACAACCACCTCCACCTACTACTACCACTATGATGTACATGGCAATACCCTTAAGGTAACAGATACCAACCAGGACACCAAGATCACCTACACATATGATACCCTTGGCAACATCACCTCAGAAACCAACCCTGACTCCATACCAAACCCCTTCACCTTCATGGGAGCATCACAGACCATCCTTGATACAGAAACTGGCCTCTACTTCTCCTCAGGCTACTACAACCCCCAGACAGGCACCCTCCTCCAGGGAACAGGCTCACCAGCCATGCCCAACCCCTCCTCCATCTCCACCATCAACTCCATGTCCACCTCATCCCTTCCTGAGCAACAGCTACTCTCCCATCAGGCGTATGCACAGATTGAGAGCTATGCCCCATCCTCAGGGGTGTCAGAAGGACTTGCCAGATCTGATACTGATGCCAGAACAAGTGAAGTTGAGGCAACAATAACAGATGGCCTCTCACCGACACTAATGGCATACCCATGGATAGGCATTGAAATGAGGGACCCAAACAATTGGTGTGGTTCTGATGGTGGTAATGGTTACACAGGTATCATAAAACATTACTATGACAATGCAGGTAACGAAATAACCGAGCGTGAGTACAACAACATCATGAGTGGTCGTCCAAGAGACTATACTGAATGGGACGATCTGAATGGAGTTGAAAAGGCTGCTGTTAAGGACAGAATCACAAAAGACCTTACAGAGGAAGGATGTACGGATATTACCTTTGACATGAAGGATGGTTCTGTCACCTGCAAGACAGCAGAGGGGACAGAAGTCACATATTGCATTGAAGCTGCAGCTGTTGCTGTCTACAGCACTTATGACGACAAGACAAAAACAACAACCTACCATGCTGAGGTCATGTGCTACAAACTTAGTGACCAGAGAGCCCAGATATTCTGGCCTTCGGGAGGATCGAATGATGGTAAAAATATTCGCAAAACTGAACAAGGAGATAATTACACTGGCATTAATGTGTGGGAAGATGAGTGGCAAGAATATTTCAACAGAGGCGATCCTGGTTCTGGATATGTTAAATCAATAAACACTTCTGGCTCCAATATGGTCATATTAGATGTAGGTTGTGCAGGTGATGGTTTTTCGCATGGTGTGAAAATTATGATAGGTAACGGTGTCAACAAAACGCGAGCTGCAGATCTTAGAAAATTTGGTAATTATCAATTTTCCTATAAGCACTGCGATGTTGATCGAGTAAATCCGAATGGTACATGGGATATTAACGCTTCATATGCTTATCAAAGATCTATTTTTGAAGCAGGTAATCAAGTTGTTTTATATTCAAACGGATACTTTGATGTTTTTAATAAAAATAATAAAAAATTAGTGGATCATTGTAAATGTGAAGTAGGCGGATTAATCTACAATTGGTTTTTTCTATACAACAGAAAGATAGAAGGAACAGGCAAAACTTGGTACATGTGCCCATAGTATAAGAAAAGGAGGCCAAAAATGAGAAAGGTGCTAACTCTTTTCTTGTCCATGATGATTGTTTGCTCTTTTGTGCTTCTTGAATATAGATCTGTTGCAGGCATCTCGGACAAGAGATTTTGTAAAAATGGTGAATACGAAATATCCTACCTGGTTTTTGGAGCTGGAGGAGCTGGATCGATAAGATACATTCTTAACGAAAATAATCTCGCTTTCCTCTCGACCAATTCAAAAAATATAGAAGTTGGCGTTATCAATCTGGCAACAAACAGATTGTGGAAGAAAATGATCGAGGGATACGAGAACCATTCACAATTATATCTGGATGAAGAAAGTTTCTTGTTTTCTGTACACAACAAACTCTACTGCTTAAATCCAAATAATGGCGATGAAATATGGACAAAAGAAATCCCAACCTATTACATAGGTGAGGTGTATAACAGGGGGGATGGTACTTTTATCCTGACTTGCGAGAAAAAGGTAATAAATTTCAGCAAGAAAGATGGCAGCATCAACTGGGAAATCCAGCTCGATAATTTTGGAGGACATGGTCTGCTGGATGGCAACAAACTGGTGTATATCAGCCATTGGGATTTTAACAAGCACAAAACAAAGATAGCTTGCTACGATATTGAATCCAGGCAGAAAGTATGGGAGGATGAGTATGGCAGTGTAGCATCACCAGAGGCAATTCTTAAAGGAAAACTTTTTTATACCATTGACTCTCTGCTTGTTTGTGCGAATCTTGAAAACGGGAAATATATTTGGAATATAGACACCCATAAATACAGCAATGTTTTTGATTTTAGGGGCAATTATATTGTCTTTTTTGGCTCCTTGCCTGAAGAGGGAAATAAGTATTTCACTCGTATCCGCACCAGGATGTATTTTGATATTGAAACTGGCAAATTCATTTCAACTGACAAGTTTGCTCCTGATCAGTGGGTTGACAGCTGGGAACCCAACTTTAAGGGTGACTGTTTCTTTGGGATGTTTGGTGAATACATCGCATACGGCAACCCCTTTCTGGACAGGATGTACTGGAAATATGACTACAGCAATTATAAACAGCAGTATGATTATGCTGGCGCAAAAACAATTTCCGACCAGGCAGTGGTGATTGAGAAATATGATGAGAAAAACAATAAAACAAAATTGGAGGTATTTCTTTCCCAAGCCTCAGATGTAATTTCTTTCCAAGTTGACAGGAAGATTCTTCAAACTGAAAAGGGTGAAGAAGAAATTGATGCATCTCCAGCCATTATAAATGGTATTACCTATTTGCCAGCGAAGTACCTTGTAGAGCCACTGGGAGGTTACATAGTCTGGAACAGCAAGACAAAAAATGTGTTGGCAGGGCTTGTTAAAAAAACTGTTAGCATGACAATCAACAACCCAACCGCCACTGTCAACGGAAAAAAAGTCCAGATCGACCCCAAAAACCCCAAAATAACCCCAATCATCAAAGATGGCAGAACAATGGTCCCCCTCCGTTTCCTCGCCGAGAACCTTGGCTGTACCGTCAAATGGGTTGCAGAGACCAAAACAATCATAGTCACATACCAACCATGAATATAAATGCTACATAATCCCTATTCCAACCTCCCCACTAACAATGACACGGTTACCTTCCAGTATGATGCATCAGGAAGAAGACTCAAAAAGACCTACACCTCCCATATAACAATAGATGGTACACCACACACAGATGTGACCACATACAAGTACCACTATGCAGGAGGAGTAATAACAGAAATAGAGCTGGACAAAGTGAGAGACTCCTCCACCACCCTCCTGGACCAGGAACTCATATACCACATAGGAGCAAACAGCCAGCCTATATCCTTTGAATGGACAAGACACACAGGAACCGGAGAATCACAGACAACAACCACCTCCACCTACTACTACCACTATGATGTACATGGCAATACCCTTAAGGTAACAGATACCAACCAGGACACCAAGATCACCTACACATATGATACCCTTGGCAACATCACCTCAGAAACCAACCCTGACTCCATACCAAACCCCTTCACCTTCATGGGAGCATCACAGACCATCCTTGATACAGAAACTGGCCTCTACTTCTCCTCAGGCTACTACAACCCCCAGACAGGCACCCTCCTCCAGGGAACAGGCTCACCAGCCATGCCCAACCCCACCTCCATCTCCACCATCAACTCCATGTCCACCTCCTCCCTTCCTGAGCAACAGCTACTCTCTGATATTGCCGCAACAAGCTCCTTCTCACCCCCTCCAGGATCAGCAGATGGGATAGCGAATGCTGGCAAGCAGTCTGACCCACCAAGCCTGGACTACTCCAACCCAGATGCAAGGCTTATTGGTGCCAAGGATGTTGGAGAAAAAAACATCAACGGTATTATTTGTACCAATGGTGATACTGAAGATGGTGGTGACATCCTCGAACGTAACAGCGAAAACCTAGGATTTATGTTTGATCCACCACCTGTCAAGAAAAATGAGCCTGTTGATGATATGTCGGATCATATGAAATGGTTGGATGAGCTTGTAAAACAAAGAAACAACTATTCAGATTTTTGGGTGAGAGAAGCAGCAAAACCACAAATGGCTGGTTCAGACGTTGATTTAGTAAGGAGAGGTTTATACTCCTCATCATCATTTGATCCCAGCATGTTGAATGCAGATCAAATTAAAGCATTGAAAGATAAAGGTTTAACAGATGAAGATATTGCAAATTTGATGTGGGCTGCTTTTGGCTTAAAATTTGACGAAAGCACAGGTTTTTATTTAGTTTCTGTCCTTGGCTATCAATTATCGGGTTCAACGCCAAAATTCTTTTTCCCACCAGGTTGCGGAGCTTTTTCAAATACAGAATATGATCCAGCTAAAACTTATAATGAATGGAATTTATCGCCAGATGAATTTTATGGTATGTGGGACAGTTACGCGGATGGTTACTCATCCGTTAATTTCACTGGTGAAAGACTTATTGTTTATGCATGTATAACTGGAATATATGATAAAGAAAGAGAAGGTAATATTTCAAATTGTCATGGCATAAAATTACAAATTCCTGTTGGGAGTGTATCAACTTTTGATGGGAAAACTGGGAGAGATGCTTTTAATTTCAGACATACAGATATACAATTTTCTGATGGTCTTGCTCCTGATGGTTATAAAGGACGAGGAGGTAGCATCTTCTATAATGGGAATTATATTGTTCTAAGGGAAAGTGGACAATACGAAGTGTATCAAGATAGTGGTATATGGGCCAGAGGAACTATAGATAAAAGTAGTTGGTGGTACAGTTTTTTTATGCGAGATTGGAACCATGTTGAAAATCTCAAATAAAATAGTGGAGCTTATAAAAAAGAGGTGATCTCTTATGAAGAACTTTGCAATTGTTATATTTTGTATATTTATGATGACCTTGTGTTCTTCATATGGAAAAGAACATGAGGGTTGGACATCATATGGTGGTAATCCACAAAATCTTAGATCCATTACTACAAATGGAGAAGAAAAGAACTCGTTAGCACTAAGATGGAAGGCTTTGCCAAAGTACCAATTTGATAATGAAGTACTGATAAGTGATGATAAAATCATCATTGCTGATCAAAGTGCTATTAAAAATAAATATTCCATACTATGTATCAAATCTGATAATGGTAATATCCTGTGGAGAATTGAAACAACAAAGTCAATTATAAGAGTTTCAATATTTAAAAATTATGTATATGCAAATACTGAGGATATTTTCTATTGCATTGATTTTGTGAGCGGCAAAATTGTATGGGAAACTTCTCTTGGAATAGAGTATTTTAATATCACAAATAATTCTATATATGGAATTGACTTGAAACGTCGTATAATCAGTTTATCGCCATCAAATGGTGAAATTGTTTGGCAAACAAACATACCCCTTGGAAAAATAAATCGCCAAACGGAATATCATCCAGATAGCATGATATTATCCGATGATTTGATTGCAATTAGCTCTTTTGATGACGATTCTACACATTGTTTTGATGCGATAACAGGTAAGTTAAAATGGTCGTTTAAAAGGTATTTACCACTATCAATGGCTTGTTCTAATAAATTGATAGCCTCCAATAAAGATAATACGATTCTCTGCTTAAATTTAAACACATCTGAAGTGATTTGGCAATCTCAAGATAAATACTGGGATATAGTTTCGGATGGGATATATTTATATTGTGAATCGAAAATGGGTATTAAAAAATTAGATATAAGAAATGGCAAATCGCTCTGGGTTTTTAATGATGTAAAATTAAACTCCTTGGGATTGAATTTATTAGCTGGGGGAACATTGTTAATCCAAAGTGGGGATTGTGTTATTAAAATTGATTCAAAAACAGGAAAAATGTTTAATGAAACATGTTTTGGTTCTGACATTGTTTCTAATTTAAGCTATTCCAATGGTTTATTGTTCTTAGTAACAAGAAACGGTTACATTAATTGTATAAGTAAATCAACGAGCAATATCAATTTTAAAATAAACTCAAATGAGTATGAAACTGATTTTGGAAAATGGATTATGGATACTCAAGTAATTGCACTAAACAATATTTCTTATATTCCGGCAAGATTTGTTTGCGAACCATTTGGAGGAAATATTGTTTTTGATAAGGAGGAATCAAGTACTCATATAAAACTTGGTAAAAAATCGATTATTTTTTGGAAGAATAACCCAAAAGCTTTCGCAAATGGTGATTTTGTAATGATCGACCCCAAAAACCCCAAAATAACCCCAATCATCAAAGATGGCAGAACCATGGTTCCCCTCCGTTTCCTTGCTGAGAACCTTGGTTGTACCGTCAAATGGATTGCAGAGACCAAAACAATCATAGTCACATACCAACCATGAATATAAATGCTACATAATCCCTATTCCACCCTCCCCACAGGTGGTGATTACCATTACAAAAATGGACAGCAACTGTAGATGTGCGTAAAATGTGTTTATCGAGAATTGAGGAGGTAAGAGCAGTGAGGGCAAAAACACAAATTAGAAAGATACTTGTTGTGGTTCTGGTCATTTTAGCCAACATCTTTCCATATACACTTGTTAAAACCGAAGCAAAAATGCCAGGCATTGTAAAGCTCTGGGAGAGAAATATGGACCTTGATGCTACCTATATCAGGCCAATCATCATGGATTCGAGCATACTGTTGTACAGAGACCTTGGACCATATTGTTGTCCGTACCTACATCTTTTTTACTCTCTCAATGTCGATAATGGAAATGAGAACTGGCGGTACCCAACAAACTTGAATGATACCATTTATGATATTGCCACCTTTGAAAATGATGTTTACATACAAAAAGGTGACGAAATTTACTACACGGATGTATCAGAATACATGGGATACGAATATCCCTATGCCAACCTGAAACAATACAAAGAAAGCCCAGATGACCAATATAACGGTATCGAGATAAGCTACAACAAGTTGTGGGTAGGCATTGGCAAGAACATCTTCACATTTGACGTCACGGCAGCAACACAAACCCTTATCCAAAAGTACAGTGTTGATGGCTTACACTCACTAAGGTTCTCTGACGAAAATGACAAGTATGCCTTGTGCCTTGGAGAGAAAGACAAAAGGAATGATTCTGTATTCATGATCGACAAAATAACTGGAAAAACAATGTGGGAGTTCGCACTTTCTTGGGACGTAAACAATTCAATTAACAATGCATTTTTTATGGAAGACAACATCGTCTTGAGTTATCGAAACAGCGAGGGTAGTGGTATTGTCTTTGCTGGTCTTCAAAATGGCGAGTATAAGGTGATATGGGAGAAGAAACTTGCTTTGGCCTGGGCTAAAATGGAAAACAAAGAACAAATCAAGGAAGGAAAGATATTCATACCATACATACAGAGAGATTCGGAGGAGGATGACAAAAGTTATCATGCAAAATTGATGTGCCTCAAAGCAAGCAATGGTGAAGTCTTGCAAGACATAGATGTAAAAGAATCACAAGATATGGATTTCATCGCTTTCGAAAAGAACCCTGTTGTCTATGAGGCCTACAAGGATGCCTCATACATTACCGCCTATGACATTAAAGATGGAAGTAAGGTTTGGAGCTATCAGGTACCTAACCAGATTGGCGGCGTATCCTACAGAAATGGTGTGATATGTTTCCAGAACAATGACACTGTTTCTTGCTACTATCTGATGGAATATGGCCAAAAATGATATGATATTAAACTAGGTTTACAAATAGAAAGGTAGTTTCTATTTCCAATTTGAGGTATAAAAAGTTCTTCTCGTGGCATCATGCAATTGATTTGAATTCGTCAAATCCTTATGATTGGTATTAATTAAAATCTGCAGGAGGAGATATGTTTGGGAGAAAAATCATATGGAAACTGTCTGCAATCATTTTGTTATTTATTTTCTTTGCAGGCTGTTCGCCGTCCAGAGAAGAAGTCTACAAAAACCATCCAAAATATGAGATAAAAACTGCTACAAACCTTCCAGAAGGCTCCCTTCTTGTGCCAACCAATAACATTAGGCTTGTCCCACTGGAGGAGATGCCAGTCCCAACAAAAATTGGCGAGCCAAGAAACGCACCGCTTGAACCCTATGAGCCAAAACCCCTTCTTTATAAAGGCCAGCTGAAGAAGATATGGAGCAAGAACAATAACCTCAAGAAAGAACATGCTTCTGGCTATGGAGTCACTTCAGACAACTTTGAGGATGGATGGCAGATACAAAATGGCTCTGATTCTGGTCTTTATGATCCTGCAACTGGCAAGAAGATTGGAGCCAGGTTCAGATATGACATATTAGATGAAAAAAACAAAATTGCATTTGTTGAGAACCGTGGCTTATTGACACCTAAAGAGCATAAAATGTTTGTAAATGTTGATTCTGGTGAAGAAATCTGGAGCTTGTCCTTAAACGAGAAGGACAACTGGATTTTTTCAAAGAATGAATCAGTGTATTATATGGGTACTTTGGATATTGTTTTAACGAAAGTTAATGCCTGGACTGGGATTCCGGGCTGGGAGCTTAAAAGGGACAGAACTGGCCTATTTTTTGGCCGTTATGCTTGCATAAGTAGATATGTTTTTATCGAGGGGGACGAGTGGCTTGATCCAAGACAGGACTATCTTTATAGAATCAATCCTGAAACGCTTGAAATAATGAGAGTTGATGTCAAAAATTATTGCACCTTTTTTATTGATAATGGCAAGCTATATGCAATATCGGAGGAAGGCAAAGTTTTGACAGAGATGGACCTTGAAACTTGTGTGCCATCCAAAACTTTCAAAATTGATGAATACATAAAAGGTGGCGTTCTGGAATTGGTAGAAGATCCAAATGTGGCCTTTCTTAGCGTAAAATCAAAAAATGGCAATTTTATTTTCAACCTCAAGGAGCCCAAAAACCCAATTCCAATCCAGGGGTCAACAAACAACTATCTATACACAAGAACGGGCAATAAAGTGATGAATCATTATGGTCTTCTCGTTACAAAAGAAAAAATATATGGTATTAATTTTGAAACCGGCGAACAATACTGGTGGATTGACAAAGCCGATCTTGGGCTGGAAAAAGGCGAATCATACGATGTTCTGGAGTGCGACTGGCGAGGTGTTCTTGTTGCGACACGGGATGAAGTAATCGCTTTTGGGCCACCTTGAGTGGCAGATTTTAGGGAGGCAGTGACATGAAAAAGTTGAGTTGTTTATTGATAATTTTATTGATGATATTTTCCCCTGGCTGTTATTCCGGCATCGACCTTACAAGAAAAGATGTTGTAGATGTCAAATCGTATGCGATAACCCCCAATGGTCTGGCGGAAGCAGACCTTCAATTTAAGAAAATTATCTATACAAATGCGGACAAAAAGAACTCCCAGTACAATTTTTGGGAAAGCTCATACATAGAATCAAGCGTTGAACTAAAAGAATTCTGGAGGGACGACATTCAGAAATACCTGCACAAATCTAGTGGCGATTTTCGGGGGTATGTCAAATCAGTACCTCAAGGCTGGGCAGTTTATTCAAGAGGTTCTGCCGAATATCTTTTGTCACCCAAAGATGGCAGAACTGGTTCGATAAGAGAAATGGGGTTTTATTTTGATGTAGGCAGAGAAATTGCCGTTGGGAGGGTTGATGGGGAAAACTATCTTGGGATGTGGGAAAACAAGGAAAATGGAAAAGTGTTGTGGAAATTCGGACTGGACAAACAACACACTTTCATCTGGAACAACCAGCTTTTTGTCCAGGAGGAGTTTGGAAATGACATCACGAAAATCAACCTTGACGATGGCACTCCAGCCTGGGGGATAGTATGCGAGCAGGACTACAGAGGAATATTGTCAGGTTTGGGTGGTAACAGCAAGTGTCTGTGGATGCGGTATTTTGATTTTAGTAATGGAGAATATGCTGCCTATACGCATGTTTACGCATATGATCCAGACAAGAATATCGTTGTGGAAGTATGTGCATCCAAGGATATATTTCTCCTTGGCTTCATAAATGGTTCTTTTTGTTATATTGACAATGATTTGAAGATCTACGCTGTCAATGAGGAAACATTCGAAAAAAAGATGGTTTCTGATTTGTCAGGAATCATCTCCAGCACTGATGATATTACTGGAAGTGGTCCAGATGATATTCTAATCATTGAAACAAAAGACAGGCAAGAAGTCTTCCATTTTTTATCTCGGAAGGTGACCAGTATCAATGATCCAATAATCGCACTTGAAAATGACCATTATTTTGATGATGGGAAAAAGATCATTGGAGTCGATCCATACACCTTCAAGCATACATGGTCAATCGACAAAAAAGGAATCGGGGAAGATTACACAATCATGTTGTCTGACGAGTATGGCGTTGTCCTTCGGGATGACAAGTTTGTCTACGGTTTCAGGCCGTAAGGCGCTCTTGTTTATGTTACCATGTACAGACAATTTGTAATGTGGCATAATAGTGTTGCCAAAACCCCAGCAGGGTAGTTGGAAAAAACTTTGAATTGATTTTGAGCAGTATTCGATTTGCTTTGTGATATCATTTTTTATTAGGGGAATTAGGAGGGCTGACATGATGAAGGACAATATGAAAAAATATTCATGCATTTTATTGCTGGTTTTTCTGGCCATTGCAGTCTTGGGGTGCTCTGGAAACGGTCCTCTTGGGATAATGAATAAAATGAAAGAAAACATTGAAAAGCACATAATTACCCCTGATGCCAACTTTGAGGACAAATCACTGCTTATACCGGCAAAAGATTTCAAAATGGCGCCCATTAAAGATTTCCCAGTCCCATTGTCAGTTTCTGACAACAAGGAGTACGACCTCTTTCTCTGGAGAGAATTACCATACAGGAGAATGACATCAGACCTAAAAAACACATCTAAAAGGGATATGTTTTCCCCAGAAAACAAATTGTTAAGCATAAAATATTTGCCAATGACATTTGTGGTTGAAACAGAACAGGGAGAAACGATGCTTCTTCCTAAATCCGAAAAACCAAATACGCTTGGGGGAATCATTTTTGATACGCGTGAAAATGTTTTTGGGTTCAGAGAAAACGGAAATCTTGCCTATTGGGACTTGTATAGCAATGAAATTTTTTGGGAGTACAAAATAAAAGAAGCCCATCTGTACAATGTTGGATACAAAAACAACATCTTTGTCAGTATCAATTCCAGATCACTTTTGTGCCTCAATTGCTGGTCTGGCCTTCCAAAGTGGATGTTATCATTTGACGGGCAGGTGATAAGCGGCGTTATTAATACGGATAGATATTTGTGGGTGTTGACTTCTCCTTTCAATAACGAAGGCCACAAGCTATTCAGGATTAATCTCGACACCCTCAAAATATCAGAATTGGCTTTCAAGAATATAGAGGATTATTTTTCATTTGAAGTCGACCAGGAGAGATTGTATGTGGTTACTGAAAATAGCACAAAAATAATAAGGATTAATCAAGTAAGCGGGCTGGTCGAAAAAGAATATCAAGCAAAAATTGAAAATACTACCGGATCGTTCCTTGACAGGAAAACCGATTTTCCATTCGAATTCAAAGCAGGTGGATTGTACTATTTGCTTTGCCTTTACAAGAATGACTCGGTTGTCAAGCTGGAAAACAAATTGAATGTTGTTGATGAGGCCCTTCCGTTAAACCAGAGAGAATACTGGCAGGAAGACAAGGACAACATTTTTGCCATTTCCCCAATCACCGGAGACGAAAAATGGCAGATCAGCAAAAAGGAAAATAATCTTGGCGAGGGCGCTAAGGTTGTATTGTCCACAAGAGACCTGGTGCTTGTTGCCGATGACAAATACCTTTATGGTTTTGAGTGACGAATAAGCATTTATTAATTGTTCCCAATTATGAAAATAATCTGATTTTTTAATGTCCAATTAAATAAATACATCCTAAAAGATCGAAAGTGAAGTGGCAATAACGTTTATAAATGAATCAAGGAGTTTTGACTGTTCTGGCGTCAATTTCTGATTGAACTTGAATCCTGCAACATACTTTGTTTTTGATCCAATGTTGATTGGGACAAATGTAAGTTCGGCATGGGGGAGAGTGTCAGTGTATTTGCCGGTTTTTTCACCATGTGTAAGCGACCATGTGGCAATGACCCTGTCTTTATCATGGATTTCCAGCTCGTCTGATTTTGAAAGAACGGTCAGATCATCACCAATGCCTTCAAAGAAAGCTGTTTTGCACTCAAAAACTCTGTCCATTTCAGACACTGCTTTTTTCGTTATGTCTTTTGGGTTTGTAAATACAAGCAGTTCCCGGCTTAAATTGTATAGAGATTCAATGAAAATCTCGCGTTGCCTAGCTATCTTGCCTTGCCATCTGATCATCTCGGCCAGGAATGATGTTGTCAATCCAACCACAAGGTATACCAGCAATGATGGGAGAAGGTTAATGTCTTCAATGGTAAATTGAAATAGCGGTGGTATAAAAAACAGATCAATCAATACCATTCCTACGATGGAATTGATGATCCCTGCAACACGCCCCCAGACAATGGCCGAGAAAATGACTGGCAAAGTCATGAGCATTACTATATTGGCATAGTTTAACCACTTGTTTAGGAAGAAACAAATGGTTGCATACATAAATAGTGTTAACAATGAATAAAAGGTGTGTTTATAAGAAAAGGTAAGTTTGTTGGCAACAGTTGATTTGACAGGCGCTGCTTCACTGTCTGTTACAACCAGAATATGGATATTGCCTGATTTTCTGACCACCTCATTGACCAGGTTTTTTCTGTTGAAGCTGAATTTTTGTCTTGGACCATAACCAATCAAAATAATTATGATGTTTTTTTCCCTTGCAAACCGGATGACTTCATCAGCTATATTTGAACCAACCGTTGTGACAACTTCCCCACCCAGTTTCTCAGCAAGCCCCAGGTTTGATGCAAGTGTTTCTGAAGCGTCACTTGTAAGGTCAGGAGCATTCCGCTCTTCAACGTGGATGGCATACCATTCTGCATCAATGCCTGGAGCCAATTGCTTCGCAAGCCTTATCAGTCTGGCAGACGTTGGACTTGGTGAAACACAGACCAGCAGTCTGGGGGCAGCCGACCATGGCCCGACAATATCATGTCGCTCCATGTACGTTTTGATGTCTTCATCAACTAGCCTGGCAGTGTATCTGAGTGCCATTTCGCGAAGAGCAAGAAGGTTGCCTTTTCTAAAGAACCTTTCAATAGCTTGCTTGGATTTCTCTGGAACATAGACTTTGCCGTCTTTAAGTCTTTGTATCAACTCTTCAGGTGGCAAATCGACCACTTCGATGCCATCCGGATGGTGTGCTCTCTCAAGTACCTCATCAGGGACCGTTTCCTTGACCCTTACCCCTGTGATCTGGAAAACTATGTCGTTGAAAGATTCTATATGTTGAACATTCAGTGTGGTGTAAACATCAATCCCATTTTCCAGGAGTTCCACAACATCCAGGTAGCGTTTGTTGTGTCTCGAACCAGGTGCATTCGTGTGTGCGAGTTCATCCACCAGGACGAGTTCGGGTTTTCTTTTTATGATGGCATCAATATCCATCTCTTCTAGTTTTATCCCGCCGTACTCAATCTCTTTTCTGGGGAGAGTTTCTATGCCTTCAGCAAGATTTTTGGTTTCTGCTCTTCCATGTGTCTCTATGATACCAATTACGACATCAATGCCTGACTCTTTGAGCATCTGTGCTCTCGTGAGCATCCTGTAGGTTTTGCCAACACCTGCAGCAAGACCAAGAAAAACCTTCAGTTTGCCTTTTTTCTTTTCCTGCTCGATGTTTTTCTCTTTTTCGAGGATTTTTTTTAAAATCTCATCAGGATCAGGTCTGGTGTCTGTCATGAGTGCTATTTTGTTCCTTTCGGGAACAACCTGTCAAGCTCCAGATTTAGTAGCAAGACGTTTACTCGCCTTGGCGAAACTAAGTCCTTCGTTGTTTGTTCTTCAACCAGTTTTATAATTTCCGTTTCAGCAATTTTGCGGGCATTTGCAACAGATTTTGCTTGAATTACTGCAGAATCGAATGATATCTCTGGATCCAGGCCGGACCCGCTGGATGTCACCATATCAGCCGGGACCTGGTCGCTCTCTTTCAAGCCAAATAATTTTTTTGCCATGCTTATGTTTTGCCTCACCTCTGATTTTAATGCCTCTGAGGTTGGGCCATTATTTGTTCCCCCAGATGTTGCAGCATTATAATCGATGGCCGATGGGCGTGGAACAAAGTAGAGTGGTGCTTCAAATTTTTGTGCAACCAGTTCAGAGCCTATTATCTTCCCATCCCCTGTTATAAGGCTACCATTTGCTTGATGATTAAAGAATAATTGGCCGACTCCTGTCACAACAAGTGGGTAAACAACCCCGGTAAGGACCACCATCGCTAAAAGTATTAAAAATCCTTTTTTTAATTCCATTTTTCACCTCATACGAGCCCGAGGGCAACAACAATCATGTCAATGAGTTTGATGCTTACAAATGGAAGCAGCAACCCTCCAAGACCAAAGACGAAAATGTTTACTAGGAGCATCTTTTGGGCAGTCATCGCCTTGTAGGAGATGCCTTTTAGTGCCAGTGGAATCAAAGTGGGGATAATTATTGCATTGAAGATTACAGATGACAGGATTGCCGAATGTGGAGTGGCAAGATGCATGATATTGAGTATGCCAAGTTCCGGGAACGTGGCAGCAAATATTGCAGGAATGATGGCGAAATACTTTGCAACATCATTCGCTATTGAAAAGGTTGTAAGTGCACCCCTTGTTATGAGTATCTGTTTTCCAGTCTCAACAATGTCCAGCAATTTGCTTGGATTACTATCGAGGTCCACCATGTTGGCGGCCTCTCTTGCTGATTGCGTGCCAGCGTTCATTGCAACACCAACATCCGCTTGTGCAAGTGCGGGAGCATCATTGGTTCCATCACCTATCATTGCCACAAGATGGCCATCTTCCTGATATTTTTTTATTGACGCAAGCTTTGTTTCTGGTCTTGCCTGGGCGATAAAGTCGTCAATACCTGCTTCAGCAGCGATGGCCGCCGCTGTAAGGGGGTTATCACCGGTAATCATAACAGAGACAATACCAAGTTTTCTGAGTTGGCTGAGTCTGTGGCCAATGTTTTCCTTCAAAATGTCTTTGAGGTTTACAACGCCTATAACATCAGGACCTTCTGAAACAACTAGAGGAGTTCCACCATTTTTGGCTATTGAATCAACAGCGATTCTTGCTTTGTTTGGTATGCTCCCGCCGAGAGAATGCACAAATTGCTCGATGGCATCAAAGGCGCCTTTTCTTATTTTCCTTCCTTCAACGTCAATGCCGCTCATCCTGTTTTCAGCGGTGTATGGAACAAATGTTGCCAGCTCAGGTGCTTTTATGTCCCGGCCTTTGATCCCGAGTTTTTCTTTTGAAAGAGAAAGAATTGATCTGCCCTCTGGTGTGTCATCAGCAAGGGATGAAAGGAGTGCGCATCTGAAAAGATGGCGCTCATCTACACCGTCGACCGGTATCAATTCAACAGCCTGCCTGTTTCCAAGTGTTATTGTGCCTGTCTTGTCTAACAGAACAACATCAACGTCACCGGATGCCTCTACAGCTCTTCCAGACAGAGCAATGACATTTCTAGAGAGGAGTCTGTCCATACCGGCTATTCCGATGGCAGGCAGCAAACCACCTATTGTTGTCGGCATCAAACAGACAAGCAGACTGGCAAGAATGACGACTGGTATTTGTGTGCCAAAGAAATTTGAAAATACTGGAAGGGTCACCGTTACGCAAAGGAAAACTGATGTAAGTGCAATTAGCAGTATTTCCAGGGCAATTTCATTTGGCGTTTTCATCCTTTTGGCGCCCTCAACCATCGAGATCATGTGGTCAATGAATGTTTCACCTTGGCCAGCTGTTATCCTGATCTCCAGTTTCCCAGAAAGTACCCTGGTACCACCTGTGACACCGCATCTGTCTCCACCTGATTCCCTGACCACAGGTGCAGATTCGCCTGTTATTGCTGATTCATCAATCAGCGCTACGCCATGGACAATGTCTCCATCAGAGGGGATGATCTCACCCTCAGAAACAATGACTATGTCATCTTTTTTGAGTGTTGTTGCCGAAACTGTCTTGATGGAGCCGTCATGTTCAATTTTGTTTGCAATTGTGTTGCTTCTGTTTGTTCTCAGGCTTTGGGCCTGTGCGTTTCCCCTGCCTTCAGCCAGAGCCTCTGCAAAATTGGCAAAAAGCACAGTAAACCATAGCCATATCGATATCTGGAGCTCAAAGCCGAATGACTGCCCGGTCACTGCAAGGTAAAACATCTGTACTGTTACTATCGATGAAACTACAAAAACTATCAGCATGACGGGATTGCGCCATAAACTTGCAGGATTGAGCCGAACAAATGAGCCCAAAATGGCTGTTTTTACAATTTCCCCAGTAAATAGACTCTTTTTTGCCATTTTCTGCCTCACATTCCTGCCATCTTGAGGTGCTCAAGGAGTGGTCCTATTGCAAGCGACGGAAAGAAAGTAAGTGCGCCAACGATTATTATCACGGCAAGCAGCATCACTACAAATGCCGGACTTGTCATCGGAATTTGGGTTGAGTTCGCTGGAGACTGGTTCTTTTTGGCAAGAGAACCAGCAACGGCAATTGCTGAAACTACTGTTGCAAACCTGCCAAAAAGCATTGCAAATGAGCCAGTTAGATTGAAAAATGGTGTATTGGCAGCAAGACCGCCGAAGGCCGATCCGTTGTTGCCGACCATTGATGTGTTGGCATAAAGGAGCTGCGAGAAACCATGAGAACCCTTGGCAGACAGGCTTGATAATGCACTTGGAGTTACAAAACCTATTGCAGTCAGTATCAGAACAACGATGCAGGGAGTCAGCAAACCAACACATGCCCACACCATTTCATTGACCCCAAGTTTTTTGCGGAGCAATTCAGGGGTTTTGCCAATCATCAGGCCAGCGATAAACATTGCCAGGATGGAATAAAGAAGAAGACTGGCAAGACCTACGCCTACTCCACCAAAAATCACTTCACCAGTTATCATGTTGAAGATATACACTAACCCTGACAATGGCATGAAACTGTCGTGCATTCCATTAACTGAGCCATTTGATACAACCGTTGTGGATTGGCCCCAGAGTGCTGAGGATGGAATTCCGAAGCGCATTTCTTTTCCTTCCATATTTAAGCCAGAGGCCACGCCGGCATTTCTTAAAACTGGATTTGGGGACATTTCTGCATACATGGTTATAGAAAGACCAATTACAAAGAGAAATATGCAAACGAAAAACAGCGACCAGGCTTTTTTCATGTCCCCAATCATTTTTCCGAATGTGAACAGAAGTGACATCGGTATAAAGAGAATTGCCATGGTTTGTATCGCATTTGAGAGTGGTGTTGGGTTTTCGAACGGGTGTGCTCCATTTGCATTGAAGTATCCGCCACCATTGCTTCCAAGCATTTTTATGGATACCTGGGATGCAACTGGGCCTGTGATAATGGTTTGAGACTGCCCCTGAATGGTTGTTGCCTGTATTGTATTGCCCAATGTTTGAGGAACACCTTGCCAGACCAGAAAAATTGCCACGACAAGTGATATTGGAACAAGAACATAGAGGACGCCTCGTGTAAGGTCCACCCAAAAATTGCCAATTTTGTCTGTGTTTTTTCTTGCGAATCCCCTGACAAGTGCAACCCCGACAGCAAGACCGGCTGCGGCTGAAACAAAATTCTGGACTGCAATTCCTATCATTTGTGAGAACGGCGTCAGGGAAGCCTCAAAACTGACAGATTGCCAATTTGTGTTTGTGCAAAATGATGTTGCGATATTCAGGCCTGTGTCCCATCTAATGTTGCCAAAACCAGATGGATTCATTGGCAACCATTTTTGTACGGAAAGAATTGCAAAAAGAATAACAAAACCCAAACCAAAAAATAGAACAAAAGATTTCAGATATTGTTTCCAGTTTTGTTTATCATTTTCTTTGATACCAGCAAATTTGTAAAAGAAATTTTCTACAGGCCTCATGACTTTTGACATAAAAGTTTTTTCGCCACCAAAAACTTTGGCCATATAAATACCAAACGGGTAGGCGCATGCTATTGTTGCAAAAATGATGAGCGCAACAACCATCAATTCACCAGCAATCATTTTCATCTCCTTCGCATGGTCATTCGAAGAAACTGATTTTATACTTTAAAATTGGAAATCAATTACTTTCTTGTTAATAGAATTCACAAATTGGAATTACTGGAGCCCTTTTTCTTTGAAATAACAATATTTTGATGATTATCGGAGCATCTCGAAAAAAAGTTTTACAAAAAAGGTTTTCAAAAAAATCCCCCGTTTCCCTGAATTTTGTGAAGAAACGGGGGCCGTATTATTGATTTTTACTGCCAGTTTTCTGGGTATGGGTGTGGTGGGAGCGATTTTCTGGTCGGTTTGTCTGTCCTGAACCCGAGGGCATAGTCTGCGGCCATGAGTGCCTGGATTTCTCTTGCACCTTCATAGATAACAGCACCCTTTGCATTCCTGTAGAACCTTTCTGCCGGAAACTCATTGGAGAAACCGTATGCGCCATGAATCTGGACGCAATCAGAGGCTGATTTTTCTGATGCATTGCAGGCAAACCATTTTGCCTGGGCAGTCTCTTTTGTGCATCTCAGGCCCTTGTTTTTCATCCATGCGGCCTGCAGGTTAAGCAATCTGCTTGCCTCATAGTTTACCTTCATGTTCCCGATCATCTCTTTTATCAATTGGTGGTGGCCGATTGGCACTCCAAAAGTGACCCTGGACAAGGCATAGGAAACAGAAGCATCAAGGCATGCTTTAACGAGACCGGTTGCACCCCAGCCAACGGTGAATCTGCCCTGATCAAGGCAGAACATTGCTATCTTGAACCCTTCGCCAACTTCGCCAAGGACGTGCTCCGGGCCAACCTTGACCCTGTCCATCGAAATAGAACCGGTGTTTCCGGCCCTGACGCCGAGTTTGCCGTGAATTGAGGCAGTTGTAATTCCAGGCATTCCTCTTTCAATTACAAAAGCTGAAATTCCAGAGTGGTCTCTCTTTTTTCTTTTGTCCTGGTCCGTCCATGCAAAGACTAGGAAGGTGTCAGCAACGTCTGCAAGAGAAATCCACATCTTCTCGCCAGAAATAAGCCAACCATCGCCGTCCTTTTCGGCTTTTGTTTCAAGTGCAACAACATCCGAACCGGCATTTGGTTCGGTGAGTCCAAATGCACCTATCCTCTTTCCGGAGGCCAGATCAGGCAGATATTTTGTTCTTTGTTTTTCATTGCCCCACGTGAGTATTGGGAGTGTGACCAGCCCGATGTGCACAGAAAGAATGACGCGAAGCGCTGTGTCTACATATTCCAGTTCCTCGCAGGCAAGTCCCAATGAAACATAATCAAAACCTGCCCCACCATACTTTTCAGGAGTGGAAAGTCCTAAAATGCCTTGCCCGGCCAGTTTTGGTAAAGTTCCTGGGTCGAAAATTGCTTTCTCGTCCCATTCTTTGATGTGCGGTGCAAATTCCCTTGCCGCAAGCTCCCTGACCATCTTTGCCACCATGTTTTGCTCTGAAGTGTACTCGAAATCTATCATTGTTCCTCCGAATGCTGATTGGTTTGGTTTTCGGCTCCCCTTTCTATATCGGCGCCGATAGCCTTTAGCTTCATCTCGAACTTTTCATATCCCCTGTCGGCGTGGTGTGCTCCGACAACTTTTGTTGTTCCTTCTGCGCAGAGTCCTGCCAGGACAAGTGCAACGGCACCCCTTAAATCGGGAGCAATCACCTCGGTCCCCTGGAGTTTTTCAACACCTTTTACAATGACCGAATGACCTTCTGCTTGTATCTCAGCACCCATCCTTACAAGCTCGGGGACTGCGCCGAACCTGCTTTCAAAGACTGATTCGGAAATCACTGAAACACCGTCAGCAATCGAGCACATCGCGGTTGTTTGTGGTTGTAAGTCAGTTGGAAAGCCTGGATATGGCAATGTTTTTATGTTTATGGCTTTTGGTCTGGAAGTGTTTCTGATCCTTATCGAAGTGTGGTTTTCGATTCTTACGATTACCCCTGCCTCCTGTAGCTTGAAAATTAGGGAATCGACAGTTGATGGTAGTGCCTGTTCGATGAGGACATCTCCGCCGGCCATTACCGCCCCGATCATAAACGTCCCGGTTTCTATCCTGTCCGGTATTATTGAATGGTGGGTACCCTTCAGTGATTCAACACCCTCAATCTGGATTGTTTTTGTTCCGTCGCCTGATATTTTTGCACCGCAAAGCCTGAGGAATTTTGCCAAATCTTCAATCTCTGGCTCTGCAGCGGCATTTTCTATTATTGTTTGTCCTTCGGCTGTTGATGCCGCTAGCAAGATGTTTTCTGTTGCGCCAACCGAGGGGAAGTCAAGAAATATATTGGCTCCTTTAAGTCTTCCGCTTACCTTTGCGAAAACAGAGCCCTTTACCATCTCAACTTCGGCGCCAAGAGCCTTCAAACCCTTGACATGGAGATCAATTGGCCTTGCGCCAATTCTGCATCCCCCGAGCGCCTGGAGGGTCACTTCGCCTTTTCTGGCCAGTATGGCACCCAAAAGGGTCTGACTTCCTCTTATTTTCTCTGTTTGAGCACCCTCGACAACCGATTTCAGGTCGCCATTTGATGAAAGGGACCATGTTCCGGGTGAGAGTTGCTTGATTTTCATGCCCAGTTTTTTCATCACATCCAGCAAAGTGAGGGGATCAATTGAATCAGGTACATTATGGAGGATGACTTCTCCGCCGACCATTGCGCATGCCGTTATGATTGGCATTACGGCGTTTTTGGCACCGGAGATCTGCACCTTGCCGCTTAGTTTTTTGCCACCCTTTACAACAAAAGATTCCACTGTCACCTCCCATATGTGATGAGATGATCCCTGATCCTCTCGCATGCATGACCATCACCAAAAGGATTTGAACTCGGTATCATTTTTGCCCTCTTGGCTTTGTCAGTGAGGAGTTCCGAGGCATTGCTGTAAACCTCGTCTTCTTTTGTCCCGACCAGTTTGACTATTCCACATGATATCGCTTCGGGGCGCTCGGTCACAAACCTTAGAAGAAGGACTGGAACTTCGAGTGATGCAGCCTCTTCCTGTATCCCGCCTGAATCAGACATAACGAGATAAGATTTGCCCATAAGATTTATGAAATCCTTGTAATCAAGCGGCTCAACAAGGCTGACTCTTTCAACACCTGACAAGATTGGGGAAATTATACCCCTGACTTTTGGGTTTGGGTGCCATGGGAAAACGAAGTGCACGTCGGGAAATTCCCTTACAAGCCTCAGGATTGCCATGCAGACATTTTCCAGCGGCTTTCCCCAGCTTTCCCTCCTGTGCATTGTTACTGTTATGATCCTCTCCCCTTCCCTGATCTCAAATGGAAGTGGCATGTTTTTGCTCATTATTTTGATTTGTTGCAACGCGTCGACAACTGTATTGCCGGTCACAAAAATTGTGCTCTCCGGGATGCCTTCTCTCACCAGGTTCTGTTTTGAAAGCTCTGTTGGTGCAAAGTGAAGCCCACAAATGTGATCTGTGAGAAGCCTGTTGCCTTCCTCCGGGAAAGGATTCTGTATGTCATAGCTCCTAAGGCCGGCCTCAACGTGTCCACATGGAATGGAAGGTCTTTGATAAAAGGCCGCGAGCGCACCCACAAATGTTGTTGTTGTGTCACCATGAACAAGGACCATATCAGGTAGCTCTTTTCCAAGGATTTCCTCAAGACCGATCAGGGCCTTGGTTGTTATCTCGGTCAGGCTTTGTGTTTTTTTCATGATGTTGAGGTCATAGTCAGGTGTTATCTCGAACAGGTTTAACACCTGATCTAGCATTTCCCTGTGCTGTGCAGTAACGACTACCTTGGCCTCAAAGCCATCGGTATTTTTGAGCAATTTTACCAGCGGGGCCATCTTGATGGCTTCTGGTCTTGTTCCAAAAATTGTCAGGACTTTCATTTGTGTGTCACCTCAGAACTGTGAATGAGAGTGCGATTGCAGACAATATTGCCGTGATAAGGTAAAAAACCAGGACGACAGAAGTTTCACTCCAACCCTTTTTAACAAGGATGTAATGAATGTTATCCATATCACCTTTTAACGGAGACTTTCCACTTAGCATCCTTCTTATGGCAGAAAAGAATACATCAAACATTGGAATACCGAGACAGAGTATTACAACGCCAATGACAACTGCAGATGTAGCCTTTGATGTTCCCCAGATGGTGGCTGTCGCTATAAGAAATCCTATAAGATGTGCACCAGAATCGCCCATAAAGATTTTTGCCGGTTTGAAATTGAAAGGAAGAAAACCAAGCGCTCCACCGGCAATTGATGCGAGGAGGATTGTTGGCGGGAATATCCCCCTTGAACTTGAGGCGAAAGCTGATGCTATTGTAGCAATTACAGTTATTCCGGCCGCCAGACCGTCTAGACCGTCAATAAAATTCATTGCGTTTGTGACAGTCAGTATCCAGAAATAGGTGAGTGGTATCGAGAGCCATTCGAGATTGAGCCATCCTTGGCCAAAAATGTTTGTCAGGTATACAATCCTCAGGCCTCCCAGGATGGCTGCTGTCGCTGCGGCCAGTTGCCCAAGGAGTTTTGGGATTGGGCCAAGCCCGTAGATATCATCAAGCAGCATTACTATGAAGATAATTATTGCCCCACCAGTAATGCCTATGGCTTTTGATGATGGAAGATTTAGAAACAGAAATGGCAAGAGTATTGCAAAAATAAGTGCCAAACCGCCCGTACGGGCGGTTGGCTTTTTTGTTATCTTGGTTTGTCCACTGGGGGTTGTATCCCCTACTTTGTCTGTTATGCCAGCCTTCCTCCCGAATATCATTGCCAGCGGAGTCAAGATGACCGCAAGCCCAAGCGATATGAGGAAAGCCAGCAACGGTTTGGACATTAAAGGTAAGAAAGCCCCTGATAGAGCGGGAAGCGTTTGGTCAGCTCGGAAACTTCTACTTTTGCCTGATCGATCACTTTCGCATCATCCTTGTGTGTCAGAACCTTTCCGATGATGTTTGCTATCTGCTCCATTTCTGGCTCCTTCATGCCTCTTGTTGTGACAGCCGGTGTGCCAAGCCTGATGCCTGATGGCTTGAGAGGTGGCGCGGTATCAAACGGTATGGAATTCTTGTTTATTGTTATGTGGATGGATTCCATGAGTGATTCGGCCTCGGCACCAGAGATACCCTTGCTTCTCAGATCAACTAGCATCAGATGGTTGTCTGTTCCGCCGGAAACTATCCTCAGGCCCATTCCCTGGAGTGATTTGGCCAATACTTTCGCATTTTTGAGGACTTGTTCCTGATATGTCTTGAATTCTGGTTGTGCAGCTTCCTTGAAGCAGACGGCTTTTGCAGCAATGACATGCATGAGCGGTCCGCCCTGGATTCCCGGGAACACAGCCTTGTTGATTTCCTTTGAAAGTTCTTTTTTTGCAACGATGAGCCCACCTCTTGGTCCCCTCAGGGTCTTGTGGGTTGTCGATGTGACAATGTCAGCATGTGGGACTGGTGAAGGATGAAGGTTTGTTGCCACCAGGCCTGCGATGTGTGCCATGTCGACCATTAGGTATGCACCAACTGATTTTGCAATCCTGGCAATCCTCTCAAAATCGATGAAGCGTGGGTAAGCTGAGGCACCAGCAACTATTACCTTTGGTTTTGCTTCACTTGCAATCTTCTCCATTTCATCGTAGTCGATTGTTTCTGTGGATTCATTGACTCCGTATGGGACTACCTTGAAATACCTTCCTGAAATCGAAAGCGGATGGCCATGGGTGAGGTGTCCTCCGTGAGAAAGGTTCATTCCCATGATTGTGTCGCCAGGTTCGAGTATGGAGAAATAGGCGGAAAGATTTGCCTGGGCCCCGGAGTGCGGCTGGACATTTGCCATGTCGGACGCAAAGAGTTCCTTTGCCCTGTCGATGGCCAGCTGCTCCACTACATCGAGGAATTCGCAACCACCATAATATCTTTTTCCCGGGTATCCCTCAGCGTATTTGTTTGTTGCAATCGAACCCAGTGCTTCAAGTACTGCCTTGGAAACAAAATTTTCCGATGCAATGAGTTCGATGTTCTCTCTTTGCCTGTTCAGTTCCAATTCAAGATGTTTTGCTACATCCGGATCCAATTTGTTAAGCTCTGTCATCTGGTTCCTCCAGTGATTTTATTTTGTTTACCCTCCTGGCATGCCTGTCACCAAGGAATGTTGCCTGGAGGAATGATTTTACTATGTCGATTGCCAGCTCGTCTCCGACTATTCTTGACCCCAAACAGAGGATGTTCGCATCATTGTGCTCCCTGGAGAGCTTTGACTGGGTTGTGTTTGTGCAATTGGCTGCCCTTATACCCCTTATTTTATTGGCAGCTATAGCCATTCCTGTTCCTGTCCCGCAAACCAGAATCCCAAGATCGGCATGGCCGATACTTACTTCTTGGCCAACAAGCTGGGCATAATCTGGGTAGTCTACGGAATCTTTGGAATTTGGACCGCAGTCGATTACATGATACCCTGACTGGGTCAACATTGGTTTTAATAACTCCTTGAGCTGCCAGCCGGCATGGTCACTGCCGATAGCTATTATTGGGTGTTCCATACTAAAAAAATGATAGTCCCGTCAGCGCAATATGCAAGGCATGCAAGCGTGTTGCTGAAGAAATTCCCAGAGGCTAGTCTGCTGACCCTATCCCGAATTCCAAAAGTTTTGATTTCAATGATTCCCACGAGACAGAACCTTCACGCACCAGTTTTGCATCTGGTCCAGCAAGACTTATTACTGTGGAAGGCAGGGACTCCTTCTCTGGCCCACCATCGATCATCGCATCAGCAAAGCGCTCGTAGTAATAAAGCAACTCATTGTGTGACCCGTGTGGGAGCCCCGAGATGTTGACAGAGGTCTGAAGAAGGGGGTGACCAAGAAGCCCTACGAGCATTTTGCATACGAGATTGTCTGGTATCCTTACTGCTACAGTCGGTGGTTGTGTTTTGAGCGGCGTGGTGAGCATCCTGCTTTTTGGTTGTCTCAGGAACACACATGTAACAGGCCCGGGCCAGATTGACGACAAAAAACGCTCCTGGGCTTCAGAAATGACGCAATGTTCAACTAGTTGGCCAATCCCAGACATGAAAACACCGAGTGGTTTTGTCTGCGACCTTTTCTTGCTGGCAAAAAGCCTCATTACACCAGCTTGCGAGTAGGAGGATGTCCCTATTCCATAAATTGTGTCGGTTGGGAAAATTATCAATTCGCCCATCGAGGCCATTCCTGAAGCGGCCTTTATCATGGATTCTTTCGGGTTTTGCGGGTCAACTCTTATGAGCACTGTTCCTCCCAGAACCAAACTTGTTTTCTGTCCCTTCCCTCAGCCTTTTTATATTGTCTTTGTGTTTAATGACGATGGCGATTGCGATCGCAAAGCAGAGGACCCAAAAAATCGGGTCTGCCCCCAGAAAAATAAAACCAAATGGCATCAAAATGGCTGTTATCATTGATGCAACACTTACATATCTTGTCAAAGCGACAATGATTGCCCATAAAATAAAGCAGGCGATTCCCATTCTCCAGTCAAGGGCCATCACAACACCCAGTGTTGTCGAGACCCCCTTGCCTCCCCTGAATTTCAGGAAGACCGACCAGCAATGACCGGCAATCACAGCTAGTCCAACAAGAGCGATTGGCCACCCTGTGCTGATCCCAGCGAGTTCTTGCCCAAAAAGTTTGTTCTCAAGCATATAACTGGTCAGGTAAACAGGGAAAAAGCCTTTTGCGGTATCGAGTATCCATGAAGCAAGGCCAGGGAACCACCCAAGGGTTCTTTGTACATTTGTTGCACCTATGTTTCCGGAACCTTTGCCTCTTATATCGATTCCAAAAGCCAGACCTATCAGGAGCCCGAATGGAATTGAGCCAATAATGTATGGAAAAACGATCAATAATGCAAAAATAAGCAATTCTTTTGCCTGGAAAAATGTATCCATTTCAGCCCTCGAATTTTAGAAGATCTGGAGTGTATCCGGGTTGCCTCACATCAGGAATGATGGGGCTTTTAAAACTTTGTGGAAGTTGCATGTCGGAGAGTGAAAGTCCAATCGCGCAGCAGAAGGCGCCAAAGCGGGTGGTTAGTTCGCCAAAATTGTTGTAAGTTGGTGAAAGCGAAAAAGCCTCCGACCATCTCACCGACGTTGTTCTACTGTCAAGCTCTTCCCAGAGAGCTTTTTCAATTTCAAAGCTTGGCTCGGGCAGCCCGGCAAGAAAAATGACCGGTTCCCCTGCCAGAAGGTTTGTTTTTCTATATTCGCCAAGGAACTTTCCAATCTCGGATGATAGTTGCTTTGGGTCGCTTTTGGCCTGTGATGATTGAAGATCGGTTGTTTTTACATATGACAATACCCTTTCGCAAAAAAGGGCCAGCTTGACATTCTGGTCTGAGAGCATTGCAATGACGGTTGGTATATCAGGTATTCTATATGTTCCTGCAACCACCCTGTATGTTGAAAGCATTTCCAGGTCAGTCCCACCGAGGGTCAGTTTTGACTGTGTGGCCAGCTCCTGGATTTTTTGCACATGTTTTTTGTTTGTTATTGCGACAATCGCCTTGACCCTTCCATTTTCCCTTGCAGCGATTTTGTAGTCAAAAATGAGTTCTTCTGGTTGCTCAAAAGACATCTGGGATAGTTTTGTAGAGATGGCTTTGTCGAGTTCTGCGCTGTCCTGGACCGTCATCGTATGGACCCTGAGGATTTCAGTTGGATGGGCTATTACAGCCTTTCTCCCATTGAATTTTGATTCGGATATGGCTCTCATGATTGCATCTGCCGCTACCCTTGGTGCCTTCACAAAACCTTGAACAATCGAACCTTCCGGGGTTGGCAGAGACACCATCTCAATCACCTGTATCCTGTCTTTGTCGGATGCGACCTGGGCTATCTTTATTCTTTGGTCACCAAGATGGATTCCTATTGGCCCAATTTTCATAGATGGCCTCCCAAGCAGAAAGCGTTTATTAATGTTATATCAGATTCTTCCAGAACATCCATTACTTCTTCCGATGTAAATGCTGCAAGCTCTCTTTCCCTTATATCAGTATATGTGGATATGTTCAGGAGTTCTTCATCAACCATGCCTGGATGCCCAAAAATCTCTGTAATGCCATTACCGAGGGTTATAAGACTTTTTATGAGCGAGGCCTCACAATCGGATTCGCCAAAAAGCTCCCATGAAACCAAAGCGTCAGGATGAACGAGCCCTGCTTCTTCAAGTTTTTTCAACCAAAATTTGATATATCTTCCAAGACCAAAAACAAATTTTGGCCCAAGGCAAAGTATCGAAAAACCAATAATTTTTCTCTTTACGCCCTTCTTGATCATTCCTGGGTCAATCATTCTTGTTGATGTTATTGGATATTCTTTTGAAAATTTAATGACAGTCTTCAGAACATTTGGTATGAATGTTACATAATGGTGGCCATCGATATGGATTTTATCAAAACCAAATGACAGGAATTTTTCAACTTGGGCCTTGAGTTCTGTTTCGATGTCTTTTGGATTGGCATTTCGTGGATACCATGGAGAAAGTTTTCTAAATTCGCCATTTTTACAAACCAAACTTGGTACAAGCTCTGGATCTGAGATTGGTCTGCCTTGAGTAATATTGAAATGAAGCCCTACGGAAAGAGAAGGTCTTAATTTTGCCAGCTCAACCGCTCTTTGAGCATCTGGCATATTGACCATCAGGCCTGTATGGGTAACGATTCCTTCATCATGCGCCTTTAAAATGCCGTCTGTAACAGATTTTGTAAATCCAAAATCATCGGCTGTGACCATGACGCTTTTCATTGCAGGCTATTTTAGCAAAGAAAAATGACAATCAAAGGGCTAAAATATATACACCCTGAAATTAAATGGATAAAGTAGCTTTTGTCCATAATTCCCCAATTTTCTCCTGACCTTTTTTCAACTCCAGGAGTGATATTTTTGAATCTGATGCAAAACTGCCAGAAGCATATCTCTCCCTGAAACCCTTGCTTGTCAATTTTTCTGTAACCTTGGACATAGTTTCAAGAGTGTTTACCAGCTCATTTGAAATTTGGTTTTCTACTATTCCAAGATTTTTTACTTCACTAGTGAAAGATTTTCCGTAAAAAATTGTTCCTTCTATTCTTCTGAATGTTCTGTATGCGCAACCAATACTCTCTTCTTTGCAAGAAGGGCAAAAATACTCTTCTTCCAGCTTCTCGATCGCTTTATCATAGAGGGTTGTCCCCCAACAGGTTTTGTCAATTGAAAAATCCCCGGTGGCCAGTTTTGCGCCATGCTTTATGGCTTCAAGCGTGGCCTGTTTTTCATTAAAAGATTTTGCTTTTCCTGTAACAAGGAAGCAATTTGTGAAGCAATTTTCACACCAATCAAGTTTCTCGAATCCTTCAAATACTATTCTTTCTGTTTTTCCATTGGCATTGGCAGCAACTTGCCAGATTGGCCAGGACTTCAGCAGAACCATACCTCCACTGGAAAGATGAAGCAGCGCTTCTTCGGGCAAATTTTCAGGAATAGGCCAGATTCCTTTGCCAAGCTTCAAAGTTTTTAAGTTAAAACCAATCGTATCTTTGATAAAATCGAGTCTATGATCGATATGGGCAGATTCCATCCACCATGCAGTGCAATCTTCTTCAGTATCACATGCGGGGGCAAATGCGGTACCTGTAAGTCCAGCCAGAAAACCTGTTTTAATATTGATCTTACTTGCGTTTAGTGTTGCAGATAGCGCTTCTGTGAATGAATCATGAAAATTTCCATCAAGTTTGGCAAACAATTCAAGGTGTTGGTTGTTCAAATTGCTTCCTCCTCAGGAAGTTGAACCGAAACCGCCCTGCCCTCTCTCTGTTTCATCAAGGTTTTCGGCCCACACCGGTTGTGTGTTATTGTATGATACAATGACCATCTGGGCAATCCTTGAGCCTTTTGGAAGCACGATTTTGTCTTTTCCAAGATTAATCAGTACGACCCCAACTTCGCCCCTGTATCCCGAATCAACTATGCCTGGTGCGTTCAATATGGTTATGCCGTTTTTGGCTGCAAGCCCGGAGCGCGGGCAAACAAGGCCGACCATTCCGTCCGGGATGGACATTGAAAATCCCAGCATGACAAGTTTTCTCTCTAAAGGCAAAAGCTCGACCTCATCCGGTGTGGTGAGGTCGAGCCCTGCGTCTGTGTCATGCGCTCTTTGGGGAAGTATTGCATCCTGTCTGAGCTTTTTGATTTTCATCAATTGGTGTTTTTGGCTATCTTTACATATTCCCCGGCGAATTTGTCGAGGAAGGTCTTGTATGCCTGATAGGTGCTGAAAAGGTCTGCCTTGCTTATGGTTTCTTTTGGTGCATGCATTCCAAGGACTGCCGGACCAGCATCAATTGTGTCTATTCCCCTTGCCGCAAAATACATTGCAACAGTACCACCACCACCAATGTCGACGGCGCCGAGTTCTGCGGTCTGGAAGACAACATTGCTGTCAGAGAGGAGCTTCCTTATTGCGCCCATGAATTCGGCCGATGCGTCGTTTGCTCCACCTTTTCCACCCCTGCCGGTGAATTTTGTTATGGTTATACCCTTGCCAAGGAAAGAGGCATTCTTTGTTTCGAAATTTTCCTTGAAGTTGACATCATACCCTGCATTTACATCACCTGACATGCAGAACGAATTCTGCATTATTTCTGTTATGTCACATGAACTGGCAACCTTCTCGATAAAGTATTCGAGGAATTTTGTGATTGCTCCGGTTGTGCCTTCGGAACCGATCTCTTCCTTGTCAACAAGGTATGCAATTGCGGTACGCTCCGGTTGTTCCTTCATGTCCAGAAGGGCCTGGAGTGCTGAATAGGAGCATATCCTGTCGTCATGGCCGTAGCCAATGATACATGAGTTGTCTATGCCAATCTCCCTGCAGTTTTCTGATGGGACGAGCTCGATCTCTGCAGAGACAAAATCTGCCTCCGTGATGCCATATTTGTCGTTAAGGATTTTGAGAACATTCAGTTTTACCTTGTCTGACTCTTTCTCGTACTCCTTGCCTGGTATCGGGATCGTTCCGGCGATGGCGTTCATCTGTTCGCCTGTGAGTGCTTTTGCGGCCGACCCTTCCATCTGCTTTTGTGCAAGGTGGATAAGGATGTCTGGAATCAGAAGAGATCCTTCATTCTCGTTTTCACCCCAGACAAGATCAATCTTTGAACCATCAGCTTTGATTATCCTGCCGTGCATGGCAAGGGGTATGTTGGCCCACTGGTATTTCTTTATTCCGCCATAGTAGTGGGTGTCGAGCATTGCGTGCCCGGAATCTTCGTAGAATGGCACCTGTTTGAGATCCAGCCTTGGTGCATCAACGTGTGAAACCACGATGTTGAAGCCTTCTTTGATTGGCTTCTTGCCAAGCCTTGCAGCGATGACTGCCTTGCCCCTGTTGACCATGAAGATTTTGTCTCCATTTCCAGGTGTTTTGAAACCAGCATCCTCAAGCTTTTTTGCAGCCCATGCCACAGCTTCCCTTTCGGTCTTGCACTTATCAAGGAAAGTTTTGTATGGTTTTGCAAAATTCATGATCTCGGCGTGGTTCTCTGTGGTTTCCCAAACGTTTTTGGTTTTATAGAACAGCTTGGAACCCAGCGTTTCTTTTTTTTCTTCTTCGCTCATGTTGCCTCCTGTGATATAAACACAAATCTAATCTAAAACTATTTGGGTAAAAACAAAACTTACCCTCACTTTACACGAAACACCCGGAAGTTATAATGCCTTGTATTTGTGAGGTGAAAATGGAATCTTTGGTTTTCTCGTTTATATTTTCGCTTGTTTTTTCGTGGCCAGTCATCTGGCTTATGCGTAAATTAAAAGCTGGTCAGCAGGTAAGAGAAGAGGGGCCAAAAACCCATTATGCAAAAGCTGGGACTCCAACCATGGGTGGCCTTATTTTTATTTTGGCCACGTTGCTTGCCGTTATCATTTCGCCAGTAAAAACAAAAGACGTTTTCTGGGGAGTCTATGCTTTGCTTGCTTATGGATTGGTGGGTTTTATAGACGATTACATCAAAGTTTTTCGTCACTCGCCATATGGTCTTTCCGGAAGATGGACTGTCATTCTCCAGGTCATTTTTGCTTTGCCATTCCTCATTTTTAACTGGGGTACCCTGCCAAGTGCTTTTGGGCAATCAGCTCCAAATTGGCTCAATTTCGCATTCTACCTGTTTATCATGGTTGGTGGGGTCAACGCGGTCAATCTTGCAGATGGTCTCGATGGCCTCGCAGCGGGCGCGTCGTCCATCACCCTTTTATGTCTTGCACCTATCATCTGGGCGACACAGCCTACAGCTACAGTTGTTCCGCTTGCTCTTGCAGGTGCCCTTCTGGGTTTTCTCTTTGTCAATTTAAAGCCCGCAAAAATATGGATGGGAAATTTTGGGTCGAATGCAATTGGCGGAGTACTTGTTGTCTCGGCAATCTATTCAGGACATATCTGGCTTTTTGCTGTTGGTGCAGGCTTATTCATCATAGAAGCGCTTTCCTCGATGATCCAGGTGGGTTATTTCAAATATACAAAATACATATCTCCGCTGAAGAAGGGTGTCAGAATTTTTAAGATGAGTCCGATTCACCACCACTTTGAACTTTCCGGCTGGAAAGAGATTAAAGTGGTGGTGGTGTTCTGGGTGGCATCAGCAATTTTTGGTTTGCTGATGCTCGGCCTCTTCTACTTGCTTTACTAGACCCAGATCAGGCGTCTGGCGGATAACCAGCGCCTATCATTACAGTCCTGAGCGCTAGCTCGCTGGTTGTTCTCTCGTCAAAGTCCACGGTGACTGTTTTTTTGGGTACATCAACCGAAACCGACTTGACCCCTATTACACCCATCAGGGCCTTGGTGATGGTCTGCGCACAGCCACTGCACATTATGCTTTTGCTTCTGATGTCTACTGTCATTCTTCACTCCATTTATTTTTTTCTACCCAAAGCATGATTGCCAGGGTGACCACAAGATACCAGATCATTAGAAATGGTTCCGAGGGAAGTCTTGTCATAAGCGTTCCATAGAAATCCATTTTGTATGTTGCAATAAGACCCCATGTTATGACAAAAAATCCTATAAGCCTTCCAGCAAAAGCTGATATTATTATTGGCAGTGCCGCGGCCTGTTTTGGCTTGGAGAAATATTTAAAAACCCAATAAAAAAGGCCGGCAAAGAAACCAAGACAGATATTCCCAACCGTCACCACCGGGTTCCATGCGTATCCGGAAGAGTTGTATACAAGGAAACCGAGAAAATCAGCTAAACCTCCAACAATTGCGCCAGCGATTGGCCCGTACATCATGCCAGCGATCATTATTACTGCAGGGCCGGCTGGATCGAATTTTGTTGCTCCAATGAAGAATGTTGCAAATTTTGAAGCAATTGCGAGAGCTGTCAGAATCGATACAGTAACAAGACTTCTTAGATGAGTCAAAAAACCGAACCATGAATTTTTCATATTTTTTCCTCCATGGCGGTTTTATTTATCACAAATTCCTCGCGTTTCAATGGTTGCTAGTTTACATTCCTCGCCCTGGCAAAAGTAAGCCCTTCAATCCTTGTTGCACCTGATTCTTTTAATGTTTTTGCACAACTTGCCAGTGTTGCTCCGGTGGTGACGATGTCATCGACAATCATGTATGGCTTATCTGGTTGTATGGCGGCAAAAGGATATCTGGCAAAAGCTTTTTCTACATTTGTTAGTCGCTCTTCATCATCGAGTTCAAACTGGGGTTTTGTGTTCCTTTGCCTGATGATGAGCCTTGGGGCATATTTCCAGCCGAGATTTTTTGAAAGTCTTTTTGCGATTATTGCAGACTGGTTAAATCCTCTCTGGCGTATTTTGATGAAATGCAGTGGCACCGGGACGAGTGTCCTTGGGGCGAGAGTTGACAGGTACGGAGTCATGAGGTCTGCAATGATTGTCCCCACCTGTTCCTGAAAATCATATTTGAACCTTGCCAGAAGTACCCTTGTTGTATCCTCATATTTTGAAAAACTGGTAACCATCGCCCCCATTTTGGTCGAACAAATGGGATCTATTTCTATTTTTTCCATGCAACTGTGGCACAGGGGATAGATTCCATTTTCCCCGCACAGCACACATGATGGGGGGAATATAAAATCAAGCAGTTCTTTCCAGATCCCCAATGAAGTCCTCCATTAATTTTGCGGTTACCTTGGCACGATTCCTCATATCTTTTGCAAGAAGAGCTGTTTGCTGGCATATATTTTGGCTTGAGGAGAGGAAAGAAAGGCATTTTTGCTCCCAGCTCGGGTCGTCCTTCTCAATCATGGTGTTGTAGCCTATTTCAGAAGATATGGAGCGTACCTTTTGAAAGTATGGCATGGGTAAAGCTGGAATGCAGGCCAACGAGGATGCTATAACAGAGTGGAGCCTCATGGGTACTGAGAAATCACACAGGTTGAATGCCCCGAAAGCATCCCTCCAGTCAACAGGACTTTTGAGCCTCAAAACTTTTTCTGGAGGCAACAATGATTCTGCTTTTTCGCCAAATTCGTCATCTTTGCCTGGGAAAAATGGGATTATTATTAAGGAGCCACCGGTTAATGAGATGATCTTTCCAAGAACTTTTGCACAGAATTCTGGAGAAGGGGTTTCCTCCATGTATGAAGCTGGCGCAAAAATTATTCTTGGTTTCGGCATTGATTCAATAGCTTTTTTGACCTCAACTGACGGGTCCTCGGGATTCAGGAGAAATGCCAGATCTGCAGAAAGTGTTGTATTCAGGCCAAGAAAGCTTGCTTCGACTTGTGAAGCGTTGTCTCTAACAGTTATGAATCTTGCTCTTTCAAGGGCTTTTTTTGCAAGCATCTTTGTAAGGTTCCTCTGGAAAGGACCGATTTGCTGGCCGATAGCGCAGTACGGTTTCCTGGAATACTTTGATATGAATGGCCCCAAGAGATGATAGTAGGTCCCGAGTGGTTTTGCTCTCTCATGTATCAAACCCCCGGCACCGAGCACAAAGCCATCAGAAGATCTTATTGATTTGTAAAGATTTTCCGGACTCCTTGGTACAATGGACAGTTTTTCCGAAGCCCTGACTGATGGCGCAGGCCCGCATAAAAGGTCAACTTTGGCATCTTTCATGAGACTCAGGCAAACATCAAGAAGTGCTTCATCGCCAACGTTTCCAAATCCATAATAACCCCAGAGGGTGAGTTTTTTCATTTTGCCCTCAGGTAGACTGGAAGAAAGCCTGCGATGGTCATTAAAAATTTGGGGAGTCTTGCAGGTTGCGAAAAGATACGCCAGGCCCATTCCAGGTTTGTTTTCTGGAAAAATCTGGGAGCCCTGTTTACATCTCCGGCCCAAACATCGAAGCTTCCGCCAACCCCTATTGCAACGCGCACATCGTTTAGTTTCCCCTTGTTTTTTGCTATCCACAGTTCCTGTTTTGGGACACCAAGGGCGACAAGGAGAACTTGTGCACCGGAGTTGTTTATTTCTTTCACCAGTTTGCTATCTTCATATCCAAATCCCTCGTGTGAACCAACAAAAACTAGGTGGAGAAACTGGAGGGAAAGGTTTTCAAGGGCTTTTCTGGCGATGCCTTCCCTTGCCCCAAACAGGTAAATTTTTGTTCCTTCGGGCATTTTTTTGAGTGCTTCAAGACAGAGCTCTATGCCAGGGATTCTTTTTGTTTTTGAAAAACCAAGCTTCTTAAGCAATTTTACCGCACCAATGCCATCCGGAATGTGCATGTCCGCATTGGCGCACAACTCCTTGAGTTCTTTGCTTTTGAAAGCCATGGAGAGTATCTCCATGTTCGCCGTGATTATATGATTGGTCTTTTTGTCATTCAGGAAGTTTGTAATTTTGCTTGTGGCGCTATCAAGATCACCGATGTGCCATCTGAGTCCCCTTATAAAATTGCCAGTTTCGCTCATGGGTATTCGACAATTATTTTGTTGCCTTCGGACATCAAGGTTGCACCGAGTGTTTCGGCAACAAATCTGAGCGGTACAAGTGGTACTTTGCCATACATATAGCATGGTGAACCCATGTCAATCTCTTTTCCCTGGAATTGTGCTTTTTGGGAACCTATTGTTAATTGAAGTGTTCTGCCTTCTAGAATGTAAATTATTTTTTTGCCGGAAAGTATAACATCTGCTCCGAGTTCTTCACCTATGAATCTGAAAGCAGTATAAACCTTGTTGTATTTTGTATCTTTTAGCGGTGCCGGTGTGACATAAATCTTTTTTCCGCTGGAGATAACTGTGTTGCTGCCAACCTTTATTTCAAGCCGTTTGATCTGCCCGGTAAAAAATCTTCCAGTGACTTTGATTTTTGCTATGCCACCGTTGCTTTGTATGGTGATGGTTCCTTCTCTTTGGCCCTCCGGTGCCTTTGTCCCGTCGAGTGTTATTGTTACCTCGGTATCGCTGGTAAATGTTGCCTGCCCAAGTACTATCCATGGCTGGTCGGCTGAAATTGTTCCTTCGATTAATCCATCGCCGTCATTGGTTATTTTTAGTGTTTGGGAACGTTTTGATGACCTTGGTACCTTTGGAAAATCCAGAGCAGACTTGTCTGTTCCGAGCTTTGGAAGTCCGCCAAATGCCGCAAGAGGAATTTTTTGGATGCGGGAATTTCCGGTATCTGAAACATAAACATAATCATCTGAAGCAGTTACCCCATGCGGCTTGAAGAATTTGCCAGGCTGCTCTGGCAAGAAAGGTGGTTTTGCGGCTGACATTGGGCCGCCTTCCCCACCTATTACCGCAAGCTCGTACCCTGTTGTTGAAAACACTTTTATGAGGCCTGTTTCTTCGTCAGTTACAAACAGTCTTCCCATCGCATCGCAGAAAATTGCACTTGGCCTGTTGAAACCCTGAATTTCGTTTACCTGGTTCCCTTTCTGGTCAAATATCAGTACCTTGCCAAGTTCCTGGTCGCACACCCAGATGTTGCCAATCATGTCTTCTGCAACCGCAACAGGTTTTTTTAGTTCTTTTGTGATGTCAAATTGCCAGGCACCACCAAGTGTAAGCACACAAACCCTTGAATTGCCGGAGTCGGTCACGATTATGTTTCCACTTTTTGTGCAGGCTATGGATGTTGGTGACTCGAACTGGCCGATGCCAGAACCTTGCGAACCAAAACTCACAAGGTGCTCCCCAGACAGGCTGTATACCTGTATTCTGTGGTTCCCTGTGTCTGCAACTATAAGATCATCTCTTGATGATATACAGCATGATTGCGGTGAATTTAAGCTCGTAAGGCTTGTTCCCTGAAGACCTATCGATCTTGAAAAGGACCCACTCTGGGCTTCGTAAACATTGATGCAGTTTGCTTCTGGCTCCGAGACATAAATCATGCCATCTTTGAGAACCAAACCTTTTGGGGAAATCGTTATACCATCGGTGCCGATGGATTTTATAAATTCCAGTTTTTGGGTCTGGACAATCCTGCAGTTGCCAGAATCTGCTATCCAGAGTTTCTGGTCAGAATCAAGACAGAGTCCCATAGGGAATCTGAGTTGGGGATTACCAGCTCCGATTGTCCCGTAATTCCCCTTGTAGATAAAATCTTTTTTTGAGAAAACAGAGATTTCATGTTTGCCAGTATTTGAGACGTATACGCTGGTGGAATTTATTGCTATTCCTGTTGGATGGGAAAGCTCATCCTGGCCAAAAGAAATTTTGAAGTTGCCGGTTTTATCAAATACCACAACCCTGTTGTTGCCTGTATCAGTTGCATAAACATTTCCATCTGTATCAATGGCAACATCAGAAGGTTCTAAAAATTGGCCTTCCCCATCACCTTTGGACCCCATTGAAAACAGAAATTCGCCCGAGCTTTCAAATATCTTGATTTGGCAGGCCACATGATCGAGCACAAAAAACCTTCCGTTTTTGTCAAAGGCCAATGATATTGGTTCAACGATACCTGTTACAGGATCATTCCCTACGGAGAAATCAGCAAGGTAAGCCCCTTTTCTGTCGAAAAGATGAATTGCTTTTGCTTCTGGATCGCAAACTAGCAGTCTTGAGCCTTTATCCTGGATCACTTTTGTTGGATTTTTCAATCTTTCTTTGCCAAAATCCATTATGAATGTGCCATCATCGTTTTTTAACAGCACTATTCTTTTGTTTCCAGTGTCCGCCACGAACATATTTTTTGATTCAGGATCAACAAACACTGATTTTGGATATTTGAAATGTGAACCATCATCTCTAATGCCTATTATTCCCACAGGAAACGATGAGGCAGAAATAATTGCAATAGCTGACAGGATTGAGAGAAATCTCATCTTATGGGAACAACCACCTTTTGTTCAAGAAGTCTTCCAATTAATTTTGCCGCCTGGCTTTGACTAAGATTGCATTCATCAAAAATTTGCTGGAGAGTTCTTCTGCCATCAACTAGTATTAAAAAGTTCCATTCTGATATATCTAGTGTTATCTTTTCGCCACTATCTCCACTCATCGAGCTGGTGTTGAGTCTTAATACGGTGGGCATTGGAGGAAGCCCTATCATGAATTCCGCAGTTTCCTGCGCTTCACCAAGTCCTTTTATTATAATATCAGTGTTTGAAAGGTTTATTGATCTTGGTGGGATGGCAGATGCTTCCGAAAATAATATTTTCCCTTTGTCCCAAGAGAAGAGTTCGATTATTGCATCTTCTCCCTGACACCTTGGGGTTGTCGCATGAACAACTTGCCCCTGTGTAAAGAAAATGGAGGCTCTTTCGTCGGTGTCGGTTTTTATTATCTGGAGCCTTCCCGAGGCGCTGTGAAGCTCGATCAGTTGGATAAGCTCCGCAAGTGTCGTTTCCCTGAGATTGGCTGGAAGTTCCACTGTCAGCTCCAGTCCGCTTGGGTCTTATTCAGGAAAGCTTCCATGCCTTTTTTGGCATTGCCTGATTTGAAACATTCGGCAAAAAGTGAAGCTTCTTCCTTTTCGTTGAAATTGGGGAGTCCCGATTTGAGAGCTTTTTTGTTGAGTGATACCGCCCCAGGACACTTAGTTGCAATTGTTTTTGCAAGGTTTGTTGCCTCTTCCATAAGTCCCTCTGGTGGCAGCACCTTGTCAACAAGCCCTATCTGAAGGGCCTGGTTGGCATCTATTACATTACCGGTAACAAGTAGTTCAAGTGCCTTTCCAGGTCCAACAAGCCTTGGTAATCTTTGTGTGCCTGCAAAACCTGGGATCACCCCAAGGTTGACCTCTGGCTGCCCCAGTTTTGCTTTTTCGCTTGCATACCTGATGTCGCATGCCATTGCGAGTTCGCAGCCTCCACCAAGCGCAAAACCGTTGATTGCGGCAATGACAATCTTTGAGAGGTTCTCAATTTTGCCAAAAACCTTTTGCCCAAAATTAGCAAAATCCAGTGCTTGTGCCTCGTCCATTCCAACCATGGTTGAAATATCGGCCCCAGCCACAAAAGCTTTCCCCTCGCCGGTCAGTATTATTGCCCTGACGGACGCATCTTTCTCTGCCTCATCAATTACCTGCTCAAGTTCCGCAAGAACGTCCTTATTCAGGGCGTTTAATTGTGCGGGTCTGTCAATGGCAATTGTGAGGACCCCCTCCTCAAGCTTCCTTTTTAGGTGGCAAATTTCCATTCAGGTGGCCTTTCTCCAAATTGTGGATAAGATAGGGCCTTCTCCGAGCCCTCCAGAATCCTTAACACACCACCAGCGAGTGCTCCAAGCTCGTCCTCGCCAGGATACCTCAATATCTTGCCGAGAAAACTTATTCTTTCCGAGAGGCTGTCAATAAAATAATCTGAGTAGGCAAGGCCGCCAGTGATGAGTATGGCATCATAATTGCCTTTTTGAACAGTGGCTTGTGAACCAATATCCTTTGCTATCTGGTAGACCATTGCTTGATAGACTTCAAGTGCTGCTGCGTCACCAGATTTTGCCATTTCTTCAACTTTGACGGCCGAATTTGTTCCAAGATAGGCGACAAAGCCCCCTTCGCCCATTATCATTTTTTTGATTTGCGACTGGGTATATTTGCCAGAGAAGCATAAATTGGTAAATGGTATAAGTGGCATGCTACCCGATCTTTCGGGTGTAAATGGTCCTTCGCAGGTTGCGTCGTTGTTGTCGATCATCTTGCCGCCAACGACGGAAGCCACTGTTATCCCGCCGCCGCAATGGACAACGATGAATCTTGATTTGTTATAAGGAATTCCAAGATCTTGGCTCGCTTTTCTGGCGATAGCGTGAATATTGAGGGCGTGTGCGATAGCATGCCTGGTAATGAGTGGATGACCGGAATAAAAAGAGAGTCTCTGAAATTCACATGTTGAAGTGGGGTCAACAATATATGCTTTGCAGCCATATTCTTTTGCAAGATCATGGGCCAGTACGCAGCCAAGATTTGAAGCGTGCTCTCCCTGGTAATTGTTTTTAGCATCTTGCATCATTTCTTCATTTACTTCGTAAGTACCAGAGATAATGGGCTTGATAAGACCGCCTCTCCCTACGATTGCATCAAGGTGATCAACTGTGTCCGGGTGTTTTTTGAATTCTTCGCTTATTGTTTTGTAACGGAATTCGTATTGGTCCCAGATCCCTTTGAAAGGTGCAAGTTCTTCTCTACTGTGTCTGATAGTGAGTTCAAACACTTTATCGCAGCCCTTGAAGAGGCCAATTTTGTTGGAAGTGCTGCCTGGATTAATCGCCAGAATGTAAAAAGAATTGCTCACTTGTACCTCCAGAATATATTGTAAATATTTGTTTTGTCATGTCAAAGATGCCACCCTGTCCTTGAAATGCAACCTTACCCAAGCTAACATGTGGTTGAAAGGAGTTGAAATGGCAACAGCTGTAAAGGGAAAAGTGGTTTTCATTGATGAAAGGTGCAAAGCATGCGGATTGTGCATCGAGGTTTGCCCGACACACATACTTGCGCTCTCCGACAACATTAACCAGAACGGCTACCATCCAGCCTACTGTGTTAACATGGACCAGTGCATTGCCTGCAAGTCCTGTGCAACCATTTGCCCGGACAACGTCATCACCGTATACAGGCTCTAAACTATAATCAGGTCTTTTGACAGATTAGCAAGCGGGACACCGCCCTCGTTGCTGATGAGGACGGTGTCTTCTATTCTGACGCCACCCCATCCTTCAATATAAATTCCAGGCTCATTAGTGCATATCATGCCAGCCTTGAATTCGTCTTCTGTCCTCATCGAAGCACCCGGCCTTTCGTGAATGTCCAGGCCAACTCCGTGCCCCAAAGAATGATTGAAATTATTTTCATATCCAGCATTTGAAATTATGTCTCTTGCGACTTTGTCGGCGTCGCAAGCTTTTGTTCCTGGCTTAAATTTCCCCATTGCCGCTTCCTGGGCGCGCCTTACAGTGTCGTAGATTTCTATATGTTTTGGCGTTGGTTCTCCAACTATGAGTGTTCTTGTAAAGTCCGAAGCATAGTTGTTTACAAAGCATCCCCAGTCGAAAACAACAAATTCGCCCGCTTTGAGCTTTTTGTCTGATGCGACGCCATGAGCCATTGCGGCTCTGAAACCAGAAGCGACAATTATATCGAAACTCGGTTTTTTTGCACCGCGTCTTTTCATCTGGTATTCAAGCTCTGCACAAATATCTCTTTCCGAGACCCCTTCCTTGACGACGCCAAGTGTTTCGGTGAAAGACTCACAGGCAACTTTGCATGAATTCCTTATGAATTCAATTTCATCCTGGCTCTTGATGATCCTCATTGCTTCACACATGCCGTCAGAAGATTTGAGAACTGTTTTGGGGAGCTTTTCTGACATGATTTTGTAAAAAGAGTGCGAAAGAATACTTTCTTCGAGGCCAAGAGACTGAATACAGCCGTCCTGTATCATTTTGACAAGAAAATCTGAAATCGGGTATTCAACGAGTGCGACGTCAACACCCTTCTTTGCTTCTTCGTGAGCTTGTTCTGGGTACCTCCCATCGACAAAGAGTTGTACACTGTCTCTGGTGACTAACAGATAACCATCCTCGCCAGTAAATCCTGAAAGGTAAAAAACGTTTTTGTTGATCCTTGTTTCTGTGCTGACAAACAATGCAGCGTCGATCCCGCGATCTTTCATTGCTTCCCTGAAATCATGAATCCTTGTGTCCATAGCAATCCTCACTTTCTGCAGCTCATGTATTTCCATGCACTCTGTGCGGCTATCGCACCATCTGAGACAGCCGTTATTACCTGTCTTACATCCTTGACCCTGATGTCTCCTGCCGCGAAGACACCCTTTTTTGATGTTGACATGTCTTCTCTGGTCTTTACATATCCGTAGTCATCAAGATCCGCATATCCGGAAAGGAATTCGGTATTTGGCTGGAGGCCAACAAAAATGAAGACTGCATCAGTTTTCATTTTTGACACTTCTCCGGTGACAACATTTTTTACAATTATCCCTTCCACAAAATCTTTTCCCTCGATGGACTGCACCGTGGAGTTCATGAGACATTTTATTTTTGGGTGCTTTTGCACCATCTCCCTGAGATCGGGGTATGCTCTGAATTCGTCCCTTCTGTGGATAATGGTCACTTCCCTGCCGAATTGTGTGAGGTGTTGGGCTTCTTGAAGGGCGCTATCTCCTCCACCAACCACAACGATGTTCTTGCCTACAAAGAATGGTCCATCGCAAGTGGCACAATATGATACACCCCTTCCCCTCAGTCTCTCCTCACCTTCAACACCAAGATTTTTATATCTCACACCCGTTGCCACTATTGAGGCATGAACCCTATACGAATCTGCAAAACCTTTGAGTATTTTCCATTCCCCATCATCGCTTATTGAGGTTATTTCGTCGTAGATGATTTCAGTCCCAAATCTTTGTGCATGTGCAAGAAGTGATTCGGAGAGTTTGTATGTTGGTGTATCCTCAAAAAATCCTGGATAGTTGGCTATTTTTTCGTATGAATTGAGCTGGCCGCCAGTGCCAAATTTGTCAAAAAGCACTGTTTTCAGCATTGCTCTTCCTGAATATATTGCAGCACCGAGACCGGCGGGCCCACCACCTATAATTGCCACATCAAATTCTTTCATTTTTTCCTCCATAGTTTGAGTGCCCTCTTGTTACCTGATATATCGGGCACGAAACAGAAAGAGCAATTTTCAAAAATTTTTTCAAGTTTTTCGGCAGTTTCGTTTTTTGGGCAATCCACTTCGATTATAACAAAACCTTCTTCTGATAGAATATCTGGAATAACAGGAGAGAGTCTTCTGTAGTATTGAAGACCATCTTCTCCACCATCGAGTGCACATATGGGTTCATAGGATATTTCTTTCTCAAGAAGAGGTATTTCCCTTGTGGGTATGTAGGGTGGGTTGCAGATTAGAATGTCGAACTTCCCATTGATATTATTTGTAAGGTCGGCTTGGAAAAAGTTTATATCAGCGTCGTTAAGTGCAGCGTTTTCCTTTGCAATCTTCAAACAATCTGGTGAGATATCTGTTGCAGTTACTTCACACTGTGGATTTCTTTTTTTCATGGCTATGGCAATACAGCCAGAACCTGTACAGATATCTATAATCTTGAGAGATCTCCCGCCGATTATTTTCTCGACTTCAAGCACCAATGTTTCTGTGTCTGGCCTTGGGATCAAAACGTCGGGTGTAACTTTTATGTCTATTCCAAGGAATGATGTCACACCAAGAGCATACTCAAGTGGGAAACCTGCTGAGACCTTAGTGGCAATTTCAATCATTTTATCGGAATCATTGTTTGAAATTAATATAGCACCAAGATTCAGAATGATTTCCTGTCTGCTGGTCCCAAGCGTACGCCTTGCAATCTCTATCGCGTCCCAGTTTGGATTGGGCCGTCTCTCTTCAAGAATCTTTTCGATTTCCTTGATTGTACTATTGAGCTTTTGAGAGTTGCTCAAGTTTTGCCCTCTCCTCGGCCTCTATCAGCTCACTGATGACAAGGTCGAGGTCGCCCATCATCACGTCGGGCAATCTATATATAGTTAATCCGATGCGGTGGTCCGTTACCCGGCATTGTGGAAAGTTGTATGTTCTGATCTTCTCTGCACGATCTCCAGAACCAATCTGGACCCTCCTGGCATTGACCTGTTCCTTTTCGCGCTTTTCCTGTTCCAGTTCAAAAAGCCTTGCCCTGAGGACCTTCATGGCCCTTTCCTTGTTTTGGGTTTGAGATCTTTCATCCTGGCAAGTCATCACGATGCCTGTTGGCAAGTGGGTTATCCTGACTGCAGAATCAGTTGTCTGGACGCATTGCCCTCCGTGCCCCGATGACCTGTAGACATCTATTCTTAAATCCTCTGATTTTATCTGGACATCTACATCTTCAGCTTCCTGCATAACGGCTACGGTGATTGTGCTGGTGTGTATTCTTCCAGAAGCTTCAGTTTCAGGAACCCTTTGCACTCTATGCACTCCGCTTTCATATTTCATGTAGCGGTATACATCCTTGCCCTCGATGGAGAAGGTTATTTCTTTGAAACCACCGATATCTGTGGCATGAGAATCTATTACTTCAAGTT
>JAKIZT010000078.1 GCA_022707885.1 Caldisericales bacterium | reverse complement strand
TATGATTGGCAATATTGACTACTGAACCGCACGCTCCGGTTTTAGGGTCTTTTGCGCCGAAATATATATTTTTTATCCGCGCCAGCACTAAAGCGCCCGCGCACATACTGCAAGGTTCAATTGTAACATAGACCGAAGCTTCATTCAACCACTTTGTCTCCAGATAATTTGCGGCAGAGGTCAGAGCAATCATCTCGGCATGAGCGGTAGGGTCTTTTAACCGCTCAATTTGGTTATGCCCACGGGAAATTATCTTACCCTTCTGGACTATAACCGCACCTACGGGAACCTCGTCTTCGCCTCATAAGCTTCTTTGATGGCTTCGCGCATATAGATCTCATGTATTTTCATAAAATTAATGCGCCCAGCAGGGGTCGAACCTGCAACAACCAGCTCCGTAGGCTGGTGCTCTATCCAGTTGAGCTATAGGCGCAATAGGAAATATCTTAACAGATTTTAAATATTATGTAAAGAAAGAATCAAAATGAAAATCCTCTTAGGAGAATCAGCATCCCCAGGGATATCAAGACTAAACCAGAAATAACCCTGATCAGG
>JAKIZT010000077.1 GCA_022707885.1 Caldisericales bacterium | reverse complement strand
CAACGATGTGAGCTTCAAGATCTACAACTCTCGCGGGCAGATCGTGAAACACTTCGAGCTGGGCAACAAGGCCCCCGGAAATTACCGCATCACCTGGGACGGCACCGACTACAACGGAAACACCCTCTCCAACGGCGTCTATCAGATCGTGATGACGGCGGGCAGCCAGGTTTACCAGACCAAAACAACCCTGCTTAAATAATTCCAGACCCTGTACATAAAGGCCCGGTGGTTAATCCGCCGGGCTTTTTTTTGTTCAAGCTAATCTATGGTGGGTTGGCCTGGGGCATGGCATCCGATAGCGGGGACCTGGTCTGGCCTGGCGTACAGCGAACGTGGTGAGCATGGACGGCAGGAACTAATGGAAGAATAGTTCCTTGCTGGCGTCGATGCTCGTCCCTTGCCCGACGCCAGCGTCTGGCCTGGGAGAAGCGATGAGGTCTGGCCGTTAAGGCCCTATGCTGAACCCCGGGGTTGCCTCCCGTATGATGCCCGCATTTGATGCGAGGATTTGGCGGGCGGCGTGGGAGGGGGACGGTTGCGAGCGCTAAGGACATGACCGAC
>JAKIZT010000076.1:302-565 GCA_022707885.1 Caldisericales bacterium | reverse complement strand
ATGAGCGGATTCGAACCGCTGACCTCCTCGGTGCAAGCGAGGCGTTCTCCCAGCTGAACTACATCCCCAAATACATGGGCCTCCTTGGATTCGAACCACGGACCTCGTCCTTATCAGAGACGCGCTCTAACCAACTGAGCTAGAGGCCCATATAATTCATGACAGATTAATGATAAAATATTCAGGCAGATTTTCAAGCTTATTTTTATTTTGAAGCAAAAAATCCGGTAATCGTATCGGTAAGTTCTGTTAGAAAGGGGATA
>JAKIZT010000076.1:0-289 GCA_022707885.1 Caldisericales bacterium | reverse complement strand
CAAATCACTGTCAAGTGTGATTGATTGGACAAAACAAATTCAAGCGAATACGACCCAGTATTTTTTTCAAAATCCTCGTACTACTATTCCAAGAAAGGTATCAAACACAGAGTGGATAGCTTTTAATCAACAGTTACAGACAGAGCGGATCACTCCGGTCTTTATTCATGCACCTTATGTTGTCAATATGTGCTCAACTAACGAAAAAATCCGGGAAAAAAGCCAACAAGTGATTCAACATCTTTTGGTACAAATTGATTCCTCTGAGAATACCTACCTTGTCACTCAC
>JAKIZT010000075.1 GCA_022707885.1 Caldisericales bacterium | reverse complement strand
TGGAGCTCTTGCGCGAGGTACCGCCCCAGATCCAGATATCCCAAAGGATGTCGCAAATGCTAAGTGGTATGAAGTGCCTGGCATTTGGTGGAATACGGTTGAAAGATTATCCTGGACGATGGTGGGGAAGCCGGCGGCTTATGGATGTAAGTTTAGACCGATAAGAAATCAAGTCAATTGATGCCCATAAGGGATCAATGAGTTGATAAATAGGGAGATAAAATAAACGGATCACCTGGTCCAACTCGCAGAGCATAAGACTGCCGAGGTTTTGTATCCATAAACCAGATGTCCTTGATTTTTACATTCATTTCCTGGACATAACGTAATTGAACGCTACTATTTTCAAATATGCTTCATTCGGAATTCATTCGTTTTAGTAAATTTTATTCGGATATCCTGTTTTAAAGCTATACACGTTTGGTTTCATAAATAACGACGTTTTGTCGTTTGAATGTTAGTGGGGTCGAGAAAAATCATTTTCTACATCAAATTTTATGAAATATATCGTTAAAAACAATATCGCTAAAAACAATGTTAGTAAAAAAACAATTGACAAAAAGAGGA
>JAKIZT010000074.1 GCA_022707885.1 Caldisericales bacterium | reverse complement strand
ACACAAAGACCATACCCACCATACCATCCAGCCCTTATTATTTTGCCATCATACACAGCAAACGCCTTTTCTCCGAGCTTCGCTTCTATATCGATCCCTGTGTGGTTATCGAATGCCCCCCAAATTGGGTGAACCTTGTATCCAAATTCACTATAATGTTTCCTGCTTGTGAAATCCTTAATGGGGTAAATTGGAAAATCTGTGGCCATTTCGACCATCTGGCGTGTCAAAAACATCATGGCTATAGATTTTGTTGTGGTGGCCTGTTTTCTGACAATACCTTCAATTTCAGCCAGTCTTTTTTCAGCGGCTATCTTGTTTGTTATTACAAAAGTTGTCACCAAAGAACCCAACAGGATAAAAGATATTGAAATAATCAAAATTTTAAAACCAAGTCCCCTTTTTGTACTACCCTTTCCGCTCATCAGCATTTGCTCCTCCTTTTCTCCTGCTGGAGAAAACCCCCAAAAAGCGCCCTATTTTGTTTTTTCCAGACCTGGAGCATCATCATTTCCCCCCGCTCGCTTTTTGCTGGGCCGGGACTTCCTTTTTGAGGTATTTCTGGCTTATGTTTACGT
>JAKIZT010000073.1 GCA_022707885.1 Caldisericales bacterium | reverse complement strand
TTTATATAGATCGGAGTTGCGTATGTCATTTAGAACCCTTTCCCAGAGTGTATCAATGGGTGAAAAATATTCTTCCGGGGTGATCAGTACATCAACATCTGGGTATAGACTGTCAGAAGGATCTCTGCTTGTATCAGGCCGTTGAAAGTATTTAACAGATACACTGCACATTATGCCCGTATTAGGCAATCTGAAGTTTAGTCCCTCTCCATAAGAAGATGGTTTTCCTCCGGTAGGACTTCCGTACACTATAGCAAGTCCGTTATCCTGACAAAGAGTAGCAAACATAATTGCCGAGCTGTATGTTTGACTTCCAGTAAGCAGGATCAATTTTCCATTATACTTTTTTATTGAATCATTACTCATAGCATTGGGAACTATTTCACTAAGAGTCCGAGGTCTAAGGAATGGAGATTTACCATCATAAAAAATCACGGTAAAGGGCAATTCAGTTTCCAATACTTCATAACCCAAGTCAGAGGATAATGCCTTATTCATTGAAGTCAGATTCATTTGATAGTGATTGAGCACCAAATCACTTATCTTCATCTTTCCACCGAAATAGTAAATAGAATCAGGCA
>JAKIZT010000072.1 GCA_022707885.1 Caldisericales bacterium | reverse complement strand
GCTGGATCTGTGGTAGCCACAATATTCCATATTTTGTCGGTATTAACGAAAGACCATTTTTTGAAATGAATGGTCGTAAATAACTCCGTAATGGCGCTTTTGCTAATTCTCTCCATGAACCATCCTCAAGGATTGAAAGTGATTCAATGAAGCTGCTCTTTATGTTGTTATCTTTATCTGCCAAATGGAATGTGTTTTTGTAAATTTTTCCTTCAAGTTCCTGGTAAAAAACATAAGGGCTTATTTCTCTTCTCCAGAGGGTTTTTCCTGTTTTAGGGTCCAGGCATTCAATTCCTGCAATATCCTCCCAGAAGAGCCATTTTTCATCAATACCCGCGAAGTGCCCCCACTTATCTTTTAAGAGATCATGGTTTTTTTGAGTCAAAAGTATTCCTGACTCAATGTCTATAACATAGCCGACCTCAGAATATATTGACTTGCCAGCAAGACCATCAATCCGTCCGATGCGTTCCCCTGGTTCCAGGCGAGGTTTGAACTCAAATGTTTTCAAGAGCTCCCCAGATGAAGGGTCATAGTAAGAAACAAGATTGTTGCTTGTATTAAAATAAATCAATTTATCTTCATAGAAC
>JAKIZT010000071.1 GCA_022707885.1 Caldisericales bacterium | reverse complement strand
AGGGACACCCCCACGTGTGTGGGGAAGAGCCTGTGGACTAGGAGCGACCTTGTGTTCTTTGAGGGACACCCCCACGTGTGTGGGGAAGAGTGAGGCAACACAAGCACAAGCTGCGCTTAAAAAGGGACACCCCCACGTGTGTGGGGAAGAGCTGATAATATCCTTTTTTTATCTAAGTCGTGTAGGGACACCCCCACGTGTGTGGGGAAGAGTTATGCCTATGTTGGGAATCAGGGTTCTTGGTAGGGACACCCCCACGTGTGTGGGGAAGAGAGCTAGCTGGGCAAGGTAAATCTGATTTAGCAAGGGACACCCCCACGTGTGTGGGGAAGAGCACCCCTAGCATAGCCAGGGAGGGCTATAGCCAGGGACACCCCCACGTGTGTGGGGAAGAGTGGATTTTCCAGTAAAAGATTTCCCTTTTATGGGGGACACCCCCACGTGTGTGGGGAAGAGGCTCCCCTTGTGCAAAAGGCTCAAACAGATTCAGGGACACCCCCACGTGTGTGGGGAAGAGCTCCTCTTAAACAAAGTCATTGCTCATGTGAATTGGACACCCCCACGTGTGTGGGGAAGAGCTCTATGCACTACTAAGCAAAAGAATA
>JAKIZT010000070.1 GCA_022707885.1 Caldisericales bacterium | reverse complement strand
CAAAATTTGGAACCGTTATTAATTCCTCAAAATTGGGAACGGTCGGTTTGGAGCAGGACGATATCAGCAATGCCGACAGGCCCAGAACCGTTAGCAACAGTATGATTGAGAACTTTTTCATTTTTAAAACTCCTTTTACAAGGCCATTTTTGTACCACCTAAGGGTGCTTGCGACCTTTGTTAACACAAATTAACCGTATAGGGCCAAATTGTCAAGGTAAAAGTTGTAAAAGCCGAGGGTTAGGAATTATGGCAATTTAAATAGGCTCTCCTTCAAACCGGGTTGGTATAGCCCCAAGGAAGCCTGGCGTACAGCGAACTCAATGAGCATGGACGACAGGAAAAACTACGGAAATGAACGGCTGGATGTATTTTGGGAATCGCTCATTGCTGGCGTCGATGCTTGTTCCTCGCTCGACGCCAGCTTGTGTCAGGGGAGCAGCGATGCCGACTGGCCGTTAAGGCCCTGCCCTGCGTTTCGGATATGCCTCCCGCATTATACCCGCATTTGATGCGAGTATTTGACGGGAGGCGGGGGAGAGGGATGGAAACGGGCGCTAAGGGTGAAACAGACGGGATACTGAGGCGGGTAAGCAGTTATGGCTCTCTTTCTAATCAAGGGGGCTCGATTAACCGGATTACCCACTCGGT
>JAKIZT010000006.1 GCA_022707885.1 Caldisericales bacterium | reverse complement strand
TCAGAACAAAGGTGCCATGCCAAAGCTCCATGAGGCTGTTGAGGAGCTTGAAGCCGGATTAATAAAGAGGGCGCTGAAGGAGACCAAAGGCAATCGCACAAAAGCTGCGGAGCTCCTTGGGATACCGAGGCGTTCGTTGTACACAAAGATTCAGGAGTACAACATAGGTCTAGATGAGATTGAACCAGACAATGAAATATAATGTAATAACAGACGAGTTTGCGATGGTTCGCACAAAAAGTGCGTTTAAGAAAGGAGCAAATGCTATGAAACGTCTGCTTTCTCTAGCTTTGGTTGCTTTGCTGTTCCTCTCGATACCAGTGGCACCAACCTTTGCTGATGTCAGCAAAGTCAAGGTTGTACCGTATCCGAGGACGGCCGGAAAGATGGCCTCATATCAGATTGGTTTTAACGTCACGAGACCATTGGAGGCAAACAAGGACTCCATAACCGTCACTCTCCCAAACGAGACTACGGTTCCGGAGTATGTGTCTTCCTCGGTAATCTCCATTAACCCCAAACTCCAGATTGGAGCCGACTACAAACTCAACTTCGCGACTGGTGATATAACATTTACAAACCCATTGCGCGAGGGAGACATGATCAGGGCCTCCTACACTTATGAAGCCAATGAAGACTACACAATGATGCCAAAACAGGCAGATGTGAAGTTCTTCGACAGGAGCTTCCCGAACAACGGAGACCCAAGAAACAATAATGGAACGTTTGATCCGGGCGAATGGGTCTACGAAGACAGGGACCACAACGGCCGCATATCACCAGGCGACAGAAGATTGATGGTTGTAAAAGGTGTTATTGGTGCTACTCCTGCTACTCCTGGTTGGCCTGATGTTAGCGGAGGAGATGCAAAACAAAACTCCATTGTGGCCTCAGGAGATGGCGATTGTGGCGATTGCAATACCACATCACCGAGTTTCCCTCTCCAGCCACTGTCACTGATCAGGCTGACCATGGTCGATGTCAATGAAGATGGAATATACAACGAGGGTGATTACCTGTTTGACGACAGGGACCAGTCAGGCACCGTCTCGCTTGGTGACAGCATGTTGACAGGCATAGTCTATTTTCCGCCTCTAACCACTGTTGCCTTCAATGATCCGGATGCTGGCGGCCGAATCTCTGCCCCTACTAGCTTGCGATCATTTAGTGGCACAGACACGAGACATGCAGACAATGGCCAAACTCCGGGTTCATATGATCCTGGAGAGGCTATTTATCAGGATTGCGACTCAAATTATCTCGTTAATGTTGGAGATATAAGACTGAGCACAGTTGCAATGATGAGCAATGGTGCCATGACATATTACGATATACTATCAGTTGTTGCTTCATCGGATAGAGATGCTGGCACAAGACTGATGGATTTTAAAATCGTCTCTGGCGAGGAAGAAGTTTTCTTGAGTTCCGATGCTACCTACGATCCGGGAGAACCAGTATACAAAAATGGTACAGGGCGCACAACATTGGGAACGACCCCTGTTCCTGGAGATATCAGATTATCGTCGTGGTCGGTTGCAGCTTATATGCCAACTGGTACCACATTGACCGGACAAGCTGATTTATACAATCAGCTTGTCCCATTCAACACATCCCAGATAACAAAAGCTGAATTGATAACAGAGCACAGAACAGCTATTGGAACAAATTTTATAAATTATACCGGAGCAGATTTCATACAAAATTCGAACAATACAGAAATCTCAACACCAATGGCAGGGAATGTATGTCCTCCTCCTATTATCCCTATACCCCCTATTCCTGATCTTTTGGATGGATGGATGTATCGTGATATGGATGGTTCAAATGATGTCACCCCCGGAGATGTCCGCCTTACCCGCGTTGAGATAAACCAGGGGCCAGTACTTGTGTCCTACTACGCTGGTTCAATTGTAAAAGCTGGAGAACTGGATGTTATTCCACTTTCATCGACCACATCACCACTAATTTTGAGAAGCCCCGATGATCCAGCTCGTGTTTTTACAACGCATTGTTCTCACGGTGAAAACATAAGAATAAACAATGTTTTTGAACCTGGTGAATATATCTACGATGACGTTGATGGGAATGGTTCTGTGAGCAATGGGGATATAAGACTTGTTCCGGTTGGAACAACATCTTTTGGCAATAAATCGATTGGTAACAATTTCCCTCTTCTCGGCAGGACGCTTACGCGTGGCTGGGCAAGAATCGAGAACAAGATAATTGTTCCGTATGCGCAGGCAGGCACAAAAATTGCAAAGCTGGATTCCACCTCCCTAGTTATCCTTCCAACACTCGAGCCACCACAACCACCAGCATACATTAAGGCAGAACCGATGACGCTTCCAGGTGGTTCAACACAATTAACTGGAAGCGGGAAATGGTTTATTAGGGTTGCTGCAGTAAATACGTATGGTGAAGGTGAACCTTCAGATTCAATGGAAGTGAATTTTGCCCAGGGAACACAAAACGCTGTCAAGATATCTTGGCGTGCCGTTCCTTATGCGAAATCCTACAGAATCTACAAATCTCGCAATGAAACATACTTCCCATCGTCCGCACTTCTGGCAGAAATCAATGGATCTTCCACTGAATACATTGATAGGGGAACGGTTATCACAGAAGGAACACTTGCTTTTCCTTACAGAGCATCATTTGTGACACTCTGGAGAGGCAGGGGTGGCCAGGAAACTGAACTTGTCGAGTTCAAGTGTGCAGATTACGAAATTGATCTTGCAACCGGACTTATCAGGTTCCGCAGAGCACTCAAGCCATATGAAATCATTCTTGCCAACTACAAGTATGCCGATGGCAAGCAGGCCATTGGACCAGGTGCAGATCCATGCCTGTCTGTTGGGCATAAAGATAAACATGTGTATGTTGATGCTCAGAGAGGGATTGGAAAATTATTGCATACTCCAGTTGTTAACCCTGTTATAGATCCACTCCATTACTGTTTCAGGCTCTGGAGAGCACCAAAAATTGATCCAGCAAATCCCTATCTTTTAAGAGCTGGTTCGGATTATACGATCAACTTTGAAAACGGTGAGATAAGATTCTCTTCGCATGTTGTAAAAGATGGTGATATCATCACGGCCGATTATGATACATTCGAAGAGGTGGCCGGTGAATCTCTTGTCGAGGCCATATCAACTGGCATTACCGAAGCAAGAACGATGGCTCCAGTACTCCCAGAATCTTACCAAATAAGTAAAGCGGTTGCTTTGAGAACTTCGCCGCAAATCAGAGTGACAAAGGGAGATTATGGTTCTCAGCTTGTCTTTACTACCCCAGTAGATATCGCTGTTGATCCAGACAACAACCTTGAAACTCCTGATGTTGTTATGACGCTCAACAGACCTGGTAGGCAATTTGATGAGAAGAAAAAAGGTGCCGTTCAAAATCCCGAGAAGGCTGGATCATATCAATTATTTGTACAAACTTCCCAGGAACAAACTCCAATTCTTTCAAATCCTTATGAGATTACAGCCGATAATGATTTGAAATCTATGGAATTAAAAATCATATCTCCTCAAGTTCCCGCACCTGTTGCTGGCGAGTTGCCGTGTACTTGTAAGGATGTGGCAGCAACAGCCGGACAAGCAATTTCGATAGTTGCACAGCTCACGTCAGGTTCAAACGGTGTTCCTGGAGTTTATGTTGGTTTTGAAATTATCAATGCAGCAGTCAATCCACCTTCAAAATTCAGCTCCTCCTCGCTTGTGCAGACAAACGACCAGGGTCTTGCATCAGTTGTCCTCAACCTTTCTCCTACACCAGGTGCAACTGAAGTAAAGGTATATCTACAAGATGATAAAACAATTTGTTTGTGTGTAAGAATAAACACTGGCCCGCAGGTCCAGGTCGACAAGATTGTTCTTAACCCAGGCCCAAGCATTGCTCTTGCACCGGGCTCACAGCAGATTTTTGCGGCAAAGGCATTCGACACGGCCGGCAAGGAAATCCAGGGCGTAACATTCACTTGGGCGGCAGATTGTGGAACAATAACCCCGTCTGGCATCTACAGCGCACCAACAACCGCTGGCACAACCTGCCATGTCTGGGCGAGGGCCCATGGCAAGGAAGGCATGACCACAATCAATGTTGCCAACAGGCCAGAGAGGATTATTGTCACCCCGCAAACAGCAACTGTTGCAATGGGTAGCACAAAGGAATTCATGGCCCAGGCCTATGATGACCTTGGAAACCCGATGAATGTTCCAATAACCTGGTCTGTAGAACCAGCCGGTCTTGGAATATTCGATGCAAACGGCAAATTTACCGCTGGTGCCATTGCAGGCACTGGAACTGTAAAAGCCTGCTCAGCCGGTGTTTGTGGAACCTCCACAATAACAGTCATGGCATCAGGCCAGATTGAAACCATTACCGTTTCTCCGTCCAACATCACCATGAACATGGGCGAGACCCAGGCATTCAAGGCAATTGTCAAAGACAAGAATGGCTTTGAAATCTCCGGTGCCCCAATTTCATGGTCGGTCAATCCGCCTGACTATGGCACAATCAGCACCAACGGCGTGTTTATTGCCTCAAAGCCAGGCATGTGCGTAATCATCGCCCAGTCTGGCGACAAGTCCGGAACAGCAATCGTCAATATCGTCCAGGTGACAAGAATCGACCTCACACCGAAGTCAGTAATTACTGCCCCGAACACGACCCAGCAGTTCACGGCCGTTGCTTACGGACAAACTGGCCAGCAGATACCAGGAATCAAGTTCAACTGGACAGTGACACCACAGACGCTTGGCGCAATATCAGAAAGCGGCCTGTTTACTGCCCTTGGTTCACCAGGACAGGCAGGACTCATAACAGTGTCTGCAGCAGGAATGACCGCAACAGCAACTGTTACAATAGGCATCCCGGACAATACACCGCCAAGGGTCACACTTGTGAAGCCAACCATAAATGGTGGAAACTCGCCAATTGGCCCATCAACAGTTGAAGTCAAGGTTGAGGACGAATCAGGTGTTTCAGAAGTGACAATCAATGGTGTTCCAGCAACCATGAATGCCAATGGCAACTGGGCAGCAAACGTCATCGTCAATCCTGGCAACAACACCTTCATGGTCAAGGCAAAAGACAATTCAACCAGCCGCAATGAGGCCACACTTGCAGTCACAATCTATGGTGCAACTGAATCTAGGATACAGATGAGGATACCGACAAATAACCAGGCCGATGTCAAAACTGTTACCATAACGGAAAACAATGTGCCAAGGACTATAACACTCAAAACCTCCCCAGAGCTCTATCAGAACAGCACATTCGTTGGTCTTCGTGATCTTGCCGAGAATCTCTTGGGAGCAACTCCAGAAAAAGGTGGAAGTGTTGCTTACGATGGTGCAACCAGAAAGATTACAATAACCATCAAGAGAACCAATGGCGATGTGATGATATTCGAGACAGTTGTTGGGAAGAAAGACTACCAACTCCAGACGATCCACCCTGATGGTACAAGGGAAATCAAGACTGAAGTCATGGCCCAGGCACCATACATCGGATCTGCCGCAACAAAGTCCAGAAAGGTCAACTACAACAGCACAATGGTCCCAATGAGGGGATTCATTGAAGCCCTTGGCGGTACAGTTGACTATAACGATGCAACAAGGGCTGCCACTTTCAGTTTCTCAAGGTAATCCTGTTGTAAAGTAGCAAGAATAGAACAAAAAAGCCCCGGGCAAAACCCGGGGCTTTTTCTATTTCAGGGGAGATTTTTAGGGAAATTACCAGTGCCTGGTGAATATTGCCAGATTATTTTGCCTGCTTATATCGTGAGTTTGGAGGATTTATTTTCTGTGAAGGGTTTTGCTCTGGGGTGCCGAGGTTTTTCGGCACCCCAGAGCCGCATCCTGTGTTTTACTTTTTATGGGGTATCATCCACTACTTTTATCGGGCATTTTGTATATTTGAACTTCTCTTCTGCGATGGTTTGCCTGGTTGATGAGTTAATTGCCTGGATCCTTATGTTGTAATCCTCGGCTTCCGCAAATGGGCTGCTCGGGCAGACTCTCTGGAGGTTGAGCTGGATTCTTGATTTCGTGAATTCAAGAGGTTTTGGGGCGTCTTCAAGGTGTATGACGTATGTTGGTGTAACACCTTTTGGAAGGTTCTCGATGGAGAGTGTGAAGTAAAGAATAAATGTGTTACTTGAAATGTCTGTTTTTACATCGGTTATTTTGATCTTTGCCTGTTTGCTCTCCTGGATGTATGGCCAGGTGTTGCCGTATTTGTCGACAACCTGGATCTGTACTCTGTCATCAAGGTTCCTCAATATTTCCGAGTGTTTGAAAGAGATTGTCCCTTTGGCTGGCTTGATCGGGTCTTTTCCGGAGACTTTTATCCCATTCAGGAAAATATTGTAGCCTTTTATGTAGCTTTCCGGGATGTTGCCAAGCTCCCCTGTTGTCCACTCGACTATTCCCCTCTCAAACTTTGTCTTTTTGGGTTCCAGGAGCAGATAATACTGGATTTTTGCGTGCATCCTCCTTCTGTCACCCTGATTGATAATCATCTGTTCAAAACCTTTTTTTGCATAGCCGGAAGCATTGCCAAAGTACATTACATTCAAGGTTTTTCTGTATGGCAGGGTACTTTCGTACCTGTCTATTGGTCCATCTGAATTGGTATAATCATCAGACCTGCTGCTCACCAGATCATAAGAAATTGTTCTAAGACCGTCTTTCGTTTCGCTTGAATCGATGACTAGCAGGCCAGTTCTCGTTATTTCTGGTGCTGAAAGATATATTCTTTGAGTAGACATTTTATCTATGTCACCTTCATAAGTTATGAAAGTCTTTGTGGGAGAGAATTTTTTATCAGGTTTTATGGTTTCATCCCTTACTATGTTTGCTTTTATGGTGGCATTCATTCCCCATCCGCCCAGTGGATTGACCATCAGGTTGTGGCAATAGGTGAAAAAAGCTTCCTCAAGATTTGTGCCTGTTCCTGAAAAGAATCCCGACAGTCTGTCCAGGTCAAGGTCTTCTGTTCTGGAATAAATGTTTGCGATTGCTGAATCTCCATGCACATTCAGCATCCATTCTACAAAAAGACCACATGTATAGTAACTTCTTGCATTGTTTGAATAGAATGTTGTCCAGAGGTAGTTTTCGTAGTCCATAAAGCCACTTTTCCCGCCAGTATAATAATCTCTTTTTGCGCCTTCTGAAACGTTTGTTATGTAGGCAGAGAGCCCTGTGGCAACAGCTTCCACAAACCACCTGTTTGTATTCGCCCTTCCATTTGTATAGCGCTGGCCCTGAAAAACATGAATCAGCTCATGCGTTGCAACCAGCTTCATGTTTTCGTAGTCATCCAGCTCGTTGCAGCTTATATACATTCTCCTTCTGGCTCCGCCTCCGATTGCGGTCTCACCCTGCACACCCCTTCCGCAATCCATGACTATCACGTCAAACGGTGTTCGAAGTGGTTGGAAAAGACTACCACCATCAAATTCTGTAAGCCTCTTGTATGCCTCATTCAACGCCTTGTCCAGGTCCTCGATATAGTTGTCAGTTGTCGGATCGTTGTTGTGTCCGCCACTGCCTTTACTCTCCCAGGCAGAATCATCGGGGACCCTGTCATCGAGGCAACCAAGGCATGGCTTCCCGGCCCTGAAGTATGTGATTCGAAAATTTGAGTCGGGTAATACTGTGTTTACGCCGCTATCAAGCCAGTTTTGCTGATGTTCTGCCCTGTATACTTTTGCGTTTTGTGGTGGGGCAGCCTGCATGGTGCCTGACGTGGAAAGAATTGTTACCGGTTTCGATAATTGTCCAAAACTATCACTAAAGTAGAGAACACCTGCGTCAGGGTCGTAGTCGAGCGAGTCGCCGCATTTGACCCATTGCCCTGTCTGTTCGTCAAGAGATTCCGCCAGGACACGGTCTTTTTTGGGATCAAAGTTGAAATTTGCTTTGATTGCAACACTGAAAGTGCCGGATTTTTCAGCTGAGACCTCAACCTTGTACTGCCCGGAGAAATTGTCTTTTGGTGGCGAAACCATTGTTATCGAGGCGCTTGTGTTTGCTGATGCAAAGCCAGGCGGAAAAGCAATTGATGCCAATCCATCATCGGAATTTACCACGCCACCATTTGCAAGGATGAGTTTTCCAAAGAATTTGATGGTGATAGTTTTTGTTTTGGCGTCCCAGACGACCGAGCATCCGAGGTTTTCCGAGACAAACCTGAGTGGCACCATTGTCCTGCCGCCAACTATTACAGGTGGCTGGTCAATTGTTATTTCTCGGCCGGAAACTCTGGCAGTGCTCTTGCCAATCCAGAGCTCGATTGATATTTCCTCGAGTTTCAGGGTTATTTTTTGCTCTTTGCTGTTCCAGTCAATGGTCCCACCCAGCGTCTCGATTAGAGACCTGATCGGGAGCATCGTCCTTCCTTTTATAATGATTGGACCAGTACTCTTTCCCTTTTCGATTTCTACGGATTTCCCATTTACGAGCATGGTTGGCTTGCCAATCGTCAACACTATTGTTTTGGCTTTGCCTCCAGAACCTCCAGGAGGTGGTTGTTCTTGAACTTTATTTGCGACAACGAGCGCAAGTCCGCATCCGCCAGATTCGTCGGTCCATGACCACGTATCTTTATCAGAATCGATAACCTCATATTTCCCGGGTTTAATAACAGCATTCGGCTCAACTATCCAGAAGATCTTTTCTGAACCTTTCATATCTGGCGGGGCGTACGATTGCCAGGGGCCGTATACGGTTCCATCTTCATGTTTGAGCGATATGGATCCATAATTCTTGGAGCCTTTGCCATCGTTGAAATGGACCGTGCCAATTCCGATGAGTTTGTATGATTGGGATGTGCTAAACACTGTTGGTTTTGATGGCCCATTTTTGAAGTTTGGTGATGAGGTTGTGAAATTGTCAAAAAGGACTACCTCTTCTTCCTCGGCGATAATTTTTCCTGGAGGAAAGCCCATAAAAAAGGCGATTACCAATAAAATTGATGTTAGTTTTTTCAATTAGAACCTCCTTTTTAAAGATAATAAGATTGAGTTTAGTTTAGTGACTGGATAAAGAAAGAGGCCAGTTTTTTAAAAACTTGAGAAATAAAAAAGCCGCCCTTTTAGGGCGGCTTTTTTATTGTGTCGGTGATTGGTGATTTTTTATGGTTTTGGGTAAGTCAGTGTTATCTTTTTGGTTTTGGATTCGTACTCGACAAGTGCGCCGAGGGCATCACCAACAAATCTCAATGGAAGAAGTGTTTTGCCGCCAACAATTGTTGGGTAGAGTTTCTTTGCTGAATCGATGAAAATTTCCTTGCCATCAATTTTTGCAGTTTTCTTGCCGATCCAGAGCTCAATGACTTTTTTCTTGCCATTGCCAAGCTGTTGAGTAAGCATGACTTTCTTGTCCTTGCCGTTCCATCCGACTTCGACATCGAGTGCTTTTGCGACCTCGGCTATTGGCATGAAAGTTGATCCTGCAAGATCTTTTGGAAGTGGTGGAGAGGATGCTGTTGGTGCAGTTACAAGTTTTACAGTTTCTCCATTAACAAGCATGGATGCTTTGCCAAGCCAGAGTTCTATTTTGGTGGTCTTTCCATTGCCAGCTTTTGGATCGTATGTGATTTTGTAAGTATATTGCCTGCAATTGCCATTTTCGTCGCACGCCGAAATCTCTATTTCATTGAGACCTTGTACAAGCTGGACTTTTTCTGTAAAGAAAAACCTCTTTGTCTCATCGTCTGTTATTGGGTCTTTCCTGACCTGAACCTGACGACCTGCAACAGTGACTTTTGCCTTTTCTTCAGTGAAACCCCTGAATTCAACAAAATTCTGGCCGGTTGTCATGGAGTAATCCATAGAAAGCTGGTCTTCACTCGGTTTGTCGATTACAAGGTCCGGTGGGGTTGTGTCCAGAACAGCAATTACCATTATTCCATCGCTTTCACCGGTAAAGTTCTGGCAGACTATGACGATGTTGTTGAAGCCTTCTTTGAGATTCATCGTGTATTCAAATGTTCCATCGTTTGCCAGCTGGACCTTGTTTCCACCGATGAAAAGGGTGAGTTGTTTTACACCTTCTTCAGATTCACACTTGCCTGAGATCTTGAGCGATTTCTCTGTTGTGGTGATGTCGCGGTAGTTTATCTGGCCCTGTTCCGATCTCCTCTTGGATTCAGCTTCATCTGGCCATGGGGAGTCTTTCTGGATTGGAGTGATAAGATGGATGACAGGTGGTTTTGCGTTTTTGCGGATAGAAAGTGTTTCATCAACTGACTTTGTAAGTGCTTTGCTTCCGGATGCGGAAAGTAGAGTGACATTTTCTAATCCTATCCTGACATTGTCGATCTCTATCTTGTCACCGGTTGATTTAAGCGTTATTGCAACAATAGTGTTTTCGTTCTGGTCTGCCACAACGCCCTTTTCCCTCTTGATTCTTATGTTCACCCTGTCAGGCTTGATGTCATATTGCATGTCTGCAATCTCGCCGAAACGGGTCATCATCTGCCCGAGAGAAACGTTTGTCACTTCGAGGTACCTGCCATCATAAACAAAATCAAGCCTGGCTTCTTTGATCTGGATATCGGATGGCTCAAGATTGATCTTTATCTCGGTCTGACGGCAGATTTCGTTGATTGCGCAGGATGTAATGACTTTGCGTTCTGGCTTGAGCGTCAGGCTGAGAAGCTTTGCAGTTGCCCTGATGGTAATATCTTTTTCGATTTTCTCACCCCTGGCGTCAGAACCTGTGGCGAGGATTTTGATTTTATAGCCATCTTCGAAGTATTCGAGCTGCTCGGAAGATTTGATTGTTACTTTTGTTTCAAATGGCGGGACGCCATTTGGCGGGTCAAATTTTGCCTGGAAGTATTTCTGGGATTCCTGTGCAAGCTGGAGCGTGACCGGGTTGTTGTACTCGTTGATTGGACTTATCGTTAGATTGAATGATGTTTCCGTGGATGGCTCCACTTCAACGAATTTTGTGCTTGAAGAAACCTCGAAACTCGGTGGTTTGGCTGGTTCTACCATTAGTTTGAGATCTGAAGAGGAAGATTGCCCAGAAAGATCGTCAGAGACTTCAACACGGAAGAGACTTTCGGTGCCTTCAGAAGTTCCTGGCGGGACTTCCACTGAGAGCTCGATGAGTGATGACTGCATTGGGTCGAGTGTTATCCTGCCGCCATTTGGCGATGGTACTTTGTCTACCAGCAGGGAGTTTTCCCAGTTCTGGCCACCAAGGTGTGTCATTTGAATGCCGAAATCCATGAATATGTTTCCAGTGTTTGTGAGGATATACTTGAAGTTTGCCCTAGAACCTGCCTGGACTGAGGTTTGCTGACCGTTAACCTGTTTGAATGTGTAAGAGGTGAGGAGTGGCTGAGCGAGATCAACCATTGTGCTCTGGAGGATTTCTTTCTTTGTGTTGTCTTGTATCCAGGCGACTACATAACAATTCTTTGTGAGGGTTTTCCAGTCATAATTCTTGCCTGGCATTTCAAAGTGTATACGACGTTTTGTTATTGTTCCTGGTGCAAGGCTGATTGGATCTCCGAGTGCCTCGTCTTTTGGTGATTTTTTTTGTCCTTTCTCGTAGAGGAACTTCATTACCGTGAGACTGTGCTCTCTCTCGCCGTTTGTTGCCTCGAAAAGAACGTTGTTTTCCACAAGCACAAAATACACATTCAAATCTTTGTATGCCGAAACATCGCTCAAGGTGTTGATTTCGAGGTAGGCATCACCTTCATCACCATCGACCGTTGCCTGAAGGAACAACGAAAGCGGCGAAGTCATGTGTCTGTAGGTTTCGGTTCTCTGTTTGAAACGAAGATAGCTGAATGATGTTCCTGACATCTTCCTGTCTGGAAGCCTGTCTGGTGGTGGGGCCTGGCGTTCAAATGGTTTGTCACCTTCAGAGAAGTTCCATACACCGTTAAACATTGTGGTTGGGAGGCCTTCCTGAGTGTACCAGCGATAACGATAATGATGTGATTCCTGGGTCATTCCCGAGTTGTCGTTTGGTGCATCACAGTAATATGCAAGGGGGATTATTTCTGCATAGCCATACTCTTCGGCCATCCTGTACTGGCCTTCCCTGTGGAATGGACAGTACTGGCACCAGACAGCCGTAAAGGTTTCTGTGAGCAAGGCCCTTGGTACCTGTTTGTCAGTTGCCGGGTTTGTGCATGGGTTTACAAGAAGGATAAAGGTAAACTTGACCTCTTTGTTTGCTGCGCCTGCACCGTTCATTGTTACTGCAATTTCATAGATGCCAGGGGTGACATTGCCCTTTGGAATCAGCGTCATCGTTGTTTTGTTGTTCTCCCTTATCTTGACGGATGAGGGTTTGAACTCAACAGTGACGTTGGATAATTCGAAATTTTTTGGATCGCAGCTCAAATTTTCGATAGCTTTTCCGGATGGATGAGTGAGGCATTTTTTGAGCGGCATTGCGTAGCTGAAGCTTACGTTGCGATCGAAACCATTTTGCGGGTTTATGGTTATCTCGAGGCTTGCTGGATTGTTGCATTCCATCTCGACAAAGTAACCCTGTTCGGTAGGAAGCGAGTAGCCAAAACCATCAGATGGGAGAACCACTGCCTCAATACTCTGATCGCCTTTGTTTGTAGCTATTTTGATAACTGCTTTCATGGCTTGACCAGCAGTCATGCCCGTGGTGTCTATTTTTACAGTGATGAAGTTCACATCACCAACAAATGTTGGCGGATCTACTGACAGGAACGGGATTTCCTGACTGATTTCGATCTTGCCGGTAAGCGCGCCACCGGTCCAGTTGCGGACTTCAATTCTTCTCTGCCCTTGTTCTCCAACTGGCATTACACCGAAATCGAGTATTTTTGGTGCAACTGTAAACCATACAACGTTGCTTGCTTGTGGAACGAATGATTCTGTATCTACTCTTGGGAAATCGAAAATTGCACTATATGGTACAGACTGGAGCCTGAGGTTTTGTGTGTCAGAGACGATTACCTTGTCCTCGATACATGCAAGACCACTTGGGAAAGAGAAGAAACCAGCGGCTTTTTTGATATCGGAATCATTTGGATCTTCATTCTCTTCGCCTGATTTGGAGAAGAAAATTGCTCTTCCTGGCCCACCTGATCTTCCATATATCCATGATCTTCCAGAAGCATTGTCAAAAACAACTACTCTGTCATTGTAGGTGTCAGAAACGTAAATTTTGCCTGACTGGTCATAAGAGCAGTCCTGCGGGAAGAAAAGCTGTTCTTTCCCTCTACCCTTGAAACCATACTGTTTGACTGGTTTTCCGTCAAGTGTGAACTCCTGGATTCTGCAGTTGCCGGAATCTGCAACTATGAGTTTTCTGCCGTCTGATGAAATTCCGGTTGGGTTGCTAAACTGGCCTGGGGCCTGGCCATATCCACCAAACTGGTTTATAAACTCGCCTGAAAGCGAGAATATCTGGACAAGATTGTTTCCTGAGTCAGCGACAAACATCTTGTTGACTGATGAAACGACGATAACATCGGAGGGTGAATTCAACTTTCCATTACCGTTTCCTGCCGAGCCGATTATCTTTTTGAAAGTCCCATCTACAGCGAATTGTTTGATGCAGTTATTTCCGGCATCTGCCACGTAGATGTTGTCATTCTTGTAATCCACGCCTACCGGATTGGCAAACTGCCTCTCGCCTGTGCCAAATGAACCAAATTCTGATATGAATTTGCCATCTTTGGTCATGATTATGACTTTTTTTCTTGCTGAATCCGCAACCGCGATGTTTTCGCCATTGTAGGCCACGCCTGCTGGTCTGCCGAAGGAGGAGGCAGCCTGTTCAACTGGAAGGCCCAAAATGCCTGCGTATTTTCCGTCTTGCTCGAAGACATCTACTCGGTTGTTTGTGTTTGATGCAACATAAATCTTGCCGTCAAGAATTGTGATTCCAATTGGATTGCCAAGCTGTCCTTGTCCTGATCCTGGAGAACCAAATGAGGAAACAGTGGCACCATCGGCATTAAGGATTGTTACTTTGCCTTCTACGACATCAGTTACAAAGATCTTGTTTTCAAGAGCCGTTATTCCAAATGGGTGGGAAGAAGGTATATTCTGGATGAATTTTCCATCAAGATCATAAATCACTATCCTGCCATTTTGTGGATCGGTTACAAACAGCTTGGATGCTACAACACAAACACCAGCTGGGCTGGCAAGCTTGCCATCTTCAATTCCCTTGGAACCGATTGTGTTGATGAATTTACCGTTAAGGTCCAGTACAACAACATTTGATGCGCCGGAGTTGGCTATATAGATTCTGTTTTGGTCTATCCAGATACCCTCCGGTCTCTTAAGGAGCTTCCTGCCATCGGTACCGAATGGCATAAATTCGCCTTCGTATGGTGAATCCACCTTGTTACCCCTGACGAGAATTTTGCCCTGTGACCTGTCAATCCAGTATATTTTTTCCCTGTAGGCAAATATTCCACCTGGGTCGCTTATCTGTTCCTCATGGTTTCCATGAAGTCCAAAAGCAAACTGGGATTGCCCGTTCTTCATTATGGCCTGTGTTCTGAATGCTGCCTGTTCGACAACGTAAACTCTGTTGCCCTCTGATGCTAGCCAGGAGGGGGACACGAAGGTACCAAGTTTTGGTGGTCCACCAATTGGAACAACACCAAAATCAGAGATGGCACTTGCTTTTCCTGGTACAAATATACCTGGCACTAGCCCCATCAGGATCGCAAAACAAAGTGTTAATGATAAAAATTTCTTCATTAAAGCCCCCTTCTAGGTTGTTGTAAATGTATAGGTCCGGTCATTGTGAAGGAAGTATATTGTCTACAACCTTAAACTCAACGATATTTGGTTTGTGATAAGCTTAAAGTTAAGTTTGTACCCATTTTGATTAAAGCTTCACGAATTATTACAGATTTATTCCGGTAAATTTTAAAAAATAGAATTGGTTTATGCTGTGTTCTTTTACACGAACAATTTTTTGATCATTAAAAGATAAATTTATTGAGATGCAAAAGTAAAAAATACATTTCAACCGAGGGCTTCTTCGCATTTTTTGCTAAGTGGAGTCAAAATTTGTTGACAGGGTGGCTCAAGGGTTTAAGATGGATTCGCCCAATTTGGGCCACCCTCCTTTTCTTTCCGGGGACTTGTCCCCAAAACCCTAACCCCCTTCCGGCGGGGGTTTCGGTTTTTATTATAGGAAACCACTTCACCATATAAATGGACCAATTGTGAATAATAATATATGACTATTTATAGTCCAATCAAAGAATACAAGCTATATTTGGTTTATATATCTGATTTGGTTTAAGTAAATTGTGAAATCAGAAAAAGATTGACTAGACCATTAAAATAAAATTAGCGTCTAGAAATTTATAATGGAATGTTATTTTATAAGCCATTTTTTCAAAATCATTCCAATCTGGCAAACTCTTATTTCCAAATATTAATCTTGCTGACGTACCAGACCCATGAGTGCTTGCGCGGTTTCTTCAAAAGAAGCGTAGAGTTTTCTTGTGTTTTCCCTCATGATGCTGATTGCCTTGTCAAGTGATTCATCCATGACGTTTTCCAGCAAGATTTCTTTCGATGCTTGTGAGACTTCACTGGCCCATTTACCCAATTCTTCTACGGATGAGAAAGTTTTTTCATCATCATCGTCCTCAAACTGGTCCCGTACTTCTTCAATCCCTTCCAGCAGTTCCTCTGATTTATCTTCGATGAGGTCTTTCTTATTTTCTAACAGTTCCATAATAGTGTCCAGCGATTCAATCTCATATTCGGACATTGCATCTACCTTGTCTTTAAGTATTTCGAGAAGCTCCATCACCTTTTCTTTGTTTTGATCCATTTTTTCCTCCTTCCGGTATTATACCTTTCCTGTCAAAAAAGAAAAACCCCGTAATAAAATTACGGGGTTTTGAATTCTATTTGTATTAATCAGACTCACACGTCTTTGACGATATTGGAGGCGATGACTGACCTCTGTATTTGATTGGTGCCCTCATATATCTGGGTTATCTTGGCATCGCGCATCATCTTTTCGACAGGGTACTCTTTCATATAGCCATATCCACCAAATACCTGGACTGCGTCCACAGTCACCTTCATGGCCAGGTCTGTGCAGTAGAGTTTCACCATTGCCGATTCTTTTGAATATTTTGTTGCACCTGAGTCAATCCACCTTGCCACGTTGTAAAGCATGTTTCTTCCAGCTTCAATCTGGGTTGCCATGTCTGCAAGCATGAAACCGATCCCCTGGAAGTTGATGATTGGCTGGCCAAACTGCACCCTCTGTTTCGCGTAAAGAAGTGCTGCCTCGTAGGCACCCCATGCTATTCCAAGCCCCTGTGCTCCAATGCCTGGGCGTGACTTGTCAAGGGTTTTCATTGCAACAAGGAAACCCTGTCCTTCTGCGCCAATAACGTTTTCAGCAGGAACCCTGCAGTCCTGGAACACCAGTTCGGTGGTTACTGAGGAACGGATACCCATCTTGTGTTCATCTTTGCCATAAGTGAAACCTGGCGTACCTTTTTCCACTATAAATGCAGTGAGTCCTCTTACACCCTTGGTTTTGTCGGTTTGTGCAATGACTGTTGTAAAATCTGCTACTCTGCCATTTGTAATGAACTGCTTGGTGCCGTTGAGTACCCAGTGGTCGCCGTCTTTGACTGCAGTTGTTGCAATATTGGATGCGTCAGAACCGGCGTTTGCTTCTGTTAATGCAAATGCCGTCAACCACTCTCCGGAAGCTGCCTTTGTGAGATATTTCTTTTTCTGCTGCTCATTGCCCATTATGACGATCGGGAATGAACCAAGGGCATTTACTGCGAAGGAAACCGCTACACCACCGTCAACTCTTGCGAGCTCCTCAATGATGATACAGAGTTCAAACACTCCAAGCCCAAGTCCATCATATTCTTTTGGAATATATGTCCTCATCAGGTCTGCTTTGGCAAATTCCTTGATGATTTCCATAGGGAATATGCCTTTTTCGTCGAGTTCAGCCCTGACCGGCCTCATTTTTTCCTCGGCGATCTTTTTGGCGAGGTTTTTTATCATTTTCTGTTCATCGGTGAGCAAATAGTCCATCTGTAGACCTCCTTACTTTTATTTTGACACAACTAACAGAAACTGGTTACAATATGTGGAACATTTTTGTTTTTTGGCAAGTAAGGAGATGTATGAAAAGAACTTTTGTTTTGATAATGCTGGTTTTTTTCTTTTGTGCGGGGTGTGGTTGCAATGAAACAACCAGAATCGTGAAAGTGGATGATTCTGGAAACAACAAGTCTGCTGCAGATGGTCAGAACGAGACAACTAAGAATACTCCTCCCGTAAAAGTGGATCCATTCGCAGAAAAACCTTTTCCCAAAGCAACATCTACGAAGGAATGGTTTATGTTCAAAGGTACCCCGGACAATCTCGGGCTGGTTGATGCCGATATAAAGTTGCCTTTGGGGAAGAAATATGATGAAAAAAACAAAAAGGCCGTAGAATATCGCTGGGTCTCTTTTTCAGCGCCAAACATGAACAGACTCCTTGGAAACCCTGCCGTTGTAAGGAACAGGATATATTTTGGTTGTGAGATGGGTTTCATATCATGCTTCGATTTTATCACAGGTGAACCCAAATGGAGGAATGGGGACCAGATAAAACCAATTATAACTCCAATCGCTGCCAATGATTATGTTGTTATTTTTGGCACCCTTGATGGCGAGGTTTACTGCTATGATGGTCTTTCAGATTCAAAATTATGGATGTTCAAGACTGGCCCAAATATCTCCGCACCACCAAATGTCACCGACGAGAGTGTGAAAAATGGAAGGGTCCATGGCGGACCAAAAATAGTTGATGACAAAGTCTATTTCGGTGCTTTTGATGGAAAACTCTATTGCCTTGATATCAAAGATGGCAAAAAAGTTTGGGAATTTGCTACCAAAGGGAAAATATACAGCTCTCCTGCCATCTCGGAAGGCAGGGTATATTTTGCCAATTTTGAGGGAAAGCTTTTCTGCATTGACCAGAAAACAGGCAAGAAAATCTGGGATACTGATATAGGAAAGCCTACTATTGCATCTCCGGTTGTTTTTGGGCCCAGGGTCTGGGTTGGTGGCAAAAACTCGAAGATGTTCTGTTTCCAGACAAAAGACGGGAAAAAGCTCTGGGAATACCAGGGGCCAGTTTCAGATTACGGGATTGAATCGACCCCGGCGCTTGACGAAGAAAACCTTTATTTTGGTGAAACAAAGGGGAACCTCATTTGCCTGAACTGGAAGACCGGCAAAGAGGTTTACAAAGTCAGCATCTCGGACAAACCGCTCAATTCCTCACCAGTAATCGTCAGAAATATGGTAATGGTTGGCGGTCACGACAAGAATTTTTATGTTATAGACAAGAAGAATGGAAAAGTGCTGGACACTTTTGAAACAAGGGGCAGCATTCTTGCCTCACCCATTATTATCGGGAATGAGGTTCTGGTGACCAGCTACGATTCGAGCATATACATCCTCAGGGCAAAGGGAACAAACCCTCCCTGATCCTAGTGACTGTCTAGCCTGGATTTTTTCCTTACCAGTCTCTCATGGCGGTGCCTCAGATCATCGATTGCTGGCGCCGCCATTTCATTTTCGGAAAGCAAATTTATCTGCCTTGCAACAGACATTGCTTTCTCGGTTGCTTCAAGTGCCTTGCTGATATCTTTGGTTCTGTGCTCAAAGTGTTTTGCCTGTTCGACTAGTGCTTCAACCACCTGACATGGGTCATGACAAACATTTTCAAAATGTTTTGCGGCTTTTTCAAATTCACCCTGTTTTTTGCAGAGCCTTCCGAGTGCAAACATCGCTTCGTCTCGTAGCTTCTTGTTTGGTGTGTCGGAGGCCCTTTGCATGTATTCCATGCCTTCACATGAAAATCCTTTCCTCCAGAGGTATTGGCCAACTGAAAGCTGCTCTATCGGGTCTTCAAAAAATGGGCTGTCCGGTGTTTCAAAGATTGAGCCAACCATTTCCAGCAAAGACATCATGCTCACGACGTCCTGCTGGTTGTGCTCGAACACTCTGGCCATGTCTGTTGGGTCGCTTGTTCTCACGTAGTCGAAATAAACCTCTGGTATCAATTCCCCTGGAATGTCACCTTCCCTTACTTTTCTAAACAAATTGCATTCAAGGCTCTGCAGTGAGCAGGACTGGAGCCTTTTTTTCCATATTATTCTTGATGTGTGCAGGAGATCCAGGTGGTCAAACTCTGAAAAAGGGTTTCTCTCCCTCATCATGAGGTACCTTGTTTCAAGGAGGGGTATGTCAAAAGTCTTGCCATTAAAAGTGACGATGTGGGTTTTCCCGTCAAGGTATTTCTTCAAGATGGAAAGCATGTGTGGCTCATCGGAAAATTTTGGCATAAAAAGCTGGACTGTCTGGAATTTTCCAGAATCCAGGAAACCGAGACCAACCATAAAAGCATAGGTTCCTGTTCCACCAGCGAGACCGGTGGTTTCAGTATCGAGGAATAGCACTTTTTCCGGGGATATATCAACCCCAAGACCAATGAAATTTCTAAGTCTTGAGTAGATTTTTTGTTTTAGTGCCCAGGTCCTTGAGGAAAATGCCACAAAAACTTTGCTCTGGCCCTTTTGGGACCACTCGCCGCTGACGAGCTCCTCCAGAGGAATGCTGGATTTTTTGGCTTGTGATTTGGGCGCGCCAACAATCCTCTGGAGTCGCTCTGACAAATCCATTTATTTGCAGCCCGGTTTTGTAAGTGTTATCTGTTTGCTGGATGCATTGTAATTTACACTTGCGCCAAGGGCTTCGCTTACAAAGCGTAATGGTATCATCGTTTTTCCCTTTACGATTTGTGGTGCTGCCTGGAGCTGAACAGGTGTGCCATCAATGAGAGCCATTTTTGAACCAATCTTCAGCTCAATTTTCTTTCCGGTTTCAGTCACAAAAGAAATGACTTTGGTTGATGCCTCGTATTTGAGTTCGACCCCAAATGATTCAGCCACAAACCTTATTGGGACAACTGTTACCCCCGAGGTGATCATTGGCGGGGCCTCCAGTTTGACTTTTTTGCCATTCACAAGTGTCTCATCTTTTCCGATCCACATGATTATTGTCATTGGATCGGAAAATCCGACGACCTCAAAGGAAAGGTCGATTTTGAAAGCGTTGGATTTTATTTGTGCCGTACCAGTGTTGTTGGCCTTGCTCAGGAGGTTCTTATTGATTATGAAAACTACAGACACATCTTCGCCATCAAAAACGATTGGATTGACAATGAGCCATGGTGCTTTAACTGTCACATCACCATGGTTGTAACCACTCAGTTTCACTATTTTTTTGAATGTTTGGGTCTCACTGCAACGGATGACAACTTTTTCACTTTTTGCTTGAGGTTCCTGTCCGCCGCCAAAAGCCACCAGGACAGGAATGGTCTTTTTCCCTCCGTTTGATTTTATGTTGATGGCTGATTTGTGGATGCCCGGACTAAGTTTTGTTATGTCTGCAATAACCATTATCTCGGTGTTGTTGCCAGAAAATTGTGTTGGGCTGACAAAAAGCCAGTCATCATCAGAGGTTAAAACTCCGGACAATTCACCTGTTCCGTCATTCTGGATTTTGATCTTTTTTGAAATGGCTTTTTTCTCGTTTGTGTAGCCAAAATTGAGCTCGTTTTCTTCCACATAGAGAACAGGTGGTTTTACGCCTATGTTTGTGTAGCAACGGTAGGAGAAATCGCTTTTGACAGGATCAGTTTCTTTGTGTTCCAGGCGGTGCACTTCCATGCCTATCACGAGATAACCACTGACAACGGTCATTTCTGAAGGATTTGGGACACCTGGGATACTGTCTTGCCAGAGCAGCATGCCATTTTCTGGATCGAAAGCCCTGAGTTTTGTGTTCAGTCCAGAATTGTCTTCGGTCATGGTATAAAGAACGCCGTTTGCTACAGTTGTTGTATGACCTATGTCAGAACCTTCGATCGTGGATGTCCCCTGTAGTGCTACTTGCCAGACTGTCTTGCCTGTTCCGAGATCGAGGCAATAGACCACTTTCGGCTGGTTTTTGTCCTTGCTACCCCTCGATACTATATAAACCCTGTTGCCAAGGATCGAAGGTGTTCCTGATGGCATCCCGCAATTGTCGGGGTCGCTTGATTCATAGTCAGACAATCTCTTGCTCCAGATTGTTTTTCCATCTTCAGGAGAGATACAGTTGAGTCTGTCATAAACGGTATTGACAAGGATGCCTTTCTCGGTGCCGACTATGTATGAACCTCTCCCTATTCTTTCATTGCTTTGGATTTTCCATATCTCGGCGCCGGTGTTTTTGTCGAGTTTGTATATTGTTTTAAAGATTGAACCATAGAGATAGTCACCTTGAATACAGAACCAGGGAACCATGGTAATGTTGTGTTCATAAGATTTCTTCCATATCAGCTTGCCGTTTTCCGCAGAATGGGCTTGGAAGAAAAATATCCTCTGGTCTTTGTCGTTGTCGTCTTTCACATCTGAGTATGAGAGTGAATAAATGATGTCCCCATCAATAATGGCGCCTATAGTGTACCTGAGCCACTCTATTTCCCAAACCGTGGCCCTCGATTCGCCATTTATTCTTCGTACCCAACTGTACTGTTTTTCATTGGAGTAGCCCTGGCAAATCAAGTCACCTTTGTATAGTGCCCATGGCCACCATGCTTCCTTGTATTCCCATGCTATTGAGCCTGAAGAAAGGACCCTTTTTTGAATGCTCGTCTGGTAAATGCCCTTTTCAGGTGGTTTTGACATTCCGAGATAACATGCAGATCCTGATGCGAGCGGTGGCACCGCCCATATTGAACCTTCTTGCCCCGTGTCCCACGAATAATCAAGTGGTGGCTGGATTTTTGCCGAGCTGGCATGTCTTCTGTCTGGTGTGCAACCAGCCATTGACCATGAAGCATTGCTTGAAGCCCCAAAACTCCCCTGTGGTGCAAAATTGATGGCGATGATTACTGTGAGGGCGATAATAAATTTTTTCATAACGCCTCCTTTTGGAAGAATTCTATCTTTGCTTCAAATGTCAGTCAACTTAGATATAATATCGTTGGAGGTTTAATATGCAGATATTTCTTGATACGGCTTCAATTGAGGAAATAAAGAAAGCCCTTTCTTTTGGCGTTGTTTCAGGCGTGACAACAAATCCAACCCTTATGAGCAAAGAGTCAGGCGCCAGCTTCAAAGACACCATTCTTAAAATTGCAGGGATGGTGCCGGGTCCAGTTTCAGCAGAAGTCACTGCCCATGATGCAAAGGGCATGATCAGTCAGGCAATGGAAATTGTCGAGTGGTCTGACAGCGATGATTTCAGGGACAGGATAACCATCAAGATACCAATGACTTCCGAGGGAACATCGGCAATAAAAGAACTCAGCTCGAGAGGAATCTCGACGAATTGCACCCTGATTTTTACCCCAGTTCAGGCGATGCTTGCCTGTGAGGCCGGAGCAACGTTTATTTCGCCGTTTGTTGGCAGGATAGATGATTCGGGGCTTGATGGAATGGCTGTTCTAAAAGATATTGTCTCGGTGGTAAGGACAAATGGCTATGTTTCCCAGATAATTGCGGCATCAATCCGCCACCCTGCGCATGTCTACGGAGCGGCGATGCTTGGTTGTGATATTGCAACCATTCCACTTGTGGTACTGGAACAGTGTTTTAAAAATCCGCTGACTGATATAGGAATCAGGAAATTTGATGAAGATTGGAAGAAATTCCAGGCTTCTCAAGCTCCAAAAGCCTGATTTTCATTGTAAGATCACCAGGCATTCCCCCAAACCCGCCAATCCCATGTTTTGCCACAACCCTGTGGCATGGAACAACTATATGGATCGGGTTTTTGTTAAGTGCACTGCCGCAGGCTCTTTGTGAGTTTGGCCTGCCAATTTTTGCCGCGAGTCCCGAGTAGGCAATAACACTGCCATACGGGATCTCGCGGCATGCGTTCCATATCGCTTTCTGAAAATCAGTGCCATCGGGATCTATCTGGATGTCAAATGATTTTCTTTTCCCTGTAAAATATTCTTCAAGCTGGAGTTCGAGGTTTTTTGCGCAATCCTCGAATGCATCGCAATCACCCTTTCCAAAACCAAGCCTGTTGAGCTTTCCCTGGCTAAATACCGCTACCAGCGAACCCCAGCTTGTTTTGAGGGTTTGTCTCATTTCGTCTCCCAGCTGTCGAGAACGAGGGCGAAGGTCGTCTTTGGTGGTTCCCAGCCTGCTGGTTTCTTGGGGTTTGAATCAGGATATGCCAGGAAACCCATGTCTTGCTCGTATCTTACCAGTCTGTTGGTTTCCATGTCATACCACACCCTCTCGACGATCTCGTTACACCTTATTCCAGCGGCCCAGGCATCATATTTCTTGCCCCTGACCTCCAGCTTTGTAGTTCCACCCATCCATATCATGCCCTGTGTCGGTTCTGCTGTGCGATTGGCAAAATATGTGAACAATCTCTGTTTGTCTTTTTCGTAGCCAAGCGTTGGCGTGAACCACATTACAGAATCTTCATCGTGAAATTCTTCATAGAATTTCACTTCTTTGCTGTATGAACCGTTTGGATATTTGTTTGTCCAGCTGACATTTTTTTCTCCATATTTTGATTCGGTCTCGTTAAATCCATTCATTGTGCCTTTCCACTCCAGCTTGAAGTAGGAATAAAGTGGTTTCCATGAGTCGGCATCAACTATTGAGGTAGTTTTCGATTTTATTTCGAAATTCTGGGGTTGGCGTGGATCTTTATAGGTATAATTGGCGTCACTCTCTATTGTGAGGCTTTTTCGCCCTTCATAGACGCCTTCTTTGAACGTGTAAATCATTTTTCCAACATTTATATCATCTATAAAAATCTGGTATGTGGCCTTGGTCCCATTGCTGTAAAGCTTATCAGTTGGAACACCTTGCCCGCATGAAGTCAGCATGATTGCTGCCAGTACCAGGAATGCCATTTTTTTCATATCAATCAAACCTCCTGTTAAAGGTTATCATTGCACCCTACCTGGTCAAGGCTTGAAAGGTTCCCGAAACAAATAGATAATTCATCCATGAGACGTCTGTCCGCTTTCCTTGTGATGTTGACAATTTCACAATCTCTTTGTTTTACTGGCGGTATTTCATCAGCACCATTTCCGTTCAAAAAAACCTGCATTGTAGAGCTGGCAACGTCTGTAAACTGTAGCTATTGCCCTGTTGCGGAGAAGGCACTCAAAGAGCTGGAATCGGAAAATGATCCATCAGATATGGTAATTTTTGCCCACCATTACAGGGATTCACTCTCATGTTACGGTGGCAACTCAAGAATGGCAGAGTATGGGGTGAACGCCACTCCGATAGCGATTTTTAATGGCCAGGACTATTATGTTGGCGGTGATCCCAACTGCAAGGACCGCTACAGACAGAAGATATCAGACCAGCTTTCGCAAACCAGCCCTTTTCTTGTACATTTGGTGGGCAAAACAGAGAAAGGCAAGCTCAATCTGACGGCTTGGGTTGTGGCTTGGGAATATCTACCCCCTGATGTCAATTACACTTTTCTTATTGGTCATCTGGACACAAAAACGGATGGGAGGCATTATCCTTGGGTAACCAGGGATGTGGTGCCAAAACCTACCGGGACTCCCGTAAAATTCTCAAATTTTTCGGTAACCAGATTTGAGGCCACTTATGATCTCCTTGCCATACCGGAAAATGAGGTTTTCGCATCTTTTGTGCTGGAGTCTTTTGCAAAAAAGAATATCTTCCAGGTAGCATCATGGCGTTCCGGGTGCTTGCAGGCGAGTTCATTTGAACCATCGCTTGGTCTGAAGCTTGATTCTTCGCCATCATCCATGACGATATCATTCCCCACTGGCAAAAAACTAGAGAAAATTGGCAAAGTGACCCTTATGGATTCAAAGGGCAAGAACTACCAGATTTCATCAAAGCTTGATGGTGAAAAAGCGATTTTTACGCCATCGGGCAAGTTGCCAGATGGGACATATCTTCTTTATGTTGCACCCGGGAAAGATGGCCTTTCTTCTGGCAGTTCAATCCTGGATTCACCAGCATTTCTTTTCTTCAAGGTCGAAGAAAAAACGACTGTTCCAGACCCGCCTGAACCTCCACCCGCCAAACCTGCAAAACTTCTGGTCGAAAAACTTGGCTTTGATCTTGGTGAAGTGCCGCGCAAGTCGAGGCGTGAGTTTTATTTTGACATCAAAAATGAGGGTGATGAAAAACTTTCTGGCAAGATTGCCGCCTATTGCGAGTGGCTCTCTGTCGAGCCATCGACCTTTGATGATGTGCCTGCCACAATAAAATGCATCGTGGATACGGAAAAGATGAGGCCAGGAGTTGATGAGTCGTGTATTATTTCGATAACCTCGAACGGCGGTGATGCGGCAATTGGGGTCAAAGCCAGAACACATATGCTCCCTCCACTCCTTAATGTCGAGCCGATGGAACTTGATTTTGGGGAGAATCTTGACCAAGCCATAATTTTCAAGATCAAAAACCTTGGCGAGTCAGTTATCTCCGGGACTGCAAGAAGTGCCCAGCCTTGGCTGTCAATTACGCCTGAGGAATTTGGTGGGGATACCGACATTGGCGTGTCAATCAACAAGGCTGAAATCCCCAAATTTGAAGAACCAGGCAAACATGCGATTGAGGGGACGATAGTTGTAGAGACAAACGGCGGGCTTGTTGAAATCAAAGTAAAAGCGATTGTTGTTGTCGAAAAACAGCCAATTGTGATTGAGTTGATGGTTGGGACCCCGTTCGCAGTTGTTGATGGCAAAACGAAACTGCTTCAGGCACCCCCAATGATTATGTCTGGGAGGACCCTTGTCCCGTTGAGATTTATTGCAGAAACTTTTGGAGGGCAGGTTCTGTGGGATCAGGCCACAAGAACAACCACACTAAAATTTGAATCAAAAAAAGTTGAGATTTCCTTGCGTTCTGGCGAGGCAAGGGCCACGATAAAAGACGAAGCTGGGAAAAGGACAGTTGAACTTGTTCCGGGTCTGACAATAAGAAACGGAACCAGTTTTGTTCCGCTGAGATTTTTCTCGGAGGTTCTGGGCGCGACTGTCGAGTGGTTTGCCCAGGAAAAGAGAATAAAGATAGTCTATTTGCCCTAGCGAACGCTTACCACAACTATCGAATCGCCTTCAATAAAGGCTTTTTGTGTTCTAAGTTCTCTTTTCAGCCCCTGTGCTGAAGGTGAAACGGCCACTTTGTCTGCAATTCTTAGCTGGACCGGCTCAAAGTCCATTGCAATGATGTAGGATTCTCTATTTCCTTTGCAGCCGGCGCAGACCCTTCCCCTGACTGCACCCATGACAAAAACATTGCCTGTTGCAACAACTTCGGCCCCAGGGTTTACGTCTCCGGCGACAACTATGTCACCTTCGTATTCGACTGATTGCCCAGCCCTGAGAGTGTGGGAAATGACCTTGGTGTTGCAAAGCTGCGGGCCTGTCTTGAAGAGCTTGTCTTCTTCTATCTTTGGTTTTTCTTCTTCGCTTTGCACGGGAATGAGCGGAGCAACATCAACGCCATACTTTAGCTTTAGCGATGACCTGAAGTAGTCAAATTCGTCTTTTGTGAACGCTCTTTCTTTTAGTGAAACCATGATCTGGTTTCCAGAGAAAAAGCTTTTTGCTGACTTGATTTTTTGTTCCAGTTTTGAGAACAGCCTCACCAAGTCATACTTTTCATCGACGATCACGTTCACGCCGTCTATAGTTCCCTTGATTGTGACGGCATCATCCGGAATGGCTTTTCTTGGCATGGTGGCCATGTATTCTACATCAACCCTCTGTCCGAAGCAAGTGACATCAGCTCCACCACACATGATAGCGGAAGTCCCATGACATTGTCCAGTGGCCCTTCAATGCCATTTGCGAGGAGCCACCCCTTCTCCTGGATGCCATAAGCGCCGGCTTTGTCCAGCGTGTTGACGTCTCTGATGTAAGATTCAATTGTTTCCTCGTCGAAATCCTTGAACGTTACCCTTGATTCCTGGGTCTTTGAGACTGGAGGAAAATCTGGCCCTATGAGTGTTACGCAAGACAATACTGAGTGTGTTTTTCCGGAAAGTTCCCGGAGATATTCCTTTGCTTGTTTCTTGTCTGCGGGTTTTCCATAAACCTTTTCACCAATACATACCACTGTGTCACAGGCAATGACAATTTTGCCAGGATGATTTGCAAATACGGCCAGGGCCTTTTTTTGTGAGTTGTGTTTGATCGTAAATTCTGCGCTGGGAAAATTCTTTTCTTCAACGTCGGCATTTATTGCAACAAAAGGAATGCCAAGCAGTTTTAGGAGTTCTATTCTTCTTGGTGATCCTGATGCCAGAATGATCCTAGCTTCTGTAAGATTCTCTTGTGTCACTTGTGACTATTCCCAGCAATTCTCCACACCTTGTGCATCTTCCCATTGCAGAAAGGTTCTGTTTTATTTTGTATCCTTCGCGTTCGATTATCAGCGCCTGGCACCTTGGACAATAGGTATTTTCACCCCTCTGGGTGTGGACATTGCCGATATAAACATAAGAAAGGCCAACCTGTTTGCCTATTTTTTCGGCCATCTCCAATGATGGCAAGTCTGTCGGCATGAGGTGCCTGAATCGCAGTGCAGGATAAAACCTTGTTACGTGCCAGGGTACCTTCGGGCCAAGATTGTCCCTTATCCAGGTAGCTATGGCCCTCAATTCGCTTTCACTGTCATTGACGGTTGGGATGATGTTGGTGACGCATTCCACGTGCATGCCCCACCTGTCTCGTGCCCATACCGTGCCTTCAAGGATTTCTGATGGGTCAATGCCCCTGATGCCTATACGCCCCAGGGTTATGTCGGTCATTCCCTTGATGTCGACCCTGTAGGCGTCGCAGTACGGCCCGTAGTAATCAATTGATTCCCTGGTCGATGATCCGTTTGTGACAAGGACTGTATAGAGATTGTGCTTTTTTACCAGCTTGAAAACATCTCTCACGAACTCTGGCCAAATAGCCGGCTCATTGTATGTGAATGCCATTCCATCAGCATTTTTTGCCAAGGCATCGCTGACCAGTTTTTCAGGTGGCACCGCATCCTCATCCCTGAGACCTGGAACAATGTGGGCTATTTCATAATTCTGGCACATCCCACAACCAAAATTGCATCCCCAGCCACCGATTGAGTAGACGTGTGATCCGGGAAAGAAATGAAAGAGGGGTTTTTTTTCGATAGGGTCAAGTGCAATTGATGAAATGTGACCATAAGTCAGAGAGTAGAGCTTGCCACCCTCATTCTTTCTGGTCATGCAGGTACCTGTCCTGCCAGCCCCGATCCTGCACCGCCTTGTACAGGCGGTGCAGATCACGGAGTTGTCTTTGTCTTCAAGCCAAAGCTCGCAGAGTTTCATTTTCTCCTATTTGGCCTTTATATACTCATCGATTGAACGTGCGGCGATTTTTCCAGCACCCATTGCCTGTATGACCGTTGCAGACCCTGTTACTGCATCTCCACCACCAAACACGCCTGGCATGGTTGTTTGATACTTGTCATCGACAATGAGGTTGCCATGCTTGGCCGTTTTCAGTTCCGGGGTTGTTTGGGCTATGAGCGGGTTTGGTGAAGTTCCGAGAGCAATTATGACTGTGTCGAGTTCCACGGTAAATTCGGAGCCGGGTATCGGCTCCGGGCGGCACCTTCCGGAAGCATCCGGTTCACAGAGCCTCATTTTGACGCATTTCATGCCTGTGACCCTGCCCTTTTCGTCAGCGAGGATTTCGAGCGGGTTTGTGAGCCAGTTGAATTCTACCCCTTCTTCCTGGGCATGGTGGTATTCTTCAACCCTGGCCGTCATCTCGTTGGATGTCCTGCGGTATACGATCATTGCCTTTTCTGCGCCGAGCCTCAGGGCTGTCCTTACCGAGTCCATCGCAACGTTTCCACAACCTACGACAGCAACCCTCTTGCCCAGCCACACTGGGGTGTCAAAATTTGGGAATTTGTAGGCCTTCATAAGGTTGACCCTGGTCAGGTACTCATTGGCGGAAAATACCCCGTTGGAGTTCTCGCCAGGGATGTTCAGGAAGGATGGTAGACCAGCCCCTGACCCTATGAATACTGCCTTGTAGCCTCCATCAAACAGTTCTTTTATGGTAGTGGATTTGCCGATCAGGACATCCATTTTTATTTGCACTCCAAGGTTTTTGACGTAATTGACCTCGGTTTCGATGATGTTTCTGGGGAGCCTGAATGGCGGGATTCCGTAAGAGAGAACGCCACCTGGTTTGTGGAGCGCCTCGAATATGGTCACCTCATAACCCATTCTGGCAAGATCGGCGGCGCATGTAAGACTTGATGGGCCAGCACCAACGACTGCGACCTTGAGCCCATTCTTGACTGGAGCTTCGGGTGCTTTTACACCATCTTTTATCTCCTGGTCGGCAACAAACCTCTCAAGTTTTCCAATGGAAACAGGATCACCCTTTACCCCAAGCGTGCATTTTGCCTCACACTGGGACTCCTGAGGACAAACCCTGCCACAGATGCCTGGAAGGTTGTTTTTTTCTTTGTTCTTGGCGATTGCACCCTTGAAATCGCCTTCTGATATCAACTTTATAAATTCTGGTATGTAAACCTCAACTGGGCAACCAGCAACGCAGGGCCTGTTTTTGCATTGAAGGCAGCGCTTTGCTTCCTCGATCGCCTGCTCGGCCGTATAGCCGAGGTTTACCTCTTCAAAATTCCTTGCCCTTTCTTTCGGGTCCCTCTCGGACGTTGGCACTCTTTTGAAGTTTATTTGTGGCATTTGCAGCCCTCCTTTTGCCAAAGCCCAAGCGACTGCTGTTCCATCTCCTTGAACATTGCAAGACGTTTCATCAGAAGGTCAAAATCAACCTGGTGTCCGTCGAAGTCCGGTCCATCGACGCACCCAAATTTTGTGACCCCACCAACACTTACCCTGCAAGCCCCACACATACCAGTTCCATCAACCATTATTGGATTGAGGGAAACATAGGTTTTGACTTCATAAGGTTTTGTTGCCTTCGCAACTTCGCGCATCATGATCACTGGGCCAACGCTGAATACCACATCTGCCTTGTCGGCACCCTGCAAAAGCTCGGCCAGCGGCCCTGTTACGAGGCCTTTTCTGCCGTATGAACCATCGTCTGTTGTGACGATGAGCTCATGTGATGCGGCCCTCATTTCGTCCTCAAAGAATACAAGGTCTTTGCATCTTGAGCCAATGATTGATGTGACCTGGACACCCATGGCCTTGAGTTCCTTTGCGATTGGGTGGATGCAGGCTATACCAACGCCACCGCCAACGCAAACGGCCTTTTTGAATCCGTCCAGATGGGTTGGAGTGCCAAGAGGACCAATAATGTCCGCTATGGCGCCACCCTTTTCAAAACAGTGCAGTCTGTTTGTGGTTGTCCCGATTGCCTGGACGACTATTTTGATTCGTCCAGTCTTTGGGTCCGTGTCGGCAAGAGTTATTGGTATCCTCTCACCTTCCTCGTCGAGCCTCAGTATCACAAATTGTCCCGGCCTGGCTTTTTTCGCGACAAGCGGAGCCTCGAAGACATATTCACAAATCTTGTCTGCAAGGTCCCTTTTCTCAAGAATGGTAAACAACGCACACCCCCTTTGGTTTTGTTTACAACCGGAGGTAAGTATAGATTTTTGCGGGTTTATTGTCCAGTACAAAGCGCCCCAAAAAATGGTCTGCCAATTCGTGCAAGAATTTTAAACTATGGGGCGCTATAATCCCTTCCATGAAGAAGTTTTTTATTTTGACACTGGCCTTTCTGGTTGTTTTGACATCATCACCAAGCGGTTTTGGCACTTTGGCCCAAGAAGTTTCCGACCTAAAACTGATTGTTGTTGCAGCTGATTTTTCTGATGCTCCACACAAAAGCGAATTTTCAAACATGTGCGACGAGCTTTTCTCAGAGAGCGGCCAGAGCCTTAACAGGTTTTATAAAGAGGTATCATCCGGAACCATAAAGGTTTCGCAGGGGTCATTTCTTAAAGGTGGCTGGGTAAGGATGCCCAAGCCAATAACATATTACGCGCAGGACAACGAGGAATCTTTTGACATCAGATGCCATGAGATGATTGACGCATTGATGCACGAAGCTGCAAAAAATGGCCTTGATTTTGATGAATACATCAAGAGTTGGTCACAACCCCCGTGCGTTTGCATAGTGGTGTCAGGCGGGTGTGAAGGGTATACCAATTTCCCAAAAAATGACGGCTTCTGGCCACACATGTCCATGAGTTCCGTGACCATAGATGGAAAAACAATAGAATTTCTTTACGTCCTTGTTTGCGAGGAGCAATCGGTCAACAGCACTGCAAGCCAGGTCATGGCGCATGAATTTGGCCACATAATGGGGCTGGCTGATCTTTACGATTATGACTGTGGCGGGCCTTTCAAGGAAGGTGATTGCGGCTACCCGGTGACCTGTTTTGACATCATGGCCGCCAGACACAAGGGCCTTGGGATGAGTGGTTTTCACAGGGAAAAAATGAGCTTCCTCCGCCCTGTAGTTGTTGGTCAAAGCGGCGAATATGACATTCCACCGATAACCACCAATGCAAATGGGAGCTATCTTATTGTCCCTATAGAAGGAACCAAGGAATATCTTGCCCTGGAATACAGGAAGAAGGAAGGTATAGATGCTTTCTGGGGCGGGATACCGTCCGAGGGCCTCCTGATTTACAAAATTGATGATTCAGTTACTTATAGGCACCGCTTCAACAGTGGCGATAAAAACAACCACTATGCAGTCGAAATCCTCAATCCTGGCAAAACAGAATGGCATGAAAATGCTTGTTACTCAATCGAATCTGGCCACGCCATTGCTTCCCCAAAAACTGATCCGTCAACATTGCCTTTTGACAAAAACTATACAAAAATTGTAACAGTCGAGGTCCTTTCAAAACTTGGTCCCACATTGAAGGTCAGGATAACAATCGCACCAAAAGAGAACGTCTTTTTCTCTATGGACAAGAACTGGGCAGTGACTGGGGATTTGCATAAGACATGCTTTAGGGTTAAAATATTCAATAAAGGAAGTAATCCAGTGATGCTCGATTGTGACCCTCAGGTTTTCGGGGAGAAAAACGTCAAGCTAAATCCTGATAATGGCAAAGAGATTTCACTGGTTCTTTCCTATCCAAAGAACAAACTAGGAGAAAGACTTGTTGAAAGAAGTTTTTCTGTGGAGTCTGAAAACCAGACCTTTTTCTTCAAGGTACTTTTGAGAAATGCCTACTTTATCATGGATTACAACTCTAATGGCGTAATTGAGGAGGAAGATCTGTTGAAGATTTTTTCTGGCCTTAATACTAAAGAGATGAAATACGATCTGGATGGCGATGGTGTTGTTGGTTACGGGGATTTCATAGTGGCCTCCAGATATATTGGGGTGAAATATAAATGAAGAAGATTGGTTCAATCTTCTTGGCGCTTTCGATAACTTTTCTCCCCAGTGCGTTTGCGCAGGTGGGTGAGAAAACAATAGATTCCGAGTTGATTCTCGTTTCCCCAGGGATGGTTGTTGACTGGCATTTTGAGGACAAAGCGCTGCTTGATGGCCTTTACAGGGGAATGCTGGAACCAGACGAAACGACTTCGGAGCATGTCTGGGCAGGGCAGGGGTGCATTAATGATTACTGCTTCTCTGAAGAGGGTGGGTCGCCGGACCCGGTTATCCAGGGTTCATCCCTGCGTTGCCAGATGAGGTTTTTTGTTCCAAGCGATTTTTCTGGTGAAGACGCGGTCTCGGCAAGGCTCAGGATAATGGATCCATCTGGCCAGGATTTTGGCAATGGGATGCTCTACATGATGCTTGTAAAACCTGTCAAAGCATATTTTGTTGCCGGTGAGAAACCAGTCCTTGTAAGAGAAATTGAGATGGATGGCTGTACTCCTGGTAAAACAGTTTCAGAAAAGACATTAACGGCCAAAACTGCACCAACAATTGTTTCTGGCAACATGATGATTCCGTTCAGACTCCTTGGTGAAATCATTGGTGCAGAGGTTGGCTGGAACAATTCAATTGGAGAGGCTTCGTATATCATGGGGCCCAAAAAAGTGCTTTTAAAAAAGGGGATTGACAAGGCAAGACTCGTCTACCCAAATCTTGAGAAGACCCTTGCAATGAGCGCCGCTCCAGTTAATATAAAAGGGAACATAATGGTCCCTCTCAGGTTTGTTTCAACGGCACTTGGCGGAAGTGTTGAATGGGACCAGTTCACAAACACCGCAATAGTTACCTTCCCGGGCTGTTCCAACTAATACTACAATCATAATTGGCAGGGAATCGTCTTGCATTGGATTCCCTATGGTGTAATAATTTGGTGTTATTTTTTTAACAATAAAAACCTGGCATGCGCCAGGCCATCTTTCAGGGGGAAGAATGACCAGAAGAGATTATGGTTTGTCTGACAACATGAGACTTACGAAACAACGAAGGGTGATTCTGGATATATTAAGAAACACTGATACTCATCCAACTGCTGATTGGGTTTATGCGAAAGCTCGAAGACAAATCAAAAACCTGAGCCTCGGTACCGTTTACAGGAACCTGGGCATTCTTACCAGAGAAGGTCTTGTCCAGAAACTTGAACTTGGGTTTGGCCAGGCCAGATATGATGGAAGGACCGATGGTCATATCCATATAGTGTGTGACAAATGTGGTATTATAAAGGAAATGATGCAGCCAGAAAAATTTGCCGAAATAAATGAAATACAGGACAAATCGGGTTTTCAGATCAACCATGTTGCCATGGAGATACATGGCATTTGCCCGAAGTGCAAGGCTGACGGAAAGGAGTGATCCGCATGCAGGAACCAAAAATCTCCGATAACGCCAAGGTGGTCCTTGAAAAACGCTATCTGGCAAAAGACATGGATGGCAAAGTTGTCGAAACACCGCTTGGCATGCTCCAGAGGGTGGCCAGGGCCATAGCTGATGGAGACAGGGCCCATGGTTCAACTCCTGAACAGGTTGAGGAAACCTACAAATCATTTCTTGAGATGATGGTGAATCTTGAATTTTTGCCCAATTCACCAACGCTCATGAATGCTGGCAGAGAATTAGGCCAACTTTCTGCGTGCTTCGTTTTGCCAGTTGAGGATTCAATAGAATCAATCTTCGAAGCCATAAAACACACTGCCATGATCCACAAGTCAGGTGGTGGAACCGGATTTTCCTTCTCAAGGCTGAGACCAAAGAATGATATCGTAAAGTCTACTAACGGTGTCTCCTCCGGACCAGTCTCTTTCCTGAAGGTTTTTGATGCCGCCACCGAGGCGATAAAACAGGGTGGAACACGCAGGGGCGCCAACATGGGCATTCTGAGGATTGACCATCCTGACATCCTCGAGTTCATCAAGTGCAAGTCTGAAGACAAAACAATCAGCAATTTCAACATATCGGTTGGCATTACTGAAGACTTCATGAGGGCGGTAGATGCTGATGAAGAGTATCCATTACTAAACCCAAGGGGCAAGATCGTTGTTGAGAAGCTCAGGGCAAAAGAAGTTTTTGACCTCATAGTTGACATGGCGTGGAAAAATGGTGAGCCGGGGATAATCTTCCTCGACAGGCTCAACAAGGACAACCCAACGCCAACACTTGGTGAGATAGAGTCCACAAATCCATGTGGTGAACAGCCATTGCTTCCTTATGAGGCATGCAACCTTGGCTCTATCAATCTTGCCACTGTTGTGATTGACGGGCAGATCGATTGGGACAAGCTGGCAAAACTCATCAAGAAATCTGTACATTTCCTCGACAATGTTATTGATGTAAACAGGTATCCGCTTGATTCGATAACAAAAATGTGTCGTGAAAATCGCAAGATTGGCCTTGGGGTGATGGGGTTTGCCGACATGCTTTTCCTGCTTGGCATATCCTATAACTCGCAGGAAGCGGTTGATTTGGCAAACAAGATCATGGCGTTTGTACAGGAGGAAGGTAGAGAAGCCTCAAAAGAGCTTGCCAAAACCAGAGGTCCTTTCCCCAATTTCCATATCTCTACATATGCGCAAGGTGACGAGCCGCCATTGAGAAATGCTACAATAACCACCATTGCCCCAACTGGAACCATAAGCATGATAGCCGGGGTCTCTTCGGGAATAGAACCGGTTTTTGCCATTTCTTATGTCCGCAACATCATGGGTGGCAAACAATTCTTTGAAACCAATACAATTTTCCAGCAAGAGCTTGAAAAGAGGGGTCTTGTCTCCGATGAATTGCTCGCACAGATATCCTCCGAGGGCACCATTGCCCATATTGATCAGCTCCCGCCGGACATCAAAAGAGTGTTTGTTTGTGCCCATGACATCTCCCCGTACTGGCATGTCAGGATGCAGGCTGCTTTCCAGATGGCAACAGACAATGCAGTTTCAAAAACAGTCAACTTCCCAAACAATGCCACAAGAGAAGATGTAAAAGAAGTTTTTGTCCTTGCATACAAGCTTGGTTGCAAGGGAGTGACCATATATCGCGATGGTTCAAGGTCAGAGCAGGTTTTGAGCATCAAGGAAGTAAACAAGGAAGCAAAAACCGAGAATGTTGAGCCAGGGTCAATTGCCCCAAGGGAACGCCCCGAAATGACAAAAGGCGTCACCTTCAGGATAAGAACTGGTTGTGGAAACCTCTTTGTAACAATAAATCATGATGAAAAGGGAATTTGTGAAGTATTTGCAACGATGGGCAAATCAGGCGGTTGTGCTGCAGCGCAATCGGATGGAATAGCAAGGCTCATTTCGCTTGCCCTGAGGGCCGGCGTTGACACAAAAGCGGTCATCGGGCAAATAAGGGGTCTCAGGTGCCCGTCCCCGACCTGGGGCCAGAATGGTGCCGTTCTTTCCTGCCCAGATGCCATCTCACAGGCCCTTGAGAGAGTCTTGTCCTGGGAAACACTCGATTTTGGTGGTTCAGAACCCCCAAAAAATGGACACTCCACCTCGCTTTCGGGCAATATTCTTGGCCTGAATCCCCAGTGCCCTGATTGTGGGGCCATGCTTGAGTTTGCCGAGGGGTGCGTAATCTGCAAGTCTTGCGGATATAGCAAGTGTGGATGATCGCCCTTATTAATAATTCTTCAAAGGCCCACTTTTCTGGTGGGCCTTTTTTGTTTCCACAGACAATTGTGTTTCAATTTCCGTAGTAAATGGAAAAGGAGGCTGTAAATGAAAAAGCCAATGCTTGTTGCGCTAGCAGTTATTGTTGCCGCGGTATCATTTTCCCTCCATCACACAGAATCTGGACAGGCGTCTTTTAAGCCCAGAAAATATGTCACAGAAAATGTTATTGTCATCAACACTGATGGATTGAGATTTGAGGATGGTTTTGGTTCCGAAGGAAAATACATGAGCCATATCTGGAATGACATCAGGCCGAATGGTGCCATCTTCACCAGGATGTACAATGAAACCTGCACTTATACCGCTCCTGCGCATGCACAGTGTGTAACCGGTGCATGGCAATACGAACCGAACAATGGCAGGATAAGACCCTCGACTCCAACCATGTTCGAGTGTTACAGGCGCCAGTTTGGAGCACCACCAGAGGATGTCTGCGTCCTGCCTGGCAAAGGCAATTGCTGGCACCTGAACTATTCAACATTCCCAGGTTTTGGAAGAAACTACGAGGCCCCGTTTTATGACCTTGGCTATGGCGATGACGAGATTGCTTCCAAGCTCGCGGAACTTTTTTTGACCACCAGACCAAAGCTTGTTTATGCAATACTGCCCCATGTTGATTCAGTGGGACACTCGGGAGATTACAAGAAGTATACGGAATCAATTTCCCATGCCGATGAGCTCATATGGAAAATATGGCAGCAGATACAGTTCAATCCGGACTATAAAGACAAGACAACCCTGATAATCACCACAGACCATGGCAGACATACGGAAGGGGTGAGGGATGGGTTCAAATCGCATGGTGATTCATGCGAAGGGTGCAGGCACACCTATTGTGTAATGATCGGCCCCGATGTCAAAAAAGGTTTTGCTTATCAGGATGAATGTTTCCAGATCGACATTGTCCCGACAGTTGGGGAATTGCTCGGGTTTGCCACGCCTGCCTGCGATGGCAGCTCTTTGACAAAGGCACTTGTAGACAGACCAGTGAAGGAAATTCCTGACGAGCAGAAGGCATACATCCTTTCCCTCGAGACCGAATGCAGAAGATTTAAAGAAAGCAAATATGATCAGGATCTTTCACGCATGCTTGATGCGAGCCTCAAAATTCCGGTTGCCAGCCTGGGGCATTCGATGAATGATGCGATATTCTTGAAGGGTGTTCTTGATGCTTCGATTTTTTTGAAGGACAGCAAAGGCATAAACTATGTGAAATCGTGGGCCGATTCATGGATGGCAAAGGACACGCCAAGGGACGACATCACTGATTCATTGTGCGGTGAGGTCCTTTTCGAACTTTTCGATGCCACAAATGATTCCAAGTACAAGGACAGGGCAAATGGAATTGCTGACTGGGTAATGTCCGAACCATTTGGTATATCCGAGAAAGGGGCGCTCCTGTGCAAGGAAGTCAAAGCACCAAAACTCCAGGTCACAGCCACCTTTATCGAGGCTGATACGCTTTATGCCGTGATTCCGCTTTTATGCCATGCGCAGAAGATATTTGGAGGGGATTACGCAAAATTTGCGCTTGGCCAGTATGAGGCCCACAAGAAGCACCTGGCTGACGAAAAGGGACTTTTCAGGCACTTTACAGTGGCCAATACAAGTTCTGCCAGATTCAATGTCAATCCAATAAACTGGGTGAGGGGTAATGCTTTTGCTTTGGGATCGATTCTCGAGGCCTCATTGATACTTGGCGAAGATAAAGACCTTTATAGACAGATTTCAGAATTGATCACAAAAGAACCATTGGGTGACCAGATAGTCATGAGGCAGCAACAAAGCGGTTTGTGGATGGATGATCTTTCCGGTCAAGTATCCGATTATGATACTGTGGCTAATGCCATGTTGATTGGTGAAATTTCAAAATGGCAGGGTGATAAATTGTCCCGAAGAACTGGTGAAGGAAAACCATCGGAAGCATGTTTTGATGAAGATGAACCTGCAACAATGGCCGTTTTGCCAGATAAGAAGAAGGTTGCAAGAGAAAGCGCGCTCAATGGTTCGATGTATCATGTGATTGGTGCCTGGGATTCGATGTGGCCGCAAATATCAGAATCTGGTCTGGTATATGGCTGTGCTGAGCCGGCTTACGATGCCCAGTTGTACTACCAGAGCTTTGTCCCCCCAGTTTACAGCAGGGACAGGGGTTTCTACAAAGAGGGCCAGGGTGCTTTCATGTCTGCCCTTGTCAGTCTTTCCAGCCTTTGCTCCCAGCTTGGGCCAGTAAACAAGAGGGTCCCGCCCATAAGGTAGGCACATAAATTAAAAAAGGCGCCCTTCATGGGCGCCTTTTTTAATGGTTTAAGGCTAGTTGAATTTTATTGGCGCAGAAGGCCCTTTGGGGGTTTCCCTGATGATTCCAGGGAATTTTGCGACCAGTATCTCGGCGGTGACACCAATGATGTTGCCGTGATCGTCCAGGTGGCCTCCGGTGAACTCGTGGTCATCAATGCAAAGCATTGCATGAATGTGAACCTTTGTTCCACCAGCCTCTTTTGGCTCGATGTTTCCCGATGCGAGAAGAAGCTCGACTGCTCCCTCAACTTCCCTCATCGGGGCGTATTTGAAGCCCTCGGGAGTTGAAAGGATCGAAGTGAACCTGGCTTTTTTCAGGGCCCCGACACATGATGTAATGAACCCTGAACCAATGCCGGAAGAATTTACAGCCTCTCCTACACATTCAAGCAAATCATCGCCCGGATCAAGCCTGATGGCCAGAAAATCTCCGTTGAGTTTCCAGATCATTTCACTGTTGAGGGGTTGTGGCTGGTGCTGCTGCTGGTGTTGTTTCGCCGGCAGCTGGTGTCTCTGCTTCTGCTGCGGCCTTCGGAGCCTTGATTGTAAGGATCATTGCATCTGGTGAGGTGGTAAAGACCATTCCTTCAGGTGCCGTCAGGCTTCTGACGTGGAGCAGGGTTCCAAGATCGAATTCTGTTACATCAACCACGATTTCGTTTGGTATCTTTTCTGGAAGTGCTTGGACCTTTATCTTGTAAAGCCTCTGCTCAAGTCTTCCGCCGACTTTTACACCCTTTGCATCGCCAATGAGTCTTACTGGCAGTGTGACTTCGATTGGTTCATCGAGTTTTACGGTGTAGAAGTCAATGTGCTGGACCCTTCTTGTGATTACGTGCATCTGGCACTCCTTCACAAGGGCGGTCCTCTTTGTGCCGTTTATGTCTAGGTCAAACAAAAGCGTCGAAAGCCCTTTCCTCGAGAGAAGAACAAATTCTTTCTCGTTTACCTGGACGGGCTTGGAGCCTTGCATGCCTTTACCATAAATCACGGCTGGGATGGTTCCCTGGGCCCTGAGCTGTGCATTGTGGCCCTTGGTGTCTCCTCTTTCCTCAGCTTTAAGTGATACTCTCTGCATGTCTTACTCCTTCTTATAGTCCTGGGATTCTTCGTTCGCCCACCGGAACATTGAACAGTTCCGAAATCGAACGATGGTCTCTTATACGGATAATTGCCTCGGCAATCAAGGGTGCAACGGAGAGGACCTTAATTTTTCCTGCCCGTTTTTCCTGCGGGATGGCAATGGTGTTGGTTATTACAAGCTCTATTATTGGCGACTGGTTTATTTTCTCTACGGCATTGCCGCCAAGAAGGCCGTGTGTTGCACAGGCGAAAATTCTTTTTGCGCCATTTTTATGAGCCTCGTAGGCCGCCGTTACCATGGTGCCACCTGTCTGGACAATGTCATCAACAAATATTACATCTTTGTCTTTTACATCGCCGATAAAGTAGAGTGATTCAACAACATCTGGTTTTGGGCGTGTTTTTGCAAACACTGCGACTGTGCCGCTCATACTGTTTGCAAAAATATTTGCCCTGGTAACGCCACCAATATCTGAAACTGCAACGGGGTTTTTGATCCCGATGCTTTCAAAATAATCTTTAAAAATCATCATTGCAGTGAGATTGTCAAATGGAATATCAAAAAAACCCTGAATCTGGTTAGCATGCAAATCAATGGTCATTGTCCTTGTGGCACCCGCGACTGTCAGTATGTCAGCTACCAGTTTGGCTGTTATTGGCTCTCTGGCCTGGGATTTCCTGTCCTGTCTTGCATAACCGTAGTAGGGAATGATTACATTGACTGAGTTTGCCGAGGCCCTCTTCAGAGCATCAATCATTATCAGCAGCTCCATCAGGTTGTCGGCTGGCGGATTTGTCGGCTGGATGACGAAAACATCGTAACCCCTGACATTCTCTCCTGGCCAGCACTTTGTTTCACCATCTGCAAATTTCATTATGTTCATCTTGGAAAGAGGAACATCAACATGTTCACAAACTTCGTTGGCAAGCATCTGATTGGCAGAACCAGAGAATATTTTTATCATTTTCCCCCTCCATTTTGCTCTTTTTTCTTTTTGGCCCAGCCCTCTTTTATGACCATTGGGCTTCTTTCAATTGCAAGTGAATCTTCAGGGACATTTTTTGTGATTACAGAACCGGCGCCGGTGTATGCACCATCACCTATTTCAACTGGTGCCACCAGCATTGTGTCCGAGCCGATAAAAACATTGTTGCCGATCTTTGTTTTGGATTTGTTTGTGCCGTCATAATTGCAAGTTATTGTTCCGGCGCCAATGTTTGTTTTTTCGCCGACTTCACAGTCACCCAGATAGGTAAGGTGTGGGACCTTTGATCCTTTGCCTATTTTTGACTTTTTGAGATCAATGAAGCAACCTATTGTTGCGCTGTCCTCAACTTCGACAAGCGGGCGCATCCTTACGAAAGGCCCTACTTTGACATTGTCACCTATTGTTATGCCGTCTTTCTTGCCGTTCAGAAAAACAAACGGGCCAATTTCGCAGCCTTCACCGATGCTCATTTTCCCAGCGAGGTAGGTCTGGGGGTAGATTATTACGTCTGGTGCTATATCTACGCTTGCCTCAATGTATGTTGAGCCGGGATCAATTATGGTTACCCCAGACATTGCTAAATCTTTTAACCTTTTGATTAAAAGATTGCCTGTGATTTCCGCAAGCTGCCATCTATCATTGATTCCCCTGTATTCGTCAAGGTCGGTGGATCTGACGCTTACGGTTGTTTTTTCCTGCTGGAAGAGGATTTCTATAACATCGGTCAGATAATATTCTTTCTGGTCGTTATCTGGCGTGATTTTGTCGAGGGCTGGCCAGAGATCTTCCATCTTGAAAAGATAAACGCCTGCATTTACTTCGGCTATCATCTTTTCTTCAGGTTTGGCATCCCTTTCCTCGACTATGTCTTTTATGGCGCCCCAGTTGTCCCTGATTATCCTTCCGTATCCGGTTGGGTCCGGGACCTTTGCGGTGAGCATTACACAGGATGGTTTCTCGGCCTCGGCCAGGTCTATCATTGATTTTAAGGTTGCTGGCCTAAGAAGTGGCGTATCGCCGCACAGAACAAACAAATAACCACTTTGACCTTCAAAGGTTGTTCTGGCTTTTATGACAGCGTCACCTGTTCCGAGCTGGGATGGCTGGGGAATGTAGGAATACGAATCTCCAAGTTCCTCCATTACCTCTTTTGCTCCAACCCCTACCACCACGCCAATTTTTTCTATGCCAAGCGACCTGACGCAATCGAGCACATAGGATATCATTGGTCTTCCAAGGATTTGATGTAACACCTTGGGTGTCTTGGATTTCATCCTGACTCCGGCGCCTGCCGCAAGAATGAGTGCTGAGATTTCCATATGTCTCCATTTTTGGCTGGGGAGGCAGGATTCGAACCTGCGAGTGTCAGCTCCAAAGGCTGATGCCTTACCGCTTGGCGACTCCCCAACGAAAATTTGATACGGCAGATAAATTTTAGCCTTCATGGTATGCATGTCAACAGTTAAACCATTGACTGAAGCTAAGTGTATTGCCAATGGAGGATTTTGATGAAAAAAATTGCCTTGTTTTTGGCGCTGTTTTTAAGCCTGGCACCCTTTGTCGCCATGGCCCAGATACTTCACTGGCCGATGCTGGGTGGAAACCCCCTTCATGAAGGGGAGGCTTCTGCCATTCCGCAATCACCCCTGGAACAGACATGGAGAAAATCACTGGGAATCCCGACTTATAGCGCCCCGCTTACTGATGGCAGCAAGATATATCTTTCTTGTGGCACAAGAATTGACGATTCAGGAGCTTTTTTCTGTCTTGATCCACAAGATGGAAGAGTGGTTTTCAGGCATGATTTTGCCAAAGGCATGCCCCAAACCCCTGTTTTGTCTGGTGGAAGGATAATTGGTGCCTGCACTGATGGACACATATATGGAAGAGATTTAAGCGGTTCCGAAGTTTATTCAACACTCATCGAAGGCAAGGGTTCAAGATCGTCCGGCGTTGATAACGCAACTATGGTGATTTTTGGAACAACAGGTTCAAAAAACAATCTTGTCTGTGTCGATGCATATACAGGAAACACAAACTGGACTGCGGCAATAGCCTCTGACATCCAGATTGCCCCGGTTGCTTACGGCGGTTTGATATATGTTCTTGCTGATGACAACAACCTTTATGCGGTGAACGATTCGAATGGAAACATTGAATGGAAATGGGAAATTGGTTCGTCTCCATCTGCTGCTCCAATGATCTTTGACAACCATCTCCTGATTCCAAGTTCAGCGGGTATTTCAAGTTTGCATCTTGCATTTGAATATAAGGATTTGAAAATTTCCTGGACAAGAGATGATATCGGCAAAGTAACAACCATGCCGTGCACCGATGGAATAAATGTTTTCTTTGGGACTGATTCAGGCAAATTATATTGTCTTAATGGCGCGAATGGCAACCAGGACTGGGAATATAATGCTTCCTCGAGAGTAACCTGTTCGCCTGTTGTCGCATCCGGCAAGGTGGTTTTTGGGTGTGAGGATGGCAGCGTCACTATCCTGGATTCTGAAAATGGCAAGTTTGTTGAAAAAATTGTTTTAGGAGCAATTCCAACAGCACAACCGCTGGTTTTTTGGGACAGAATAATCATTTCCTGTTCAACAGGTGAAGTTGTTTGCCTTGGCCCAAAGGGCGAAGGTGGCGGTGGTGGCGAGGTGGTTGTTGATCCCGAACCAAAGACGCCCATTCTTAAAATTGATTGCCCCCAGTCAGCATTTGTCGGGCAGAAGGTGAAAATACCCATACTCATTGAGGACGCACAAAACATAACCGGGCTCAAATTCGCATTTGCTTTTGACCAGTCAAGCATCAAGTATACAGGATACGAGCCAGGCCAGTTCTTCTCCCATGATGGTTCCAATCCTGAGACGACGGCCCGTGAGAGCGATGGAGAGGTTGTTTTTGAGATTGGCCCAGCATATCCCGCAAGCGGGAAGGGCATGATTCTGGAGCTAGAGGTTGAGCCCCTTGTTCCAGGAAAACATGGTCTCACGCTAATCGATGCTAGCGCAACGGCCGAGAGTGATGTGACTTATGAGCCGCTGATTGTTTCTGATACCCTTGAAGTCAAGCTGCCGCGACCGGAAGTGGAAGTTCTGCTTGATCCCGCATTGATTGATCACGGGAAGATAACTGGAAAGACGAATTTCAAGCTCAGACTCACACAAAAAAATGGTGAACTGGCCGATTTTATTGCCAGAGGCTCATCCGAGGCTTGCGCGGTTTTCCCTGACTCGGGAACAATCGGCGGGAACAATGGAATGGACATCGTTGCCACTGTTGACCCGGCAAAATTGCCAAAAGGGCCCAGTGAAGTTGTTGTTTCTGTAAACATAATCGGAAAGACCCTCAAATCAGTCATAAAGGTCATTGTGCCTGAAGAGGAATTGCCTGGAACCCCGCCACCCTGCATCAAAGTTGACCCTATAGCGCTTGATTTTGGTTTTATTCCGAGAGGCAGGGAGGTGTCAATCGATTTCACACTCACCTTTGATACTGACAAGGAAATATCTGGTGTAATCAAAACCGACAAGAGATGGTTGAGGGTATCGCCGGCCACGTTCAAAACGAAGGGCGGAGAGGTCACCGGAATAGCCACCATAGCGGCTTCGGAACTCCCCGGTGTTTCCTCAGTCCTTGGCTACATGACCATTTCGGCCCAGGGAAAGATATGCCAGGATGTCCGCGTCGAGGCCAGGGTGGAGACCCAGCCAAGCATTGTGCTGGAGCTTGATGTTGGCGTGAAGAGGGCAAGCATTGGCTCGATAAAAGTCGATCTAGACCAGGCACCACGCATAAGAAATGAGAGAACGCTTGTTCCAATAAGATTTGTATCAGAATCCTTCGGGTGCAAGGTGCAGTGGGAAGCAACCACAAAAAAAGTTACCATAAACCGCTTTGATGACACGATAATCCTCTGGATAGGCAAAAAAGAGGCAATTGTAAATGGCAAGATGGTCAGCCTTGACGTTGCACCTTCGATTGAAGAAGGCGGAACTCTTGTGCCAATCAGGTTTATTTCCCAGGCGTTTGGCGCCAACGTCGAGTGGTACCACGAGACAAAGCATATAAGGATCACCTATACCCCGCCGGATGATTATGTGTTCTAGATAAACACGATATTAAAAAGCGGCCTCCTTGCAAATTTGAAGAGGTCGCTTTATGTTTTGAAGCATTATTAGATATCTTATCTCATAATATGATAATATTTGATATATTGTATCAACTTTGCTCTTTATGTTTCCTCTTATATGCCATATTGATAAATATTGATGCTATTATGATAGCAATAGCAGCAATAAGTATGTAATACTTATATTTATTTATATCTTCATAGAATGGAGTGGTGTTTTGCGCTTTTACATTGTTTTCTTTGGCTTTTTCAATTGTGACCTCGTTCAGTTTTGCGACAAAAAGGACAGAGCTCTCGGCGCCTGGTGTTTCGCCCACAAATGATTTGTAGTTCTGCTCCATCTCCTTCATCTTGTCCAGTTCCGCCTGGCCACCGAACAGGAGCTGTTTTGATTCGTCCATCGCCTTCTGGACTTTCTCTTTCCCGCCATTGCGTTCAATGGCCTGCTGTAACTTTTTTCCAAGTTCCAGCAATCTGTCTGATTGTGGGCCAAAATCTTCGGCCATTTTCCTGAAATCGCCAATCATTGAGAGGATTTCTTTCTGGCTTGGCACCTTGACTCCATGGAATGTTCCGCCTGAAACCAGAACATCAAACTGTGAGAGGTTTTTTGTTATCAGGGCCGGTATTTCAGAAAGTGGCGGTGTTTTTGTCCCGCCGACATCCCCACCCTTGATTATTGTGTTCAGGCCAGAAGATATTGCGTTAAGCCCGTCAATGGTTGTGTTTATTCCTGGCATCTGGACGCTCATGACCTCTCCCCCGGAGATGAGGGCGGTTAGTGTCTGGTCGAGCAATTTGAGGCTTTCCGGCATGGAAGATATTGACGGTATGTCCTTGCCTCCGATGGTTCCACCATCCATCAGCACTTTTAGATTTTGTGATGCCTTGTCGGACTCCTGTTTTGCAGAATCGATTTTTTGGCCGACAATCTTTAGCGAAGCCTCTATTTCTGAAAGTTTGTCCAGAAGATCCCTGTCGCTGGTTTGGGATTTTAGCTTTGAAAGTGATGACAGAGTGTCGTCAAGTGTGGTTCTTGAAACAAACAGCTCCCTGGAGGATTTGCTTGCAGAATTTGCTGAGTTCTGGAGCACGGAAATACTCTCTGTCAGGCCGCTGGTATTGGAATCAAGCCCCTGCTTCATTGTCTCAACGACCTGCTTGTGACCCTTGCTCAGCTGGGAAAGGTTGTCTGCTCCGCTGGCAAGCTCTTTGAGCCCCTTTTCGAGATCAGAGAAAGACTTTGTCAGGTCAGAAACCTGTTTTTTTGAGTCGTCGATCGCCTGTTTTGAGGCATCAAGGAGAGACTGAAGGGATACAAGCTGGGACAATATTTTATCTGGATCGAGGTTTATCTCTGTTCCAGCCATGTCGAGAAGGTCGGTGTTATCAGCAACAGATGCCAGAAGGTCCTGGATTGCAGGGTCGATGTTGGGTATCGTGATGTCAGGAATTCTTGGCAGGATAGATATCTGGACAGATGGCAACGTCACCGAATCACTTGAATATTCGAGCACGGCTTTTCCGTCTGGACTTGGAAGGAGCGTCCAGATGATCCTTTTGCGGCTCCCAATGGTCATCGACATGGCATCCTTTGCTTCAAGAGAGCTATAGGAATCCACTGGTATTTCAGCTTGCACCATTACGGTCATTGGTTGATAGAGAGTTTTTTCTTTGGTGACTGTTTTGTCACCCTCTTTCCAGCTCAAATCGACAGTTTTTGGCAGTTTGTTTGTAAAAGACATCGAGAGGGTTATTTTGCCTTTTTTACCAATTGTTTGCTCCGGTTTTATCTTTTTGCCATCCAGTAGCAATTCCACATCAAAAGTTATTGGCAGCGGCTTGTCTGTTTTGCCTGTATAGAAGATATCTTTCTGCCCTTTGGAATCAAACTCCCATGTTATATCGTGGCCAACAATTTCAGGTTTCATGCCTGGATCAAGCGATATTACATCAGAAATTTCAGGTTTGTCCTGGATTTTCATTTTGCCTGTTCCTTCGACACGGAGCCAGTTTACAACAGATTCTTCAATCGGTTTTCCGTTCCAGTCCAGCACAGCGTAGACTGTTTGGGTCCTTTTTACTGCTGCCGGGGCACTTGCGGCCATCACCGGTAATGCAAATGCCAACATTATAGCTATTGTTACCAAGAGGACCTTACGCATTTTTCCTCCTTATCTTTCCCTTGAAGATCAAAAGTAGCGCAGGTATTGCGGTTATTACTATGGTTCCAGAAATCAATGCCCCCCTGGCTAGCAGCATTGTCAGGTCTTTGACCATTGAAATCTGTGAAGTTGCTGAAATTGCGGCACATGCGCCAAAAAGTGTGAGTGCCGATGTGATAATTGCGGGAGAGCCTTCTCTTATGGATATTTTCATGGCTTCTTCTGGCGATTTTTCCTTTAATTCGTCAAAATACCTTGTTGCGATGAGGATTGAGTAATCAACTGTTGCACCGAGTTGTATTGCTCCAAGCGCAACCGGGCCAAAGTAGAATGTTGGTGGCGTGTTCAGGAACCACTGGATTGCTATGTTGAGCCATATCGCCACCTCTATCCCGATTATTAAAACAAGTGATGGCCTAAATTTTCTGAGTGCTATCCAGACTATTACGAATACCCCAAGGATGGTTGCGATGTTGACTTTCAGGTTGTCTGATACACCCATTTTTTCAATGTCATACTGGATCATATCTGTGCCTGTTGCCAGTACGTTGCCGTTATATCCCTTTTCGATTGATTTTATGCCCTCAAAGGATTTTTCCAGTTCGGTTTTGTTTGGTGCATCCAGCATCACAGTCAGCAAGTGCTTGCCTTCGGACTCGAGTTTCGCAAGCACTTTCTTGGGCACGTATGATTTTGGAACGTAGGCAGAACCGGTAGAGAGTGGCCCGATTATTTCCTTGACGTGAGGCACCTTTGACAATCTTTTCTCGATCTCCAGTCGCTGGTTTTCATCCATTCCAAGCAAAACAACCGAGACTGTGTGGCCACTGCCGAATTTTTCCATCACCAGGTCGAGGTCTTTTTGTATATTTTCGTCAAACTTGATTCCCTCTTCAAAGGAATAAGTGACAGGTTGCATGTTGGAACCTATATAAGCTGGCACTGCAAGCACCAAAAAGATGAGCGCTATTATCCCTTTGTTTCTTACAACGAAATTGCCAAGTTTTTCCATGTTTGGAAAAAGGTTTTTATGTTTTAGGGCATTAAGCGGTTTTTCAATTATCAATATAAGGGCGGGCAGTATGGTAAGCGTCACTACGAAGCCCACAAAAACGCCCTGGGCCATGACTATTCCCATGTCACCGCCCATTTTCATGCTCATGAAAAGGAGTGCCAGGAAACCAGCCATTGTGGTCAATCCAGAGGAAAGGACAGCTGTGGCGGTTTTTGCAATTGATTTTGCCATTGCTTCCAGTGAGGGAAGTGTTTTCTTTTCCTCCTCGTATCGGTGCAGTAGAAATATTGCATAATCCATTGTTACCGCAAGCTGGAGTGCAGCGGCAACCGATGATGTCATAAAACTCATCTGTCCCCTGAAAAATCCGGTCAGGCCAAAATTTATGAGTATGGCGATTCCCGCAGAAACAAGGAAGAGTATCGAGTATGCTGGCTGGGTCAGTGCCAGGACAAGCACCAGGAGGATTGCTATGACAGCAATTACGAGCATCGAGCTTTTGGCCGAGTTGGAAAGCCTTTCGACTTCCTGATTGTACAGAAAATCACCAACGACTCTCGCTTCAACGCCAAGCTCTGCCTTTATCGCCTCGGCCTGTTGTGATGCTTTTCTTCCAGTTGGTGCCAGCGTGATTTGTATGAGCGTGTCCTCGCCTGAAAGGAACTGGTCTCTGGCCTCTTTTGAGGCAAAATCCTCCGGTATTTTCACATCCTCAAGATCTGAATACCAGAAGGTTTCTGCAACATCCGGCATTTTGTTTAGCCTGTCGATGATCTCCTTGGTCTCATTGACTGTTTTCCCGGAAAGCACCACGTAGATGTTGTCCGAAAAACCAAAATCCTCCTGCAATATTTTTTGACCAATGACAGAATTGATGTCCTGGGGAAGGTATGAGTAAAAATCATAATTGATTGAGAGCTTGCCAATCCCTATGGCAGAAAGCAGAAGGATGCCAAGGAAAGAGATTGCAATGCCAATCCTGTTCTTTACGATCCAAGTTCCAGTCTTTTCAAGCATTCTTCTCCTTCAGAAGGCCGTAAAGGCAAATATCAATGAATTCATCGATAGCATTGTCCATCGGGAACTCATAATTGGCAGTGGAAGTGAAAAATTGCAGAATGGCCATCAAAGCCATACTGATAATTGATTTGTAGTCGTTTTCCCTCAGGATGCCCGATTTTTTCCCCAAATTCAGGAGCTCGGTAAGATAGTTGCTTACCCGCCCCAGCACCATTACCTGGAACCTGTGGAGGTCTGCATTGTTTTTGGCCTCATTTGCGAGGATCCTTATTGTCTGGGCGTTCTCGCGCACGATTCCTGTGAAACCATGGAATATTTCATATAACTTCTCGATAAACTCTTTTTGTGAGATTGTTTTTTGCCCGGCAAGGTCATACTGGAAGCTGTATTGCATTCTTTCGATGAGCTCTTTTGCCATATCCACCATCAGCGCTTCCTTGCTCTCAAAGTAGAGGTAGAAAGTCCCCTGCGCTACTCCGGCCTGGGCAACGATGTCTGCAATCCTGGTTTTGGCAAAACCTTTTTCTGAAATAACCGCGACCGCCGCTTCCATTAACTCGCCTTTTCTGTCCATCTCGTCTCCTTATGACTGAACCATCAGTCAGTGACTGACTATTCAGTCATATATCACAATGGAGATTTTGAGTCAAGGCGGGTGTGTAAAAGGATTTAACCGACTGAAGATTGTTGGATAAAATATAAGAAATGGTAATTTTTTTAAGTTTTATGGGTAAATAAAAAACTGGTGGCAACTTTAGTTGCCACCAGTTTATCTTGAATTAGTTGGCTGTAGGTTACCCTACAACGCCGACAGAATTGTCCCTGGCCTTGAAGATGACCTCAACAATGTCCTCCGGCTTGATTCCAAACACTTTTGACCCTGCGGCAAAGAAACCATTTACAGCAGTCAGAAGCTCTTCCCTGTCCACTTTTTTGCCCTTGAGCGCGTTTTCAAGGTTTGGAAGTGAGTCTGAAGGCATCATGAAGAAATCGCCAGAAATGACGATGTCGTCAATATAATTGTCCTTGATTGAAAGGGTGGTCCTGATCAGCTTGTCAGACTTGAGGTTAGCCTCGGCGATGATCAGCCCGGCCATGATCTTTGTCCTCTTGCCGGACATGTCCATGAGTTTTTCGTGGCCCCTTGTCCTGCGGTGGAGCCATTCATCTGTTTTTGTTGTGGCGAAGATCTCTTCCAGATTTTTCTTTTCCGCTTCGGTCATCTCGCCCTTTTCGAGCTTGACGCCCAGTTCGGATTCAAAGGCTGGAAGATATTTTTTCTGGACTTCCCCGTAGGTGAAATCTTTTCCAAGCTCTCTCTTCAGCGAAGTCATGTGTTCCCTGACGTTTTCAATTATCTTGTCCCTGAATTTCTCGGACGGGACTTTTAGCACCTGGGCCATCATTTCAACATCTGCATCCATGATTACATTTCCAATCACAAACGAGGCGCCGTGCATGTTTGCCAGGGCGTTCCCAGAGGCCTTCCTGTGGCCTATGATTACGTCATTCACCGGCTTGAATGATGCATCACAACCAAAAGCCTTGTATGTAGAAACCGTTGGTTTGAGAAGTCTCTCTGAAACAGTGACAGGATCGCCCATGACGAGTGGATCATCATTTTTAACGATGATGTGGTAGAAGAACTGGTATGGGTCGAGGAAAACTGCACCGCCACCCGCCTGTCTTCTGACAATGGGAACATTGTTCTTTTTGCAGAAATCTTCTTCAACCTCTTTTTCCAGCAACTGGTGGACACCGATGCAAACATAAGGTGTTGCCGGGTGGCAGTTAATCAGTGTGTTTGGCGAATTGCCCTTTCCGACCTCTTTTGCCACCGCCTCGTAGATGCTCTGGATTGTCCATCCGTCCAGACCGCCAAAATCTAGCAATCTCCAAGCCATAAAACCCTCCTGTTTCACAAAATAGATTTATTTTGAATCAACGACCGCCGGTTTACTTTCTTGACAAAAGCGCCTATGTATATAAATTTATCAAGCGAGGTGCCTAGGTAGCTCAGTTGGTAGAGCAGTGGACTGAAAATCCTCGTGTCGGCGGTTCAAGTCCGTCCCTGGGCACCATTTTTATTTTCTAGCCCTCTTCAACATCCTCTGGTTCAGGGATGTTCTCGTATGGAAGCCCATTTCTCCTCTTGTAGTCGTTTATTGCCCTTGCAAGCGCGACTGCGCCAAGATTTGAGCAATGGATCTTGTTTGATGGCAAACCACCAAGCGCTTCCACTACAGCTTTACTGGAGATGGAGAGTGCCTCATCAACGTTCTTTCCCTTGACCAGTTCAGAAATCATTGACGAAACAGCTATTGCCGCTCCGCATCCAAACGTTTTGAACTTGATGTCGGTTATGATGCCGTCCTTCACCTTGACGTAGAACGTCATCATGTCGCCGCAGACCGGGTTTCCGACTTCGCCCACGCCGTCTGCGTCCTCAATCACTCCAACATTTCTCGGGTTTCTAAAATGCTCGATAACCTTCTCTGAATACATGAATCACCTCGCTGGTTTGTCGGGGCCAATTGCCGACATTTCTCTTAGTTTTTTTACAATCTGCGGGAAGATCGCCATGACCTTGTCCACATGATCCATCGTGTTGTCTTTTCCAAATGAAAATCTTATTGATCCATTGATAAATTCGTGCGGGATGCACATGGCATTGAGCACATGTGACGCGGCAAGTGATTTTGATGTGCATGCCGAACCGGAGGAGGCCTGTATGTTGCCATCCATATCAAGAAACATCAGCATTGATTCGCCTTCTGCGAACTTGATGCTGATGTTGAGTAGCTGGGGCAATCTGTTTTCCTCGTCACCATTTACAAAGACGTCCGGTATTTCATCAAAAATTCTTTTCTGGAGAGCATCCCGAAGCATTGCAGTGTATTCCATGTGCCAGGAGAGTTTGTCTTTTGCAATTTTTGTTGCCCACCCCATCCCCACAATTCCGGGGGTGTTGTATGTTCCGGAACGAAGACTTCTTTCGTGAGAACCACCGGTCATGACCGGATTTAGTCTGATACCTTTTTTGACATACAGGGCGCCAACGCCTTTTGGGCCATAGAATTTGTGGGCTGACATCGAGAGCAGGTCAACGCCAAGCGCTTTGACGTCAACAGGGATTTTTCCTATTGCCTGCACGGCATCCGTGTGGAATGCAACGCCCCTGAGTTTGCATATTCTGGCAATCTCCTCAATCGGTTCGATTGTCCCAACTTCGTTGTTTGCCATCATGATTGAAACCAGGGATGTTTTGCTGGTTATCGCCTTTTCGACATCTGCCGGGTTGACCCTGCCCTTTCCATCGACAGGGAGGTATATCGCTTTTGCGCCATAGTGTTTTTCAAGGTCCTGAACCGTGTGCAAAACTGCATGATGCTCGATTGCAGATGTTATTATTTCGTTTTTCTCAGGGCAGAGTCTTAAAAATAGACCCCTGATCGCCAGGTTGTCGGATTCGGTGCCTCCAGAGGTAAAGATTATCTCGCTTGGGCTTGCATTGATAAGCCCGGCTACTTGCAGCCTTGCCTCTTCTATCGCCTCAGCCGCTTTTTGCCCCTGTGAGTGCATTGAGGAAGCATTGGCAAAGATCTCTGAAAAATAGGGCATCATCTTCTTCAGGACTTCACCGTCAAGCGGTGTTGTGGCCGAATGGTCAAGATAAATGGAGTTCATTTTTCCTCCTTGTCCCGCAGTTTGAGGCACTCATCAACATCTTCGCAGTTTTTTTGTTTGCAGTTGTCAAATATCTCCAGAAACTTTTTTACACCAGGGATGTTCATCTTTTTTTCATTGATGAGAAACCTGACGAGTTCGAGGCGCTCAAGGTCTCTGGCAGAATAAAGCCTTCTTCCATTGACCCTGTTTGGGGTTATGAGCCCTTTTTGTTCCCAAAGCCTGAGGGTCTGTTCACAGACGCCAAGAACATCGGCCACTGCTCCAACTGTCATTACTGGTTTCGTGTCTTCTATCACGAACCATATAATATATCCTCAATGTTAATTTTCAAGTAACCTGTAAATATGATTATAAGGTTTTGGATTTTTGTAACCAATAAAATTTGTCCGGGACATTTTTTCTTGATAGGGGACAAGACTATTTTGAAAGGGATGCTTTGATTTTTTCGTAGATTGAGGTTGCGTCAAGTTTTTGTGACTCAAGCAATTCTTTTCTGGAGCCATTTTCTGGAAATGTGTTTGGGATGCCGATTATGCGCAATGATGGTATATGTTCCATTAATCTTTGTCCTGTTCCACCACCAGCGACACCTTCTTCAATGAAAAATACAGCTTTTTTGCCTTTTGCATGCTTCGACACAGAGTCTGTGTCAAGAGGACTGGCAAACCTCATGTTTAAAACAGCACATGATAAACCATCTTTTTCGAGCATCTCGGAGATGGTGGCTGTTTCTTGCCTGAAAGTGCCAATATACGCAAGAAGGACATCGTTGCCATTCTTTATGAGTTCAGCTTTTCCGAAAGCCACACCTTCACAATTGGTCTTCAAGGCGGCATCTTTTGGGTACCTGATGGCCGAAGGGCCCTTTGATGAGAAAGCAATTTCTAGCATCTGGCACAATTCCTCGGCACAGGATGGTGCCATGACAGTAATGTTTGGGACCAGTGAAAGGTATGCCAGATCAAAAATACCCTGGTGTGTCGGGCCATCATCCGGAACGAGACCTGCCCTGTCGATTGCAAAAACGACCGGCAGGTTCATGAGCGCCACATCATGGATTATCTGGTCGTAGGCCCTCTGCAGGAAGGTGCTGTATATCGCCACAACAGGTTTCAGCCCGTTCCTGGCAAAGGCTGAAGCCAGGGATACAGCGTGCTGTTCGGCTATCCCCACATCAAAAAGCCTGTCTGGGAACATTTTCTGGAATTCTGCAAGACCGGTTCCGTCCGACATTGCGGCAGTTATTGCCACAATCGATTTGTCTTTTCTGGCGGCCTCGACCATGCACTCCCCAAAAACCTTCGAATATGTGGGTTTTCCGTTTGCCGTTTCGCCGTTTGCCGGTTTAAATGGTGCCGTGCCGTGGTATTCGGTTGGTTTCGATTCTGCGAATGAACAGCCCTTGCCCTTCTTTGTGACAACGTGGAGGAGCACCGGGCCCTTCATGTGTTTTATCCTGCCAAGAAAGGCCAGCAGGAGTGGTATGTCGTGTCCGTCAACCGGGCCAAGGTATCTGAATCCGAGCTGTTCAAAATACTGGTCGGCCATAAGAAATCTCTTGAGGGCACCCTTTATCCTGAAGCCCATGCCGACGGCCCATTCGCCAAAGCGTCCCATTCTTGAAAAACCCTTGCCGACATAGTGGCTGAATCTCCGATAGAAGATTGCCGCCCTGAGTTTGCTTGTGAGCAGGGAGAGGGCGCCAACCGAGGGCGAGATTGACATCTGGTTGTCATTGAGGATGACAAGGACATCAGTGTCCATCTGGCCTATATGGTTGAGCGCCTCAAAACATTCGCCACCGGTCAGTGACCCGTCACCAACAATTGCAATTACCGAGTGTTTTTCACCTTTGAGGTCCCTTGCGATTGCTTCTCCGGCTGCGAGGGATACGGCTGTTGACGCGTGCCCTGTTTTGTAGAAATCGTGCTTGGATTCATCAGGGTTTGGAAACCCTGAAAGGCCACCCTTTTTTCTTATGCTGCCAAACCTGTCAAGCCTTCCGGTTATTATTTTGTGGGCGTAGCACTGGTGGCCAACGTCAAAGATTATCCTGTCTTTGGGGGAATCAAAAATCCTGTGAAGGGCGATTGTCAACTCCACGATCCCGAGGTTGGATGCCAGATGGCCGCCATTTTTTGAAACGGCGTCGACAATTGCTTCCCTTATTTCGCAAGCAAGCTTGCCAAGGTCTCTGGTCCTCAATTTCTTGAGGTCACCCGGCCCTTTTATGCGACCAAGAATTTCCATCACTGCCAAAAATAGACCAGGTTGGCCATTTTTCAAGGTTCGTTGACCAACCACGTATTAAGGCTATACTCGACCGAGATGGATAAAATCAGGGACATTCTTGGCAAGGCAAGGATCATTGCGGTCGTTGGCGCCTCGCTTGACGAATGCTCTCCAAGTTTTCCCATAACCAAGTACCTTATTGCCAGAGGACTTAGCGTTTATCCTGTCAACCCGAAATATGCTGGCGAAGAAATTTCTGGCGTCAAATTTCTGGCCCGGCTTTCGGATATAAAGGAAAAAATAGATATAATTGATGTTTTCAGGAGATCGGAAGCAATACCTGGAATGGTGGATGATTTTATTGCCGTCAAACCAGGAGTGGTCTGGTTTCAGCTTGGGATATATGCTCCCGACTCATTCAAGATTCTTGAAGAAAATGGCATGGAAGTGATATATGATCGCTGTATATACAAAGAACTGATGGAGTGTTGATGGAACCCGAATACAAAGGCACTGATTCGAACTGTTTTGCTTGTGGAACTTCCAACCAGAGGGGTCTGAAGCTTAAATTTGCATTGATTGATGACCATGTGGAGGCAAGGTTTGTTCCAGACAAGGACCTTGAGGGTTGGGACAACATTGTGCACGGTGGCATAGTGTCCACCATTATAGACGAGGCAATGTCCCATGCCATTTTCAGGCTGGATGGCGGTTCGGTTGTAACGGCTGAAATGACTGTAAGATTTGTGAAACCGATGCTTGTTGACAAGCCATTTATTGTCCATGGAAAGATTGATGGCCTGAAAGGGAGGCTGATTGAAGCATCAGCCAGTATAACCGACCAGGACGGCAGCCTGATCGCAAAAGGAACAGGCCGTTTCATGAGAGTTGGCATAGATCAGAAACTCAACTTTTGCTAGAAAACGCAAAGGGAGGTCCGGATGAAAGAACTTTTTAGGCTGATTCCCCAGGTTTCTTCAATATTAGAGAGTGATGACTTCAAAAAGGAATATGGCCATTTTGACCAGAGGATAACCTCCAGCCTTGTCAGGGAGGCCCTCGATTCTGTCAGGGACAAGATTGCCGGTGGCGAGGCACTGGATGAGCCACAGGTCAAAAAACTTGTTGAATCCACCCTTAAAAAGAAACTCTCCCCATTGATCGGCAGATCATTGATAAGGGTGATAAATGCAACCGGCATTGTTTTGCATACAAACCTTGGAAGAGCCCCAATGCTTCCCAATCCATATCTTGCCCCCCTGCTCGAGGGTTATTGCAATCTTGAATATGACCTTGCCGAGGGGAAGAGGGGCAAAAGAGGCATCCATGTAAAATCGGTCATCAAGATGCTTCTTGGCGCCGAGTCTGCCGTTGTGGTCAACAACAATGCTGCCGCAATACTCCTTCTTCTCAGGACGCATGCCGAAGGCAAGGAGGTAATTGTTTCCAGAGGTGAACTGATCGAGCTTGGCGGTTCTTTCAGATTGCCAGAGGTGATGACTGCTTCAGGAGCAGTACTTCATGAGGTTGGAACAACAAATAGGACGCACCTGAAGGACTATGCAGGAGCAATCAATGAGAAAACTGGACTTATCCTCAAAGTCCACCCTTCGAATTATGCAATAAGAGGGTTTGTGTCTTCTCCTTCAACCGCCGAGCTGTCTGCCCTGGCAAAGGAGAAGGATGTTCCATTTGTTTATGATGTTGGCTCAGGCCTCTTGCGCAAGATTGATCATCCCAACTTCAGGGAGGAGCCTGACTGCCTCTCGGCATTGGGTGATGGCGCAGATGCAATACTTTTCTCGGGAGACAAGATACTTGGCGGAACGCAAGCGGGTTTTATTGTTGGAAGTGAAAAAATCGCTGGTGCCTGTGGCAAAATCCCACTGATGAGGAGCCTGAGGCTTGCGAAGGCCCACATGTGCATGCTCGAAGAAGCATTGAGGACATGGCTGTTGCCGGACAGGGAAGTCATGAAGCTGAATCCTGTCATGAGAATGATATCCATGATGCCTGAGGAGCTGGAAGCAAGGGCAAAAGCTCTCTCTGAGGAAATCAACAAGGCAAATCCTGCGATTAAATCCTTCGTAAAGAAAGTTGAAGGATATATGGGCGGCGGCTCACTGCCAGACATCAATTTTGACTCTTACGCGGTGGCCATAAAACCAAAGGAGACCCCACAATTATTGCTGCAAAAGTTGAGAAATTCTAAAACTCCGATTGTGGCAAGAATTGAAGATGATCTTGTCATTTTTGACTTGAGAACAGTGCTTGATGGCGAAGGAGAAAAAATAGTCAGGGCACTTGCGCAATGACCCCTTCCGAAACAGCAACCAGGGCCATTGAGGAACTTGCCAGGTTCTGGGGAGGGTTTGAATTTGCAGACTTCAACAAGCGTGATCCCTGGAGAATACTGGTTTCTGCGATAATTTCCCACAGAACACAAGACAATGTCACATATCCTGCAACCGAGAGGCTTTTTTCAAAATGGCCCGATGTCAGATCACTGTCACTTGCTGATCCTGATGAGGTTGCCAAGGTAATATTTCCGGCGGGTTTCTATAAAACCAAGTCCCAAAGACTCGTCCAGATGGCTATTTTTATCACGTCTCAATACGGTGGGAAGGTACCCGACTCTTTGGACGAGTTACTACGCATAAAAGGTGTGGGTAGAAAGACAGCAAACCTCGTGCTTTCTCTTGGTTACAACATCCCCTCTGTTGTTGTCGATACCCATGTGCACAGGATTTCCAACAGGGCGGGGTGGGTCAAGACACAGACTCCAGAGCAAACAGAATTTGAATTGATGAAGCTTTTACCCAAAAAATACTGGACAAAGTCAAACGAGCTCTTGGTTCGTTTGGGTCAAAACATTTGTAAACCCATCGTTCCAAAATGTGAACAATGCCCGATCTGTCCAATGTGCGTTACGGGTAGTTCTGTTAAGAAAAATTGATGTTGATTTTTAACAGACTCAATATACAATGCGACTCGCTATTTTTTACTATCTCTCGTGAAGGGGGTACAATGAGTTGTACACATATGGAAGACACCTTCTGTGCGAGGTCTCTGGTTGTGACCCGTCTATAATAGGTGATGTAGACAAGGTGAAGGAGATCCTTTACCAGGCTGCCGGTCTTGCCAAGGCTGAAATCATGGAGTCAACATTCCACCATTTTTCACCACAGGGAGTTTCAGGTGTAGTTGTTATTGCGGAATCACATCTCTCAATCCATACCTGGCCTGAATTTGGCTACGCAGCCCTTGATATCTACACATGCGGGGAACATACCGATCCAGAGGGCGCCCTCAATTACTGCTCCGAGAAGTTTGGCGCCAGTGAAGTCGATATTACAAGAATCGAACGCGGTCTAAAGGAGGAAACCGGTGGCTTTTCGCACCGGTTGAGTAACGTCGGCGCCGCTTGAAGGGCGGCTGCAAATACTCCAGGAAGATCGGATTCAATATTTCTCTAGTCGTAAAATAATCTGTTCAAAAACAAACAAACCAATTTGTTTTTAAATAAAAACAAATGATAGTTATTTATTTTCTTAATGTCACGAAATGAAGATTGACATTGACTTATTTGTGAATTTTGGCTAGAGTTGTTCAAGTGAAAGACAATGAAGCCAGATCGTCAGTCATAAAGAGGCTCTCAAAGATAGAAGGTCAGGTGAGGGGCCTTGTGCGCATGATTTCTGAAGAACGATCATGCGATGAAATAATCAATCAGATCCAGGCCGTAAAGGCTGGAATAAACAAAGTCGCAGCAATCATCCTGGAAAGAAACATAGTTGATTGTCTAAGTCTTTCGGAAAATACAGACCAGACAGAAATTGAGAAGCTCAGAAAGCTTCTCTCCAAAATTGCAGGTAGTAAATGATATAGTTGCCGAAAGGAGCGCTTTGTGAAGAGAGAGCTTTTGGATGAATTGATGGGTCTTGGGGTTGATGTTGTATCAACACCCTTTGAATGCCAGTTTTATGGTTTTGATGTGACCCCGTTGCCGAAGGAAACTTCCTGGGTTTTTAGAGGTACAACTCCAGACGCAGTCCTCAGACCAAAAAACACCGAAGAAGTTGTCAAGATAATGGATTTTGCCAACAAGCACAAGATTCCTGTTTGCCCAAGGGGTGGCGGGACCTCTGGATATTACCAGTCGGTTCCAAGGAGCAAGGGGATCGTTATTGAAACATTAGCATTAAATAATATAAGCGAGCTTGATGAAAAAGAAGGCATTATTAGTGTTAGTGGTGGAGTGATATGGTCACAGCTCGACTGGGAATTGAAGAAAAAGGGCTGGACGCTCAAAACATACCCAACCTCCTACAAATCATCTACTGTTGCTGGCTGGATACAAACAGAGGGCCTTGGTGTTGGAAGTCTTGCTTTTGGTTCTATAAAAAAACTGATAAAAGAGATCGAGGTTGTTCTTCCAAGTGGTGAGGTCGTATGGGTCCCAAATGAAGGTCTCGTAGAAACCAAATCTGGCAACCTGAAATTTGAAGATTTTATAAAGAGTGAAGGCATGATGGGCATCATTACCTCTGTAAAATTAGAGGTAAGACGCCTTCCAGAATCCACCGCGACGTATCTCCTGAAATTCAAAGACAAGAATGACTTTGCGCTGGTATCTTCACGTCTGGCCGAGGTTTCTTCAATTTTTTTCATTGAATTTGTAAACGGTTCTTATATGGACCTGCTTGTGCAGTCAGGCTACCATACGCCAAAACATTCGAAGGAAGAGGTATTTGCAGTTATCAGGCTTGAAGGCGGCAAATCGGATGTTGGGAAAGGCGAGAAAGAGATTGCCGCGCTGCTTGCCGAACATACAGAAATTGCCCAGCTACCACAGGAAGAAGCTGAGGAAGAGTACGGTTACAGATTAAAATATTTCAGAATAAAGAATGCCTATTCTTCGGTAACACCAGCAGATCTGTCTGTCCCACTTTCGAATCTTGGGCAATACCTGGACAAGGTTTCGCGCTTCAGGTTTGAATTCGCATACAAGGGCGAGATTTTGACAAAAGAACAGTGTGGGCTGATGTTTTTTTATGTCCTGGCAAACGAACTCTCTTTTGTCAGATTTATGTCGGCCGCACCGTACCAGATGGAATTCATCCTTTCTGCAATGAAAATGGGTGGCAGTCCAAACGGTGGAATTGGATTGCTCAATACCCCTTATGTCTTTGGATTGAGAACGCAGTCAGAAAGAGAAGCATTCATCCAGAAAAAAGAAACATTTGACCAGAACTGGATAATGAACCCTGGCAAATGGACAGACCCACCATTCTTCCTCCGGCCGTCGATTTATTTCAGCGGAATGAAACTCCTGGAGCCGGTTTGCTGGCTTGTTGGCGGGATTGTGGGGAGGTGGTAGCATGAAAAAATACGCAGCCATTGAAAAACAGGTAAGAAAATGCATACAGTGCGGATCATGCCGTGTGGAATGCCCAACTGGTGATGATGTTGGCTGGATTTCATGTTCCCCAAGGGCAAAAGTTCTTTTTATAAGAGACTTCCTGCTTGGCCGCAAACCCACAAAAGTAAAAATGTCTGAGGAGTTTGCCAGGAGGCTTTTCCAGTGCACGCTTTGTGGAAGGTGTGGCGTAGAGTGCATAACAGAAATAGATTTCCCCGAAGTCTGGTTTGAAATAAGGGAGCTGGTTCAGGAAGAAGGCGTCAAGCTCCCGATCGTCGAGACAGTCTCGGGAATTATCAAAGACACAAAAAATGTTGCCAACCAGCCAAACGATGACAGGCCAAACTGGCTCAAGAGGGCAAAACTTGCCACTGATCCGACAAAAGTCGAAAAGGCCGATGTCGTGTACTATGTTGGCTGCATGAGCTCCTTTTATCCGCAGTCACAGAGCATGGCCAGGGCCTTTGCCCAGATACTGGAAGCATCAGGCATAAACTTCGCAATCATGGGAACAAGCGAGCACTGTTGCGGGTTCCCGATGATTTCAACCGGAAAGGTCCATGAGGCCAAAGAGTTGATGTACCACAACCAGGAAGAGATAAAAAAATATGGTGCAAAAACTGTTGTGGCCACCTGTCCAGCCTGCACCAGCATGTGGAAGAAGGAGTACCCAAAACTCTCCGGCAAGCCGAATGATTTTGAGGTAATGCATGCAACCCAGTTTGTCCTGAAGTTGATGAAAGAAAACAAGCTCAAACTCGTTCCACCAAAGCAGGAAATGCAGGTGACTTTCCATGACGGGTGTGACCTCGGAAGGAACGGTGGTGTTTATGACGAGCCAAGGGAGATACTTAAGATGCTCCCTGGCGTTGTGTTCACCGAGCACTCCGAAAGCAAGGACATTTCGGTTTGTTGTGGTGCCGGTGGCGACCTGCTCATGACGAATCCTGAGATGGCTGACAGGATTGGACAAAAGAGAGCGAAGAGTCTCTCTGAAGTTGCACCAGTTGCAGTGACATGTTGCCCATCTTGCAAAAAACAGCTCAAAGACGCGGCAAAACATGCCGAGGTCAAGCTTGATACCAAAGACCTCCTGGAAATGGTTGCAGACATGCTTGAGAAACCCGAAAAACCCGAGAAGCCAGAGAAGGCAGAAGCCTGACAAATACACTTAGAAAGTCAAGGCCCCATGATTAATGGGGCCTTTTTTATTTCTCGCTTTTTATGCCTTGTTGCACAAAACAGCAAAACAAATCAAAATCAAAAATCATATTCTGGTAGAATGCAATTCAGTTGACAGATGATAGACTACATCGACAAAATACAGGGTGCAATAAACTTTGTGGAAGCAAGGCTCAAGGAGAAAATAAGGCTTGATGATGTTGCAAAAGAAGCCGGGTTTTCCTCTTTTCACTTCCACAGGATATTCCTTGCCAATGTCGGTGAGACACTCATCGAGTATTTGAGGAAAAGGCGGCTTTCAGAGGCTGCGCGCGAGCTGATGGAAACCGACCACAGGATACTCGACATTGCTGTTGACTATCAATTTGAAAGCCAACAGGCTTTCACAAGGGCCTTCAAAAGGATGTTCTTTGTACCTCCTGGGCGGTGCAGAAGGGAAAAACCGCCAGTACACCTGTTTTTCAGGAGACGCCTGGACAGGGAAGGCCTAAGATTCTTGAGAGGAGGAGTAGCAGGAATGGAACCGAAAATCGTTGAGCTTGGTGAAATAAAAGCTGTTGGAATCAGGTATTATGGTGATAATAAAAATGGCGAGATAAAGCAGGTTTGGGATAAATTCAATAAAGATATGTGCTGCATGAAGAATGTTAGCAAACCTGGAATAGCACTTGGAATTTGTTCGATGATTGAGGGTGGTGATCCCGGGAAGTTTGAGTATGTGTGCTCGATGAAGGTTGATAATGCATCTGAAATACCGGAGGGGATGGTTGCAAGGGTTCTTCCACCACACAAGTACCTTGTTTTTACCCACAAGGGGAAGCTCGATAACCTTGGCGAGACCTATAACCACATCTATCAGAACTGGATACCTAAATCAGGCCATGAGATTGATAGCTCGTTTGATTTTGAACTCTATGATGACAGGTTTTGTTATGGCAAGGACGAGTCAGAGTTCGACATCTATATCCCGATAAAATAAGTTCAATAAACCAGTTTGGAACATTTAGAATTGAGACCCCCATGAGGTTGTGGGGGTCTTTTGTTTTTTGGTTTTAATCATTGCTACATGAAATAGCAAAATAAATCAGAACAAAAAATCACACTCCTATAAAATGTGTCATAGTTGACAGATGATAGACTACATCGACAAGATGCAGGATGCAATAGATTTTATGGAGGCAAAGCTCAAAGAAGATATCAGACTTAATGATGTTGCTTTTGAGGTTGGTTTTTCATCCTTCCATTTCCACAGGATCTTCCTTGCCAATGTTGGTGAGACAGTCACCGAGTATATGAGAAAAAGAAGGCTTTCAGAGGCTGCGCGCGAGCTGATGGAAACCAACCGAAGAATACTCGATATCGCTGTTGATTATCAGTTTGAAAGCCAGGAGGCCTTCACAAGAGCCTTCAAAAAAATGTTTTTTATGTCTCCGGGGCAATGCAGACGCGAGAAACCTGCTATGCACCTATTCCTTAGGAGGTGTTCGGACAGAGAAGGCTTAAAATTCATGAGAGGAGAAAAAATAGAAGTGGACTCAAAAATACTTGAGCTTGGTGAGATAAGAGCTGTTGGACTCAGATGTCATGGTGATGTTAGAGAGGGTGGATTAAAACAGGAAATTAAACAACTTTGGGAGAAATTCAATAAAGTGGCAAGCTCCGTAAAAAACATAAGCAAGCCTGGTATTGCGCTTGGAATTTGTTCAATGATTGAAGGTGAGGAGCCACATATAATGGAATACGTCTGTTCTATGAAAGTCGATGATGTCTCAGATGTACCCCAAGGGATGGTTGCCAGAAAACTCTCTCCTCAAAAATATGCTGTTTTTACGCATAAAGGGGAGCTTGATAAAGTTGGGCAAACCTATGACTATATATATCAAACGTGGCTTCCCCAATCAGGATGTGAACTCATAGATGCCCCAGATTTTGAATTATACGACGACCGGTTTGCTCCTGATAAGGATGAATCAGAATTTGATATCTATATCTCGATAAAATAAAATCCTGGATTTAGCAAAAAATTGGGGGATGGTTTTCCATCCCCTTTTTTCATATAATCACATCATTGCTTTTTCTTTAATGTAACCAATTTAAGAGCTATTGACAAAATTATATTTCTGAGTTAGTTTTATGGCAAATACCCCATAGGGGTATAAAGGAGGTTGCATGGCCGAGAAAGCTACCATTGTAGTGTTTTCTGGTGACCTTGATAAAGTGCTGGCTGCTTTTGTCATAGCGACAGGTTGCGCTGCCCAGGGTATGGAGGTAACGATGTTCTATACTTTCTGGGGACTCAATGTTGTAAAGAAAGACAAAGGCCCAATAGCGGGTGCCAAAAACTGGATGCAGAAAATGATGGGAATGATGAACAGGGGTGGCATAAGCAGATTGCCACTGTCAAAATTCAACATGGCTGGAATGGGCAGGTCGATGATGAAGAAATTGATGAAAAAGACAAACGTGGCCCCCCTTAGTGAAATGCTTGCAATGGCAAGAGACCTTGACGTAAAGATGTGGGCGTGCAAGATGAGCATGGATGTCATGGGTGTGGCAAAAGAAGATTTGATACCAGAAGTGGACAAGATTGTTGGTGTTGCCGCATACGCAGCAGAAGCACAACAATCAAAAATCAATCTTTTCATCTGAGGAAGGAGCCATAAATGAACTTTGATGTTGAACTCAATACGCTTGGAATGCAGTGCCCGGTGCCGATAGTCAAGACGGCAAAGAAGATGAAAGAGCTACAAATTGGGCAGGTCCTGAAGGTGATCTCCGATGATGAAGGTATAAAAGAGGACATGCCGGCATGGTGCAAGACAACCGGCAATGAATTCCTTGGCCTTGAGGAATCAGGTGGCCAGTACACTGTTTACGTCAAGAAGGTGGTAGGGTGAAACTGGGGATTGTTGTTCTTACTACGCCGTATACCTTCCAGAACATGGACACTGCCATTTCGCTTGCAGGTGCTGCGCTTGAAAAAGGCCACCAGGCGATGATCTTTTTATACATGGACGGTGTCATAGCCGCATCCAACCTGATCAAGCCTGGGAATGACAGGAGTATCCCTTTAAAGATGCAGTCACTTATTGAAAAGGGTGTCAAAATAACGCCTTGCGGTGTTTGTTGTAACTACAGAGGTGTTCGCCAGGCGGACAGCCAGCCAGGCATCAGGCATGCTGGCATCGCGGCCCTTGGTCAACTCGTTAGCGAGTGCGACAGGGTTTTGACATTGGGGTTCTGAAGATGGCAAAAAAAGTTGCAATTGTTGTTTCAAAAGCGCCGTATGGCTCAGCAATCATGGGTGAGGCATTCAGGGCGGCCATGGGTCTCCCTTCTGTTGGTCTGGAAACCAACGTTGTCCTTGAGGGAGATGCGGTGTTCGCGCTCCTAAAAGACCAGAAGCCGAAAGAGGCTCTTGATTTTGGAAGCCTCCATGACGCATGGCTCCAGTTTGAGGATTACGGGTTCAGCCTTTTTGTTTACAAGCCTTCGGTTGAGGCCAGAGGATTGACCTGCGAACAGCTTTCTCATTGCCAGACACTGGATGATTCTGAATTCAAGAAAATGCTCCGTGACATGGATGCAATATTGAGGTTCTGACATGGAAAAGAAAATGTTTATAATGCTGACAAAATCTCCCTACGGGTGTGAAGAAGGCAAAATAAGGATTTCAAATGCGCTTGCCGGAGATGTGGTAGTTTTTGCCCAGGATTCGGTCTATGCGGCAACAAATCCACCAGGCGATCTTGCAGAGCTGGTCAAATCCAAAATGTCAGAAGGAATAAAGTTTTATGTTTCTGGGCCTGACTGTAAAGCCAGAGGCGTCGAGCCAAAATTTGGCATAAAAGAGATTGGTTATCCCGAAATGATTGATCTGATAATGGAGTGCCAGCTCTCATATTAGATTACAGGTGAAACAGGGCAAAGCTGAACCCAATAAGGTTTTGCCCTGTATAATACAATTTCCGAAAAGCCACTTCTTAAGAAAGAAGCAATTAATTTTTTTGTTTGTCCTGATGGGCATTCATTTTTTTGGCAATATTCAGGCCCCATGTTTTTGCCTGTTTTTTATTTGACAAAACACAGTGGCATCTATAAACTGGCTTAGTTACAAAACGCACATCGCGAAGACTTTCGGTGAAAGTAAAAACAAGTCGCGATGGAGGCAAAACCGAGAGGAGTATTAATGAGCGTAGTAAATATGAAACACCTGCTTGAGGCAGGAGTGCACTTCGGCCACCAGACAAAAAGGTGGAACCCCAAAATGCGTCCGTTTATTTTTACAGCACGCAATGGAATTCACATCATTGACCTCAGAATTACAGCCGAAAAATGTGAACAGGCCTATGCCACAGTGAGGCAGATTGCCCAGTCAGGCGGAAACATTGTTTTTGTTGGCACGAAGAAACAGGCCCAGGACATAGTCAAGGACGAGGCAAAAAGGTGCGGGGCACATTATGTGAACCAGCGCTGGTTTGGCGGAACACTCACCAATTTTGTCACAATCCATACCAGGATTGAAAAACTTCGCGAGCTTGAAGAAAAAGAAGTCACTGGAGAGCTAAAACGCCTCCCAATCAAGGAATACATGGGCTACAAGAAGGAAAGAGAGAAACTCCAGAAGTTCCTCGATGGACTTCGCAACATGGACACACTCCCGCAGGCCATTTTTGTCACTGATACCCACAAAGATCGTGCAGCAATAATCGAAGCCCGCAAGCAAAATATTACTGTAATAGCCATTGTGGACACCAACTCTGATCCCGATGAAATTGACATCCCGATCCCAGGCAACGACGATGCCATCCGTTCAATAAAATTCTTCACCCAGCTGATTGCAAGCGCCATGATCGAAGGACGCGAGGGTGTTGATGTAATGAGACCATCAGAGGAAGACGAAGAAGAAAACGAAACGGTTTCGATGGAAGAAGTTGTCGCGCAGGAAGTCTTGATAGACAACATAGAGAATTTCGATGGCTCGGAAGAAGTCAAGAAGCCTGATGTCGAAGTCAAGTATTCCCAATATGACGAGGAGGAATAGCCCAGATGGAAAATACTTCTGAACTTATAAAAGCACTGAGAGAGCGTACTGGCGCTGGAATAATGGAGTGCAAGAAGGCCCTCACTGAAACAAAAGGCGATCTTGAGAAGGCAATTGACCTCCTCAGACAAAAGGGCATTGCAAAAGCCGCAAAGAAAGCCGAGAGGGAAACCTCTGAAGGCAGGATTGGAACTGCAACCTCTTCTGACAGGAAGCGCGTTTCATTTGTAAAGCTTTCATGCGAAACAGATTTTGTTGCCAAAAATGAGCTTTTTGCAGACCTGGTAAACAATATTGCAAAGGCTGTTCTTGATGCAAACACTGATGACATCAACAAAATCCTTGCTCTTCCATACCCAGGTGGCAAGGGCAGCATTGATGAGCAGATAAAAGAACTGATCGGCAAGATCGGTGAAAATATGCAGCTGCAGGAAGCAACAATCATTGATGCCCAAAAAGGAATCATTGATGTCTATGCCCACCTTGGCAACAAGCTTGCAGTAATGGTAGAGATCCATTCTGACAAACAGAATGTAGAGGAATTGACAAAGCTTGCCCACGAACTGGCAATGCAGATTGCAATCGACAATCCGGACTACGTTTGCAGGGAAGAAGTTCCGACAGACGTTGTCGACAGGGAACGTGAAGTAATAAAAGCCAGTCCGGACCTTGCATCAAAACCGGACGCAGTCAAGGAGAAAATTGTTGACGGAAAACTTGGCGCTTTCTTCGGAACATGCTGCCTGCTTGAACTCCCTTACATGCGTGATGGAAACCTCAAGATCAAGGACGTTGTTTCCGAAACCTCCAAGAAACTTGGCGCAAAAGTTGATGTAGTTTGCTTCAAGAGGGCCTCAATCGGTAAATAACCATGGGAGACCCAGCGCACAGTCAGCTTAAGCCGAAATACAAAAGGATTCTGCTAAAGCTATCCGGCGAAGCGCTTTTAGGCGGACAGCCCTATGGCATTGATATAAAATATATCAATGATGTGTCAAAAATACTTGTCGACCTCCACAACAATGGTGTGGAGGTCGCTATTGTTGTTGGGGGCGGAAATATCTGGAGAGGTTCAGCTGGTGTTGCACTTGGAATGGACCAGGTTCAGGCCGACTACATGGGCATGCTTGCAACGGTCATGAATGGTCTTGCACTCCAGACAGTCATAGAAAAACTTGGTGTACCCACAAGACTACAGACTGCAATAGCCATGCACGAGATTGCAGAGCCTTTCATCCAGAGAAGGGCGATCAGGCACCTTGAAAAGGGCAGGATTGTAATCTTTGCGGCAGGGACCGGAAACCCGTTCTTCACATCAGACACTGCAGCGGCTTTGAGAGCTGCAGAGGTTCGGGCCGACTGCCTTCTCAAGGCAACAAAAACAGATGGTATATACACTGATGATCCAGCCAAAAAAAGGGACGACATCAAGAAACTCACCAACATATCCTACACAAAGATTCTGGCCGACAATTTGAGGGTCATGGATGGTGCGGCCGTATCAATTTGCAGGGACAATAAAATTCCGATAATTGTTTTTTCTATAGCTGAACCTGAAAACATCTACAAAGTTGTTATGGGTGAAGAAATAGGTTCAATAGTGGAAGGGGGCTAAATATGGACACCAAAACATTACAGGATCACATGGAGAAAACGATTGGTTCGCTTCAGCAGAATTTTGTCGGGCTGAGGGCTGGAAGGGTAACGCCTGCCATAGTGGCCAAAGTCATGGTAAATGCCTATGGCTCCGAGCTCCCGCTCCCACAGGCTGGCAACATTGGCGTTCCAGATGGAAGAACCATGATTATCGAGCCGTGGGACAAAACTCTTATCAAAGAGATAGTGACTGCATTGCAGAAGGCAAATCTGGGTGCAAACCCAACATCTGATGGTAATCTTATAAGGCTGCCATTTCCTCCACTTTCGCAGGAAAGAAGGCAGGAGCTCGCCAAGATGGTCAAAAAATATGGCGAGGACGCCAAGGTGGCGATCCGTAACATCAGAAGAGACGCCATAGAGCAGGTCAAAAAAGCAGAGAAGAGCAAGGAAATCTCTGAGGACGAGAGATTCAAGAGGGAAGAGGAAATCCAGAAAACCACCGATAAATACTCAAAAAAGGTGGACGAGCTGGTGGTCCAAAAGGAAAAGGAAATCCTGGAAAGTTGACAAGAACCAAAATCCCAAGGCACATAGCCATCATAATGGATGGCAATGGTCGGTGGGCGACCATGCGTGGTCTCCCGAGGATTGCGGGCCATAAGCAGGGGGTTGTTTCTGTCAGAAAAACAATAGAAAAGGCAGCTTCAATTGGAATTGAGGTCCTTTCGCTTTACTGTTTTTCAACTGAAAACTGGTCAAGGCCCGGTGAGGAAGTCCAGTTTCTCATGAACACATTTCTGGAGACACTCTATGAAGAGAGATCCAGGATACTTGCAAACAAAATCCGGTTCATGATGATTGGCGACAGGACATCACTTTCTCCCGACCTGGTAAAAACTACCGAAAACCTCGAAAATGAAACGAAGGACAACACTGGCCTGAAACTTGTTCTTGCCATAAATTATGGCGGCAGGAGCGAGCTTTTGAGGGCGATCAAGGGGATTGTTTCTGATGGTGTTCCCCCAGATAAAATCACTGAAGAAACTTTAAGAGAAAAACTCTACACAGTAGAATTGCCCGATCCTGATCTTATAATAAGGACTTCAGGCGAGATGAGGCTTTCAAACTACATGATATGGCAATCTGCTTACTCTGAACTGCTTTTTATGAAAAAACTCTGGCCGGATTTTCGGGAGAGAGATTTGATGAGTGCAATTGCCATTTATTCCAAAAGACAGAGAAGGTTTGGCGGACTGGGAGGCAAATGAACCAGAAAATCCAACGTGTTGTAACGGCAGTTGTTCTTGTTCCGCTGGCAATTGGCCTGACCTACCTCTCGGGGTGGTTTTTCCTGTGTGCAGTCATCCTGCTGTCCAGCATGGCAATTATCGAGATGTCCAAAATGGCCAGGAAAACTGCAAAATCCCCCCAGGTGGTTCCTCTCCTTGTTGCAAACCTGGCAATACAGATAATGGCCTATTACAGGTCGTGGTATCTGGTTTTGGGGATAGTCTTCCTGTTCCTTGTCATTTTGTATCTTGTCGAGATTTTTAGGGGTAATCCTGATGGCTCAATGTCCAGGATTGGTGGCAATCTCTATATCCTTGGCATTGGCATGCTTTTTGTTTTTTTCACGCTTATTGAAACCTGTTCGCCTGATCCGATGGGAACAAAAGCCTCGGGGTGGAGATTTATGACCACCCTTCTGGCTGGCATCTGGAGTTTTGACACGTTCTCGTACTTTGGTGGAATGCTTTTTGGAAGGCACAAGATGGCGCCAAACATTTCTCCAGGAAAAACATGGGAAGGTTTTGTAACCGGGCTGGTTTTTGGGATTGGCGTTTTTGTCATTGTGGGGTGGTTGCTCCTCAGAAATGCACATCCGTGGTTTGGCTGGCTAAAGCTAACTGCCAGCGGGATTTGCATTGTTCTGCTAGGTACCATCGGTGATCTTGGAGAATCGCTCCTGAAGAGGGATTCCAGAATGAAAGATTCTGGCAGCATCCTTGCTGGCCATGGCGGCGTGCTTGACAGGCTGGATTCGCTCCTTGTTGCCGCACCAGGGTTCTTTTTTATACTGGCATATTTCTTTTTGAGTTCCGGAAAGGTGTTTTTGTGAAAAGAATTGCCATAATTGGTTCCACTGGCTCCATAGGCACGCAGGCGCTTGATGTGATCAAATCCAATTATGCCAATTTCAGGGTTGTTGCCCTTGCCTCACACAAGAATGATGCCCTGCTCTCGGAGCAGTTGTCCATGTTTGGCGTCAAAATGGCCTGTTTGTATGACAGGGAGGCCTCGTCAAGGCTGAAAGCCAGGGAAAGAGGAGTTACTGTGCTTTCCGGCGACCAGGGGCTGGTTGAAATTGCGAACCTTGACATAGATCTTCTCCTTGTGGCAGGCAATGGCCCATCAATGATAGAACCGACCTTTGAGGCCCTGAGGAACGGAACAAGGGTTGCGCTTGCCACAAAAGAGGTCGTTGTTTGTGCAGGCCACCTGATTGAGCCTTCAAATTATGAAGAGAAAATCATCCCTGTCGATTCCGAGCCCTCGGCAATATTCCAGAGCCTTATTGGTGAAGACAGGTGCAGGATAAAAGAGATATTGCTCACGGCCTCCGGTGGCCCGTTTTTTAGCAAGGGGATGACCTGGAACCAGCTTTCGCATATAAGGCCAGAGGACGCCATGAACCACCCAAAATGGAAGATGGGCAAGAGAATAACCATAGATTCAGCAACACTTGTAAACAAGGGTCTTGAACTCATTGAAGTTTGCAGGATGTTTGATGTTCCGCCAGAAAAAGTGCGGGTGCTTGTGCATCCACAGGCAGAAGTGCATTCAGGGGTCATGATGGTCGATGGTTCTGCTAAACTGCAGGCTTCTCCATCAGACATGCGTTATCCGATATCCTATGCACTCCATTTTCCGGGCAGGACGGTGTCCGATCTTGACGGGCTCAAATTTCCGGCAAACTGGTCATTTGGCGAGCTGACTGGTGACGCATCAAAATCAGTCGCCCTTGCCAAATCGGCTTTTTCAAAAGGCCCATCGTGGCTGGTTGCCTACACTGCGGCCGATGAAGCGGCGATTGAACTCTTCCTTTCAAGGTCCCTGTCTTTTGGGCTGATCCCGGAAGTGATTTCAAAAACTATGAGCCGGATAGAAAATATCGACCTTTCAACCACACAAAAAATAATCTCCCACTATGCCAATTGCAGGCAGATTGCATTGGAGATAGGAAAGAAGCTATGTCAACAATACTGAACATAATATATGCACTCCTGATCCTTGATGTTCTTGTGATCGCCCATGAATTTGGACACCTCTTTGCCGCCAGGTCAATTGGTGTGCCGGCACTGAGTTTCTCAATCGGCATGGGCCCGGTCATTGCAAGAAAAAAATTCAGATACTTTGGTGATACAGAGTTCAGAATATCGCTTTTCCCGGTTGGTGGCTATGTCATGGTTTCCGGCGAAGCTGAAGATTCAGATGATCCAAACAGTCTCTACAGAAAAAGCCCCTGGCAAAGGGCCTGGTTTTCTGTTTCAGGTGCCCTGACAAATTTTGTTTTTGCTTTCATTGTCTTTGTGGTTGTGGCGCTTGCTTTTGGTGATCCGGTCTATCTTTTCAACAGAATAGGCACAGTCGATCCAAACATGCCGGCCGCAAAGGCAGGCATTCAGTCTGGTGACTGGATCCTTGAAATAGACGGCACACAGACCCCGATGTGGGATGCTGTTGTGGCCGAGATAAGATCAAGACCGGACAAGGAAGTGCCAGTTCTTGTCGGAAGGGAATCCGGCAAGGCCGAAGCAGAAGTTTCCCCGGACACACCAGTCTGGCTAACAGGCAGCCAGGAAGCCAGACTTTCAGAGTTCAAATTCCCGGAAGAGTACCCAAGCGATGACATTTTTATTGGAATGGACGGCAAGTATTTCAGGCTCAATTCAATCGAATCGGTCGGGGATGAAAAGACGGGAAACTGGAACAGAACAAAAGATCTTCTGAAGGCAATTACTTCGACGAGCAAGATCACGTTCGGATCATCACTGGAAGTCCAGAATGTCAAAGTGACCATCGCAGGTGTTGAAGAAGAGCAGGAGAATGGACTGGTCAAGGTTGGAAAGCTTGGCATAACGGCATCCCAGGGAGTCAAATACAAAAGATACAATATTATAGAGGCGATATGGATTTCGCTGGAGAAATTCTGGCTTTTCCTTGTTGCGTTCTTCAATTTCTTTGTTGGTTTGTTCTCTGGCAAGGGTGTTGGCGATGTTGCCGGCCCCGTTGGTATCATAAAGATAACAGGCCAGATGGCCAGCATGGGCTGGGCCGTCATACTTGGTTTTGCCGCCATGCTGTCCATGAACCTCGGGTTCCTGAACCTTATCCCATTCCCGGGGCTTGATGGTGCAAGATTCCTGTTCTCAGTTGTCGAAGGCGTCACTGGCAAGAAGTTGCCAAGAGCCGTTGAAAATGTCATCCATGCAGTCGGTTTTATCATCCTGATAGGATTGATACTGCTCGTAACTGCTAACGACCTGTTCGGGATATTCAGAAAATGAGCAAAAGCGTCTTGGTTGGCAACGTCAGGATTGGTGGTGGTGCACCCATTGCCGTCCAGACGATGACAAAGACCGACACCAGGGACGCGAAGAAAACAATCGAGCAGATATGGCGTGTTTATGGGGCTGGTTGTGAAATAGTCAGGTGCGCCATTCCTGACATGGAAGCGGCAAAAGCACTCTCCGAAATTGTAAAAGGAAGCCCCATCCCTGTTGTTGCAGACATCCATTTCGATTACAGGCTGGCGCTTGTGTCCCTTGAAGCCGGTTGCCACAAACTCAGGCTCAATCCTGGCAACATAAAGGACAAAGAAAAAATAAGGCTTGTTGCAAGAGAAGCCAAGTCCAGAAGCGTTCCCATAAGGGTTGGTGTCAATGCCGGCTCAATCAAACACACGAACAATGTGTCCAATGAAGTGGTTCAAATTGCACTCGAGGAGGTAAAAATACTTGAAGATGAGGATTTTAGAGACATTGTCGTATCTGTAAAAACATCCGACATAAAAACGACCATTGAAGCAAACCGTCTTTTAAGAAAGGCGTGTGACTACCCGATACATATGGGTTTGACCGAATCTGGCCCGTTGATACAGGGCCTCGTGAGGTCAAGCGCCGCACTTCTGCCCATGCTTGAAGAAGGCATAGGTGACACGATAAGGGTCTCGCTGACTGAAGACCCGGAAGCAGAAGTGGAAGCGGCGTGGTCAATGCTTGAGACTGTGGGCGTCAGGTCGTTTGGGCCAACAATAATATCCTGCCCCACCTGTGGAAGGACAAGGCAAAACCTGCGCGGGAAGCTGTCGGAGATCCGTATGGCACTAAAAGGGGTCAAAGGTAAAAAAATAGCTGTCATGGGCTGCGAGGTAAATGGGCCTGGTGAAGCCAAGGACGCTGATATGGGGATTGCCTTTGGAGCAACAAAATGTGTTGTTTTCAGAGGCGGCAACATGATTGGAACTTTTGACACCGACGAGGCCGTAAGGATATTGATAGAAATGGCCAAGGAGGATAATTGAGCAAGGTTTTTATAGTGGGTCTCAGAATGAATAAAGATGATCAGCACGAGGCCCTTGAATCGTTTAGCGAACTGATGCAGCTTGCCAGGACGCTGGACATGGAAATAGTTGGAAAAGGTTTTCAGGTAATCAGGGAACCCACCCATTCACACCTTCTGGGCAAGGGCAAAGTTGAAGAACTGGCGCAAGAAATTGCATCCCTAAACCCGGAGAGGGTCCTTGTTGATTTTGAGCTCTCGCCACTCCAGTGCAGAAACCTGGAGGAGTCATGGGGAAGGCCGGTCCTCGACAGGCATGGCTTGATAATTGAAGTGTTCTCAAAGCACGCAACCACATCCGAAGGAAAACTTCAGGTTGAGCTTGCGCTTCTTAAATACAAACTCCCCAGGCTGTCTGGCAGAAACCTTGCCTATGACCAGCAAACGGGTGGTGGAGGTTCAGCATACCTTAGAGGTGCCGGTGAAAGGGCAATAGATATCGCAAGAAGGCAGATCCGCTCCAGAATCAGGGTACTCGAGAAGAAGATAGAACTGGTGGCCAGACATAGGGAAATAAAGTCCAGAAGGCGCGAAAAGAGTGATGTTCCGCTGGTTTCACTTGTTGGATATACCAATGCTGGCAAGTCAACACTCCTGAACAGTCTCACTGGGGCAAATGTCCTCACGCAGAACAAGCTCTTCTCAACACTTGACACAACTGTCAGGGCGAGAATTTATGAGGGGCAAAAAATATTGTTTGCAGACACCGTTGGTTTCATAAGAAACCTTCCTGTCGATCTCGTTGCAGCATTCAGGTCAACACTTGAAGAGGTGCTGTCTTCAGATGTCATACTGCATGTGTTTGATGCCACAAATCCTGACTGGGAACGTCACATCGAAGTGGCACAAGGCATCCTCGATGATCTTGGAGCAAGCAACATCCCAATGCTGTATGTTGCAAACAAGAGCGACCTTGTATCCGAAGAAAAACAAAAAGAAATATCAAGTCATCTTGATGACGTAGTTTTTGTTTCAGCCCTTGAAAGAAGGGGGCTTGATATGCTTCTGGGCAAATTATCACAAAACCTTTTTGCCCTCAAAGTTTAGCCAGAACGAAATCCATGCGTTGTAAAATAATGATCCGAAAAGGAGTGATTAGATGAAAAAATATTTGACTTTGACACTAGCATTGCTGATGGTCCTGGTATCGTTTGGCAATGTTGGTTTTGCCTTGCAAAAATCCGATCCGGCCCACCAGTCGAGAATGGCCTATGTTTCACCAGGCATCATTGCACAGATGGGTGAAGGATCAATCGATGATCCAATAGATGCCATGGTGTGGACATCGACACCAATAGACAAATCATTGGAGAGAATGGGTCAGAATGAAGGCCTGCTGAGATTTGAACCATTCAAGTCCATGTCCTGCTATTATGTCAGCGCAACCAGCCAGGCCCTCAAAACCATCGCATCCATGCCTGAAACACTAAGGGTTCAGGAGAATTATTCCATAAAAGCACCCGACATCAAAATGGCTGATACAAAGAATACAAAAGTCAATTGGGGTCTCGACGACCTGAAAGTCAAGGACCTCTGGAAGCAGGGCATCAGGGGCCAGGGCGTCAAGGTTGGTTTGCTTGACACTGGCGTTGATGCAAAACATCCAGAGCTGGCCGGAAAAGTAACAAAATTCGCAACATTCGATACATCTGGCAAGATCGTTCCAGATGTGACAGAACCCTTTGACAGGGTCGGACATGGCACCCATTGTGCTGGAATAATCGCTGGTGGGAAGAGTGGCCAGGACGGCGTTGGCGTTGCCCCTGACTGCGAGCTCATAGTTGGTTCTGTAATCCCTGGTGGAAACGGAACGCTTGCACAGGTCATCGGCGGCATGGAATGGATCATTGACCCGGACGGGGATCCAAACACCGATGATGCTCCAAGGGTGGTTTCAATGTCTCTTGGCGGTTCAATTCCAGATGAAGACATGGTTGCTGCTACGGATGCATTTGAAAGAAAGGGTATTCTTCTTGTCGCCTCGATCGGTAACAGCGGAGATGGCTCGACTGGTTCACCAGGCAACATACCATCAGTAACATCTGTTGGTGCTTATGACAAGAATCGCCAGCCAGCGAGTTTCTCAAGCGGCAACAAAATCGACTGGGAAATAGAGCCATACCACGAATCGGTCATAAAACCAGATGTGTCTGCACCTGGTGTTTCAATATATTCAACCTTCCCAAAGGGCAAGTATGCAATAGCAAGCGGAACATCAATGGCTACCCCCCATGTGGCTGGCGTTTGTGCATTGCTCATGTCAACCGACAAGTCCTATTCAGCCATTGATTTGAGGATGGCAATCAAGGCGACAGCTGATGATCTGGGCTCAAAAGGATGGGACACCAGATATGGTACTGGCGCAATCAATCCAAAGGCTGCGCTTGACTATCTCAAGAAAACCGGAAAAGTACAGGTTGGCATCAACCTTCCGGACAAAAAAGTGGCAAACCTTGTAATCGGCGACAATCATTACAGAGTGGACAAGAGCTTCGCACTCCACCTTCCACCTGGAAAAACAAACATAGAACTGAGTTCTTTTGGATTTAAAAAGCTCGCACAGGAAGTCAATGTTGTTGCAGGAAAATCGTCTTCCATAAGCTATGAAATGTCTGAACTGCCAAAAACTTCTTTCAAGGCAACAATGTACGGTGCAGATGGAAATCCTGCAAATGTCGGGCAGATGAGAATTAATGGAACTAGCTTCAGCGTCGATAGCGATGAAAATGGAAGTTTTGACACAGAGGTTCCAACGGACGAGTATGATGTTGAATTCTGGTCCATTGGCTATGTGCCAAAAACCATAAAGATTGATTTCTCAAAAGACCTGCCAAAGAAAATACAGCTTGAGAAAGCAGATGTGCTCGTTGTCGCATTGCAGTATACCACCCCAAGCCAGTATTACAGCAGAAGGTTTGACAAGTACTGTTTCAGGGCTTTTGATGAGATGGGAATAAAGTATTGCCCGGTCAATCCATACAAGTTTGATCTCACAAGCGATCAAATGAAGATGTTCGACAGGGTGTACTGGTTTGCCGGCGAGAATGGCCTTTATTCTGAAGATGTCGAGATCCTTGAGGATTACCTTGGGGAAGGTGGAAAACTCCTTATTTCGGGCTCCAATCTTCTCTACTTTGAAAGCTACAGAAGGGACAACTCGTTCTTCACGGATAATTATGGCGTTATCCTTAAAAATTCACCGACACCGCTTACAACAATGATGGGTGTGAAGGACGATGACATAGGCGATGGTCTTGTCTTCTCGTTTAGCGGCGGTGATGGTGCATCCAACCAGCTTGGTGCGGATGGCTTTGTTGTAAACAAGGGAAATGCCAAGCCTTTCATGTATTACCTTGGCCCAAAGGAAACTTCGCCTGCAGATCTCGGCTATACCGGCCTAAAACTCCAGACCCAAAACTTCCTTTCGATCTTCCTTGCGTTTGGTTTTGAAGGAATCAATAGCAAAGAAGCCAGGCAGATGTTGCTCTCCAGGGTCGAAAAATGGTTCACCAGTTTTGGTGGTGTCGATATTACTTTCGAGGACGACAAGGGCAATCCTGTTTATGCAAAAGCAAAGATAGATGGCATCGGCGATGTTGAAACAAATGACGAAGGTCATCTGGTTCTCTCATATCTGCCACAGGGCAAGATTTCCTTGAAAGTTGTCCCGTTTGGTTTTGCGGAGCAGAGCTTCACGGCCACTGTCACGCCAGGAAAAACAACCAGGATAAGCCTTGGCCTCTCAAACCCAACTTCAGTAAAGATCTCTGGAAAAGTTGTTGATTCAGCAACTGGAACACCGATGAAATGCGATTTCAAGATCACAGGTTTTGAAACAAAGCAGTATTCAACGGACGATGCTGGCAATTTCTCGCTGACCCTGCCAAAGTACAAATATTCACTCAAGATCTTCAAAAAAGGCTATCTGAATTACTGGATGGACATCCTTGATAATGCCGAAGATCTCAAGGTCAAAATGGAGAAACCGAAGAGAGCCGTTGCGCTGTTCCAGCAGATAGCTCCAAGCTGGGACACGAGGAGTTTTGCAGGAATTGCCCAGATATATGAGAGGGTTGCAAGAGGTTCTGGAACTGACTTTGACAACATTATAGTGCCTCCGGGCAATATTGTGGATTATGAAGACATGCAGCAGTTCAGCAAGATAATCTGGTATTGTGGCTTCAATGATGAGATAGGAGCCTCATGGTGGCTGGACAACCTTGCAAGATACGTCAATGAAGGTGGTTCAATAGCGATAATAGGCCAGAATGTACCGCAGGCAATCAGCTCAAGGCCCGAGCTTGCAAAAACACTTGGATTTGAATTGCTCGAATCCAATACCAGCATCTACGCTGTCAAAGGTGTGAAAGGTGACCCGATTGGCGATGGCCTGATATTCTCCCTCTATCATCCGTTCCTTAGAATGGGGCTTCTTTCGGTTGCGCCATCGATGAAGCCTGTTGGTTCCGGAGTGTCCTGCTTTGATTATCTTGGCGGGGCATCGGCCGGAGTGAGGGTTGGAACCGACAAACAAAAGACGCTTGTAATTCCGTTCGGTTTTGAAAATATGTATGCAGACACCAAGGAAAGCCAGGACCTTTTCAAGAGGATAGTGAGCTACCTGGGGAAGTAAAATAGTCTAAAAGCGACAAAAAACCGTTTGACAATGTCATGTCACACAATAAAATGTGTGACATGACATTGGGAGTGATTATAAAAACAGCATTGGTCCGCAAAGGTAAAACACAGGCCTGGCTTGCATCAAAGCTGGGCCTTTCTTCTATGAGTGTTTACCGGATATGTAACGATCTGGTCAAGCCAAGGCAGGACGTTCTTCTGGGGATGGCTGAAAACCTTGATCTTCCATCTGAATTTCTCATAAAAACATGCGTTCAGACGCAGTATAAAACATCAGAAGGGTTTGATCTCTCCAGAACAAAAAAGGTCCTCGAGCAACTTGCGCTCGAGGACCCCACGTTAAGCGCCGACAAGAAGGAGGCGCTATTTAAGGCCGCAATGGTCTTGTCTGAAATGGACTAGATCACCTTCTGGATGTCCGGATCAAGGGAAAGAAACTGGTCGAGCCAGGCCCTGCGCTCTTTTCTGAGAGAGTCGTTCTTTGCCTTCAGCTCTTCAGGTGTGAAATAGTTTCTTGGATCAAGCCTGTTTATATCAACACCTTCGCACTCTGAAAGAACTTCATATCCCCAATAATCGTCCTTGCGCCACTTTACAGCGCCTCTTGCGATCTGCTTGAGAATTCCAACCGAGTCCGGTATTCTGATCTTCTCTTTGTTGCCAATCTTGCCAGTGTTGAGAAGGAAGCATTCCATGTGAGGGTTTTTTCTGAGAAGGTCCATGATATAGTTGCCTTCATCATCGAGTGGTCCGACAATAAATGGGTTTGTCCCGACTTCGCGCTTTGACTGGCCAGCTTTTGTTGGGTCTCCGGCCGATGTTTCGATTGATTCGCCAAGCATGAAGAAGGCTGCTGCCTGTTCTGGAGACAGCTTTGCCACCGGAGGGACAATGTCGTCCCTGCGGGTGATGAAGACTACCATGTCGGTTTTTGGAATATCGATGCTGTTGTCTGTGAATTTTATGTCAGAGCGTTGCACGACTGCTCTTCCATTTGTCCCTACGTCTTCGTAGCTGAGGAAATCGACTTTGCCGTTTTCCGCGACATGAACGTTTTCCAGGACAGCAGTTTTTGCTACGGCCGCGTTGTAAAGGACGGGCTGGCCAACCGGCTCAAGACCTTCTGTTTTGATGTAGAAGTTTTTTTCCGTTCCAACACACTTTGTGTCTGGATAAATAATTACGACGTCATCCTGGCGTATTGCCACACCCTCTTCACCCTCAAGGAAATGGTGATGGCAAGTGAGGGTTGTTTTGCCTGTTCCAGAAAGACCGAAGAGGATTATTCCCTTTTCGACGAGCTTCCCGTTGACGTCTTTGACCTTGATCATCTTTGAGCCTGCATGGAGACCAAGTCCACCATCCTGCTTGCCGCGATACATTGTCATCCTTAGGAACGATTTTTTGACCTCTCCAAAGTAATCTGTCCCCAAAACATAGGTCACGCCGTCAAGCGCGTTTACTATGACCTTTCTTTCAGGCCATTCCGGGACATCAATTGTTGTAAGGAAAGGACGATCGAGTTTTGTTGGCGGGAAGAGCAGATTCTGCCACATATATGGGATTCTGGCGTATGGTTTTGTGATATAGAGCCTGCATGGAATCTGATAACCTGGTGTCTGGCACATCGTTCGCTCGGTATAGATGACTTCCTTGTCTTTAAGATACTCTCTTACTTTCAGGATGGTCTCCACCTGAGATTTGGTTGGCTCAATTCCAACTATTTCAGTGAATTTTGCCGACCTGTTCCTGATTTTTGTAACATAGGAAGCGGAACCGAATTCGGTGGTTCTCTCATCTTTCCTGGCCATTTCCCTCAGCTCGTCCGGACCCAGTCCGGCAATTAGATGCCCCACTTGAAGGGGTTTAGTAAAAATGTCCATCGTTCCTCCTAAATCTATTTTTTGTCTTTCACAACAGAATTGATGAATTCGACTACTTTTGAGGTTGGCGTTCCAGGGCCAAAAACTGCCGAAACACCAATTTTCTTCAATTCCTCGGCATCATCGGCGGGTATGATTCCACCCACGAAAAGCGGTTTGCCCCAAATGCCGTTTTCTTTCATCTTTTCAATGATTCTTGGCACAATGGACATGTGAGCGCCGGAAAGGATTGATACACCTATGACATCAACATCTTCCTGTATTGCCGCTCTTATGATCATTTCAGGTGTCTGGTGAAGACCGGTGTAAACAACCTCCATCCCGGCATTGCGAAGAGCTTGGGCGATTACCTTGGCGCCCCTGTCGTGGCCGTCGAGACCAGGTTTAGCAATTATGACCTTTATTGCCATGGTTCCTCCATTTTATTTTTCCATAAAGTTTTGGCAACAGTCCACGGTGGGGTATCCTCGCCGAAAGACTTTTGGATATATTTTTTTCTTTCCGGCTCAAGTGCTTTGTCAAAAACAAAACTTTCAAGCCAGAAATCTATTTCTGAAAAATACCTTTCTATACATTTATTGTTTCTCTCGTCGTTTTTTATCAGATGCTCCATGTGTTTTTTTATTTGGGTATAGAGTTCTGATATACCAATACTTTCTTTGGCTATTGTTTTAACTATTGGAGGCGCCCAGTCTCTTGATGACAGACCAAGTCCAAATGTCAGATCGGCCTCCATGACATCACCACCAGGCCGGTCTGTTTTATTGATGCAAAAAATGTCTGCGCCCTCAAGGAGCCCGGCTTTCATCATCTGTATGGAATCACCAGATTCAGGTGTTATTATCACGACAACCGTGTCGGTTTTTGAGACAACATCAACTTCTGTCTGGCCAACGCCGACAGTTTCTATGAGAATCACCGGATAGCCACAGAAATCCAGGAAGTCAGCAACGATGGAGGTTGTTGGTGCCAGACCACCAAGGTTGCCCCTTGTTGCCATCGATCTGATGAACACACCGGGATCGGTGAAATGATCAACCATCCTTGTCCTGTCGCCAAGGAGCGCGCCATGGGTGTAGGGGGAGCTTGGATCACAAGCAACAACGGCGCACTTTGAGCCAGTCCTCCTGACTTCCGTTATGAGCTTTGAAACTACAGTGCTCTTGCCTGCTCCTGGTGGTCCCGTAATGCCGATTCTGTGGGCATTGCCAATGCAATGGTAGGAATCACCAAAAATAATCTCGGGGTTTTTGCCATTTTCAAGATATGTTATTATCTCAGCCTGGGCCTGATGATTGCCAGCTTTTGCCCTCTCAACAGTTTCAGTATTCAATGCCTTCCCTCGCCTCAAGATTTTGTGTATTGAAGTAATGTTTTATTTCTTTCATTTCAGTAACAAGATCTGCCATTTCAATGATTTCTTGATGAGCATACCTTCCAGTCAGGACCATCTCGGTTTCAGAATATTTATCAAGCAACATTTTTCTGGTTTCTTCGAGGCTTATCAGGCCAAAATAAATGGCGACGTTTATCTCATCGGCAACTATGATGTCCCATTCCCCGGAAGTAGCCGCTTTTTTCAGAAAGGAAAGTCCTTCTTTCGCGAGCTCGACATCTACAGGGTCAGGATTTTTGGGATCGACAAATGATGGCCTTCCAAATTGCATGACCTTGATGCCCAGCACCCGCGAAGATTCAAGCTCACCGTAGTCCTCTGATCCTTTCATGAATTGGACAAACAAGACACTTTTTTTGTGTCCTCTTGCTCTCATCGCCAGCCCGAAGGCACACGTTGTCTTGCCTTTGCCACAGCCGGTGTAAACTTGAATTTTTCCAAGGCTCATTGGTTCCAATCATAGGCCCACAAATGCACCTGTCAACTCAATACTTGATTTGACCTGGCCAGGGTCTAGAATCTTTCTTGTGCCAAAAAGCAAGGCAAAAAAAATTACTATCGCCACCGGAAGGATAATGGTTTTTCTGGCTGTGCTTGCAGTGTTGTATTTTTTGCTAAGGCCAATAGCCCAGATTGATTACAGGGTCGCAAACCTGCTTACAGAAGCAAAGACCCTCGATGAATCTATTAGTTCACTTAAAAACGACATAAATACTGCTAAAAATGAGCTTGACATTAATCCGGGTGTTTACGAACGGTTGGCTAGGGAGCAGTGGCAAATGGTTCATCCTGGTGAAATGATATACATCTGCAAGGATGATGAAGGCAACAATATCCTGTCGCAATCCAACCTTGTATTCAGGGAAAGAACTGAGCAAAAAAAGCCCAATCCATTTGTGATGCTTTGGAACTGGATTTTATCTTTATTTAGATAAAGCCCTTGTGTTTCGCATAGATTTCATTAACATTTTTTGGAGTGCATTAGGGCGAGGTAGCTCAGCGGTCAGAGCACGCGGCTCATACCCGCGGTGTCGTGGGTCCGATTCCCACCCTCGCCACCATTTGTCTGGGTGATTCTGTCATTGGATTGTCGTTTTTTTGTTCATATCTAGCTATTGCATTTTTTTAATTGTTAGTATAGGATTTGAACAAGATGGCAAAACAAACAATGACGACTTTAGGAGAGTTTCTTAATCAGCAGCGGTTGCAAAAGAAAGTCACCTTTGCAGAACTTGCCAAGTCTTGCAGTATGGCTACGCCAACAATATGGAAAGTAATAAAAGACAAGGCAAGACCCAAGGACTTGACGCTCCAGGCGCTTTCTGAATCGCTGAACATTCCTTTGCAGGAACTATTCAGGATAAGGGACAAAACCCGCTACCCGTCCACCAAGAGAAGAACAAGAAGGGCCGCAGAAGAGATCTACCAAAATCAGTCGATTGGAAAAGAAGAACTAGTGGAGCTTATACAAAACTCCAAAATTTCCAGCCAGACGATTGAGGCAGTCTACGACCTGATCCAGTCAATAGGCTGATTAGCTCTCGGTTTTGATTCCCAAACGATTGCTGAAGTTTTTTAGCTCCTTTTCGAGTATTTCAGTATTTTCTGACGATTCTGTTTTGTCTTCCAGTCTCAATGATGATTCAAGATCAGTGATTATTCTAAAAAGATTTTCATCATAAGCCATCCCTTTTATTTCATGGGCGCATTTCGATGCTTTTTTGAGATCGTTTTCCTGTATGTGTTGTTTTATTTCTTTGATGTTTTTTAGGCTTCCTGTGATATATTCCGCCATCATCTCTTTTAATCTGGTTTTTTCTATCAACAGCTTTTCAGATAAACATGACAGGGCATCTTTTTTTGATTCAGGGCTGATTTTTGAGATTGCCTGTGCCATTCCTGTAACCAAGTCCGCTATTTTTATTGGTTTTGACAGGTAACCGTCCATCCCGCCTTCGAGGCATTTCTTTTTGTCGTCTTCGGTGGCAAAAGCTGTCAAAGCTATGATTGGCAATCTGGGTCCATGCTCCTTGTCTTCGTTGTATCTTATCTGCATTGTTGCGTCCAGCCCGGACAAGTCGGGCATCTGGATGTCCATCAGGCAAATATCAAAATGGTTTTTGAGTGCCAGATTGACAGCAGCAAGGCTAGAAGTTGCAGAAACCATTTCGCAATGGATTGTTTTGGAAATTTCTTCCAGGAGGGCAATGTTCATCTTGTTGTCTTCGACCAGCAGAATTTTTTTATCCTCGATAATCTTTAATGCTGTTTCATAGTTCCATGGGTAGAATTTTGCGAGAGAAAAATAGATTGATTTTATGAAATCATCTTTGTTTGATCCATCACTGGTGAAATATGGAATATCTTTTCCTACTATTAGCACGTTGCACTCTTTTGACCATTTCTCAGACTGTTCATCATTTTGGGCGTTTTCTGTAATGATTAATCCTGATCCCTCGGCCCAAATTGACTCCTCAACTGTTATACCGATTTTTGTTAGGAGATTTGCAACAAGCTCTTTCAATTCCGGGGAGCCGATGTGCAAGAATGCCCTGACCGGTGTTTGAATATTTTGTATAGTGGCACCTTCAGCTTTTGATAGTGAGAGGCCTATTATGAACGTGGTTCCATTTTTTTCATTTTCTATTGCCTTTATCGTTCCGCCCATTGCATCCAGGATTCCTCTTGTGATCGCAAGGCCGAGCCCTGTTCCGCCAAAACGCCTGGAATATGACCCATCAACTTGCATGAATGCCTGGAATATTTTTTCCCTCATCTCCCCAGGGATTCCTATGCCGGTATCGCTTACTGAAATCTCGTAATCAATTTTTGATTTAGTCTCTTTCTTTACCGCCACCTTGATTTCAATGTGACCCTTTTTTGTGAATTTTGCTGCATTGTCAAGCAGATTCACCATTACTTGTCTTAGCTTTGGCGAATCAATGAGGCAGATCTTGTCAGAGCCAGCTCCAAATTCTACTTCTATTGAATTTTTTGAGAGTTCAGCTTTTGGTTTTACCAACAAAACAGATTCTTCCACAACATTCTTGATACTACCTGGAACAAGTGAAAGTTTCAGTTTCCCCGCCTCTATTTTTGTAATATCCAAAATGTCTGCGGTGATTGTGTTGATGGCGTTTGCTGCCGTTGTGATAGCCGAGAGGTAGTTGCCAGATTCAGGTGAATTTGCATTCCTCTCAAGGAGCTCGACAAAACCAAGCAGTGCGTTCAGCGGGGTTCTGATTTCATGCGACATGTTTGCCAGAAATTCGCTTTTTGCCCTGTTTGCTTCCTCGGCCATTTTTTTGGCCTCTTCGAGTTGGGCCATAAATTCTTTTTGTTCTGTGATATCGTGGGCCAAAATAAGCACCTGGTCATTGCTGTAAGGAACAGCCCTGGCTTCCCTGTATATTGTTTTGTTGTTTGTGTCCACCGAGTACTGGTAGATTTTTGTGGCACCTTCAACTATCGCTTTTTCAAGGTTCTCCCTCGTTATTTTAGCAATGTCTTCTGGCAGGATTTCTTCAAGGGCCTTTCCTTTTGCATCAATGGGCATTATCAGATCACTTGCATTGTCTGCCTTATAATCAATGAGCTTTCCTGAAAAATCCACCCTGAAGATCATTTCTGGAATTGCCCTTAGAATTGCCCTGTTCTCGGATTCCCTTCTTTCCAGCTTTTCTTCATTGCGTTTGTTGTCAATGAAGGTCCCAATTGTTGCAGCCATGGTTTCCAGTATTGATTCGTCGCTTTTTCTCCAGGTCCTCTCATAGTTGAAGTCACTGAAACTTATTCCACCCCAAAACTTTTTATCAACAAATATTGGCACTACAATAAAAGAAGAGATTTCCCTTTCTTCAAAAAATAGCTTTTCCCTGTCAGGCAGCTCCCTGACTAGTCTTTTTATTGTCTTCCCTTGAGACAGGCTATTAAAAAATTGCTCAAAGTCAGGCTGGATTATGGCAATGCGTTTATTTTGTTGTGTATTATTTGGCTTGTTCTTTCGCCATTCACCCAGCACAGAAATAACTATTTTGCCAGATTCTTCATCTTTTGTGAGCTGGCTAAGATTTACCATGCCTATATCTGTTGATTCACCGAGTACGCCTATTGTCTGGGAGAGTGCCTCTTCGAGCGGGCCCTTTGTCATTAGCCTGTTGGTGGCGTTTGCAACACCCCTGAAGAGCCTTTCGTGTATGTCAGGATCAAACCTGGTTTTGTATCTCCTGGATTCGTTGGCCATTGTTATGGAAAGCAGTGTTCTAATGTGTTCCAGCATTATCTTTTCATCGTTGGTGGGAGTGCGTCTTCTTGTGTCGAACATTATGAGGTCTCCAAGAATCAGATTGGAGACACTCAGGGGAAGTATTACAGCACCCTTGATTCCGTAGAGCTTTGCCAGTTTGTCCATTGGCCTTCGGATCATCGGTTCGTCCCAAAAATCGAAATTCTCGTCCCTCTGGGACTCATTTTGCCATGAGCGAATTATCTCCATGGCATCATTGGGTATGTTGTAATGGACAACTGGCCCGATTTCTGGACTTGTTGGAATGACAACACCTGACATGAAACCCATTGTGGAACAGGCCACTTCAAGCGTCTTGGCGACAAACTTGTCAATTTCGAGTGATGGATCAATTGCAGATATGGTTTTGTAGAAGTCTATCATTGCCCCAGATAGATTTCTTTTGATCCTGCAATTATTGTGGCTGTTCTGGTTTGTGCGTCCCACTCGACCCCAAATCCAAGCAGGGTTGAAGCTGCCCTGAGTGGGATGAGGGTCCTTCCGTCGACAATGAGCGGAGCATTTGTCAAAGTGACCTCCTCCGTATCAACAATGGCTTTTTTTGAATTTATCACGAGATTCACATGTTTTGAAACTGCAACCAGCGAAACTGTTTTTGTTTTGGCATCCCATAAAGCTTTTCCGCCCAGGGGCTCAACCAGATACCTTGCCGGTATGTATGTTGAGCCGCCGATTATTTTGGGCCCGACAGTCATCTGGAGCTTTTCTTCCCCAAACCTCAATTCTTTGGAGCCGACCACAAAATCTATTTTATATGATGTCTTGAAAGGCGCAACTTTTTCACCGCCGGAGAGCCATGAAATGAATCCAATCACTTTTTCTCTGAACAATGCCATTTTTGCAGGATCAAGGACAAGCGAAAGCAGTCTCAATGATTGCCAGTTTCCGGTTTCAAGGGCTTCTGCCATGAGAGAACCCGCTTTGACTGCTGGATCACCCCTGGACACCATCATTTTTGCATTCAATAAATCAAGCAACTGTCTGTCTTTAAGGCCCTCCAGCAGACACTCCCACCTGATGGAATGGAAGACGTTGTACGATTCGTTGACATAAGTCCACATCGAGTCGCCTGGCGTGTAGGAGCCATCGCCAAGCATCTGGTCAAAATCGTTGAAGGGGTCTCCGTAATATTGCTGGTAGTTGCCGAAAGAAAGATATTTCAGGTCATGGGCATAAGCGTAGGCACCGGCAAAAATTCTCGACTGGTGCCCCATTCCCCAGTGGGGCGATGGCTGGAAATTGACGATCACACCTTCGGGGAGTTTCCCCTGCTGTTGGGTGACTGTATAGTCAATGACTGTCCAGTCAATTATCGGGAAGTCAACCTGGGGCTGGCCCGGCCACAATGTGAAGTGGCAGGCAGTTCTTGGCGGGGCGTTGATGGATGTGGCTATGGAAAACATTTCTTTCTGGTTTTCATCGAGTTCGCTTGTGGTTTTCCCCATGTAGATTACAGGTTCAAGACCAATCTTCCTTATGGCCGACAGCGACTCTTCAAGCGACCTTGAAAGCTCGGATTTAAGCTCTTTTGGAATCGATTTTTTTGCCAACCCGTAGGCCTCGGTGATGTCCATGAAGAACCTGTTGAATCCCGATGATGAGGCCATTTTTGCAAGATTTTCCAGTCTTGGCAGGTCTGGCATGTATGGCGGATCGGAGACAAGTGGTACCGGCAAAACAACTGAATTTACGCCCCTTGATGCCATTTCATCAAAGTCCGATTTGTAGCGTTTCCAGCCATCATCAGGGGAAACTTTTCCTTTTTGGACCAGCTTGATGTGGTTTGTGGCCTGGAACATAAGGCATTCAGGATTTTTGGGGAGATCAAAATTCCATGCCCTCAGGTTGATGGGCAGGTAGAGGTCTTCAGTTGCAGTATTCTTGATCTTCATGAGCCCCTTGAATGTTCCTTCCTTAAATTCCTCTGGCAAGCTGAATTTTAGCCAGAAAAAGCCTGTCCTGCCTTCTGGTATCACAAGCTTTGACCCTTTTGAGACATACTCGGCCACTTCAACTTTTTCGCTGACCGGCCCGTTGATATTGAACCGTTTTTTCATGTAGGAGATGGTGAAGAATTCAACATTTGCCTGTATATTTCCTGAAACCAGCGGTTTGTTGAGGGAAATCTCCACATCACCCAGGTTTACTCCACCAGTGATGGCAAGGACGAATGGTTCTGATTGGTCCTTTATTACATTTATGTCGATTTCGGAAATGATGGAGGATTTTGGTGGTTGCAGGGTATTTTTGAAAGTTGATGTAATCGGCAATGTCCAGAACATTACCTTTTCGGTATAAAAAGTTTCAGGTGCAAACTCCGGTTTAGAATCCTGTGGCCTCCATTTGCCGTTGCCGATGTAAAGGGCATCGATTTTTATTTTGAAAGGTTTTGATGCGTCAATGAGCATCCTCAGTTTGTACCTGGCTGGCAGCCCATAATCCATTCCTTCCGGAACCCCGAAGCGTTCCCACTGGAAACCGTTTCCGTACGAATTGCCTTTTTCAATGAAAGTTGATCGCCTGTTTTGTGTTTTTGGCGACTGGATGTTGAGGTTTTCCGTCTCAAAGACAACTTCTGGTTTCTCGCCAACAACTGACCATGAAAGCCAGAGTTCCTCGAAAGAGCAGATGTTTTTTGAATCGACTATGAATTCTATGGGCAGATATTTCGAATCTGGTGTGAGTTTTGTTCCTTGCCCGCCTGGTTTGTAGTCGATAGAGAGACAAGTCGAGTTTGAGGCTTCAGGATCAAAACCAGAGGCAAAGGTGCAGTATGAATCATAAGTCCCTGCGCAGGACATCTGGGCATCTTCCACCCAGACACCATTTGTACCCGATGACGAGCTGAAGCTGGATGGACAATATGGAAAGATTGTTACCAGAGCAGTGGCAATGGCAAGTATTCGTTTCATGGCAGTCTCCCTGTGAGTATCATGCGCTGGGTCTGGAGTCCGTATGGTTTTCCGTCCCAGTCCCCAAGAAGTTTTATTTCCTGGAGGCCGCTTGCTTTTGCAAGCTGGATTATCTCTGTTGCAGTGTACATCCTGACATGGCGTGTATAGATTTTCTTCGTGCCGTTTTCAATGATTGTCCTGTTGCACTTTATCCTGCTTGTTTCCGGATCAAACTTGTTTCTCTCAAGGATGACTGTCTCGTCTTTTGTCCTCCACTTCTCGTGGATGAAGTTTTTCAGGATGTATTCCCTGTTTTCCAGGTCCATGAAAAATTTTCCGCCAGACCGTAGCGATCTTACCATCCTGAAGAAAATGTCCCTGTTTGTCTCGTCATCAAAGTATCCGAATGAAACCCAAAGGCAGCATGCGACATCAAACAGGCCCTCTTCCTGAAAATTTCTCATGTCCTGCTTGAAAAAGAACGCAGACACAAGCCCACAGTCCAGCGCCTGCTGGGAGGCACGATTTACATAGTAGTCGTTGAAATCGTAGCCAACAGAGAGGTATCCCCTCTTTGCAAATTCTATCGTGTGTCTTCCAATGCCACAGCAGAAATCTGCAACTTCACAGGGAGGCGATATGCCAAGGACGTTCTCTATGAAGGCGACCTGTGAAGAAGTCCTTTCCTCATCAACAGATTCTAGAAAATATTTCGCGTATGTTTCATCAAAGTAGTTATTTATCCAGTCCATTTTCATGTTCTAATGTAATTCCTTGCATTGCTAAATGCAACGAACAGGCTGGTTGAAAAGGGAGACCACAAGCTATAATATCTTATATTATGCTTTCAGTTGAACCCAGACTCCCGCCATTCGCGCTTGATATGGAACAGGCGATACTCTCGGGCATCATGATGGACGCTTCGGCGATCCCCCAGGTGACCGACTGGATAACTTCGCCTGAAGATTTCTATGAACCACGCCATAAAATTTTGTACGGGGCGATCCTTGAGCAGTACGAAGGCGGCAAGCCTGTTGACTACCTTGCCATTGCAGAGAAGCTCAAGCAGGACAAAAAACTTGAAAAGGCCGGTGGAATTGAATATCTGTCAGAGCTCACAACAGCCCTGCCAACTGCCGCCGATCTTGGGTACTACTCCCAGATAGTCAGGGAAAAATCGCTTCTAAGAAAGGTCATCGAGGTTGGTGGAATACTCACGTCGAATGCCTATCAGGATGGCGTAAAGGCAGATGAACTCATTGACAGCGCCGAGAAACTCCTCTTTGAAGCGGCTGCTCACAAGAGCACTTTTTCGCATATCAGGGACTTGCTGGGCCCAGTATTGAAGAGGCTTGAGGCACTCTCAAAAACAAAAGCCGGCATAACAGGGCTTGCTTCTGGATTCTATGATCTGGACAAGCTGACTGCAGGGTTCCAGACATCTGATCTTATCATCCTTGCCGCAAGGCCTTCTGTCGGAAAATCCAGCTTGGGTCTGAATATGGCGTGCAATGCCGCATTACGCTCTGGCAAACCCGTGGCCATCTTCTCGCTTGAAATGTCAAAGGAACAGCTTGTGGAGCGCATGATCGCCAGCGAGGCCAGAGTGAATGCTTCCGACATGAGAAGGGGCATGCTTGGTGATGATGCCTGGCCGCGCATTGGCCATGTCATGAGCGAACTCTACAATGCCCCGATATATATTGACGATTCGTTTGATCTTTCGGTGCTGGAGCTTAGGGCAAAAGCCAGAAAACTGGCAAAAGAGGCCAATATAGGCATGATAATTGTGGACTACCTCCAGCTGCTCAGGACGCCGCAGAAAACTGAAAACAGGGTGCAGGAAATCTCCCAGATGACGCGTTCACTCAAGGCACTGGCAAGGGAACTCAACATACCGGTTGTTGTCCAGTCCCAGCTTTCAAGGTCGGTAGAGCAGAGGCAGGACCGTCGCCCTGTTCTTTCAGACCTCAGGGAATCTGGTTCAATCGAGCAGGACGCCGATGTTGTAATGTTCCTCTCGCACCCTGAAGCACAAAAAGAGCGCGACCTCAACATTATCGACCTTGTGCTTGCGAAGCAGAGAAACGGCCCGGTGGGTGTCATCAAGCTGAAGTTTCTTCGCCAGTTTACGAGGTTCGAGAGCCTTGCCGCACCCGACGGCAACGATTTCGAAATCTGATGAACCGCACACCCCACTTTTGCGTTTGAGTTGTTGAAGGCACTGTGGGGATGGAAGATGAATACAACAAACTCGTTCATCTGGCAAAAAATGGCGACCAGGAGGCTTTTATCAGGCTTGCCGACTCCTGCAAGGAGAGGGTCGCAAAAATTGCCTTTTATGTCCTTGGAAACAGGGACGAGGCTGAGGATGTGGCCCAGGAGGCTTTTCTCAGGGCCTTTGTCGGAATCCGGGGTCTCAAGGACGGGGTGCCTTTTGACCTCTGGGTTTCCAAAATCTCCAGGAACCTTTCGATTGACAGACTCAGAAAAAGAAGGCCACAGGCTGACCCTGTTGAGGAGTGGAGCAAAGAAAACGAGCCGGAGACTATCCTGGACATAAGAGAGGCGATCATGGAACTTCCGGCACTATTCAGGCTCCCGTTGACGATGCTTTATTTTGACGACATGCCAACAGACGCGATTGCGAGGATCCTTGGTGTCCCGCAGGGAACCGTAAAGTCAAGGATACACAAGGCCAAGGAGATGATAAAAAGGAGATTAGGTGGACAATTTTGAGAACGAGGTAGGCAGGGCCAGGCCGGGAATTGATATTCCAGGCCCGTTTTTTATCCCCAGGTTGAGGGCCGCGCTGGGAAAGATTGCTGACGAAACAGTTGCCAACCCTCTGGGGGCATGTGCCGGGTGGGCAATGGCAACAATATTGGTTGCGTTTGCTTTTCTTGCGGCAATAGGTCGCCTTGATCTTGTTCCCGACCTTGTCAGGACGATTGGAAATGTGGTGGGGGTATCGTGAGGAAGTTTATTGGCCAGACAAGGGCAGCTTTCACTGATTTGGCATCTGCGATATCCAGTCCGCCTTCGATCGGCGGGTCAATTGTCATAACAATTTTGCTCCAGATTTTTTGCCTTGTTTTGCTTGTGCAGAATGCGCTTGGCCCCGATGCAACATCGGTTTCGCCGTTTCCCAGCCCGGTAGCCTTTTCTTTACCTGCCAGGGTCGCTTTTTCTTTTCTCATGCAGATTTTGTCGATATTGTTGCCAGTGCTGGTTTTTCTTGGAAAAAAAGGACTGCTGCTGTTTGCAGAAAATCTGGCGCTGATAAATTTTGTCGGTTTTTGTGCCTGTGTTGTCGGCTTCATTTACCAGTCGGTTTTTTGGCCAATATACAAATTGTTGCCTTTGACAGGCATTCTTGCAAAAGCGATTTACGAGTCGGTTTTCCTCGTCTATCCTGTCCTGGTTTTGTTCATTTTCAGGTATGTCCTGCTGTGGATGCTTGCCAAAAAAACCGGTGCCAGTACCTCCCGGATATTTCTCCTTGCCGGGTCATACCTGTTGATTGCGGCCGTGATGTCGTTTGTCGGAGGCCTGATATGAAAAAAAACTGGTGGGTCCTGCTCATTGGGCTTGTAGTTTTTACTACCGTTTATGCGATCTATTTCCCCCAGAGCCAGAAACCGCTCAGGCTTTCAGTGGATGCCATCTGGAGGGCCAGATGGCCGGCAGAAACTGTTCTTGCTTCGGCAAAACCTTTCATTGCCACCGAAAAGGCGGTTTACAAAATTGATGGTGACACCTTCCAAAGGATCGATTATCCGGTGCAGCCCGAACTCCCTCAGGGGTTGTCCTGGGGAAAACCGAATATCCTGTCCATGAGCGTTTACGATGGTGAGCCTGTCTTGCAGCTCAAGAACGGATTTTTGAGGTATTCAAGGGGCCAATGGACACCCTTTGAGCAAACGGAAGATGTGGGAATAAGTGAAGGCTGGGAAATTGAAGACGGGACAGTAAAAATTGGTGGAGAATCGGGAATTGTCATAGGAAGGCCGGGCAGCGGCCATATTGAAAAAATTGAAAAGGAGAAGGTGTTTTTTCAGATCCAGAGCAAAAAATTTGAAATTGCAGATGGCAGAAACAGCCAGAACAAGGTTTTCTCCCCACCCCTGAGTGATGATGGGGAGCTGAGGGGTGTTGTAGTTGGGAAAAATATTTTTATGCCCACAAAAGATGGCAGGATTTCCATAACGGCCGATGGCAAGGAAGAGGGTATCATTGATCGCGCGAATCTCGGCCTTGATATTGTACCGGCAAAAATTGTCACTGATGGGGAAACAATTTATGCCATGACAAGGGCCATTTATGGATCTAGCCCCTCTTTCTGGGTACAGGCGTATGATGCCAGAGACTACAAGTGGAAGGGCGAGCTGGTGGCGTCATCTGGATCAAAGCCAGTGTCCATAGGTTTCTGCTCCGGGATGATTGTCGTTCTTTTTGATGATGGATTGCTCTCGTTCTACAACAAAGAGGGGTTTTCGCTTTTTAACGAAAAGGTTTGCGGTTCACCGCTGGACATGATCTCAGTTGGCGAAACTATCTATGTTCTATCCCCAGATTCGCTGTTATCAATTGCCGTCACGCAAAAGAGCGCACAAAATCGGATATGGCCAAGAATGGTTGATTTGGGGAATGTTGCTGGAGAAGCACGCTTCAGGATAGGCGTTGAAGTCAGGGATACTCCAAACCTTGTCATAAAAGGTGATTTTGTAAAACTCGATTCAATCGAGAAAAAAGAAGGATATTACGCAATCAATCTGGTTGCCAAGACAAATGACCTCATCTCTTTTGAGGAATATGAGGCTGACATCATAATTGAATCCGGCATTTTCAGGGAAATTGTGCCAGTAAGAATGATTGCATCACCCAGAACCACAAAACTGGAAGTGTTTGAGGATGTGGCAATTGATGTTGTTGCTGGAAAGTCCTACAGGGCAGAGATTAAAGACGGGGCATTGAAACTCGATATGGAACTGCCAGAATCAGGCGAAATAGTTTATGATCCTCTTACATCCAGTGCTTTTGTCCTTGATGTTAGGAGGGGCTTGAAGCTCTAGATTTCAAAGGTCATTTTTGGCCCAAGCACCGAGAGGACAGGTTTTTCGCACTTTATCAAAAAATTGAGCCATATTTTTTCGCCAAGCGGAATGCCTATTTTTGGTGGAAGAGGACCCTTCATTGGTATCTTTTTTCTGGACAGCGTGCACTCCCATGGCAAGCCCTCTATCTGTCCACACCTCATCACTCCAATATCATCAACCTGTACCATCATGGAATTGCCCTCCCTGTCTGTCCCGCAGTATTCGCCGTAGACTGGCAATTTTAGCAAATTGCACCATTTTTTGTTTTTGTCCAGCGACATCGCCTCGTAGACATCAATGAAATAATCAAACCTGTAAAAAGAGGGCAGACCTTCAGACTCTGTCACTTTTGAAACAACAGTCCCGTCTTCATAAAACCAGCATGTTTGCAGGACAGAGAATGAATGGTGCGGAACAAAGAGCCCTCCGATGGCAAAACCTCTTGAAAATGGCACTATAAATGGCCCAAGCTTGCACCTTGACCTTGCCAGAATATAGTTTTGTGACAGCATTCTGTGGTAACCAAACATTGTCCCCGAGGAGTCAAGGTAAGCCTGTGTGATTTCAAGGCCTTCCTTCTGGCTCACCCTGACCCTCACTTTCCATCGCCCCAGCCTTTCCTGGTGGACTGTTGCCCACCTGCCTCCGTCGTCATGCACCATGTTTCCTTTTTTGCCACATTCCCTGTTGTTACCCGCCACGATGCTGTCAAAAAAACCTTCTGCACTAATTATTTTTTCCCCATGCACCGGGTCTTTTGAGAGGCCCCTCCGCAAAACTGAAAGACAGTGTGAAGCTACCCTGCCATTCAGGACGTATTCAAACTCAAATAGGTTTGAAAGTTTTTCCATGTGGCAAATGATATGCATCACGTGTGACATCATTTTGTCACACAAAAAGGGTTTTTTGTCGGTTTTATAATCTCGCGGGTTTAATTTGCGAGATTATTTTTTGTTGCCAGGATTGGCCTGCAAAGTCAATATAGAAGATCTTCTCTTGCAGCTATTTCTGAAATGATTTTTTGGAGGGACGCCTCAACTTCGGGCGTCATTGTGGCCGAAAATGTCAGTACTTCACTGACCTCCACCGCGTAGATTGTGAATCTGTCAGGTATCTTCAGCCCGTGGTTTTTGCCAATTTCAAGTGCTGTTGCAAAATTCACGTCGTGCAGGTTGCTTGCGTGTCTTGTTTCCGAAAAATCCTTGAGCGAAAAAACCATTAGCGTGCCTGGTGGCACCTGGCCGGTCATGATTGAGTCGATGAGTACTGCCTCGTCAAAGCCCTGCACCATATCAAGAAGGGCAAGACCACCGGAGTTTGCCTCCATGAAAGTGGCCCTGCCCTCATTTTTTGATCTTAAAGCTTCAAGGATCCTCAACCCGACTGCATCATCCGAAAGGATCGGGTTGCCGAGTCCTATGACAATTTTTGACAATTATTTCCTCAGCGTTTGTGTGATTTCGCCGCTGCTGTTATGAACCCTGACCTCCAGTGGCATCTGGCCAGGGAGCGAGTGCGTGGCACATGAGAAGCATGGATCGTAAGCCCTGAAGGCCATTTCCACCATGTTGAGGATGCCGTCGGAGATCATGCCGTCCTTTATGAGTCCTCTTGCCGCCTTTGCCGTGTCGATGCATATTGCGCCGTGGTTGAAGGCTGTTGCAACGATCATGTTTACTTTTGTGACCATGGCGTTTTCGTCGGACTCGTAGTGGTGGATGAGCGTTCCCCTTGGGGCCTCGACAATACCCATTCCAACCCTCTTGTTCGCGGTCGGTATGTTCCTGACTTTTGGATCTAATATCTGGTCGTCAGAGAGCAGCTCGACCAGCCTCTCGCAGGCATAGACCAGCTCGATGACCCTTGCCCAGTGGTTTGCAAGGCTGAAGTGCACCGGCGCACCGCCCAGCGTGTCCATGAATCTCTGCCACTCTGCGTTTGCGAGTGGTGTTGCCATTCCTTTTGACACATTGAGTCTGGAGAGGGGCGCAACTCTTGTCAACCCTGATTCCGGGCCATCTGTCAGGCCTTTCCATCCAACTTTTCTCAGATATGGGAATTTGAGGTAGCTCCATGGCATTACCTGTTCTGCCACTTCCTCCAGGTAGTTTTTGGCCTCAAATTTGGTGAATTCCTTGCCCTTTGGATCAATTACCCTGACTTTTCCGTCGTAGAAATTTGCGTGGTTGTTTTCATCCACAAGGCCCATATGGTAGCTTTCGTGGTAGTACAAATCTTTATTGGTTATGATGTCGAGGTATGCCTTGTTGGAGAGAACTACTGCTTCGAGGATTTTGACAGTTTTTTTGGCAAATTCCAGCAGTGTTTTTGCCTGTGAGAGCATTTCGGCGCGGTCTTCCTTGGAAATCGGCTTGCTGATTCCGCCTGGAAGCCCAAAGACTGGATGGGTCGCCCTTCCGCCGATCCTGGCCTGGATGTCCTGGGCCATGACCCTTGCATGAAGGACTTCTGCGCCAAGCTCCCTGCCAACGGCTTCGATTACGCCGACAACGTTCCTTTTTGATGCCGGTGCTCCCGGGCCGCGAACAAAGTCTGGTGCGCCAAGGGCGTAGAAATGGGAGATGTGGGAGTGTATGTAGTGCCCGCAGTATGCGGCCTCCCTGAGCATCTTGGCCGTTTTTGGAGGGTCGACATCAAACATCATGTCCAGGGCTTTTGATGATGCAAGATGGTGCGCCCATGGACATATTCCGCAAAGCTGGGTCACTATGCGTGGCAGTTCTTCAACCGGCCTGCCCTTGCAAAACTCCTCGAAACCCCTTAACTCCACGATCTGGAAGAAGCACTCGTCAACATTGCCGAAGCTGTCGAGGAAAATTTCTATCTTTACGTGTCCGTCGAGCCTTGTTCCCGGGGAAATTGTTATCTGGTTGGTTTCAGCTCTGTGCTTTTCATCAAAGATTATTGGTTCTGCCATTTTCCTTATTCCTCCGCGTCCTCAACGGCCTCGTTGATGATTGCATTTCCAAAGGTGTATCTGTAGAAGGTGCCCAGTGGGTCGGGAACCTGCGCTACGATTTTTTCCAGCTCATCATCAGTCATGTCCAGCTCGTGGTCGGTCATGTCCAGTATAGACCCAAGGGCCGAAAGCATTGAAGCCCCCTGGTCCAGGACGAGCCCGGTCGGGCCATAACAACCCCTGCATGGCATATTGCCGACTTTTGTGCACTGGGCGCCACAACCGGCCCTTGTCGCAACACCAAGGCAGATTACGCCCTGCTCAAGGAAGCATTTTTCAGGATCGAGCTCGATTTCGTAGGGTCTGTTTATCTTCTTGATGTTGTATTTTTCAGGCTTTACCCTCGGGCACTCTTCGCAAAGGGTTTTTTCCGAAGCGATTATTGCACCTTTTGGTGGGAGTGGCGTTCCTTTTGTGACGTGGCTGTGCACTGCCCCGACAAAGGTTTTTATGGTTGATACGGCAGGCGGGCAACCCGGAAGATAGTAGTCAACATCAATGATTTTGTCCATCGGGACTATCTTTTGCTCTGCCTCTGGCAGCGTGAGAGTCCTTCCAAGGGGCGTTTTCCACTTGTGCTGCGGTGTTGTGCCCTCGGGATTGACTGTTGATGCTGTGTCTTTTCCGTAGACAGTTTGCCATATCTTGCCCATTCCACCTTTTACGGAATTGGCAAGTGATGGTATTCCACCGAATGCCGAACAGGCACCAAAAGCCACCATCAGTTTTGATTTCTTCCTGAGCAGTTTTGCAAGGTGGACATTTTCTTCATCTCTCATGGAACCGTGCACCAGGGAAGCGGTAATGTATCCGTCAGGCATCTTTTCGAGGTCTTCATATTTGGTGTCGACGTAGGTCTGTGAGAACACTATGTCGGCTATGTCGAAAAGGTCGAGGAGCATCCCGTCGATGTCGATTATGGCCATGTCGCAGCCATCACATGTGGCGGCAGTGGCAATGGCAAGTCTAATTTTTTCAGACATGGGCCACTTCCTTTCTTTCGTTCTCTTCCATGAGCTTGATTCTTATTGGTGACATCCCAAGCCTGTCAATCTGGGCGGAGAAGTTTCTCATTGTGTCGGCGAATTTCTGGCCTTCAGACGCTGAAATCCATTCCAGGGCAAATCTTTTTGGGGATATGCCGATTTGCTTGAGCATCATCTCGAGGAGTTTTATTCTTCTCCTCTCCCTGTAATTCCCGGATATGTAATGGCAATCTCCAGGATGGCACCCGGCCACTATCACGCCATCGGCGCCCTTCGCAAAGGCTTTCAGGACGAGTTCCGGGTCGATTCTTGCGCTGCACATTGTCCGGATCAGCCTGAAATTTGTCGGCATCTGGAACCTTGATACGCCTGCAAGGTCGGCACCGGCATAAGTGCACCAGTTGCATGAAAGAACGACAATCAGGGGTTTGTTTTTGTCCGCGCTCACTTTACCGCCTCCTCCAAAACTGCATCAATCATGGATGCAAGCTGTTTTGTTGTGAAGCCGAGTTGCTCCATGGCTCCAGATGGGCAGGCCGCCGCACAGGCGCCACAGCCCTTGCACAGTGCCTCATCGACATTTGCAACCTGTTTCTCGCCAACATTCTTCAAGTTTATTGCGCTGTATGGACACATTGGAAGGCATATCCTGCAGGCATCGCAGATGTCCTCGTTTACATTGGCAATTGCTGCTTCGGAAAGGAGCTTGTCCTTTGATATTACGGTGAGTGCCCTTCCTGCGGCGGCACTTGCCTGGGCAAGCGTTTCGTCGAGCATCCTTGGATGGTAGGCCATTCCTGCAAGGTAAACGCCGTCTGTTGCGAAGTCCACCGGGCGGAGCTTGACGTGGGCCTCAAGGAAGAACCCTTCATCGTTGATTGGCACCTTGAGGATGGTCCCGATGTCCTTGTTGTCGGGATTTGGCTCGACACCGGATGACAGGATCAGGAGGTCTGCTGGTATCTCAAGGGTTGTTTTGAGTACTGGATCATTCACCCTGACAAAGAGCTTGCCATCGTGCTTGATGACCTCTGGTTTATGGTCCGGGTCCCATCTGACAAAAATTACACCCTTTTCTCTTGCCTTGTTGTAGTAGTGTTCCCTGAACCCGTAGGTGCGTATGTCCCTGTAAAGAACATAAACTTCTGTGTTCGGGTTTTCCTCTTTTGCGAGATTGGCGTTTGCCACTGCCGTTGAACAACATATGCGCGAGCAGTATTGATGCTCGTCGTTTCTGGAGCCGACGCACTGTATCATTACGATGGATTTTGCGTTTTTGACGCCATTCCCCTCTATGAGCTTTTTCTCGAACTCAAGCTGGGTAAGGACCCTTGGATCTTCGCCGTAGAGGTATTCTTTTGGCTTGTGCTGGTTGGCGCCTGTTGCAACGACTATTGCACCCGCGCTTATTTCTTCTTTTTCTCCTGTGGCCGTGTTTTTGAGAACTGGCTTGAAGCTGCCAACAGAGCCGGACAGATCGCCAAGGATGGTATTTGTCTTGATTGTTATGAGCTTGTTTCTGGTGGCCTCAAAAATGAGCGATTTGAGATATGCCTGCATGTCGCCAACTTCGTTGGTGTATCTGGCATATTTGAGGTTTCCGCCCAGCTCACCTGTTTTTTCAATGAGCGTGACTGGATAGCCATTTCTGGCTATGTCCAGCGCGGCATTCATTCCAGCCGCACCACCACCAATGACAAGCGCGGATTGAGTGACTGGCAATGATCTTCTGGCAAGCGGCTGGAGCATTCTGGCCTTTGCAACCGCGACCCTTACCAGGTCTCTTGCTTTTTCTGTCGCATTGGCCGGATCACCCTGATGTATCCACGAGCAATGCTCCCTGATGTTTGCCATCTCAACCAGATATGGGTTTAATCCTGATTCCCTGAGCGTTTCCTGGAAAAGTGGTTCGTGGGTCCTCGGTGTGCAGGACGCCACAACGACCCTGTTCAGGTTGTTGTCTTTTATTGATTTGGAAATCAGTTTCTGGGTGTCCTGGGAGCATGTGTAAAGGTTGTGCTCTGCAACGATAACGTTTGGCAATGTCTTTGCGTAGTCCATCACATCGACAACGTCGACCGTGTTTGCTATGTTGATGCCGCAGTGGCAGATAAAAACTCCGATCCTTGGCTCTTCGCCAAGGACATCTGTTTGTGGTGGATACTCTTTCTCCACCAGCGATGTTGCCCTTCCTGCGGCACAATCTGCACCGGCCTTGGCTGAAGCACCGATTGCCTGCGCCACGGTCTCCGGGATGTCTTTGGGACCAGAGAAAGCGCCAGCCACATAGATTCCACTCCTGCTTGTCGAAAGCGGGTTTGTGTAGTCGGTTTTGGCAAATCCGTCTTCGGACAGTTCCAGCCCAAGGTTGTCTGCAAGTTTTTTTACTGCTTCCGAGGTCTGGAGACCGACTGACAGCACAACAAGATCAAAGGTTTCGGTTTTTTCAGTGCCGTCTTCCGCCTCGTACCTGAGCGTGAGGTCATGTGTTACAGGATCTTCCATTACCTCAGGGATGCGGGAGCGTATGTAGCGGATCCCGTATTCGTTTTGTGCCCTGTTGTAGTACTGCTCGAACCCTTTGCCTACCGCCCTCATGTCCATGATGAAGATCGTCTGCTCGATGTCCGGAACGTGTTCCCTTGTCATGATTGCTTCTTTGGTGGCGTACATGCAGCAAACGGCTGAACAGTAGGGCTTTCCAGCTTTGGGGTCCCTGGAGCCGATACACTGGAGCCAGGCGATCTTTTTTGGTATCTTGCCGTCTGATGGTCTCAAAACGTGGCCCTGATATGGGCCAGAGGCGTTCAGGACGCGCTCGAACTGTATCGAGCTGATGACGTTTGGATACCTGCCGTAGCCGTATTCGGATTTCAACTCTGGCCTGAATTCTTCAAAACCAGGGGCCAGTATGACAGCCCCGACATCAAGTGTTCTCTCCTCTTGCTTGTCGGAGTATTTTACAGCTTTGGCAAGGCAGACATTTTCGCACATCTGGCAACCTATGCATGCGTTTCTGTCGATTGTTGCCACGAGCGGTATGGCCTGCGGGAACTCGATGAAGATGGCCTTTTTGCCAGCCAGCCCTTCGTTGAACCCCGATATGCAGTGGACTGGGCAATACTGCATGCATGTTCCGCAACCTGTGCAGAGTTTTGGGTCAACATATCTCGGGTAGACATTTATGTTGGCCTTGAAGTTGCCAGGGCGCCCCGTAACGTGGGTCACCTCGGCATTGGTGATTATTTCGATGTTTTGATTTCTGCCGCATGAGACCAGTTTTGGAGAAAGGATGCACATCGAGCAGTCGTTGGTCGGGAACGTCTTGTCCAGCTGGGCCATTACGCCGCCAATTGCCGGTGAACTCTCCACCATGTAGACCTTGAAGCCTGCCTCTACGAGGTCAAGGGATGTCTGGATTCCTCCGATGCCACCACCCACAACGAGCACCGAACCAAATGTTTTGTCAGTTTTTCCTGTTGTTGTCATGGTGCTCCTTTCAGGCCTGGATGTACTGGAAATATCTGCCGGACAACCCTGCCTCGTTCACCATTCCTGAGTGTTCAAGTTCCTGTATGAGATTGAACACTTCAGGTTCCGGAAAATTCGACTGTTTTGCGATTTCCGGTATTGTCATCGGTATCTTGTCAATTTTGCCAAGCACGGCGTAGAGACGATATTTGTGCTTGATCTTGTCAATGATCATCTCGTCAAATTCTTCCTGGGATATCTTGAGATCATAGGTGTTTCCTATTTCGGTGAGCTGGTTTTCTTTGCCCACCATCCATCCTATTTCAGGGTCCTGGGTGACTTTTCTTGCCATCATGAGTTTTTCCCTGACATCCTCTGGAGTGAAATTCTCGGTTTCTGACTGGCCAAGCGGCCCGAGTTTCAGAATCTTTTTCCTGAATTGTTCAAGCGGGTCGCTGATGAGCTGGAGGAAACCAAGCGAAATTTCCACCCTGCCTGGGTCAAAATCTGCAAATTTAAGAAGGTTTTTTGCGAAGTGCATCCTTCTTTTTGCTATGAAGTTTCCATCCCTGTAGTTGCACTCGTATGAGTCGCACCCGGCCACAAAAACGCCGTCTGCGCCCATCTCCATGGCTTCAAGGACGTTGTCTGCCATGATCCTTCCCGAGCAGAGCACCCTTAGTATTCTTGGTACGCCCCTGTAAGGTGCTCTTATTGGACCGACAAGGTCTCCTGAAGCTGATGAGCACCAGTTACAGACAAAAGCGACAATCTTTGGATTGAATATTCCTCTTTTTGCTGGTTGTTGTTCCATTTGTCCCCCTAGTATGACCTGATGACTTCTTTTATCTGGTCAGAGAGTTTGTCTGTAGTGTGATAATTCATGAATATTGCCCCGTAAGGACAACTTGTCGAACAGAGTGAGCAACCCCTGCAAAGCTCGGAGTTTGTTCTTGCTTTCAAGCCCCTCTCTGTTTGCACCATGGTAATGGCATCAAACGGGCACACCTCGACGCAAAGTCCACAACCAACACAAAGATTGTCATCCCTCATCTCGACTTCTTCGTAGACAAGCGCATCTTTTGGGCAGGCGTCCACGCAGGCCGGTATTGGAACATCAAGGCACCTGTCACATTTGAGCACCTTGGTGTAGTCCTCATTGGGAAGCACTCCGCCGTATGGGCAGTTCATGACACACATCCAGCATGCGATGCATCTGTCGTAATCGACGTTGACCATTCCTGTTTCCGGGTCAAAGTGCATCGCGCCGGTCATGCAGGCTGTTACGCATGGAGCATCATCACAATGCCTGCACCTTAATGGGTAAGGCCTGGTTCCTGCAAGCTCTACATGGACCCTCTGTTTTGAAAGCTGTTTGTCGATCTCATGCGGTATCTCGGAGTCTTCAGGGGTGTGTTTTTTGAGGCAAGCTCTTTCACAAAGCCTGCAACCAACACATTTTTCGAAGTCCACAAGGATTGTTTTCATTGCGACCTCCTAGAAAACCAGCAAGGCAAGCTTGTCTTCGAGGACATCTTCCTTGTGGCCTTTCACGGAAACCTGTTTTTTGATGAGACCATTGAGGGTCCCTATCGTTGTTATCTTGCCAACGAACAGGGCGCCTATGACCTTGTCATCCATCAGGATGACCTTTCTGTACAGACCTTCCCTGATGTTCTGGTTTATCATCACCTCAAACTGGCCGCCTGTTGGCTTTATGTTGCCTATGGAGATGCAGGAGAGACCGTAGAACTGGAACGAATTCATCCAGAACCAGCCCCTGTATTCCCTTGGTATTCCAACCATGTTGAAACCGGCGATGCGACCCTGTTCGGAGGCCCTTGGCCAGACGAGATTTGTTGTTGATCTTCCGAACGACTCCTCGAAGGTCTCTGTGCAGTCGCCAGCGGCCCAGACGTTCGGGATGTTTGTCCTCATGTGATTGTCAACGATTATGCCCTCACCGGTCTTGATCTCGGTGTTTTTGAGGAACTTTAGGTCAGGCTTGACGCCCTTTGCAAATATCAGTATGTCGCATTCGTGCTCGTCACCTGACTCAAGAACAACACCTTCGACTTTGTCCTTTCCAAGGACTTCGCTTATCGATGTGTTCAGGATGACCCTGATTCCCTTGCGGTCCAGTCTCCTTTTTACAATGGAGGCCGCTGTTTCGTCGAGCAGTTGGGACATGATCTGGTTTGATGCTATGACAACTGTCACATCGAGCCCAGCATCGACAAGACCTTGCGCGGCTTTCAGGCCAACAAGGCCACCACCGATGACAAAGGCCCTTCTTGCATCTTTTATTTTCTCTTTTATTTTTTGTGTTGTTCCAAGATCAGTGAATGTGTATATGCCATCAAGATCTTTTCCCGGCATGTCTGGAACCTGGGACTTGCCTCCTGTGGCTATCAGGAGCTTGTCGTAAGAGATTTCTTTGCCATCCTTGAGCGTCAGCCTGTTTGAGATTGGCTCGAACCTGACAACTGCATTCCCAAGCTCAAGCTTGATGTCCCTTTTGTCATACCAGTCCTGCTCGTGGTAGAACATCTTTTCAAAGGTTGTCTCGCCACCGATGTAGTATGAAATGAGGGGCCTTGAGTAGCTGAGGAAGGGTTCTTCGCTGACCATGCAGATAGTGCCGTCCCTGTCTTCAGACCTTATGGTGTCAGCGGCCCTTAGCCCGGCTATACCATTACCGACTATCACATATTTGTAGTGTTCCATCAGGCCTCCTTGACTCCAGCGGCCAGCCTGTCCAGTATCGTTTTTGGTTTGACCCTGTTCAGGTTGAAGCCGAGGTCCTTTTCATCAATTCCTATCGCCAGCCCTATGATTTGCGGGAGGTAAAGGACAGGTAGATCAATTGGTTCGCCTATCTCTTTCTCGGCCTTCTTCTGGTTTCCTTCATACTGGATGTTGCAGAATGGGCAGTGGAGAACCATTGCATCGACATTGCCTCTGGCTTTAATTCTCTGTAGTTTTCCTGACGCAACCTTGATTGAAGTGGTTTCCCTGATGCCAAGGATTCCGCCTCCGCAACATTCGTTCCTGTTCATAATGGTTACGCTGTTTGCGCCTGTCGCTTTTATCAGTGCATCAAGGGTTGTTGGCGCCTCGGGATCATCAAAACGTTTGAATGTTTCGCTTGGCTTGAGGTAATGGCAACCTGCGTGGCTTACAAAATTTATGCCAGTGAGGGGCCTTTTTACTGCCTGTGAGATTTTCTCAGGACCAATTTTTTCATGGAGCAGTCTTGTAAAGTGCCATACCTTTGTGTCGCCAGTGTATAACCCTGAACCTGTCACCTCAAGTTTTGCGTTGATTCTTTTCCTTAGCTCCCTGTCGTGCGAAAGCTCTACAGAGGCCTCGGAGAGTGTTGAGTTGCATGCCGAACAGAGAGTCACCAGTTCGAGACCCATTTCCGAAGCTTTTGCCAGGGTGTTTGCAGACATCGCAAGACAAGCGTCCCTGTTGACATTGCGCATTGGCATTCCACAGCAGGACGGTTCGTTGATGTCAATAAACTCTATTCCAAAGGCTTCGGCGACTTTCCTTGCGGAAAGCTCGTAGTTGAGAGCCCTTGCGGGAATTGTACAACCTGTAAAAAGGGCATATTTCATTGTGCAGCCCCTTTCAGTTCTTCCTTCTCCAGGATTACATTTACAACTTCTTTTGAATTGGAAACTGGTGGAAGACCTATCTTTTCACGTTTTTTGTTGTCAAAATCCGTGATTTCGTACATTCTGCCAAAATTTGAAAGAACACCAATCTGTGCGTTGTATGAAGGATGCATGTGACCTTCTCTTGTTGCCATGTTTTTAAGTGCAAACATGAGGTCTGTAATTCCAACGTCTTGCGGGCACCTCTCCTGGCAGGTGTAGCAATAGGTGCAAAGCCAGATTGCCTCAGATTTCAAAACCTCTTCCTTCATACCAAGAATGACCATTCTGATTATTTTTCTTGGATTGTAATCTTCGTCAACTGCCCTTATCGGGCACGAAGCAGTGCATGTTCCACATTGGAAACAACTCTTGATTCTTTCACCGCCTACCTCTTTTGCGACCTGATATTTGAAACTGGGATCAAGCTTGGAGATTGGTAGGGTTGGTCTGTCAGCGTTTTGACTCACACCAAAGCCCCCTTTCGGATTGATAAAGATAAATAAGATTGATTGGAAACATCTTTCACTTGATAGTCTAGGTTCCTTGGGAACTAAGTCAATAAGTCATGAAAATTCATTGTGAATTTGTGATACTCAATATCCAACATGATGTGTACAATTTCACATTGATTTTTGAGTGGTTGACAAAAAAACTGTTAAAAACTTCAAAGTAAACCAAAGATTAAATACCCATTCTAAAGGGAGCGAAGTTGACCTTCTGTCCAATTCTTCTAAGATGGTTCACATGGAAGAGAATGCCCGGAAACAAACAGCCAAACAGGCACCAGAAGAAAATGAAGTTCTTTATAGCGTGATCGCCCACATATCCCTTGGCATTGTGGGTATTGCGGTGTTATCAGGCATGATTGCCTCGGTCAAGGACGGCAAATTTGCCCACGACCACTCTGTGCTTTCAGTTATAAATGGTGTTTTGACTCTTGTTGTGATGTTTTCCTGGTACTATCTTTTTTTGGGTCTCGGTGCGCTCATGGGCCAGCAAGCAGTCTACGAATGGTACACAATGGGCATGATGTTATTTGTGATAGCATCATTTGGAGGGGCCCTTTATTCAGCGATCATCGCATCCCTTGGTAAAATACCTTTTGTGCCATGGGTCTATCCGATTGCCAACAGATTTTTCAAGATTGATATGCAGAAACCTCAGAGTTGATGCTTCTTGGTTGAGATGGTTTTGATAGCTATATTGCCAATCTTGGTCACCAATTGAAGGAAGCCTGTTCCGTTGCCAAGGGTTCCATAAGCCCTGGTTCTTGCGTCCTGCTTGGTACCGTCCTCTGATTCCAGGGTTATTTGTCCGGTTGAGGCTGCTGCGTTGAATTTAAGGTCTGGGTTTGTGAGCGTTGCCTTTATCGTTCCGGTGAGTGATTCTATTTTGTTTGGCGAGTCTGTGGACAAAACCCCTAAAAAATCGATATCTCCAGTATAGCTGTATATGGACACGGAGCCGCAAAAATCTTTTACAATGCACTCGGCTCCTGAAAGAAGCATTTTTATTTTACCTACGCATTGCGAAACGATCGCTTTGCCAGATCCAACCTGTAAGCTGGCAGAACCATTGGTGCCCTCCACAGATAGGGAGCCTGAATATACATTTGCTTTTAGATCGCATTTTTGTGGAACTTTTAGAAGAATATTGCCAGTTGGCCAGCCTTTTTTAAGGGAGTAGCCTATCCATGCATATATCCACTGGAACCAGTTTACCTTGTATGAGTAGGACAATATGAGTTTTTCATCTTCCTGCGAGGATTTGAAAACCATGTTCCTGAAATTTCCAGATGCTTCTATGTCCTGTCTGTTCTCACCCTGGATGTGAAGTTTCCCGGAGTCAAGTTTTATGTGTATTTCTTTGTTGAAGGGGAATTTTTCCAGCTGTTCCATAATTTAAGGCTAATCATTAGAAGAATGTTCACAAGGTTTTATAGTTGAAATTGGGTTCAACTGCTGGTGGTGTTGCGCCCTGAGTATTACGATCAATCGTGAAGCTGGTAGGCCAGTTTGAGCAATTCTTCGTCAGGTTTTTTCAATTTGCCAATGACCAGGTTGGAAGGAGTGAAAGTCGGTTTGCCATCAATAAAACCGACGACACAATCAGTGCGCCCCTCCAACGCGGCATCAACGGCCAGTGAGCCAAGTTTTGAGGCATGCAATCTATCGAATGATGTTGGACTGCCGCCTCTCTGGATGTAGCCAAGGATTGAAACATAGGGATCTATGCCAGTTCTTTCAGCGATTTCCAGCGCGAGCCATTTTGCATGGCCTGCTCCCTCGGCGAGCACGATTATATGGTGATGTTTCTTTTTGTCCCTGCTTCTTATGACCCTCAGCGCCACTTCGTTCAGGTCAACCTTGTACTCTGGAACAAGGATGGTGTCTGCGCCACAGGAAAGACCGCTGTAAAGTGCCAGGAAGCCAGAATCTCTTCCCATGACTTCAACGATAAAGGTTCTTTCGTGGGATGTGGCTGTAATTCTGATCTTGTCTATTGCCCAAACAGCGGTGTTTACTGCGGTGTCGAAACCAATGGTAAAATCTGTCCCCACGAGGTCATTGTCGATTGTTGAAGGTATGCCAATTGTTTTTACACCCTGCATTGCCAACGCATGGAGGCCAGTTTGGGTGCCATTTCCACCGACAGCAAACACGTAGTCGATGCCTCTTTCCATAATGTTGCTGGCGGCCTTTTTTTGAAATTCTTCTGACTTGAATTCTTCGGAACGGCTGGAACGCAATATTGTTCCGCCCATCTCGAGTATTCCACCGACGTCCCTTGCCTGCAGTGGCTCGATACACCCATCAAGCAGGCCCTTGTAACCATACTTTATTCCAAAAACATCATGGCCAAGAGAAAGGGCCTTTCTTGTAACCGCTCTTACTGCAGCGTTCATACCCGGGGCGTCCCCGCCCGATGTTAAAATGGCAATCTTCATTCGATATTGTCCTTTGTTTTTGTCGTGGCAATATAAATCATGAGGACAATATTTACAAGTAACAGGGACCATATCTCGCTAAAGGGCAGCATGTATACTCCTGAAGATGTTTGTGCTATTGGGACAAGGCTGCCACCAAAAAGGAACAGCCTGATAAAAAGGCTTGTCAGGGTTGTTACAACGAGGCTTCCTGATGATTTAAACAGAAGTCCCAATGTGATGCCAAAAAGGAACCACTGGAGCAAAAGCATCAATGTCTGACCAATTCCAATCGGGTGCCAGATCCAGATCAGTGTGGTGACATTAAAGAGCATGAAGAGAACGGCCTGGATGATTATTGAAACAGGGGTGCCAAAAAGCCCTTTGATTTTTGTCTGTATATAACCTCTGAAAAGGATTTCAGATGCAAAACTAATTAGTACCAGGTAAAGCAAAGAGAACAACAAGCCAATATCAAGTGCGGGAAAAGACATTTCAAAACCCATGACCCTTGCGCCCATTATGATCGGGCCAAAAATACCAGCAAGTATGAAGCAACCCCAGAAAGTTGCTATTGATATGGCTGAACCAAAGATTTGCCTTCCGAAATTCCTTATTGTGAGACCAAATGATCTAAGTGAATATCTTTCATACAAGGCAATGATCAGGATGATAAACGAGGCTGTTACTGCATCACCCCATTCACCGCCAGAGAACCATTTTATCGCCGTTCTTTGTATGAGAATTATCAGAAAATAGAAACTTATAAAAACGATTTGTCTAATGTTTTGGCTGGGCTTGAATCCCACAAGCGTCATGAATGCAGATTGCGCATAAACCAGATATGCGCTTCCCAACAGGACCGAGTAGGAAAAGAGAATGCTTATCCATTCATTTCTGGAAAAAGACACCAGCAGGGCAAGAACTGATGCAAGAGTGAAAACCAAAAAGGATGACTTGAGTCTTCTTTCAGGAGCAAAACTCATTGGTTGTCCACCCTTTTTTTGGATTTTTTGCCTGTGGTTCTGGGTTCTTCCCCAACCCTTGTGGCCCTTTTGCCCCTAAATCTTTTTTTCACTTCCGGGTTTTCAATGTTTTTTTCTTCGATATTTTCTGAAACAGTAGATGCAGAATCAACCATTTTTTTGACTGGTTTGATGATTTTCGTGGTTTCGTGTTTCTGGTGTCTTTGGGTTCCATATTCTTTGGAGAGGCGTACAAGGAGCATGAGGAAAGCTATAACAACAAAAACACTTATTAAACAAAGTATCCACCAGGCCATGTCTCTTATTCTGCAAACCCTCAACTCTCCGGAGAGCTCACCAAGCGTTGTTTTTAGCTCACTTGTGTTGCCTCTTGCGATCTGGAAAATCGCAATGTTGACTTCATCCATGTGGGATTGCAGACTCACCTGGTCGCCTGGGACTTTATTTTTGGGGGGCATGCAGGAGTATTCGGAGTAGTCTTTAACGAGGCTGACAAGTTCTTCCCTGCCTGTTTTGGGGGGCAACGGAAGCTGTGCCGATCTTACAAAACTCCGCAGGTTGTCTCCATAAAACTGTGTTATTGCCTTGCCCATGTCGTCCTTGACGCATATCTGGAGAAATTCTAAAAGTCTTGCCTGGGATTCATTTTGTCCAATATTTTGAATTCTTGCGGCCGCTCTTGCCATGACCTGAAGCGATATTTCTTTCCCTTCCGCAGAAACAGGGATTTCTTCTTCAGCAAAAACTATCCTGCAAAGTGACGCAAAAGATTGCAGGTTTATTTTTTGGTAAATTGATGAAAAATAGAAAGAAAGTATCCTTTTTGTCTGCTCCAGACAGTTTGGATAGAGCACTGAAAGAATTTCATAAAAAATGGGTTTTGTGGAGCCTGTTTTTTTGAGGTAATCTGGTGTGACGACAACCCTTATTGTGTCAGAGTCAATAAATCTGGCCTGTTTGGCCAAAATAGATTGGTAGCTTGGGAAAACTTCAACATTCAGCCGGGTGCTTGGGGAGCGTCCAAGGTTGTCCTGGATCAATTTGAATTGAGTTACAATATCGGCCTCGATCGTTGTTTTCTGGTATCCAGTGGTTGAAAATCCACTCGAAAAAGACACTTGTATATCTTTGAGTGCGAATACACCCGAAAACGGGATTGATACTACAAAAAACGCAATCAAAGCCGATACTGCTTTTCTCATCATTTAACCAGCTCAACCATCCTGATGACCCAATTTGCTGATGCCTCAAGGTCTGAAATTCGTAAAAATTCATCTTTTGAGTGGGGATTTTCAAAACCGACACCAACAACAACGGATGCAAGCCCTTTGGCATTGAAGATATTGGAGACTGATCCGCCACCAGAACGCACAAATTGGGGTTTCAGACCAACATCCTTGGCTGCTTGGGCGACAAGGGATGGAAGCGGGTCTGTTTCGCTGAATTTATACCCCATAAAAACCCGTTCCTTTGAGACTTCTATTGCAGCGCCCGCTTTTTTGGCCTCTTCTTCAAACCTGTCAAGCATGTGTTTGGTCTGGGCGTTCAGTTTGGCTTCGTCCCTTGATCTTGCTTCCATTTCGATCCTGCATTCTTCGGGGACAATATTTGTGGCCTTGCCACCGCTTATAATGCCAACATTTGAAGTTGTTTCGTCATCAATTTTGCCGAGCTTCATTGATGCGATTGCCTTTGAGGCAACTTCAATGGCCGAAATACCTTTGTCTGGGGCTATGCCTGCATGTGATGGTTTGCCCTTGATTGCAATCTTGCAGACATCCTGGTACGGGGCAGCAATGTTTATTCTTCCAGGTGCGCCATCAACATCCAGGATTATTGAATATTTGCTTTCCAATTTTGATGTATCAAACTGTGCGGCGCCCCTGAGGCCTACCTCTTCGCAAATGTCAAAGACAACCTCTATTGTTGGGTGTGGTTTGTCCTTGATGCATTCAAACATTTCCAGGATGCAGGCCAAACCAGCCTTGTCATCGGCACCGAGGATTGTTGTTCCGTCTGAGCGTATTATTCCATCAGCAATTTGTGGTTTTATGCCAATGCCAGGAACAACTGTGTCCTGGTGTGATGAGAACGCTATGGAACCAGGCAGGCTCCCTTTGAGCCTGCCCATGATATTTCCACTATTGGACCCGATTTTGCTTCCGGCATCATCTACCCATACTTCAAGGCCCAGCGATTTCAACTTGGCCACTAGATAGTCAGTTACCGGCTTTTCTTTTCCTGATTCAGACGGAATCTGGACAAGGTCGAGAAAAGTTTTGAGGAGTCTCTTACTATCCATTGATGTCAAAATTGAGGCCTGCATCGAGAACTTGCAGGTTGATTGGCAGATATTTTGCCTTTGCTTCGCCAAGGGTTTGCTTGATGGCTTCTTTTGTTGATTCCACTTTGACTGCACCAGTTGCCTTGACCACAATGCCAAGAATAACTATGTTTGCGGCTTTTGTCATACCTGCTTTTTCTGCTATTTCGTTTGCTGGAACATAGATTGTCTTTATGTCGGTCCTTTTGGCTTTTTCTTTTATGAGGGATGAGTTGATGATAAGGATTCCGCCTGGGGCAACGAGGGGTTCAAAGGTCTTGAGTGATGGAAGGTTCATTACCACACACACCTTTGGATGTGGAAGCACCGGGGAGGCAATTGGTTCATTGGAAATAACTATTGCACAATTTGCCGTTCCACCCCTCATGGCTGGGCCATAAGACGGAAGAAATGTGGCATAATTGCCTTCAAGAACGCCCGCTTCGGCAAAGAGCTTGCCAAGCATCATGATTCCCTGTCCGCCAAATCCGGCGGCGACAAGTTCGTGTTGTGCCATCAGAGTCCCTCCGCAACTTTGAATTCACCGAGAGGATAATACTTCATTGTTTCCTCTTTGACCCTCTTGAGTGCATCAACTGGGGTCATTCCCCAGTTTGTCGGGCAGGTGGAGAGAATTTCAACTATCGAATAGCCAAGGCCTTTGATTTGTGCGGTAAAGGCTTTCTTGATCGCAGCTTTTGTTTTGTTGATTCCAGGAACAGAAACAACATCTGTTCTGGCTATGTAAGCTGGACCATTGAGCTGGGCAAGCATCTCGGAGACCCTGATTGGATAACCGTTTGCCTGTGCCGTTCTTCCGTATGGGGAAGTCTCGGTTTTCCAGCCCATCAGCGAGGTCGGTGCCATCTGTCCACCGGTCATTCCATAAATGCCGTTGTTGACGAAAATGGTGGTGATGAGTTCACCCCTGGTGGCTGCGTGGACCATCTCGGCGGCGCCGATTGAAGCGAGGTCGCCATCTCCCTGATAGGTCATTACAAATCTGTCCGGGAGGGCCCTTTTGACGCCAGTGGCAACGGCCGGTGCACGACCATGGGCCGACTGTACCGAGTCAAACGCAAAGTAGTCAACTGCAAGTGTGGAGCAACCGACTGGAAGGACAATGATTGCCTTCTGGAGAAGATCCATCTCTTCGATTACTTCGGCAACGAGCCTGTGGATGATGCCATGTGTGCATCCTGGGCAATAACTCCTCGGGATGTCCATGAGTGGAGTTGGCATGTGATTGAGCTGTTCCATTACTTTGCCTCCTTCATAAGTTTAAGCATTACTTCGGAGATCTCGTTTGGCTCTGGCAGCATGCCACCCTGGCGACCATAGAAATGGACCGGTTTCTTGAATTCTGTTGAGAGTTTAACATCTTCGATCATCTGGCCAAAGCTCAGTTCGATATCAAGGAAGAACTTTACTCTTGGGTTTTCGGCCAGGGCAAGAAGCTGTTTCTTTGGGAATGGATAAAGGGTGATTGGTCTTATAAGACCAACTTTGTGTCCCTTTGAACGGAGGTCCTTGATTACAGTCTTGATGATACGGGCAACGGTGCCATAAGCCACAAAAATGTATTCTGCATCGGCCGTTTCGACCTCTTCAAACTTTACTTCGTTCTTTTCGACATCGGCGTATTTTGCCCACATCTTTTTGTTCATCACTTCCAGGCCTTCTGGGAGAAGGTCGAATGAATTGACAAGGTTCCTGGACCTCTTGCCCTGCATGCTGTCAGCCGCCCATGGCTTCTTGGGGAGCTTTTCGATGTCAACAAAACCTGGAAATTCCACTGCTTCCATCATCTGTCCCAAGAGACCATCAGAGAGCATCATCACCGGGTTGCGATACTTGTCGGCAAGATCGAAAGCTAATTGCATCAGATCAATGCTTTCCTGGACGGTTGATGGTGCGAGGACTATGAGATGATAGTCTCCATGTCCGCCACCTTTTACGGCTTGGAAATAGTCGCCCTGTGCTGGGGCAATATCACCAAGACCTGGGCCGCCTCTGACAACATTCATCACTACCACTGGTAGTTCTGAGCCAGCTATGTAAGAAAGTCCTTCCTGCATGAGTGAGATGCCTGGTGAGGATGATGTTGTGATTACTCTTTTGCCTGCAGCTGCGCATCCATAGAGCATATTAATGGCTGCAACTTCTGATTCTGCCTGCAAAAATGTTCCATTTACCTCTGGAAGACGCCTTGCCATGTATGCTGGCGCTTCATTTTGTGGGGTGATTGGATAGCCAAAAAAATGACGGCAACCTGCCCTTATGGCAGCTTCGCCGATAGCTTCGGCACCCTTCATTAAGAGTTTTTCGCCCATTTATAAAACCTACTTTCCTGAGAATTCCAGAGAGACTGGCTCTGTAGTGTAAACATGGGAGACGCCTTTCTGGTTGTCGAAGAGTGAGAGACCGAACAGATAAAAGCCTCCGTCTTCAAGTTTGTGCGCAAACTGGACCTGAGTCGGATTTGCTGTCACAAGTTTCCTTTTAAACTCGACTGTCCAGGTTTTAGCCTGTTCATCGTATTTTGCCTGGCAAGCAACATCGCCTGTGCCGGGATTTTTTATGTAATATGGAACCATGAGACCCGCTGGCAGTCCTGTGGTGTCAGCCGGTACCTCGACCATTTTTGAAAGATCGCCGATGGTCATCAGTGAATACGGGATTGTAAGTCTCTGCATAAATTCAGGAGACCTGGCATTGCGTTTGTTTAAATAGAGCGAACCTGGAAAATATGAGTAAGCGCTTGTAGTTTCGAAGGTTTCTCCCTTTGGATCAACAGAGTTCGCCAGTGGGCCCACCACGTAATCATTTGCAGTGCCGAGCTGACCTGATTCTGCCGACATCCATGTCCAGATGTCGATGAATTCACCTTTGTCATTGGTGGCCATGTAGGAGTTGTCATGACAAAGCACCGAGCAACCCTGTTTTGTAAATTCTTTTATTGGTGATGCTTCAAAACCGAGAGCGAACATGTCTTGTTTTGGAAGTGAAGTTCCTGACTTGAATGTTCCACCTTCCCTGACTTCCCATGGTTTTCCGCCGATGTCCATGGACTCGTCCTTCCATGTTGCAAGAAGGAAAAAGTTTTCATCATCAAAAGCTGCTTTGAGAGTAACTTCATAGGTGTTCGCGCTGTCTGAGACCTTGACGATGGTTGATTGGGCATTTGTCCAGGCCTCGTCGAGTTCTGAAGCAACTCCGTCAATCCTTGGCGCCAGCTCTGTGTACTCTGCAGTCACAACAGTGCCTGTTGGGGCTGATTCATAGGGTGCCGGAACGCTTGATGAAACGCTGATCGGCACAGAACCGCCACAACCTGCGGAAAAGGCGATTGCTACAAGGGCGATGCATGAAATGATAATGCTGGTTTTCCTCATTGACCTCTCCTTTGGTTACATTAAAAAAGCCCTCTCCATAAAATATCATTAAGAAGAAGGCTTATGTTTCTCACATCAATTTTTTATCACGCAGAAAAATAAGAGTCAAGGAGCCTTCTGGCTTGACAATACAAAGGTTTAACATAATTTCAATAATGCAGGAGGTTTAAAAATGAAAAGGTTTTTGTGCTTTGTGTCCTTGGTCGCTATTCTCGCCTCATGTGGCGGAGAGGTTGAAGAAAAGATAGATACTACGCTGTGGGCAGGCTCTGGTGGAGACACCATGAGATCGTCCCTCGCGGCAGGTGAAATTGTGGCTCCCTTTGGCAAGATGTGGGAGACAGAAATCAACGGGCTTGGAGTGAGCTCTGTTGCTGTGGCGCTTGTCCCACCTGAGGAAGAAAAGGGTCGCCTGACCGCAGTCTACAGACTGGTAATTGCCTCAGGAAATGATGGTGCTGTCTATGGTATCGATTTTGACACTGGCATGAAGATGTGGGAAAAGAGGGTTGAGGGCATGACGGGTAACCCCCTCTACTACAGTGGCAAAGTCTTTATCTCGACCACAAAGGGCTTCTGGTATTGCCTCAGTGCATGGACAGGGGACGAGATATGGTCGGCAAGGTATTCTGAAAAAGAGCTTGAAAGACCAGACAATGCAACACCTGTGGTCTATTCTGGGAAGCTGTATTGTGCCCACTCAAATGGTGTGCTCTTCTGCTTTGATGCAAACAAGGGAACCGAGCTGTGGAAAAAAGTTTTCAAGGACTCAATACAGTGCTCTCCAGTTGTAGTTGAGGACAAGATTATTCTTTCAACTTACGAGATGAACGTCGTTGCCCTTGATCCTGGTAATGGCAACGAGCTTTGGAACTCAAAGGTGGAAAGCCCTGTTACAACCACGCTTATTTCGGATGGAAAACTGGTATTTGCTCCACAAGCTTTTGGCATAGTCTCCGCATTTGATGTCGCCGATGGCAAAGAGGCCTGGAAAATAAAAGCTTGCGAGACAATAGCCTATTCACCATGCCTCACAAAAAGTGGATTGATGGCTATTCCTGATAAAAAAACAGGGAAGATAGTTTTTGTCAGGTTGTCCAGTGGGATTGTGGATTCGGAAGTAAAGGTTCCATGGCCATCATCAGGGCTTGTGGCAGCAGGCGAGATGGTCTGTTTCACCACGGAAGACGGGAAAGTCTATACTGTTGATGCTGCAAAAAAACAGGCCATAGAATCATTTGATTTTGGAACAAAGGGTGCCGACAATAGGTACAGAAAGTTTGGAGACCCATGCATCATACAAGGAAGGCTCTTTATATCCGATGGTGCATCCAAGCTTTACATGTTCGTACCCAAGGGTTTTGAGCCAACAAAGATTGAGGATGGGAGCACAACAATTCCCAGCAACAATCAGCCAAAAGAGATAAAGCAACCAAAAAACAATCCCTAACGGTTTTTTGAGATTTCTTGCAGTGTTTTTCTCGGACCTATCGCAATAAGCAGGTCTTCACTATCAAGGATTTGCATTGGATCGGGGGGGATGAGTACCTCATCTCCCCTTCTGATTGCTATTATCGTAGTTTGTTTCTCTTTCCTTAAATCCAGGTCAAGGATTTTCTTCCCTACCATATAGTTTGGTGCCTGAAATTCATATATTGCATACTCGTAGGAGATTTCTATGAAATCCAGGAACGAAGTTCCTGTTATCCTGTTGGCTATCCTGACGGCCATGTCCTGCTCCGGGAAGAAGATGTCATCCGCTCCAATTTTTTGCAGGACCCTGGCATGGACGGCACTTTCCGCTCTGGCAATAATGAAGCCTACTCCAAGATCTTTTAGCATTTGTGTCAGAAGGATGTTTGATTCAATGTTTTTTGCGAAACCGATTACAGCAACATCGCATTGGGTCACACCTGAGTCCCTGAGTTCCTGCTCGTTGATTGTGTGCAGTCTGATTGCGCTGGAAACGAGTCCTTCAATCTGGTTTACCTTTTCGGGATCAATATCAACTGCAAGCACCCCGTAACCTTTTCTTTCGACCTCTGTGGCAAGGGCCATTCCAAACCGGCCAAGCCCGAACACTGCAACCTGAAGACCCATAAGGCACCTCCATCGCCAAATATAACACAATCCTTGACAGCATAAAGGGGGCATTTACAATGCTTCCGGAGGTAACGAGAATGCGTATTAAAATAATTGCAAAGAAACCTGCCTGCAGCAACATTGATGACGAAAACTGCAGGGAATGCCAGACCCCGTGCAAGTCAGCAGCAAAAACTGCAAACACAATTTCAAACCAGATTTGTGAGGCCAAGGGGGCAAATTCTCCCTGGATACTCTAGGTAAAATCCACACTTTCAAGTTTAACGAAAAGACCCTGCTTTATGATTGCCAAGCGGGGTCTTTGCTTTTATTGGACAGTGAAGCCCACGATCTTTTTACAAAAATAGAAGAAGGTCTCGATCCGTTTAGCTTGCCTCCCGGCGAGGCCAGGGAAATGGTTTTAGGACTAATCAGCGAAGGGATAATCCTCTCCAAGGTTGATTATCCCAGGCCGCAAAAACTGTCTCCAAAATCTCTGTGCCTGATAGTTTCTCATGCCTGCAACATGGCGTGCACCTATTGCTCCCTCTCCAAGGCCACCGTTGAGGGCAAACTGATGTCTCCTGAAACGGCAATCAGGGCCATGAAATGGCTGATTGATAACGCCCCTGGAATCAAGGTTGATGTGGATTTTTTTGGTGGAGAGCCCACGCTTGCCTGGAACACTGTCAAAGCGGCGGTTGATTTTTCCAAAGAATATTCAAAAACCAAGAATAAAACGGTCCGCTTTTCCATGTCCACAAATGCGCTTGGTCTTACTGATGAAATGCTTGACTATTGCGATGAAAATTACATATCGCTCATCCTCAGTCTTGATGGTCCAAAGGCTGAAAATGACAGATGCAGAGTGCTAAAAGATGGAAGACCATCTTTTGATGCCGTCTTGCCCAATATCATGAAGGTCGCCCAAAGAAGGCAAAGAGGGTGGTATGTAAGGGGTACCTATTCAAAAGGGACCATCAATTTTTCTGATTCTGTAATCGCTCTTCACAAAATGGGTATTAACAACCTGGCTTTTGAGCCGGTTGTAAGCAATGTTTCCGGAGTTGCCTTTTCAAAAGAAGACATTCCGGTAATCAGAGAAGAATATGAAAAACTGGCCAGATATTATGTTGAGTGCAAAAAAACTGGCGTGCCAATAAAATTCTATCACTTCGAAATGGACCTGGAGAATGGTCCCTGCGCGAGAAAATCTGCCGGTGGTTGCGGTGCAGGCGCAGAATACCTGGCAGTATCACCTGATGAAAAGATTTGGCCATGCCACCAATTTGACACTGAAAAAGATTTTTGTCTTGGAACGCTCGGTGATCCTCCGACGCAGACTGTTTATGACAAATACACCATCAAAAATCATCTGACTGGAAAAAGAGAATGCCCTGATTGTTGGGCCTCATATTTTTGTTCTGGCGGTTGCATTGCCTCAAACAAATTGCAAGAGGGCGACATTCTCTTGCCCTACAAAATGGGTTGCCTCATCCAAAAGATAAGGCTGGAAGCCGCCCTCTGGGTTTATTCCGAACTCAGGGAGTAAAAACCTCTCTTACAAGCACCTCAAGTTCATCCATCATCTTGTCCAGCTCATAGGTTGTTGTTGCTTCAGTCTGGCTGGAAGGGTCCTGGACCATTTTTCTTCTGGCAATCCATCCGGATTCAAACGAAGACGCAAGCTCTTTTATCCTGGCAATTTTTTCCGGTGTGGCATTTTTATACTTTCCAGATAGTGAATCGCCCATGTCCTGTATGAGCTTCAGATCATCGCTGATGGCAAAATACCTTTTGTCCAGGTCACCCATCGCCGATCTTTTTTCTTTCTGGATCCTGTCCATCACAGACTTTTTAGCGAAATAAAGTATCACTCCAAGTAGAATGCCTGCAATAACAGCGCCGAGTAAAAACAGCAATACATTCATTATTTGCCTTTCAGCTGCTGGAGCCTCTTGTTGATTTCGTCTTCCTCGTTTATCGAGGCGATCTCGTCATCAAGCGAATCGGCTGCGGAACCGAGTTCTGCCAGGGCCGCAACCTTGTTTTCTTTTTTAATGACCCTCTGCTCAAGCTCGTTGAATGTTGTGCCAATATCGGCAACATTGATGTTCCCCATTGTTTTGACGACCTTCTCCTGGGCCTTTGCTGCCTTGTTCCTGGCTATCAGCTCGTCCATTTTTACCTCAGCCTCTTCGATTTTGGCCTTGAGGGCGGCGATGACATCTTTGAGTTTTGTATTCAGCTCAACTTGTCTGACGTGTGACTCTTCTGCGCTCTTTTGCTGTTTCTCAAGCGTCAATACTCTGGCCATGCATTTTTTTGCAAGCTCCTCCTTGCTTGCGGAAAGTGCCTGTTGTGCTGCATCATTGTACTTTTTGAGATCGAACTTGATATCAGCGAGTCTCATTTCGGTCTGTTTTGAAACAGCCATCGACTCGGCGGCCGCATCAGTGGCTTCCACCAGGTCCTGCTTCATCTGGTCGATTTTGAGGGGAAGCATTTTCTCCGGGTCTTCCATCTTGGTCAACCAATCGTTAACGTTTGATTGCAATATATCGCTGATTCTTTGCCAAAAACCTGCCATTTAACACCTCCTTGGTATTGATTGTAACGTAATAAGCTGGTTACAATCAATACCCTTATACACTTGATACCAAAAAGTATTTGTGGCAATATTTGCCCCGTGACTACATTCCAATATTATTCTAGATTGCTTAAACCATATAGATGGAAATATGTTTTGGCCATGGTTGGTGTTTTGGTGAACACTTCAGACATGCTTGTTCCAATGTTTATTTCAACAAGTATTGATGCTGCATACCTCAAGAAACCAGATGCAAAATACATAATCTTGTCGGCTCTGCTTTGGGTTGTTGGCATTGCCATTGTGAGGACTTTTACCTTTGTGGCCAGCAGATACACCCTTGTTGGCGTATCGAGGCACACGGCCTATGACTTGAGAAACACCATCTATGACAAAATCCTGAAATTACCTGACAAGTTTTTTGTCGGGATGTCTACTGGTGAAATAATGAACAGGGCATCTTCTGATGTCCAATCAGTCACCATGTTTCTTGGTATGGGTGGAAACCTCTTTCCAAATGCTGTTTTGAGGACAGTACTTGGTACGATATTGATGATATCAATATCGTGGAAGCTTGCCATACCAATTTTACTTTTTGTGCCAGTGCTCTTCTTCATCGAATATCTTTTTGGAAAAAAGATATTCAAGCTTTACAGAGTTCTTCAAGATTATTCTGACAAGGTTGTAAGCAGGGTCCAGGAAAATTACTCAGGTGCAAGGACCGTAAGATCGTACAACCAGGGAGATCATGAAAAGAGGATGTATAAGGGAATGATGGACAAATACATTCAGACCATCAAACCTCTCAATATAATGGATGCCCTCTTCTGGCCTGTCCTGAACATGGCAAGCTGGATGCCAATACTGGTGATCCTCTGGTATGGTGGTGCTTTATATATGAAGGGCCAGCTAACTCTCGGTGGTCTGTCTGCCTTTGTCGCCTATGTCAGCCTCATGATCTGGCCAATCATCAATCTTGGATGGGTGACAAATCTTTACCAGAGGTCAAATGCTTCGCTCAAGAGGATTGTTGAGATCACAGAAGTTGTTCCTGATATCAAAACTCCACAAAATCCATACAGACCAGAAGCCATTGAGGGAAACATAGAGCTGAAAGATGTCAAATTGTCTTATGGTACGAACATCAACTCCATAGACGGAATTTCCATCACTATTCCAAAAGGGCAGGTTGTGGGTGTTGTTGGCCCGGTTGGTTCGGGGAAAAGCTCTTTTGGAAAACTTTTGCTTAGAGTCTGGGACTCTGATTCTGGCGAAGTGAGCATTGATGGTGTTGATATAAAAAAATGGGACCTCAAGATGCTCAGGAAGTCATTCGGCTATGTTCCGCAAGACAACTTCCTTTTCTCCACTTCAATTGGAGAAAACATAGCCTTTGCAAAACCTGATGCTACCAGGGAAGAAATCGAAAAGGTGGCAGAGATGGTCCAGATAAAGGACGAGATCGAGAAATTCCCACAAAGTTTTGATACCGTGGTTGGTGAAAGGGGTGTCACGCTTTCCGGTGGACAAAGGCAAAGAGTCGCCATTGCAAGGGCACTGCTCCTTGATCCGCCCATGATGCTTCTGGACGATCCCTTGTCTGCGGTTGATACTTCAACCGAGGATGCGATCATTGATACGCTAAAACCGATAATAAAGGGCAGAACAACAATAATAATTGCCCACAGGGTAAGCGCAATGAGGCTTGCCGACAGGATTATTGTCCTCGACAAGGGAAGGATTGTGGAGGATGGCACCCATCAGGAGCTGATGGCAAAAGGTGGTTATTACGCTGACCTTGTTGAAAAACAGAAACTGGCCACTCAGATAGGCCAGGAGGGCATCGATGCCTGAGTATATACACGAAGAAGAGGCCCTTGGAAAAGCCTATGATTCAAGGCTCATAAAAAGACTTCTAAAATACCTGAAACCGTACGTCGGCAAGACAACCCTTTCCTTGCTGATGCTCATTTTCTGGACGGCCCTAAGACTTGCTTCGCCGATAATTATGAAGCTTGCTCTTGATAAATACATTAGCAAAGGGGACATCAAAGGCCTGGGGATTCTTATGCTTGCGATGTTTACCCTGATTATCTTCCAGTCCATTGTCAGGTACTACCAGATCCTTATCATGTCTTTCATTGGCCAGTATCTCATGAGGGACATGAGGCGCCAGATTTTTGATAAATTGCAGGACATCCAGATGTCATTTTTTGACCACAATCCGGTTGGAAGGCTCATCACCAGGATAACATCAGATGTCGATGCAATTTATGAGTTCCTGACCCAGGGTATAATAACCCTCATAACAGACGTGACAATTGTTATCGGTTCTACAATAATGCTCTTCATCCTCCAGCCAACACTTGCACTGATCGCTGTTTCAATTATGCCTCCAATGATGGTTGCGGCGGTGGTGTTCAAAAATCTGGCAACCAAGTTTTACAGGGAGGTCAGGGTCAAAACCGCAAAGGTCAATGCTTTCCTCCAGGAGAGCATCACTGGTGTTCGTACCATCCAGTGGAGTGGCAGGGAAGACATCAATAAAGGGATGTTCGCCAAGATTTCCGGAGAGCTTAAGGGTAGCCAGCTCAAGGCCGTTCTCAATTATACAGTTTTCTTCCAGGCGATTGACCTGTTCGAAACAGTTGCAACAGGTTTTGTTGTCTGGTACGGGAGCTTGCTGGTGCTTAAGGTGGCAATAACTGTCGGGCTTCTTGTTGCTTTTACATCATACCTGAAGGAATTTTATGCTTCGATGTATGACATATCAGACCATTTTAACACCATGCAGGAAGCAATGACCTCCTCCGAGAGAATATTCAAGCTCCTTGATGAGCCCGTTGTCATTAAGGAAAAAATTGATGCCATCTGGCCGGAAGAGCCAATCAACGGCCATGTTGAATTCCAGAATGTGCAACTGGAATATCAACCCGGTCAGCCTGTGCTTAAGGGTGTTTCGTTTGAAGTAAAACCAGGCCAGAAAGTGGCTGTGGTTGGGCCAACTGGTGCCGGTAAGTCCAGTATAATTAGCCTCCTCTCAAGATTGTATGACATCCAGGGCGGAGACATAAAGATCGATGGCCACTCAATATATGACCTCAAACTAGGCTATCTGAGAAGCCAGATTTCTGTTGTGCTTCAAGACCCGTTCATCTTTTCAGGCCCAATCATTGACAATATAACCCTCCTTTCACCCATCAGCAGAGAAAAAGCCAGAGAAGCAGCCAGACTTGTTGGTGCCGAAGACTTCATCCTGAAATTGCCTGAAGGATACGACTATGTTCTGACCGAAAGGGGAGCAACGCTCTCTGTTGGCCAGCGCCAGCTCCTTTCGTTCGCCAGAGCAATTGCCCACGACCCAAGGATACTTGTCCTGGACGAGGCAACAAGCTCTATCGATACGGCCTCTGAAACGCTGATCCAGGAGGCCATGAAAAACATGATGGCTGGCAGGACCTCGATTGTTGTGGCCCACAGGCTCTCAACCATTAAGGATGCTGATCTTGTGCTGGTTATCTCTGATGGAAAGATTGCAGAGAGCGGATCACACGATGAGCTTTTGAAAAAGGGCGGAATGTACAAGACCCTTTATGAGCTCCAGTTTAAAGCTCAGGAAAGAAACTCATAATAAACCCCCCCTCCTCTGAGGGGGTTGCCAGAAAACCAGCATCAAACTTCTCTATCAGAGTAAGAAAGACTATTCAAATTATTCTCTTGCCTGGTAAACGGAAAGCCATTTAAATCCTTCTCCCATTGGGAGAAGAAAAGGATGAGGGGGTTTTAAAGACCTTCAAAACCACCCAAAAACCACCTCACCCGAACCCTCTCCTGAAAGGAGAGGGTCAAAAAAATAAAAGCCCTACTCTGGAAGGAGAGGGTTTTTATATTAAATCAGATGAGGGTGACCACAAAACCTATCACTGCCCCACCAACTGCGCCTGTTCCAATGATCGGCGCATAGACCCTTGTGATTAATGCAGATGGGAGGCTGAGCACGAGGCCCACCAGAAATCCTGTCAGGATTGGGTTGATGCCCAGTTCCAGGTTCGGGATGAGAAAACCGATTGCAAAGCGGTCAATGAAGGCTGACGAGATGGCCTCTGCTTTGCGACGCGCATCTGGATATTTCATTGGCAACATGACGATGATGTCCAGGAGGCCAAAAACCAGTCCACATAATAATCCCAAGTATATTTTGTTCATGTTTTGATTATGATTGACATGTTTTAAAAATACAACAAGTTCAAATTTTGGCTTGGGCTTGTTTGTTGTTTCTATTCTCAATCGTTCTTGACGATTTAAATTTGAATATCCACAGAGTGATATTTGGTATGAATCCCCAACATTAATCTATTTTTGAGGTAGTTTTTTAAATAAAAAAGCCGGAGGCAAAATCTCCGGCTTTTTGACATTTTGCAGAATGAGTATCAGACAAGTCCGAATTTTTCGATGTTTGCGTCGGCGATTGTCTGGATCTGGGCGATGACCTTTTTGCCAGCATCAGATTTGAGCAGGTGCCTGAAACGGCTCTGGGTCTTGAGGTAGTCTTCTACTGGGACTTTTTTGGCAATCTTCTGGACTTTTACAAGCTGCCCGTCTTCGTATTCGATGACAGGGAAAAGACCTGTATTTATGGCCAGCTTTGCGATCTCGACTGCCTTGTCCGAGTCGAAACCCCAGCCAAGTGGGCATGGGGCCTGGAAATGGATATAGGATGGACCGACTGTCTCGACAGCTTTTTTCACCTTGCGCTCAAGGTCTTTTGGATTGGCAAGGCTCACTGTTGCGACATATTTGACCCTGTGAGCATTTGCAATTGCGATCATGTCTTTTTTAAGGGTCTGGTTGCCCATGGATTCCGAGCCGGATGGGGAAGTAGTTGTGCTTGCATTGAACGGGGTTTGTGAGGAGCGCTGGATGCCTGTGTTCATGTATGCCTCGTTGTCAAGGCAGACGTAAAGAATATTGTGTCCTCTCTCCCACATTCCGGAGATGCAGCCTATTCCGATGTCGGCTGTTGCACCGTCGCCACCCATTGCAACGACCTTGATTCCAGTTTTGCCTCTTGCCTTGAGGGCTACCTCTACGCCTGATGCGATTGCCGAGCTGTTCTCAAAAAGCGAGTGCACCCAAGGCACTTCCCATGCAGACTGGGGATACTTCGAGGTGAAGATTTCTGAACAGCCTGTTGCGTTGGCAATTATGCAGTTTGGACCGATTGCATCGACAATCAGCCTCATACCGAGCGCCTCACCGCAGCCTGCGCAGGCGGTGTGGCCTGGGGCCAGAAGGTGCTTTTTCATCAATTTTTGCTTAAGGTCTTCCATTTATTCCTCCAGAAGGTCCGGCCTGAGCCCGACCCATTCGGAACGGTGGGTCCCCGGGTTTGGCCTGTTGATCATTCCGATTATCTCGTCTTCATGGATGTCCCTGCCACCGAGGCCGTAGATGAAGCTGTCAATTGCTGGTGGATTTGGTGTTCCGTAGAGGGCGGCCTTAATCTCTGAGCCAAGGATTTCCCCGTAGCCTGCAGACATTGCCCTGTCCATGACAACAACATGTTTTTTTCCAGAGAGGGCTTCCCTCACCTTGTCGGTTGGGAATGGTCTGAGGGTCTTGATCTTGAGAAGGCCGACTTTCTGGCCTTTGCCTCTGAGGGTATCAACAGCTTCTTCAACAAGACCAGTTATTGAGCCCATGGCAACAACGACAGTATCGGCATCATCAAGCTTGTAGTTTCTTATGAGACCGCCCGATGGCCTTCCAAATTTCTTCTCAAATGATGCGGCAACTTCCTCGATTACTTTTGTGGATTCGAGGTTGGCCTTGTGCATCTGGTACCTTACGTCCATGTGGTAGGCTGGTTCGGTGAAGCAACCCATTGTTATCGGATTGGCTGGATCGAGCACCTGGAATGGTTTGTAGGAACCAAGGTATTCGTCAACGAGCTTCTGGTCTGGAATGTTGACTGGTTCGAAGGTGTGGGTGATAAGGAAGCCATCAACGTTGACCATGTATGGGAGCTGCACTCTCTCGTCTTCGGCTATTTTGTAGCCCATGATGTGAAGATCGAGTGCTTCCTGTGCGTCTTCGGCAAATCCCATGATGAAGCCGCTGTCGCGCATAAGCATTGCGTCCTGCTGGTCGGACCAGATGGAAAGCGGTGCTGAAAGCGACCTGTTTGCGCAGCACATCACAAGCGGAAGCCTCATTCCAGCGCAGTTGTAGAGTACTTCGAGCATGAGTGCCAGGCCCTGGGACGTTGTTGCAGTGTAGGCCCTGGAGCCGCCTGCAAGAGCGCCAAGAACAACTGAAGCCGCACCGAACTCGGACTCGGTGTTGACGAATTCAGTTTTGAGCTGACCATCGGCGACCATTTTGGCGAGGTCTTCGACTATATGCGTCTGTGGGGTGATTGGATACGCAGAGATGACGCCTGGCCTGCAAAGGGCGGCGCCGTGAGCTATTGCCAAACTTCCTTCGATGAGTTCAATTGCCATTATCTCACCTCCAGGAGCATTTCAATGCATTTTACTGGGCAAATATTTGCACAAATTCCGCAGCCTTTGCAATAATCAAGATCTGCATCGTATTTGTGTTCTTTATCCCCAAAAATTATTCCTTCTGGGCAGTATGTTTCGCATGTTCCGCATGCAATACATTTTGCATGGTCAAATTTTGGGTAATAGTTGCGCCAAGAACCGGTCTTGTTTTCTTTTGATGACCCGGGCTTTACGTTAATTCCTGGTTTCAACATCTTGCTCATTTGGCCTCCTTTGCCGCATTGTAGGCCTTCCTGCAGGCCTTGGCGTTCTTTTCACCAAGCTCGCCTGGGAACCTTTCTTTGACGGCTTTTTCGACCGATTCGATTTTAATGAGCCCTGTGGCTCCGGCAAATGCACCGATCATTACGGTGTTTGGGATTGGCCTGCCAATTTCCTCTACGGCGATTTCCAGTGCCGGGACAGTTATTACCTTGGCTTTTGTCTTGAGGCCAAGCTCTTCCGGTTTTTTTGCCGTATTGACGATCACGAGGCCATCTTCCTTGAGCCCGAACAGAAGGTCAACAACACCAATTAAAGTTGGGTCTTGGATGATCAGGAAATCTGGATGAAGGATTTGGGCCCTTGTCCTGATTTTCTTGTCAGAAATTCTGGCGAAGGCCTGAATGGGCGCACCTTTGCGCTCGGAACCGAAGCTTGGGAATGCCTGGGAATTCTGTCCGTCCAGGAATGCCGCAACAGCAAGGATTTCCGAAGCGGTGACGCACCCTTGGCCTCCACGACCGTGAATGCGTATCTCTTTCATTTTTTCTCACCTTTCCAATTGTATTATGAGCCACGGTGGATTATAAACACAAAGGTACTTTATCAAAGGGTGGTATGGTAAACATGGACGAAATAAAAAATGCTGTTGAACTGCTGTTGAAAGCCCGTAGGGTTTCGGCGCTTACAGGGGCCGGGATGTCCGCCGAAAGTGGCATACAGACTTTTCGTGACAAAGATGGCATCTGGACGAAGATGGATCCAATGAAGTGGGCAACCAGAGAAGGCTATCTTGAAAACCCCAGGCTCGTCTGGGAATGGTATGAAGCAAGAAGAAACCAGGTGAAAAACTCGAAGCCAAATGATGGACATCGTGCAATGGCGGAATTTGAGAAGATTTTCGGTCATTTTTCGGTTGCTACACAAAATATAGACGGTTTTCACAAGCTCTCTGGCTCGAAAAATGTGCATGAACTCCATGGCAACATATTCAGGAACAAGTGTTTCGATGAAAACAAAATTCTTGAAGAACTCGATGAAAGCACCATTCCACCGAGATGCCCCCATTGTGGTGCTTTGGCCCGACCTGATGTAGTCTGGTTTGGGGAGGTGCTTCCACAGGAGGTTTGGGAAGCTGCTTTTGATGACGCAAAAAACTCTGATGTGTATATGGTGGTTGGAACGTCAGGGACTGTCTATCCTGCCGCGGGGCTTGCCGCAATAGCAAAAAAGAATGATGCAAAGGTTGTAATCATAAATCCTGAAGACTCCGAGATTGATTTGTTGGCAGATGTTTTGATAAAGGGCAAATCGGGAGAGGTTTTGCCAGAAATTCTCAGAGGACTTCAAGCTGGGAAATAGCAAAGTTTGCCAACAAAAAACCAAAAAGGGTCTTTTTGCTCCCTGCCAATTTCTGGTGAAAGATTGACAAAACCTTCTTTTGGAAATAATTTAAACACAATCTGATATTGCCAGGAGGACGAGATGAAAAGAGCTATCTTCGCAGTCTTTTTAATATCGGCAATGGCCATTTTGTTTGTTGGCCCAGTTTTCTCGCAGGAAAACAAGAATTCACTACCGCCAACAACTATTACAGGTGTTCCATCCACGCCGGATGAAATAATGGCCGCCCAGAAAAGAAATTATGTCCAGTTTCCGATTTTGAATGGCAAATATGGCCAGATATGGCTTACCCCCAAGGGGGAGGCAAAAATAACTGCCAGGAACATAAAAGGACTTATTGCAGGGGATGTCATCGAGGTTGACAACGATGGAACAAGCGCCTGCTCAATTGATTTTGACAAGTTCACCTCAGTTTATCTCAAAACGGACAGCGCCATCGAGTTTATTGACACGACACCAACAAAAATGAAGATAAGGCTTCTGAAAGGTGATATGCTCTTTGTTTCAAAAAAATCCTCAGGGACAGAGCTTGTTCAGGATGGCTGGGCAACCCAGGGACTTGCAGGAACATTCACCTTTTCGGTGACCAGGGACAGCTCCGAGATGAGCGTTGTTGAAGGTACGACTTCATTCAAAATAGAAAAGCTGGGGTCTGTTTATGCGATTGATGCGGGCAACACCGCGATAATAACAAAGGATGGCATTGGCGAGATCGATCCAACCGGCGTATCACCGTTGCGCTTCTGGGACGATACCATAGCAAATCTGAATCCGACATTGCCAAAACCAGAAGAAGCTGTTGAACCATCGACTGCTTTTTCGCTTGGCGCAATCTTGCTGATCGTTGTTGCGACAATCATTGTTGGTTTGCTTGTTTATATTGCCTGTAGAACAATCAACAAGAGGCCAAAGGTGGAGATTGAAAAGGTTGATGAGCCGAAGCCACGCACAGAAGATATTGTCGCATCCGAGATAGAGGAGATCACAACTGACGAAACGATAATCAAATAGTGGTTTAGAATAAAGGAGATTCTAATGGTCAAATTTACCAATTTTTTTATACCAGTTCTCAAGGTTTTGTCAGATGGTAAAGAGTGGAGTAAAAAAGATACTTATGAACCAGTGGCGAAAATATTGGGCATAACAGAAGAAGAAAAAAGAGAAAGGCTTGCCTCTGGCTCGTTAAAATACCAAAATAGAATTGCATGGTCTTTTTTATATCTTTCAAAATCTGGTCTTATTGTAAAAACAAAACCTGCTTTTGTAATGATTACCGAAGAAGGAAGAAAATTACTGAAAGAGAACCCAGCCAAAATAGACAACAATTTCCTGATGGAGCGATATCCTAAATATAGAGAATGGGTTTCAAGTTACTCTCAAAGAGAGCAACAGAAAGATGACGGCAAAAAAGAAGTGCTGGAGGGACTGGATAATTGCAGGAGTGTAACCCCAGAAGAAGAGATAGACCGTGCCTGCAGAGATTTGAGGGAAAACCTTTCAGACGAGCTGCTCGAAACAGTAAAGAGGGTCGACCCGTCATTTTTTGAAAAACTTGTCATTGATCTACTCTTGAAGATGGGCTATGGTGGTTCAAGGGCCGAGGCTGGCAAGGCGGTTGGGAAAACGGGTGACGGCGGGATTGATGGCGTAATTGATGAAGACAAGCTTGGTCTGGACAAGATCTATATTCAGGCCAAGAGATGGGAAAATACCGTTGGAAGACCAGTTGTTCAAGCCTTTGTGGGCAGCCTGGCTGGCAATCACTCAAAAAAAGGCATTTTTATCACTACTTCTGATTTCACAAAAGATGCCAGGGAATACATAGAAAAAATTGACAGCCGGATTTCACTTGTTGACGGCAGAAAGCTCGTTGAATTGATGATTGACCACGGACTTGGCGTCAGCACGAGCAGCACATACGAAATCAAGAAAGTCGACAGGGATTATTTCCCTGAGGACCTATTCTAGCTCGTCCTGGTCTTTTGGCACAAAATTGAACTTGTTGCCGGCCGCCTGGTAGCCTTCCTCGATGAGAAAAAGGCAAGCCTGTGCGGCTTTTTTTATTGCCTCTTCTAGTCCTTCATCCTTTGTCCTCGAGAGGACAAAATCAACGACCTCGTTCTTTGTCTCGGGCCTTCCAACGCCTATTTTTATCCTGTAGAAGTCCGATTTTCCGGTTTCCTGCATGATGGATGCAATTCCCTTGTGCCCGCCGTTTGATCCGCTTTTCCTGATCCTGAGGGCCCCTGACGGGAGGTCTATGTCGTCATGGATGATTATCCAGTGGTCGGAAGGTATCTGGTTCGCATTTGCAAGGCAATTGACCGGCCCTCCGGAGAGGTTCATGAAGGAAAGCGGTTTCGCAATGACAAATTCAAGCTCTTCCAGCGCCACCCTGGTTATTTTGGCCCCGCAGGACATTCTTGAAATCCTTGTTTTCAGCAATTTTGCGAGGGCATCCACTGCGTCAAAACCAACATTATGCCGCGTGTGCGCGTATTTGAGTCCGGGGTTTCCAAGTCCTGCTATGAGCCATTTTTCCATACGGGAACATTATCTACAAAAAAGTCCGGCATTCACGATTAAAATATTTACACAAATCGCAATTTGCGACCAAATAAAAAACGGCCTTTTTGGGGGCCGTTTTTTATTTTTCTGATCGAGTTCCGGTTACTTTACAGTCTCTTTATCGGGGAAGTACTGGATCACAAGCCCTGACTGGACTTTCGGGAAATAGTCAGTTGATTTCTGCGGCATTGTCTCGAAGTGTTTTGTTACATCCTCAACCTGGGTTGTGAGTGTTGGATTCATGAGGAACACGCATTGGTGAGTGCCTTTGGCCACAGGCTCGACTGCTTCCGGAACATACCTTTCATAGTCAACATTTGTCTGGGCAGCAAGCTTTGCATCGTCAATTCCAAGCTGTTTTTCAAGTATCAGCTTGTGTAGTATCGTTACATCCAGCCTCTTCCAGTCATTGGATTTTTCAACTGGAATGGAATCGGCGATTGACAGGTTTTTGAGGGTCAGCATGTACATCTTTTTTGAGCCCTTCGGGAAATACCCGAAGGCGTGCTTGTCCACGTTTTTGCCCATCATCTCGACCAGTTTCCTTGCGGCGTCGACTGCTGGTCCGGAAATTTCAACCTCTGTTACATCAAAACTTCCCTTGAGCTGTTCAAGCAGTTTTGCACCATCAAAATTCGGGACATCACGGACCAGCCTGTGGGTTGGGAAAACGTAAAGGTTTGGATCAGCCATGTTGACATAGGCGATCATCCTGTAGTTCCAGCCTTCTTTGCCAGTGAAACCCGGGTTCTTTTCCCTCATCTCGTTGCGATAGTTGAGGGCGGTTTCATACCTGTGGTGGCCATCACAGATGATGGTTGTTTTTGAATCCATCAGGTCCTGTACCTTTTTTATTGTTGCCGGGTCGCTGATTTTCCAGATCTTGTGGTGGGTCCTGTATTCGTCCACAGCATCAAAGAGGGGCTCCGAGCCGGTTTTCCCGGAGAGCACCTTGTTGATTGCGTCCTCATTGTCCCTGTAGAACATCAGCACGAGGCCAGTGTTTGTTTTTGTTGACCTCATGAGCATGAGTCTGTCCTGTTTTGGGCCAGAAAGTGTGTGCTCGTGCGGATAAACAATCTTTTCCGAATACTCGTGGAGTTTGCCTAGTGCTATGAAGCTCATGCGGGTAACGATCTTGCCCGTATCAGGATGGATGTATTCCTGGTTATAGACATAGATGCACGGCTCCTGGTCGCGCTCAAAAATATTTTCTGCCATCCACAGCTTTGTATACCACTCTGCCCTGACGTACTTGTTGTAGTTCTCGTTGTCCCCCTGGAGGTCCTTTCCCAGCTCAACGCGGATGGCGTTGTAAGGCGAGGTCTTGTAGTATTCCTCCTGCATTTTTGGGGTGATTTTGTCGTATGGCTGGGTGATCAGGTCCTGTATGTTGCCAGCCTGTTTGCTGTAGTGAACTCCTTTGAAGGGGAGTATTTCCATCGATTTCTATTTTCCTTCCTTGAAAAATTCGGCAATCTTTTCTGCCAGCTGGACACCAGCCCTTGTCTGGCCTTCTTCGGTGGCGGCGCCAATGTGTGGGGTAAGGGCAACATTCGGCAGCGAGGCCAGCTTGTTTACTCCTTCCGGTGGCTCTTTCTCGAAGACATCAATGCCGGCCGCGAAGAGTTTTCCTTCTTTCAGCGCATTATAGAGCGCCTCTTCGTTGACAGTGCCACCCCTTGCGCAGTTTACAAGGACGAGGCCCTTTTTGCATTTGTCAAAATCCTGTTTGTCCAGAATATTTTTTGTTTCAGGGGTAAGCGGGATATGGAGCGAGATGAAATCTGCCTTTGCAAGCAATTCATCCTTGGTCACCATGCGTATGCCCTGCATGCCAGGATCGGAAACGTATGGATCGAAGGCGATTACTTCCATTCCGAATGCAATTGCCCTCTTGGCTGTTTCCCTGCCGATTCTTCCAACACCAATGAGTCCCAGTGTTTTTCCATAGAGTTCCACGCCTTCCATGGTCTTCTTTTCCCACTTGCCTTCTTTCATGGTGGCTGTTCCATAACCAATCCAGCGGGATGCGGCAAGCATGTGGCCAATGGCGAGCTCTGCAACACTGATTGATGTTGCTGCCGGGGTATTTACAACCTTGATCCCCTTTTCTTTTGCAGCACCAGAGTCAACATTGTCCAGACCAACACCGGCTCTTCCGATGATCCTCAGTTTTGAGCCGGCCTTGATTACGTCAGCAGTGACCTTTGTGGCCGACCTGACGATGATGGCATCATAATCCCCGATTGAACCGACAAGCTCCTCGGGTGTCATTTTTTTGATAATGACCTCATGCCCTTCTTTTTGCAGAAGGTCTACTCCTGCTTTTGCTATTGGATCAGAAATCAATATCTTGGCCATAAAAACACCCCCTTTTGGATTTATTCCTGCGCCATCTCCTTCATGAAGGCAGAGACGCCAGAACCGATTTCAAACTTGTGTCCTAGCTCTTTGAATGTAAGCTCCAGCGCTGCGAGGCAGGCCAGCTCGGAGTACATGTCCATATATCCCATGTGACCAAGCCTGAAGATTTTGCCTGAGAAGTCGCCCTGGCCACCGGCGATTGTTATGCCATACTTGTCCCTTATGACTGAGGTCACCTTTTTGCCATCAACGCCATCCGGGATCTTGACTGTTGTTACTGCATCGCCCGGGCATTTTGCAAACAGCTCGAGGTTCATTGCTTTCATAGCGGTTCTGATGCCCTTGGCGAGCTTTGTTGATCTTGCCCAGACGTTTTCAAGTCCTTCTGCCTTCATCATCTCGAACGCCTTGTCAGCCTGGTAGATGATCCCGATCGGTGGCGTCCATGGAGTTTCGTTATCGACAAGCTTTTTCTGGAACAGCTTGAGGTCAAAATAGAACTTGTGCTGCTTGTTGTTTTCAACGAGCTTCCATGCTTTTTCGTTCATGCAGATGAAAGCCATTCCTGGCGGAAGCATCATACCCTTCTGTGAACCACCAACCACCACATCAACATTCCACTCGTCCATCTTGAGTGGCACAACGCCGATGCCTGAAACGCCATCAACCACGAGGATCGCATTGGTCTTGCTGACTATTTTTGCGAAACCTGCAGTGTCAGAACATGCGCCGGTCGATGTTTCGGAGAGCTGGCAGAAAACAGCAACTGTGTCCGGGTTTGCTTTTAATACTGCTTCAAGTTCTGCTGGAGTTGCCATATCTCCCCAGTCTTTCTTAATCTCGACAACGTTTGCACCATAAGCCTTGTTTATCTTTACCCATCTTCCACCAAAGTTTCCGGCATTGATTATGATGACTTTGTCTCCGGTGTTGATAAGGTTCTGAACGGCTGTTTCCATGGCGCCGGATCCTGATGAGGCCAGGAGATAGGAGTCATACTTGGTCCCAAGGAGCCATTTCATGTCGTCCGTCACCTTGCGGAACATCTTCTTGGCGACTGGATGCTTGTGGTGCGTTATTTCCCTTGCGCCCTCAAGCCTTACCTCTTCTGGAAGCGGGGTTGGACCCGGTGCGAGCAAAAATTTGTACAATGTTTTCATCAAAAAACTCCTTTCGGTTTATTGTGGCCGGGGCGGTGTTCCGCCGCGGTTAACTGCATGATTTTGCGTCAAAAGCTCTATGTTATTTTGTGTCCGGATTTTTTTGATATGAGGATACTTACAGAGCGATCCTTTTCTGTTTGAAGCGCTGTTCCCATGCCAATCGCGGTTGCATTTTGGGTCTGGTAAGATACCCCTGCCCAAAGGGAAAGCGCTTGAGAGCGATATTATTTCAATCACTTCACTCCTTCCGGGCCTCCTATTGTAATAACCGATTTTTTGTTTTCAAGCGTTGCCCACCAAAGTGGGCCAAACTGATTATAACAAGTATATTTTTATTGGAGAAACAATGAC
>JAKIZT010000069.1:339-671 GCA_022707885.1 Caldisericales bacterium | reverse complement strand
ATTTCTTTCTTGCTCCATATATGATTTCCTGATGTTAATGCATCTATTCCAAAGGAAAGTAACTCCTCTAAATTATTAGGAGTTAACCCTTTACCGCTTGATGCATTCTCGCAATTAGCAATGATTACATCATATTTATCTCTATTTGAGCTTAAAAAATCTTTAACAATTTCTCTTCCAGGTCTACCAAATATATCACCAATAAATAAAACTTTTATAGTATTATTTTGCATAAGAAACAGCCCTTGTTTCTCTTATCACTACTACTTTAACCTGTCCCGGATATTCCATCTCATTTTCAATTCTATGAGCTATATCGTACGATAATTTAG
>JAKIZT010000069.1:0-265 GCA_022707885.1 Caldisericales bacterium | reverse complement strand
CTTATCTCTCTACCTGCTTGTACTGCAAAAGCTTTTTCAACACCTTTAAAATCATTACATATTTTCTCTAATGATTCTATCCTTTTCAAATAAGCTTCAACTTCTTCTTTTCGAGCACCAGGCCTTGATGCAGAAATTGCATCAGCTGCCTGCACAATTGATGATATAATTGAAGTAGATGGAACATCTCCATGATGCGATTCAGCTGCATTTACAACTTCTTCTGCTTCACCATATTTAGAAAGAATTTCGGCTCCTAATTGTG
>JAKIZT010000068.1:379-700 GCA_022707885.1 Caldisericales bacterium | reverse complement strand
CTTTTAAGCTGATTACCGACTTTACAACTTTTCTACGCATCAGCGAATACAAAATCAATTGGTTACATATATTTTCCGCACCTAAAAGCTGTCAAGGAGTTTTCTAATAATCCTCCCATTTTTCTGACTTTACTTAGCCTGTTTACAACATCATGAAATCTACTCAAGGTATAAAGGATAAACACCAATTCGAATCGTTCCACTTACTCTGCTAGTCTTTTCTACGGTTCATATAGCTAACTTTCAAGAAATTTCAAAACCTCTCTGAAATCAGTCCATATTTGACACAAAACTTTCACCAACCAGTCCAAAAAATACCCA
>JAKIZT010000068.1:0-309 GCA_022707885.1 Caldisericales bacterium | reverse complement strand
CTATATGATATTTGGGGTGTCACTTTATAACTTGGCTAATCAGGCCAAACGATGGCATCACCCTGAAACGTATCCAGTTCGATTCACTAGATAGTGTCGTCACGAGATTGATAAAAAACTATCTTGAAAATAATGGTACCGAGTTTATCGAAAGGGAATTTGTTATGTCGCAAAGCTGGCATAGACATGATATTACCGATCACATTTGGGAACTACTTGAACCTCATCTCCCAGGCAGAGAGGGAGCTTGGGGTGGAGTAGCTCAAGACAATCGTCGCTTTATCAATGCAGTATTATGGATTCTGCGTA
>JAKIZT010000067.1:458-705 GCA_022707885.1 Caldisericales bacterium | reverse complement strand
CTCATCCAGTTGATTTGAAATAGAGCCATAAGTATTTACCCACCTCAATATCCTGTCAGTCACGCCCTTAGCGCCCGCGACCATCCCCCTCCCACGCCGCCCGCCATATACTCGCATCAAATGCGGGTATCATACGGGAGGCGCATCAGGGACGCATGACAGGGCCTTAACGGCCAGACCAGCGTCACTTCATTTCTTTGCGGAGTCTCAAGCCACTTCACTCCATGCTATAGAAAACCGTCCCCAT
>JAKIZT010000067.1:0-385 GCA_022707885.1 Caldisericales bacterium | reverse complement strand
GGAACCCAGCGAATTGCCTGATCAGGTTGCAACAAAGTCAAAAAAAGACCCGGCCAAATCAGCCGGGTCTCGTCTTGATAGTCTGATATCAGTTATTGGCCTAATTTCGTTTTGAGGTTGTTGAACTTGGTTTTCTGCGCGCCGGTCATGTTTTCAAATTCGGCGGCGAGAGCGTTCAATTGATTCTGAGCTTCGGTTCTGAGCTGTGTGAGCCTGGTCATTTCCCTGGGGGTGGTGGGATTCTTGGCTTTCAGGGCCAGGTAACGATCAACGGCTTTGCCGAAGTCATCGATCTTGGCATCAGAAACGGTCGGGGCAGGGGGTGCGGGCGGAGTCGGAGGCTGCACGACGGGCGGTTTCTGGCCGGGTTTCACCGGGGTGGCAG
>JAKIZT010000066.1:356-706 GCA_022707885.1 Caldisericales bacterium | reverse complement strand
TCCAGGTGGTCCCCAAAATACCAACGATGGAACTTGTTTTTTTGAAAGAGCAGTCTGCAAAAATTTGCCAGGAGCCAATAGGTGTTCCTGTCCCTTCACTTCTTCCAATGTTGTAGGGCGAATTCTCTCTGCTAATGGTACCGTTTTCTTTGATCCGTCCTGAGAGGAATAAAACAAGGAATCTACCATTATGGCAGTCTTTTCATCTCTTTCTCTTCCAGTCTTCTCTCGTACCGTTCAATGGTTTTCAACATCTCCATTAACGTATGATCAATCCTTGCAATGGATTGAAGCGCCCTGAAGAGCGTCAGGATCAGAATGATCACAATCAGTGAAAAGGCACCGTAAAA
>JAKIZT010000066.1:0-266 GCA_022707885.1 Caldisericales bacterium | reverse complement strand
CTTTGATGTGGATTCTTTATCATTGTAACGGCATTCCTTTTGATTACAAATTCGTTCATTTGACAAGGCAGGAAAAAAAAATATACTCTTCTGAGAATTGGTTGGTGGAGTTATTCCCCGATAGCTCAATGGCAGAGCGGCTGGCTGTTAACCAGTAGGTTGGGGGTTCGAGCCCCTCTCGGGGAGCTTTTTTGTTTTTCCCACTTGTTTCGTAGACTCTATTAAATAAGCCGGACATTTCCTTTTCAAGTTTGATTAGGGAGGTA
>JAKIZT010000065.1 GCA_022707885.1 Caldisericales bacterium | reverse complement strand
ACTGCTGGAGTGGCCGTCAAACCGACTTTAATTGCATCAAAGTGGTCTATGGTTTGGCGCCACATATTTGCTTCCTGGGATGTGTAACCTCTGTGGCATTCATCAGCAATTATGACGTCAAAAGCATGTATAGGAATGTCTAGCTTTGTTGCCTCATCATTAATTTCATAAGGCAAATCCTCGTTTCCATCTTTGTAAGCGTCTTTGCCAAAAATATTCATTGTCATTCTCTGGATTGTACAAACATAAACGAAGGCATTTCCAGGCTTGGGGTTTGTAAGGTATGAATTTGGCAAGACTTTTGGATCGAATTTATCATTTGAATCCTCGAAGTCTTCTTTTTGAAAATTCTGAGAATAGACTTCATAAATCTTGTCAAACTTCTTTCCGGGTTCGGCCTCAAAAGATGAGAAGGCTCTTACTGCCTGAGCGGCTAAAATCTTCCTGTCAACGAGAAAGAGGACTCTTTTTGAAGCGCCAGACTTCATAAGTCTATAGATGAGATTGACGGTCATAAATGTCTTTCCTGTTCCTGTTGCCATTGCTATCATCATTTTTCTTCGTTTTTCACTCATGGCTTTTTCAATAGCCATCACTGCTTCGTTCTGGTAGTCTCTGCCATTATTGCACGGTGATAAAAGAAGTTTTTTGCAATTATTGTCGAAATCACTCTCAAGCATCTCTTTGATTGCATCAGGTGTATGAAATCTTGATATCTCATAGGCTGTATTTCTTGGGTCTCTGTAGTCCC
>JAKIZT010000064.1 GCA_022707885.1 Caldisericales bacterium | reverse complement strand
GGCGGTTTTTGAGGTGCAGGACAGCCAGCGTTCACGTAAGTGTCGCAGTGCTTGCCGATTTCCCTGTCACAGTGCTGTGTCCGTTTGGGCATCTTTGCCTTAGTTTTCATAACATCTCCTTAAGTGTATATATGGAAGCTACTTAAAAGCACTGCGACATCTTGGGAAGTCCTTTCTGCGTTTATGCCGGCAAGTTTTGAAGCTTTCCAAAACCGCTGGAATTAACGCGCCGCTAAAAATCACTCTATAAAAAAGTCTTGACCTATCGAAATAGGTTAATATCTTTGTTCACAGGTGCAGACTATCACCCAAACGGGTATCGGTCAAGCCTAAAAATGACCACTGGGAGTGAATATGTCAGCTACGACAGTCGGTGAACGACTCAAAATGCTGGTCAGATCGCAAAACTTGACTCACGGAGATTTTGCGAAAAAAAATGGGATTTCGCTCAATTCCATGAGCCGATATATCAACAATAAGAGGTCTCCGGAACCCGAATTTCTCACTAAATTGGCAGAGCAAAAAGTGAATCTCAACTGGCTGCTGAGTGGTGAGGGTGGTATGTATGTGAGCGCTCCCTGGGACCCCAAACCTGAGTCATCACTCAAGTCCAAGTTGGAAGTGGTCTCTGCCAAAGACAGGCTATCAGATTGCGGAAATGACAGTTACAATCGCACGGTATTGCTTCCGATCCTGGCTGAGATTTCTGCCGGAATGCCGGCTGAAGCGATGGAGGATTTTGAATATGACAATTTCGTGGAATTAC
>JAKIZT010000063.1 GCA_022707885.1 Caldisericales bacterium | reverse complement strand
GGAATAGGGACACCCCCACGTGTGTGGGGAAGAGTTTGCCCTGTTATTGCCGATATGCCATAAAGGAGGGACACCCCCACGTGTGTGGGGAAGAGTTCAAGTATATCGGTACGGTGAAAGGCGCAGTGGGGACACCCCCACGTGTGTGGGGAAGAGCCTATATCTATCCCAAAATGACAACCGTTTGGAGGGACACCCCCACGTGTGTGGGGAAGAGGACAAATGATGAGAGCCTTGCGTTCGCCTGCTAGGGACACCCCCACGTGTGTGGGGAAGAGTTCTCAGCCAGCAGTAAAGCTCAAAGTCAGTCAGGGACACCCCCACGTGTGTGGGGAAGAGGGGATTGGAAACCTGCCCTTGCTGGCTTGGATGGGGACACCCCCACGTGTGTGGGGAAGAGTATTTAATCCTTACCGCGATAAGCGGGGTAATCGGGACACCCCCACGTGTGTGGGGAAGAGTATCATAACAAATTCCTATACGCCTTCTAATTAGGGACACCCCCACGTGTGTGGGGAAGAGAATCACGCGACAGGATAAGTATTTGTCAATCACGGGACACCCCCACGTGTGTGGGGAAGAGAACTGTTTCCCTAGTTTCCTGTATTTAGTTTTAGGGACACCCCCACGTGTGTGGGGAAGAGACCTCCTGTATTTTTTGTTCCATTTCACGTTTAGGGACACCCCCACGTGTGTGGGGAAGAGTGCTGTAATGTTCGAGACTGTTTACATAATATGGGGACACCCCCACGTGTGTGGGGAAGAGGGCATATCCCTGACCATTGCAGAAGAAT
>JAKIZT010000062.1 GCA_022707885.1 Caldisericales bacterium | reverse complement strand
CCAGACCGCCATCCTGCTCGACCAACTGCAGTGGGAACCCTGGACCGCCCTGCCCGGAGCGATGATTCCCACCCGCGAAAGCATCGAAAAGATCCTGCCCGGTTATTACGACCTCTACGATCCGGCCAAACGCGGCAACCTGGACAAATACCAGGAACTGCTGAAAGACCGCTTCCAGCAGCGCCGCGATTACCTGATGGGCAGCGACCTCCAGGAAAAACCCGAACTCCAGAAACTGGTGGTGGATGCCCTCAACCTGAAAATCTGAGCAACTCAACCAATCATAATGAAGAAGCTCATGTTCAGATGGAGTGGGCGCGGTTGCCCTCATTCCAGCTTCAAAGTCCTTTCGAATGAGCGTAGCGATGCCAGTTGGCCGTTAAGGCCCTTTCCTGTGTCCCTGTCGTGCCTCCCGCATGATGCCCGCATTTGATGCGAGTATTGTGCGGGAGGCATGGGAGTGGGATGGAAAAGGGCGCTCAGGGTGTAGCCACCGGGAATTATCGGCGGGCGAACCAGTTATCTTCCGGTAAATAGTTCCGGGCGGTAATTGAGGAAAAGTTCCACGCGGCCGTATTCTTCAGCAGGCAGCGTGTTTTCGCTTTCGTAAGCCTCCATGAAGGGGGTGATGAAAATAGCGTCCAGTTCGGCATTGCGCCTGGCCCAGGGGGAATGGAAATTCACGCGCGAATACTCGCTGTAAACGCAGATGGCGATTTCCACCATGAACCAGAGATAGTTCGCCACGTCGAAATCGATCAGGATGAGGCGGTTGTCCTCTGCCAGGATATTGCCGGGATGGGG
>JAKIZT010000061.1 GCA_022707885.1 Caldisericales bacterium | reverse complement strand
CGGCTCGGAAGCCCGCTATGTGCTGCTAACCGCTAACTCCTGGGGCCGGCCGCTGCCTTCTTCGGAGATAAACCTTACTCTCGGACAAGGAATTACGCTCACCGATCTGCCTTACCCGGACCCCATCGCCAGCCTCGACGCTCAAAACTCCAACTACCGCTGGACGTTTTTGGATTTCGTTCCGGACCGTGATTTCGTGGTTCGTTTCGGTTGCCTATGAACTGATACTATCCGGCAGGTGAATCAGGAATAAATCCAGAATCGGAGCTTCCCGACCAAACATCCTTTCCATCCCTGAAATCCATGATGTTCATTAAACCCGGGCGGGTAACGCCTTGGTACGGCATACGATAACAGGTGTTTGAAGCGGCCAGGAAGAAGCGATCCTGACTGGCTGTTAAGGCCCTTTTATGTAACTCTGTCGCGCCTCCCGCATGATGCCCGCATTTGATGCGAGTATTGGGCGGGGGACAAAAGAGAGGGACGGTCTCGAGCGCTCAGGGCCTGACCGACAGGACATTGCGGTGAGTTGGCATTTATGGCTCTCTATTAAATCAAGTGGTTGCGGGCATTCAGTCCAGAGAGCTTTATCCATCCAATTTGAAAGAGAACCCAACATAATGCTTGACAAGTACTTTGATAAAGTTAGAATGACAACCGCGAATGGAAGACAAGAAAAGATAGCGGGAGTGAGTAATGAACAAACTAATGAGATCTTTTTTGGGCCTGGCTTTGCTGGCTGTACTCGTTTCCTGCGGCAGGAGCGGGCCAACAGCACCCCAGCCAATAGCCGGGACACTGGTTTTTTCAGAGGACAAGCTGCCCTGTGATTGGGATGAAT
>JAKIZT010000060.1 GCA_022707885.1 Caldisericales bacterium | reverse complement strand
GCAATCAGGCGGCGTTGTTCAGATTCACCAGGTTGATGGCTCTTCTCCGATCGACATACTGACATCTGCGGTGCTGGCCGGAATGGCCGGCAAGGCTGATTTGTCGGCCATAATCGCCCGATCCGGCCGACAGGCCTCCCCTCGGGGTGTTCATCCTCCTGTCTGCTTTATGTTTCCCTTTGGACTGCCAGGTTCCTCCCGCACCATCGCCGCCGACGTCGATTCAGCCGGAGGCGACGATACAGTCACAAGCGGGGTTTGCGTAGCGACATGCTCACGATATGATCCCTTGGTTGAATCAGAGAGCCACCCCCCTGCCGGAATCGCTATCTTCCCGGGGCTGGGGAAGTCAGGCCGCAACACCTTCACGCTGAGGAGAGCCGGGCGCCATGACATCTTCAAAAACCACAGGCGCCGTTCTGGTACTGGGTGGCGGGGTGGGGGGCATACAGGCCGCGCTGGATCTGGCCGACTCCGGTTTCAAGGTCTATCTCGTCGAGCGCCGCGGGGCAATAGGCGGCACGATGTCCGGTCTGGACAAGACGTTCCCCACCAACGACTGCTCGATGTGCATCCTCTCGCCCAAGCTCGTGGAATGCGGGCGGCACCTGAACGTAGAGATCATCACAAACGCAGAGCTGCTGTCACTCTCGGGAGAACCCGGCGACTTCAAGGCCACCGTGCTGCAGAACCCGCGGTTCGTCTCGATCGAAAAGTGTACGGGCTGCGGGGAGTGCGCGAGGTTCTGCCCGGTGAAGGCCCCAGATGCCTTCAACGCCGGAATGAGCGAGAGGAAGGCGATCTACAGGCTCTACGAGCAGGCCTATCCTCCGGCTTTCCAGAT
>JAKIZT010000005.1 GCA_022707885.1 Caldisericales bacterium | reverse complement strand
CAAAGCCGCGTTCTTACAGTTTTCCACTGAACCGCAAGTTTAGAAGACTGGCCCTTTTCTCTGCACTTTCATCAAAAGTCGGATCGGGTGACATGAGAGTCATCGAAGGCCTTAAGATTGAAGAGCCAAAAACAAAGAAGGCGCTTGATCTCATCTCCAAGAACATGGTCCACAAGACCCTTGTGATCTACGATCCTTCAGAGAATGGCGAGCTTGGGCTTGCACTTGCAAACACAATAGATGCCATCGCTATCCCCTATAATTTCCTTAACGTATATGACATTTTAAACAGTCAGCGTGTTCTTGTTACAACAGAAGCCGCTGACGGAATAAAGGAGGTCTGGTCATGAGCGAAAAGAGAAAAATCTGCCTTATCAGACCGATAATATCTGAAAAGAACACAGACCTTGAAGCAATGCACAAGTATGTCTTTCAGGTAATAGAAGGTGCAAACTCTCGCTGGGTCAAGGAAGATGTGGAGCAAGTGTTCAAGGTGAAAGTTGATGATGTAAACCTGCTACACATTCCGGGCAAGAGGAAACGTGTCAGGATGTTCTTCAGGAAAGTTGGTGGCATGAAGAAGGCCATTGTTACCCTGAAGAAGGGCCAGAAGATCGACATCCTCGAGCAGCAAAGGTAGGTAAACGATGCCAGTTAAAAAGTTTTCGCCAACTTCAGCAGGCATTCGCCACAAAGTGGCGGTTGTCTATGACGAAATAACAACAAACAAGCCAGAGAAGTCCCTGACGAAGGGTTTCTCAAAATCGGCCGGCAGGTCGAATGGCAAGATTGCCATCCGTCATCATGGTGGTGGCCACAAGCAAAGATATCGCATCATTGACTTCAAGAGAGACAAGGTTCTTCCAGGCAAGATAAGTTCCGTGGAGTATGATCCAAACCGCTCTGCTTTCATAGCGCTCGTTGTTTATGGAGATGGTGAGAAGCGTTACATTCTTGCCCCCGACGGCATCAAAGTTGGTGACATGATCATCTCTTCTGATAATGCCGACATAAAGCCTGGCAATACGCTCCCGCTTTCAAAGATGCCTCTTGGAACAAGCATCCACAATATCGAGCTTATTCCTGGAAGAGGCGGGGTTCTTGTCCGCTCAGCGGGCACCTCGGCTCAATTGCTTGCAAAAGAAACGGATTTCTGTCATGTCAGACTGCCCTCCAATGAAGTGAGACTCATTGCTTCAAACTGCAGGGCAACCATTGGAACAGTATCAAACGTTGACCACGAGAAAGAAAAACTCGGAAAGGCCGGCGTTAGAAGGTGGAGGGGATGGCGCCCGACAGTCAGGGGCTACGTCATGAACCCAATTGACCACCCGCACGGTGGAGGATCGGGCAAATGCCCAACGGGACATCCAGGACCGCTTACCCCATGGGGCAAGCCAACCAGGGGTTACAGGACCCGCAACCCGAAGAGATCTTCTTCAAAGTATATCGTGCGCAGAAGGAAAGCGTAGGAGTAGCACATGAGCAGATCATCCAGCAAAGGACCATTTGTTGACGAGAAACTCCTCAAAAAGGTACAGGAAATGAATGCATCAGGCCAGAAGAGAATTATCAAGGTGTGGTGCAGGCGTTCCGTTATCACTGAGGACATGATTGGCTTCACCATTGCCGTACACAACGGAAAGAACCACATCCCGGTGTATGTGACCAAGCCAATGGTTGGCCATAAACTTGGCGAATACGCTCCAACCCGAGTATTCCACGGCCACAGGCGCCCGACCGAGCGCTCCAGCGCCTTAACATAAGAGGTGTGAAATGAAGGTCCACGCAATACATAAACACGCGCAAGTATCGCCCCAGAAGGCCAGAAAGGTCATCTGCCTCATTAGGGGCAAGGACGTCCAGGAAGCCGAGTACATCCTCAGATCACTCCCGCACAAATCTGCCAGACTGATACTGAAGGTTCTCCTTTCCGCAAAGGCAAACGCTATTCATAATTTTGAACTCAATGGCGACAGCCTCAAGGTGTCCGAAGCGATCATCAACATGGGAACTCCATGGAGAAGGGTCATGCCTAAAGGCATGGGCAGGGCTGACATCATCAAGAAACGCACCAGCCATATCTTGGTTGCTGTATCACCCAAGGAGGACAAATAATGGGCCAAAAATGTCATCCGTATGGTTTTAGGCTTGGAGTCATCCAACCCTGGAGATCAAACTGGTTTGCAGACAAGGAAGATTTCAAGAAATACCTCTCCGAGGATTTGGCCATTCGTGAATCAATCGAAAAACTCGGTCTTGAAGCCGGTGTTGCCGATGTGATCATCGAACGCAGATCAAATGAAGTCAGGGTGATTATTCGTACAGCGAAGCCAGGAGTTGTAATTGGAAGAAAGGGTGCCTCAGCTGACAAGCTTAAAAAGCAGCTACAGGGCCTCATCACTGCCAAGAACCTCAAACTCGACATCGTCGAAATGCGCTCACCAGACCTTTCCAGCAAACTCGTTGCTGAGTGGATCGCAGACCAGATTAACCGCAGGATCCCGTATAAGAGAGCAATGAAGCAGGCAATGGCAAGATCAATGAAGTCTGGAGCAAAAGGCATAAAGATCATGGCATCGGGCAGGCTTGCAGGCGCTGAAATCGCTCGCGAGGAATGGTTCAGGGAAGGAAGGGTTCCCCTCCACACCCTGAAAGCCGATATTGATTTCAACATTACTCACGTTGTGACCAAGTTCGGTTGCATCGGCTTGAAAGTTTGGATCTACAAAGGTGATAAGCCAACCAGTGGTCCATACTCCGTCAAGCGCTAGGAGGAGAAATGCTACAACCGGAACGCACAAAATATAGAAAACAGCAGCGCGGAACGATGCATGGCCTCTCGAAGGGCGGAAATTATCTGAACTTCGGTGACTTTGGCATCCAGGCGCTGGATCGTGACTGGATAACAGCCCGCCAGATTGAAGCTGTCAGGCTTGCAGTCACATCGCGTATCCCAAAGGACGCAAAGATGTGGATGAGGATTTTCCCGGACAAACCGATTTCCAAAAAGCCACTTGAAACCCGTATGGGAAAGGGAAAGGGAGACACTGAACAGTGGGTTGCCGTTATCCGCCCCGGAAGAATTATTGTTGAATTCTCCGGATGTGATGAGAAGACAGCAAAGTATATTGCCCACATTGTGTCTGCAAAGCTCCCGATCAAATCCAGATTTGTGTCACGTAAGCTGGAGTCGGAGGCAGCACTATGAAGCTCTATAAGATAAAAGAGATGTCAACCGTCGAAATGGAGAAGAAGGTTGAGGAACTTGAAAAAGAACTCGCTCTTCTGGTTTTTCGCCATAAGAACAGGCAATTGGACAAGGTCATGAAGCTCAGAGAAGTCAAGCGCGACATCGCCAGGCTGAAGACCTTTATCCATCAGGCCAAGGAGGAGTAATAACATGGCCGACAAACTTATTACAAGAACAGGCGTTGTCATATCAGACTCGATGGATAAAACCATTGGTGTTGTTGTAGAGCGCATGGTCACACACGCCCTTTACAAAAAGAGAGTAAAAAAGTCCAGGAAATATCTGGTTCATGATGAGCACGAGCAGGCAAAAATTGGCGATGTAGTTGAGTTTATTGATTGCCAGCCAATCTCAAAAAAGATCCACTGGCGTTTGATTCGTGTTATTGAGCAAGGAAAACAGTCGGAGGTGCAGAAATGATAGGCATCTACTCAAGACTGAATGTTGCTGATAACAGCGGCGCAAAGGTTGTTTCCGTAATCCGTGTCATTGGAACCGGCAACAAAATCTTCGGGTTTGTTGGTGACAGGATCAAAGTTACAGTCAAACAAGCCCAGCCAAACTCTGCCATCCCAAAGGGGTCGGTCCAAACCGCAGTTATCGTTCGCACCTCCCATGCAGTTGTTCGCAAAGACGGCTCTAGGGTACGTTTTGACGACAACGCTGCGGTAATAATTGATCCAGGTGATGGAAATCCAAAAGGTACCCGTATCTTCGGACCCGTCTGCAGGGAACTGCGTGAGAGGGGTTACATGAAGATCATTTCTCTCGCTCCGGAGGTGGTGTGATGAAAACCCCAGAGAGATTTACAATGAGAGTTAAAGAGTCGGACATGGTCGAAGTCATCTCTGGCAAGTCCAAAGGACATAGGGGAAGAATCAAGAAGGTTCTCCCGTTCACAAATCGCGTCATCGTTGAAGGCGCGAACATGATAAAGAAAATCACCAAGCCGACACAGAGAAACCCAAAGCGTGACATCATATCGTTGGAAGCCCCACTGCATCGCTCAAATGTGATGTTAGTGTGCCCCAACTGTAAAAAAACCACCAGGATAGCGGCCAAGATTATGCCAAACGGAAAGAAGATCCGTGCGTGCAATAAATGTGGCGAGCTCCTGGACAAGGCATGAGGTTAGAAAATGGCTGAAAAGAAACCACAAGCACAATCAAAAAAGGGAGATTCTAAGAGTGGTCCATCCCTAATTGGTAAGAGTGGCGTATCTGACAAAGTACAAACGAAAGATCTGAAGATACAACCTTACCAAACCAAGTACAAAAGCGAGATTATAGACCAGCTGAGAAAGCAGTTTAATTATGAGAACATCATGCAGGTCCCAAAGATTGTAAAGATCTCGATCAATCGCGGTGTTGGCGAAGCAACGGCAAACCCGAAGGCTCTCGATTCAACAGTCGAGGAGATCTATCTCATCTCCCAGCAACGCCCCACAATCAAGAAAGCCAAAAAGTCAATCGCAAATTTCAAGCTCAGAGCTGGAGTTCCGGTTGGCTGCATGGTAACACTCAGGGGAAGCAGGATGTGGGCTTTTGTTGGAAAGCTCATAGACCAGGCCCTCCCAAGAATCAGGGACTTCAAGGGTCTCTCGCCACACAGCTTTGATGGCAGGGGCAATTATACCTTCGGTATCAAAGAACAGCTCATATTCCCCGAGATAGACTACGACAGAGTTGATAAAACAAGGGGATTTAATGTCTCGATTGTCACTTCCGCCCACACCGATGAGGAAGCAAGGGCGCTTCTAAAGGCAATCGGGTTCCCGTTCAGGGAGAACTAGGAGAAGGCTTATGGCAAGACTAGCGCTTATTAACAAATCAAACAAGAAGCCGAAATTCTCGACCCGCAAAAGGAACCGTTGCATGATATGCGGAAGGCCGAGGGCCTATTACGGGCAGTTTGGCCTTTGCAGGCATTGCCTCCGCAAACTTGCCAACGAGGGCAAAATTCCGGGCCTTGTAAAGGCTTCTTGGTAGGGGTGTGGCATGTATATAATAGACCCAATCGCTGATATGCTCACAAGAATCCGCAATGCAAACCTGGCAAGAGCGCAGGTAACTTCGATCCCGCATTCTAGCATCAAGGTCGAGATTGCAAGGGTACTTTATGAGACAGGCTTCATCTCCGAGTTCAAAACCCAGGAGATCGAGGGCAAAAAGTTTATAAGAGTATATTTGAAATATACCGGCAAGAGAGATCGCATCATCACTGGTATTACCAGGATAAGCCACTGTGGCCGCAGGGTATACGTCAAACATGACGCCATACCAAAGATCCTCAGAGGCATGGGTGTGGTCATCATGAGTACCCCGAAGGGCGTAATGACTGGCCACCAGGCCGAAAAAGCCCATCAGGGTGGCGAAGTACTTGCCGCCATCTGGTAGGAGTGCAACCATGTCAAGGATAGGAAACAAACCAATTGAACTGCCAAAAGGTGTAACAGTCGATATTCAGGACACCGTCTTGGGGCAGAAGGTCACAGTCAAGGGGCCAAAAGGCACTCTTGAGAGAACATTCAGGCCAGAGATCAAGATCATGCTTGAGGGCAACATTCTAACAACAACCCGCTCTTCCAACCTCAAGTCTGTACACCAGCTTCATGGGACAACCAGGGCCCATCTTAACAACATGGTTGTCGGTGTGACTGACGGGTTCAAGAAAGTCCTTCTCATCTCAGGCGTTGGTTTCAAGGCAAAAGCCGAGGGCAGCAAGATCACTTTCAACCTTGGTTTTTCCCATGACATAAAGCTTGATGTTCCCGGAGGACTCAAGGTTGTTACACCAAAGGACAACAGGGTCGAGGTTGAAGGGTTTGACAAGGAGCTTCTTGGTGCATTTGCCCATAAGATCCGCATGCTCCGTAATCCGGACCCCTATAAAGCAAAGGGCGTCAGCTATGAAGGTGAAGTCATTAGAAGAAAAGCCGGCAAGGCAATGACTAAGGGAGCCTAACACATGTACGAACCGATAAATAAAAATGCCGAAAGACTGAGAAGAAAAGAGACCATCCGTAAAAAAGTTCACGGCACTTCAAATCGTCCGAGGCTTGCAGTATTCAAGAGTCTCAAGCACATTGCAGTCCAGATCATTAATGATGACGAGGGCAAAACCCTTGTTATGGTTTCAAGCAAAAATGAAGGACTCAAGGGCAAAAACATCCAGGTAGCCGAGAAGGTCGGTATGATCATTGGCCAGCGTGCACTTGAAGCTGGCATCAAACAGGTTGTTTTCGATCGTTCAGGATATATATATCATGGCAAAGTCAAAGCCCTTGCCGATTCGGCCAGAAAAACCGGGCTTGAGTTCTAGGAGGAGACATGGCAGAGCACGACAGATTTTTCAGAGATAGGGACAAAGAAGAAGAAAATAAGTTTGAAGAACAAATTGTCCAGATTGCCAGGGTCTCCAAGACCGTAAAAGGCGGTAAGAGGATGAGATTCAGGGTCCTCGTTGTCGTTGGCAATAAAGAAGAGAATTCTGTGGGAATTGGTATCGGAAAAGCAAAGGAAATTCCGAACGCCATCCGCAAGGCAGTCAATAGGGCCAAGCGTGAGATGGTAAAAGTACCGCTTTCCGGATCGACAATTCCCCACGACATCAACATAAAAAATGGCTCGGCCAGGATTTATCTTGCCCCAGCAGTACAGGGAACTGGTCTAAAGGCTGGTGGTGCTGTTCGTATGGTACTTGAAAAAGCAGGTGTCAAAGACATCGTTTCAAAGGCCCATGGAACAACAAATGCAGTCAACCTGGCCAAAACAACCATTGAAGCCCTCAGGACACTCAGGGACCCGAAGAAGTATGCTCAGGAGCGCGGAATAACCGTTGCCCAGCTATTTGGAAGGCAGGAATAACAATGTCTTTGGACAAAATTAAACAACCCGAAGGCTCAAAAAAGGAAAAGTGGATAATCGGAAGGGGCATGGGCTCCGGTTCTGGAAGGCGTTGTGGCTACGGTCATAAGGGTGCCAAGAGCCGCTCAGGCAGAGGTAAGGGCTATGGGTCCGGCTTCGAGGGTGGACAGACAAAGCTTTTCCGCAGACTCCCGAAGATTAGGGGATGGCGCAACCAGGATGTAAACCCGATAAGGGTCGCCGAGGTCAAACTTGGACAGCTTAACGTTATTCCAGCAGGAACTGACGTGACCATTGATGTCCTCAGGACTTATGATCTGGCAAAGAAAACTGACCAGGCCTACAAAATCCTTGGTACTGGAGAGATAACAGTCTCCCTTAACTTCAAGAAGGCAAAAGCCACAAAGTCGGCTGTTGATGCCATTAAAAATGCAGGCGGCACGATCGAGATTTTTGAAAAGAAGCCGCTCGAGAAAAAAGCAAAGAAGACTGCCTCAAAGTAAGGAGCGCGCACAATGCTAAAAATCTTGAGAAACGCCTGGAGCATACCTGAACTCCGTAAAAAAATTCTGGTGACATTGGGACTCTTCCTCCTTTTCAGGCTTGGAACACACATCTCGGTCCCAGGTGTCCAGAGAGCAGTCATCTACATGATGAGCTCCCAGGGCGGACTCGTTGGTCTCATGGACCTGTTCTCGGGTGGTGGTTTGCTCAACATCTCACTCTTTGCCTTGGGCGTAATGCCATACATCAACTCCTCGATCATCCTCCAGCTGCTCAATGTGGTCATCCCATCACTTGAGAAACTGGCAAAAGAGGGTGGTCTCGAGGGCCAGCGCAAGATTGCCCAGATAACAAAATATGTGACTCTTGGCCTTGCTGCAATTCAGTCAGTTTCTTATGCTTTCTTCCTTTATCCAAGCATCCTCAACGAGATGGGTATAAAGGTCAATCTTCTTGTGGCCCCTGAGTCAATCATGCTCAAGATATTCGTTTCCTTTATACTGTTTGTTGGTTCATTCTTGCTGGTCTGGCTTGGTGAAGTAATGACCGAGAACGGGATTGGAAATGGCGTTTCACTCATCATCTTTGCCGGCGTCATTTCGAAAATCCTGCCGGGTATCGGCCAGGTAATTGAGAATATCAGGGGTGGAAGTGCCACCTGGTTTGGCCTTGTCTTTGGTTTGGCCATCTTTGCAGTTTTCATTGGAGCAGTCATCTTTGCATACGAAGCAGAAAGACGGGTACCGGTACAGTATGCCAAGAGAATAGTTGGAAACAGGATGTATGGTGGACAGAGCACTTACATCCCGATAAGGATGATTCAGGGTGGAGTTCTCCCAATCATCTTTGCCTCTTCGGTAATGATGTTCCCGCAGATAATTGGAAGGTTTTTCCCGGCGGACAACTGGTGGAACGTGATTTTTGTAGAACCACTCAAGATGCAAACTTCATGGCTCTATAATGTTATTTTCTTCCTGTTGATAGTCTTCTTCACCTATTTCTATACATCTATTACCTACAATCCCCCAGAGCTTGCGGAAAATCTTAGAAAACAGGGTGGATTTATCCCTGGCGTCAGACCTGGTGATGCCACTGCAAAGTACTTTCAGTCAGTTCTTTCAAAGGTTACACTCCCAACAGCCGTTTTCCTTGGCGCCTTGGCAATCATTCCAAACTTCATTCTCAAGGGAAACATGCAGCTCAATAACCTGTTTGTTGGTGGAACCGGAATCCTCATCGTAATCGGTGTAGCACTCGAAACAGTCGCACAAATAGAATCCTTCATGACGATGCGTTCTTACGAGGGGTTCCTGAGGAAATAAGATGAATTTAGTGTTTTTGGGTCCGCCAGGTTCGGGAAAAGGAACCGCAAGCGCTTTTCTGTCCGATAAGCTTGGAGTACCCAGGTTTGTTGCCTCCGAACTCCTCAAGGCAGAAGTGAAGACTGGATCGGTACTTGGCCTGACAATCGCCACCTACATGGAAACAGGTGACCTGGTACCCGACGACCTTGTGATAAAGGTCATGTTAAAAAACCTTGAAAATGTAAAGGGATTTATACTGGATGGTTTTCCCAGGACCGAGAAACAGGCAATTGCTCTAAAAGAAGCGCTTGCAAAGCTCTCAATGAAGCTGGACAAGGTCGTCTATCTTGATGTTTCATTTGAAACGGCCAAAGAGCGGAATCTTGCTCGCATGATATGTAAGTCCTGTGGATTTTCTCCCCAGCCAACCGAAAGGGTCTGCCCAAGATGTGGTGGTGTTTTGGTAAAGAGGCTGGATGACAATGAGGAAACCATTAAGAGAAGGTTTGAAAATTACATAAAAGAAACTCAACCCCTTGTTGACTTCTACAAGGATGAGAATATACTTGTTCGGATTGATGCGAGCTCTCCGGCAGAGATAATGAATAAACAGATACTCACTGAACTTGGGTATAGATGATTGTTCTAAAAACTCCGGAAGAGATTGCAAAAATGAGGTTGCTTGGCCAGCAGTTGGCCCGCATCCTTCACACCTTGAAACAGCAAGCCAAGGCAGGTATGACCACGGCCGAGTTGGATGAGATTGCTTCTAGCGAGACCGAATTTATTGGTGCCAGGTGCGCAAGTTATGGCTATGGGGGTTTCCCTGGCCATTGTTGCATTTCGCTCAATGAAACAGTCATACATGGCATTCCTTCTGGAAGAGAACTAAAAGAAGGCGATTTGGTATCAATAGACCATGTTATAGAGAGGGATGGTTTATTTGTTGATTCAACCATTACTTTTACAATTGGTTTACCAAATCATTCTCAAACAAGAATCATGGAGGTTTGTTCCAGAGCTCTTGATGAAGGAATAGCCATAGCGAAACCTGGGAAAAAAATCGGGGACATCGGAAACGCTGTCCAATTGGTCGTTGAGGGCGCCGGATATTCGATAATAAGGGATTTTGTAGGCCATGGAGTAGGCAAATCCATGCATGAAGATCCTCAAATACCGAATTTTGGCAGACCAGGAACAGGACCAATGATCGTACCAGGCATGACCTTGGCAATTGAACCAATGATCGCTGAAGGATCGTATCATGTGAGAATAGCGAAAGACGGCTGGACGACCAATATGGCCGACGGCAAACTTTCATGTCACACAGAGCACACGATAGCGGTATTGGAAAATGAAACTGTTGTTTTGACCAAAATTTAACTGTTAGGAGGTTTTGTGGCTGACTCAAAAGACGTGATAGAGACCGAAGCGGTGGTTCTGGAAACACTGCCATCGGCGATGTTTAAGGTGAAGCTCGCCAATGGTAGAGTTATTCTGGCCCATATCTCCGGTAGGATGAGAATGAATTTTATCAGAATCCTGCCAGGGGATAAAGTTAGGATAGAGCTCACTCCTTACGATCTCTCACGAGGCCGCATTATCTATAGGCTTTAAGGAGGATGAAATGAAAGTAAGGGCTTCTGTAAAACCGATTTGTGAAAAGTGTAAGATAATCAGGCGCAAGGGCCGCGTGATGGTAATTTGCGAAAACCCGAAGCATAAGCAGCGCCAGAAGTAAGAATACTTAGGAGGCAAGTATGCCACGTATTTCAGGTATTGACATACCGGCAGGAAAAAGAGTTGACATTTCGCTTCGCTACATTTATGGCATTGGTCCGAAGAATGCACTTGAGATAGTCAAAAAGGCAGGATTCGACCCGAATGCCAAGATGAAGGACCTTACCGAGGCGCAGATCGAAAAGATCCGTGAGATTCTTGCAAGCGACTATGTTGTCGAGGGAGATCTGAGGAAAATCGTCACCCAGAACATCAAGAAACTCATTGACTCTGGAGCCTACAGGGGCACCCGTCACAAGAGGGGAATGCCGGTCAGGGGTCAGAGAACCCGTACAAATGCAAGGACCAGAAAAGGTCCAGCTCGCACCGTTGGCGTGCAGCGTGCCAAATAAGAGGTGAGAAATGGCTGAAGAAAACACCAACCAAGTCGCAACCACGACAACCCCAACCCCTGTCAAGTCTAAAAAGAGGGTAAAAAAGCTGGTATCTGAGGGAAGGATTTATATCCACAGCAGCTACAACAACACAATTGTTACCGTCACTGACAAGGGCGGAGACGTCCTTTCCTGGGCATCAGGTGGATCATCGGGTTTCAAAGGCACAAGAAAAGGTACTGCTTTTGCTGCCCAGGTTGCTGCCCAGACCGCCTGCAAGAAGGCACAGGATATGGGTATGAGACAGGCCAAGCTTTTTGTTAAAGGCCCTGGCTCGGGCAGGGAAACCGCCATCAGAGCAATCGGTGCATCGGGTATTGAAATCATAACCATCAAAGATGTTACTCCAATACCGCACAATGGTTGCCGTCCGCCGAAACAGCGCAGAGTCTAAGTTTAGGAGAACCAAATGGGTAGATATATAGGTCCGGTTTGCAGGCTTTGCAGGAGAGAGAAAACAAAACTCTACCTGAAATCATTTAGGTGCTATGGTTCAAAGTGCCCCCTGGAGAAATCTTTTACGATTCCGGGCATGCATGGTCCAAAGAAGAAGCCGAAAGAAAAACTTTCTGATTACAACCTCCACCTCAGGGAAAAACAGCGCGTGAAGAGGATTTATGGTATGTTTGAAAACCAATTCCGCGCCACATTTGAAGAAGCAAGATTACAGCGTGAAATTCCAACCGGTGACAAGCTTCTTGAACTCCTTGAGAGAAGATTGGACAATGTCGTATTCAGATCAGCGCTGGCGCCGTCCCGCTCAGTGGCAAGGCAGCTTGTCTCGCACGGGCACGTGCTCATTAATGGGAAAAAGATAAGCGTACCTTCGCACACAATTCGCCAGGGCGATGAAATCACTATCGATACGACGGCAAAAAAGATTCCACTTGTTACAGACAGCGTGAAGGCACATTTGTCAGTACCGAACTGGATCTCGCTTGATTCAAACAACTTCCAGGTCAAGATCACAAGACCCCCGACCAGAGCAGATATCGACACCCAGGCAAACGTCCAGTTGATAGTCGAGTTCTACTCCAAGTAAGGGGGGACAGTGTTTCCACTTCCAAGTCTTGAACTGAAGACTATTGAAGAAGATTCTTTTCTCGGTCGTTATAGCATAGAGCCGCTCCATTCGGGCTATGGTGTAATGATAGGCAACAGCTTGAGGAGAGTCCTTCTGTCGTCCATTCCGGGTGCTGCACCGATTGCAGTCCGTATTGAAGGCGTCCCGCACGAGTTCTCAGTCATTGAGGGTGTCGTTGAGGACGTTGTTCAAATCATCCTTAACCTCAAAAAACTTGTTGTGGCAATGGATGGTGATGATATAAGAACACTCACTCTCGATGTATCTGGAGAAAGAGTAGTTACCGCTGCCGACATCATTCCTGATGCCGGACTCACCATCATCAACCCAGAATTACACATTGCCGAACTGTCTTCTTCGAAGTCGACCCTAAGGATGGATATCCTTGTATCTAAGGGCAGAGGCTATGTACCGACAGAAAAGAACAAGCGTCCTGACTATCCTATTGGCACAATCTGGATGGATGCCATGTTTACGCCGGTCAAAAACGTCAAGTTTACTGTCGAACAAACTCTCATCGAGCAATATCTTGATTTCGAAAAGTTGACCTTAGACATCCTTTGCAATGGTGCCGTACCGCCAAAAGAAGCCCTTGACAACGCTCTGCAGATTCTTTCCGAATACTACATGGCAATTGGCAACCCAGAGCTTCTCCGCAAGAAAGAAACCTCCCTTGAGGAAACTCTTGAGGAAAAACTTGCCCTGCTCATTGAAAATGTGCTCCCAGGTCTTTCACCAAAGGTCCAGCATCTTCTTGTCTATGCAGATATCAAAACAATGCGTGACCTGCTCATGAAAACCAAGACCGAACTTGTCCAGCACCACAATATCACCCACAAGGCGATCACAGAGCTTGCAAAGGCCCTGGAAGAATCCCAGGAGTATGCGACCTTCTCCCAGTTCAACTTCCCATTCCTGAAAGAGGAAGGCAAAGCTGAGACAGAAGAAGAGCCAAAAGAAGGGCCAGTGGCAAAAACAGGCAAAGCAGAAAAAGAACCAGAGATCATGGAGCCTGAAGAAGCTGCTGAAGAAGAGGTAGTAGAAGAAAAGGTGGAGCCCCCGGTTGTTGAGGAGCCAAAACCAGCAAAACCATCAAAGGCCAAAGCTGAAAAAGAACAACCAAAACCAGAGCCAGTCCAGGTTCCAAAAGAAGAACCAAAACAGGACATTACAAAGGGCTTTTCAATTCAGGACATTTCGCTCTCAAAGAGCACAATGACTTTCCTCCAGCAAAACAAGATCACGGATCTCGCCCTGCTCCTGTCAATGTCAAAATCACAAATTGAAGATATGCAGGGATTCAAGCCCAAGATGATCCAGGAAATTGAGAAAAATCTTGACAAGGTAGGGCTTGTTCTTGCCCAGGACCAGATGTTTGGCAACCTCTCTCCACAGGAAAGGGAGAAGGCAGTATGGTTAATGAGTATTGAAGATCTTGTCAAAGAAGTACCTTCGATAACAAAAGCCGAAATGAAATCAATGAATGGCGCTGGAATAGCAGCTGCTGGAAAACTCCTCGAGCTTGGTAAAAAAGGAATGAAAGGCTCGCTGAAGTTTTCAACCAAAACAATAGAAGACATCGAAAAGAGGCTTGCAAAGTGGGGCCTCACTCTGAAGGAGTAGTATAATGAGACATCGCAATGCCCAGAGAAAGCTTAATGTTTGGAGCTCTTACAGAAAGATGCTTCTCAGGAACCTTGGCACTTCCCTTGTCCTGAATGGCAAGATTGTCACCACCGAAGCCAGGGCCAAGGAACTCAGGCGCCAGATTGACTGGATCATGACACGCGCCAAAGACCAGACGCTTGAGGCCAAGCGCGACGTGTATGCCTTCTTTACCAGCAAGGAAGCTGCAAAGCGCTGCATTGACGAAGCACCAAAGAAGTTTGGCGACAAGACCGGCGGATACACCAGGCAGTTCAAGCTTGGCGAACGCAGGGGAGATTGTGCCAAGTTGGTCCTAGTTAAATTGGATTATGAGTAACAAAGGTTTGCGTCTCCTCGATTTTGAGGGCGTAACCTTCAACTACCAAAACCAAAGTGCACCCGCAGTCAAAGGGTGCACTTTTAATATTCGGGAGGGTGAGTTTGTCAGTTTGGTGGGGCACAACTCTTCCGGCAAATCCACCATTGCAAAGCTTTCAAACGGTCTGCTCCAGCCAAAGGAAGGCCAGGTGTGTGTCTATGGTATTCCAACCACTGACCAGGAGAGACTCATTGAAATAAGGGCAAACGTGGGTCTTGTTTTCCAAAATCCGGATAATCAGACTGTTGCCTCCCTCGTTGAGGATGATGTTGCCTTTGGACCGGAAAACCTCAATCTTCCACCTGAAGAGATCAGAAAAAGAGTTGACGAAGCCCTCTCGATTGTTGGCCTTTTGCATCTGTTGAAACACCCAGTGCACCATCTATCTGGTGGCCAGAAACAACTTGTTGCAATTGCAGGCATTCTCGCGATAAAACCAAAATTGCTGATCCTTGATGAGGCAACGTCACTTATCGACCCAAAGGGCAGGAAGCAGGTGCTTGAAAAGATCAAGCACCTGCACAAAGATGGTTATGCAATCGTCATGATCACACACAGAATGGAAGAGGTACTTCTCTCGGAGAGGTCAATTGCCCTTGAAAAGGGCAATATAATTTTTGATGGAAAACCGGAAGACCTTTTTTCCAATCCACCCCTTCTTGCACGCGCCGGCCTTGAGAGGCCGCCCCTTGTCCAGCTTGTTGAAAGCCTGTCTGGCAATGGTATCAATGTTCCGTTCCCAAAGGATGAAAACGAGCTTGTGGAGGCTTTGTGCCGATTGAAGTAAAGAACATAAGCTACATATATGATCAGGGCATGCCGTTTGAAAAAAAGGCCCTGGATGATGTCAGCATCACAATAAAAGATGCCAGCATCACTGGAATAATTGGCTCTACTGGCTCGGGGAAAAGCACTCTTATCCAGCATTTTAACGCTTTGCTTGTCCCAACTACCGGAGAAGTGGTGGTTGAGGGTACTGAAACAAAGAAATGGGACAAAAAGGCCCTGAGAAGAAAAGTGGGTCTTGTGTTTCAGTATCCTGAAACACAGCTTTTTGGGGAGACCGTTTTTGCAGACATTGCCTTTGGCCCACAAAAGCAAGGGCTGAAACCTGACGAGATTGAAGGGAGGGTCGTGAATGCACTTAAACTGGTGGGTCTTGACTCTTCAGCATACAGGGATCGTTCACCATTCAAACTTTCTGGTGGAGAAAAAAGGAAAGTTGCGATAGCTGGTGTTCTGGCGTGCCATCCTGAAATAATCGTTCTCGATGAACCAACGGCAGGACTTGATCCTGTTTCCAGAAAGGCTTTTCTTGAACTTGTTGTTGGCTTCAAAAAAGAAGGTCACACCCTTGTCATGGTTTCGCATGACATGGATGAAGTGGCTGGTATTGCCCAAAATGTCATCATTATGGGTGACTCAAGAGTCATCTTTGAAGGTGCCACAGATGAAGCATTTTCACAGCCGGATTTGTTGAGGTCTGCCGGCCTTGATGTTCCAGCACTTTCTTCGGTGGCCCACAAGTTGAGAAATGCAGGGTTTTCAATTCCAAGAAAAACATTTGATGCACAGGAGCTGGCCATGGTTATTGCTGGCCAGTTGAACAGACAATGAGCCTGGCAAATTTTGTAACAATTGGACAGTTTGTCCCGCTTGATACCCCGATACACAGACTTGATCCAAGAGTCAAGCTCTTGTTGTCACTTGTTCTCCTTGTTTTCATATTTGTTGTTGGAAAACTTTTACCCTTGCTGGCACTTTTTGTTCTCGCCATGGTTTGTGCGGCTCTGGCAAAAGTGCCTCTCATGCACCTTGTCAGAGGCATGAGACCAATACTGATTCTCATCGTACTTACTGTTGTTATTCAGCTATTTTCTACTAGTGGCGAGCCGCTCCTGAGTTTCTGGGGCCTGACGATCACCAAAGAGGGCATACTGGTATCACTTTTCGTTGTCCTCAGACTTATTTTACTTGTCTCGATTTCGGTAATACTTACCTATGCTACATCACCGCTTGATTTGACTTTTGCCCTTGAGAGCTTCATGTTGCCACTCAAGCGGATCGGTTTCCCAGCCTCGGAAATTGCCCTCATGATGAGTATCGCACTGAGGTTTATTCCGACACTCCTTGAGGAAACTGACAAAATCATAAAGGCGCAAACATCCAGAGGGGCTGATTTCTCCTCGGGCGGTGTGATTGCCAGGGCAAAATCGTTCATTCCTGTCCTTATCCCGCTTTTTGTTTCGGCTTTCAGAAGGGCCGATGAGCTTGCCGATGCTATGGAATCAAGGTGTTTTATCACCGGTGAAAAAAGATCAAGGCTTCATGTTCCAAAACTTGGCCTAAACGATTTTGTGGCGGTCGCATTATGTGTGGTTGCGATGGCTGGCGTTTATGTCTGGTCAATCCTTTAACTATAAGGCAGTCATCAGTTATGATGGCTCCGCATTTTTCGGATGGCAGAGACAACCAGGCCTTCCGACTGTCCAGGGAACAATGGAAGACTCCATTTTTGAGGCGCTTGACGAAGAAACCTATGTTTATGCCTCATCAAGAACCGACAAGGGCGTCCATGCGCTTGGGCAGGTCATCTCATTCAAACTCCCAAAGAAACTCAATCTGATCGGAATGAAAAGTCTTCTGGATTCACAGCTTCCGCCGACCATAAGAATAAGGTCACTCGATTATGCTCCTGAGAATTTTATTGCCAGGTTTGAAAGCAGAAAAAAGATCTACTCATATATTGCCCATCTTGGCCCTTCCCCCTCCCCTTTTGTTCACAATGGCTCCTGGGTCATTGATAATGCCAGAATGAACATGGATGACCTGGAAAAATCTTTCAATGGTTTTGTCGGGATGCACGATTTTGTTTGTTTTGGCAAGTCTGACGAGGACAAGCCGAACAAGGACACTCACTGCACCCTGGAATTGGCCCAGATCGAAAAGAAGGGCGAATATTTGATATTTCTGGTAAAGGGTGACCGGTTCCTCCACAATATGGTGAGACGCATGGTTTCATTTGCCATATTTTGTGGACAGGGTAAAGAGAAACCAGAGAGACTGGAAAGAATTTTTGCAGGAGAGTTGTGCCTTTCTTGCGCCTATCCTGCCCCACCGCAGGGGCTGTACCTTGTGAAGGTGGAATATAATCATGAAAAAGGTGTATAATATATAGAGATGAACGACATGGTGCTCCTTTTGAGGTTGGGTTTTGAAGTCCTGATTGCACTCCTGGTGCTTGGAACGGCCATTTTTGCCTTTCTCCATGCGAGGAGAGGGGAAGATGTGGCCTCGGTTACTTTTGGTTTTTCCTGCCTTGTTATTTTCGTCTCCCAGGTTGTGTTGATTTCAATAATCACAAAAACGGGACTTCCTTCACTTCCATCAAATTATGTGCTTGTTTATCTCCCATGGTATCTTGCCGCAAACTATCTTCTTTTTGGACTTGGGACCTTTGCTTCTGTCTTCATGAACGGGAAAATATATGTCACAATTGCTGTTCCGGTCATTGTTTTGCTTGCCATACTTCTTGGTATAGGTTTTGCCGAGGGAGTAATACCTGGCCTGCCGAGATTTGAGAATAATGGTTCATGGTTGTGGGCAATCTCCGGGGTAATGTTTTTTGCAAGTTTTTTAATGTACCTCCTTTTTTGGATACAGAAAAAAGACCCATACAGAATAAAAATGGCGATAGCCTTCCTGATGCTTGCAATTTGCCTGTTCCTGCTGACCAATATTTTGGCGGATACATGGATTTGGTACATTGCCCAGGCATTGAGGCTTGTTGGCTTTGCCATGATATTTTTTGAGGTACAGACCAATTACGCATGAAAAAATGTGCTTTTTTTCTTGCATTATTCATGTTTGTTTCCCAGGTGTCCCCATGCGTTGCAGTTGATGCCACCCAGAGTTCCCAGAAACCAAAAACACCATTTGAAGAGCTGGCTAGTATTGATGCCTTGCCTCCGACGATATACCTTTCAAATCTTGACCAAAAAACCAATGTTGCAGAGAGCGTTTATCTTCTAACATCTGTTCTTGACTGGTCCGAGCAATACAGGATTTCAGCGACTGACTCATTTTGGATGCGAATATGGTTCAGAATGGAAAGGTTTATACGATACATTCGGTTTGATTTTGACAAATTGAGTGAAATTGCTGATATAAAGGGTTTTGAAAGGCTCTCGAATGCAAAGAGGTGGGGCATAGAGTTTGATATGGCTGATCTTGGGAAGCCTGTAACCGGCTGGCAAATGCTTGAAATGGAAAGTTTTGGTCTTTCTGAAGCTCTCTCCTCAAATGGTATACAGAGAACCCTCCGCGAAGAGGTGAGTTCGTTGTTGTCGCAGATAGCTTCGATAAAAATCGAGATGACCCAGAAGTTTGCAGATTTAAAGATAGAAAAAGAAAAAACCCAGATAGAGGATGAAGTTCCTCTGGCTTATTTTTTGTTTGCTCTTCAACACGATCTTTTGCCTGATGTGGAGAACCCCACACCATTAATGCTCGAAGAAACATTGACAAAAGGCCAGGCCCTTGAATTTGCGATGAAAGTGAAACAGTACCTTGAGGGAATGGTAGAGGACATCTCAAACAAATAAAAAAAGCCCCAGGGAGACCCCGGGGCTTTTTGTTATGGAAAAAATTTTGCCTAGGCCACTACCCTGACTTTGTTGGCTTTCAGACATTTCGCGCAGACCTTCATTCTTACTACCGAAGTGCCTTTCTGGACCCTAACGCTGTGGAGGTTTGGGAACCAGCGCCTTTTGGCTCTGATGTGGGAATGGCTTATAGTGTGGCCGGTGACCGGGCCTTTTCCGCATACTTCACAAACTCTGGACATGTTTCGACCTCCTTGAATACGAATGTCAAATTTAGCAAAGGGGAACAAACATGTAAAGGGTTAAAATGGAAAATTGGTTTTCCTTGACATAATAGGGTTTGGCTATAAAATTGTTGCTTTGTAGGAGGATTGCTATGGATACAGTATTTTTGACCGGCCTGGAGAAAAAATGGTTCGTAGTGGATGCGGCCGGAAAACCGGTTGGCAGGGTTGCCGTAAAGGTTACACGCCTGCTCTCCGGCAAAGAAAAGCCGACTTGGAACCCGCACACCGATACAGGCGATTTTGTTATAGTTGTTAATGCCAACAAGGTGGTTGTTACCGGCAAGAAAGAACAACAGAAGATTTATTATCATTATTCCGGATATAATGGCGGACTCTATGAAGCCACTTTTGAGAAGATGATGGAGAAGCACCCGGAAAGAGTCATTGAGCATGCCGTAAAAGGAATGCTCCCACAGGGAAGACTTGGAAGGGCAATGTTTAGAAAGCTAAAGGTCTACAATGGCCCAGCTCATCCCCATGCCGCACAGAACCCGCAGGCAGTGAAGTTGTAGGAGGAATATGTACAGGGCAACCGGATATCGTAAAACAGCCATTGCAAGCGTCATAATGAAGCCAGGTGAAGGCAAGATTGAAATCAACGGCAGGGAATTTGAACACTACTTCCAGACAGAGTCCCACCGCAAGACAGTACTGGCTCCGCTTGAGGCAACCGACAAAGTTGGCAAGATGGACATCACCGTCAAGGTCATGGGCTCTGGCGTAAACAGCCAGGCTGAAGCTGTCCGTCATGGCATAGCCAAAGCACTCCTTGAGGTTGATGCCGAGTTCAGGCCAAGCCTCAAGAAACCAGGATTCCTGAGAAGAGACGCCCGCAAAAAAGAGAGAAGAAAATACGGAATGAGGGGCGCCAGGAAAGCAAGACAATACCGTAAACGTTAATGTCTGCTTCAATCCTCTCTACTTCAAACGAAGACCAACTTATAAGCTCCTTGAGTGAATATTCCCTCAAGGAGCTTTCTTCATCTTGTGAGCTCCTTGTTTTTGTCCCCTTTTGGGGCAGGCACAGGACCGAACACCCAAAGACCGATCTCGTATCAAAAATAAGTACTCTTTTTAGGGATTTGGGTCATAAGGTCACCCTGGCCTGGGACCATGAGTCTTTCCCGGAGCTAAAGGTCCCAGATGGTGTTAAGAGCCAGGATTTAAAAAAAGACCACTTTATTTTTTCAAAGGGAATTGGTGAGAGAAAAGTTTCCGGTCCCAGGAGATGGGACACCAGCAAACCCGCTTTTTTGCAGAGAATTGCAGTTGCGGAATGTGCTTATGAAGCAGAAGCTGTTCTGCCAGTTCTTGTACCTGCCCCTTCAACATCGTTTCTTGTTTCTGGTTCCATAACATCTTTTTTGTCACTTTTGCCAACCCAGACAATAGCAAAAATACTCCTTGAAAGTGCAACCTCAAATGCTGGTTCTGCTCTTGCAGAGGTTTATTCACTTTTGTCATTCAAAACAATAGGTGCAGTTTATGATGCTTCACAAATCACAGATTGGCCTGGCGTTGGAAAGCCGGACAAAAAGAATTTCGAAACCAGAATATTCTCTTCTGATTGTGTCGCGGGAGATGCCTATATTTCAGAATTATTTGGATGGCCATCGTATCTTCCGCAAGTAGTGAGGGCATCAATAGATCTTGGGAGCGGCGAGGGCAGGCTCTACAATGTGGATTTTGATGGAAGACTTTTGAAGGGTCACCTCCACATCAGGCGAATGGTATCAGACAAGAACACTGTTTTTTACCCTTTGGCAATGATTTCGAGATACTATCTCAAATTTAATAAGGATAATTGTGGATTTTGTCATTTGTGTGAACGTGTCTGTCCCAATGGATCAATAAAACTTGATGATGGAAAAATGAAAGTTTTGGGTTCGTGCGTGAAATGCTGGGCTTGTGCTGATTCTTGCCCCAATTTTGCAATAGAGATCAGAAGATCACCCTGAAGGTTTTTTCGTAGGGATTTTCCTCAATTTCTGTGATTTCCACCGAGCCAACTTCTGCATATCCCGGCCCTATGTGCATTGCACCAATAAAACTTTGAATACTTGTTTTGTCCCCCTGTACTTCTATTTCAACGCTTCCGTCAATCCTGTTTTTTGTATGGCCAACAAGGCCGTATTTCTCGGCTTCAAGTCTGGCAAAATGGCGAAAACCGACGCCCTGTACCCTACCCCTTATCCTCAGTTTTACCCTTGACATTCAGCTCGCTCCTGAAAATTGCACCGAGTATCCCGTTGACAAAACTTCCCGATTCGTCGCCACCAAACTTTTTTGCAAGCCTGACCGCCTGATCAATGATGACAGACGGCGGGGAATCTTTCAGAAAAAGCAGTTCATAAATGGCTATCTGGAGTATGCTCTTGTCAACAAGCCATAGTCTGCTAAGATCCCAGTTTTCCAGGTGCTTCGAGATGATTTTGTCTATCTCAGCCCTGGATTTTAGAATTCCCAGGAAAAGTGTTTTTGCAAAAGAGGCGACTTCGAAGTCTGGTTCTGATGATTCAAGTACAAGGAGTCCTTGTTCCCTCTCGTTTTCCGGAAAATAGGACGAAGCAAAAAGCATTTGTAATGCAAGTTCTCTTCCTTGTCGCCTCTGCATCTGGCGGTTACTTGTTGGCTCTTTCCAAATATAGGCCGGTTCTTGTGTCGATCCTGATGATCTCGCCCTGTTCTATAAAAAGTGGAACCTGGACGACATATCCTGATTCAACCTTTGCCGGTTTGAATGTATTTTGGGCAGTGTCACCCTTGAAACCTGGTTCGGTCTCAATTATTTCCATTTCGACAAAGGTTGGCAGTTCGACTGATACAGGTTTTCCCTTGAAATATGCAACCTCAATTATCATGTTCTCTTTGAGATAATTGATGGCGTCTCCCAGGTCGTCTTCGTTTACTGAAATCTGGTCGTAATTTTCCTGGTCCATAAAGAAAAATTCATCACCTGACCTGTAGAGGTACTGCATTTTTCTGTAATCAAGAAATGCCAGTTTGAATTTGTCTTCTGGCCTGAACGTACGCTCAACCTGGGAACCGTTTTCCAGATTTTTAATTTTTACCCTTACAAATGCAGTGCCCTTTCCTGGTTTTATGTGCTCGAACTTGACGCACACCCAGAGGCCATCTTCCATCTCAAAAGTCTTTCCTATCCTTAGATCGTTTGCGGTGATCATTATTCCTCCTTAAAGCGTTAAGAGTATAAAGGCAAGCAAATACCGTGTCAACGAACCCCCTTTCCTTGTTGACAACCAGGGCACACAAAGAGTATCAATTTGATGGATGGTCAATTTCCCGATTGGAGAGCCGCTCCTTGACAAACTTTCCGTCAACATGATCAGTGTTGATGCTATCTTCTCTGATTATGAAGGGCAAAATGTTCTCCAGATTGATGCTACTGATTTTGGGAGGTTTATTTTTGTTGGATCAAAAGAAGGTCTTGATTATTCCTATGATGCTACCGAGCATGCCAGACACCTGGCCGGTGAAAAATACCTTCTTGTTCTTAAAACAATCAAAACAAAGCCGTCACGAATAACTCTTGCACCTCTTAACCAAAATTTGAAGCGCATATATGACATGCTTTTCAGATGCAAACCCAAATTTGTCGGATTGTCCACAAATTATGTTTCGTTCTGGAGGCTTGCAGAAACATTCAAAGAAGATGGAAACACCTGCATTGTTTCGATTGATATGGAAAATTTAACAATGTGGGCGATCTTCAATGCTGGCATCATGACCGGAGGGTGGCTGTGCAAAGATGGTACCTACCCGTCAGAACTGCTTACAAACCAGAAAATCCTGGAATCATCGGTAAAAATGGTGGGTTCTATAAATGTTTATGAAAGCAGGCAAACATCTGTCTTTGAAGTTACGACAAAAACCAAATTGAAGAGGGCACAGGATTTTGCTGATATATTCAATTCTGAATCGCTCATCAACCAGCGGGCCAAGTGGCTGCATGGCGAATCTGTTGCTGATATTGCCATGCTTGTTGATGGAGCCAAAACAATCTCGGATATAGCATTGGCAATCAATGAACCTGTTGACAAGGTTCTAAATACCCTCAGGTTCCTGGCGGAGCAGGGCCTTGTGGAGAGAGTCCAATGAAAAACATGTTGCCAAAGCTAGCTGGTTTGCCTGGCAAAATTGGGCTTTGTTCACAACTGAACATATCGCTCCCAACAAAAGGCATACATGAAATGCTTGGCACAAAGAGGGCAAAGCCAGTACTTTACCAGCTTGGAAGAAACATTGGCAGGGAGCTGGGTGCAGTCCTTGAAAAAGAGCACGGCTTCAAGAAGGCCAGTGGAACAGATGCCTTGTTTGCAAACATTGAAAAGATGGGCCATCTGTTTTTTGGATGCAGGATATCAACACCCAAAAATTCAGGGCCTATTGCCACACTCAGAATATTTGATTCACCAGGATGTGCCGGTATCTCACAGATGCCTGAGCCATGCTGTGATTATGTTGCCGGTGTAATAGCGTCCTTCTCGGCATATCAGCTTGGTGGTGTGCCGACTTCGTGCATCGAGATTTCGTGCAGGGGATGCGATCCAACACTCCCTTGTTGTGAGTTCGAACTCCTGATTGGCACATTAAAATAACGGCTTGATGGTGCCATCTTTGGCGTCAATCCCGATACCAAAATCGGTTTTTCTGTCCGGACAATCTTTTGGCGGTTCCTGTATCCATTTGGCGTTTTCCTTTGCATGTTTTGCGGTGTAAGTGTCGTTTCCGCCAATGTCCAGAAAAATACCGATATTTATCATGGTGTCTCTGGTTGTTCCGCCATTGCACGGCATTGGCCCGCCATATTGCCCGAGCGATGGTGTTGCGCCAATATCATATGTGTCGTCACCACCAATGTTTGCTAGGATGCCTATCCCATTGTTGTTTCCACAACCGGCGACAAGTCCTGCATAAACTTTTTTGCCATCCTCCATCCTGAAACAGTTGTAGATGTCGTTGCCGCCCAGGTCCACATTGATTCCCACCGATGTATCGTGGCCAACACCTATCGAAGTGGCCATTGTTGCCTGGTATGTATCGTTTCCAGCCCTTTCCTGGAAGTATGCCAGGCCAAAATGGGCGCACGAACCCTGAACGTACCAGGTACCCTTGTAGTTGTCATTTCCCGCGTAGTCAGACAGGATCCCCATCCCGTGCCAGTATGCGACGCCTTGCCCAAAAACTCCGCAAGAATAAAAATCATCGCCTCCCATGTCCTGAAGGACACCAACACCACCGGACATCGAATGCCCGTTATCAAATTCTGCCCGGAGGCCGTATCCTGCACCCTGGCACATTGAGGTGTTGTGCTCCTTGCTTTGGGCAGATGGATTGATTATGTCTGTATCGTTGGCGATATAAGTATCGTTTCCGCCCTTATCCTGAAGAAGGCCGATTCCTTGTGTGAAACCAAATCCCTGCGAGGCAAAATACGATTCGTAAACGTCGGTTCCTTCCTGGTCCTGCAATATCCCAAGCCCGAATTCCGCCGCGCCCTGTGAAAGATTGACCGAGCTGTAGTGGTCGTTGCCTTTTTTATCTACTAGTACTCCGACACCAAAACTTGCCGCACCCTGGGAACATTCAATGGCATTATAGTTATCATCACCTTCGGCGTCATACAAACATGCAAATCCGAACCTGCCGGAACCCATCGAGTTGTGGAAATTGTAGTTCGTTTTATAGGTGTCGTTGCCTGACAGGTCTATTGCCACCGAGACAGGATTTTCAAGGCCATTGTTGCCTGCCACCCAGCCTGTGTAGGAGTCGTTTCCACCAACATCAAGCAAAAGGAGTTGCTTCTGGCAATCATGCCGGTCATCGCCCCCGCCAGAGATTGTTATTCTTCCAAATGGTGTGTCGACTTCGAAAAGCGACGGTTTTTCTTTGTCCAGAAGCGCTATTGCCGAGTCAACTGCAAGTGAAATTTGCGCTGCACCGTAATACATGAAAGATGCGTCGAATGCCAGTCCTGCATCGTAGGCCTCGATTGGCCACCCCTTTGTTTCGCCGAGAATGATCGGTGTCTGTGCAAAGATGGTTTCCAGTTGCTCCGGTTTGATGTTTCTGATGGCCAGATTCCGGTACTCCTCTGCCTGTCTGGTATAGCCAATGAATTCTGCAAGCTGTTTTTGCCAGGCTGGAGAGAGCGAGTCGCATTGTTTTTTGAGCTCCTCCCTGGATTTCGCCGAGAGCCTCCAGCCCCTGCTCTGGTAAAGCTCCTCCAGCGAAGATAAAAGGGGCTCTTTTTCGTTTATTTCTGGAACGGGACCCATAGGCCATCTTGCCACCTCATGGGCAGAACGCCTTGCTGCCATCACAACCAGGTCCCTGATGTTTTGGCACGACTCGAACCTTGAGAGCGTGGAATTTGCCTCTCTCGGCAGTTCGAGTGGTTTTGAATGCAGCTGGTCAAACCATGGAAAACGGAATGGGTCCTGCTGAAAGTCCTGTATTTGCCTGAGGTCCCACGAAACCTGGTTTGCAGTCAGCCCAAGTGAGGAAATGGCCTCATCCAGCCTGTTTGGTTCGGCGGCAGCAATGACAGTCATTGGCTGGAAAACCATAATTATGGCAAGAACAAATGGAACAAATTTCATATTTTGCCTCCTGGGGGCTGGTTGTAAAAATTAGTTTTTTCCAAAGGTTTTCAGGACAAATACCGCATCGGCTGTCACAAATTCATTCCCTGCCTTGCTGCTTGTTCCACCAAAATTGATAAGTGAGCTCCCGCTTTTGTTCTTGTCCTGGGTGCAGGTGATGTACGAGTAGTATTTTGTTTCTGCCGGGAACGAGCCGTCAGGCAAGTGTTTTGATTCGAGCAGATCAAGCGCTTCTGTGCACCTTGCATCACCGGTCTGGCCGGCCTCTGCAAGATATGTCAGGCAGGCGAGGATGTTGTAATGCCAATAGGATGGGTAGCAGATCTTTGTAAACTTTGGGTTGATTACGCTTCCATCCGATACTTTTTTGAAGAGCTTTCTTTTGAGGAATATCTCCGACGTTTTTTTGGCGGCCTCGAGGGCCTTTTTATCTCCGGTTGCCTTTGAGTAGGCAAACAGAGCCCTCATTGGAATGAGTGATTCGTGGAAAGACGAATTTTTTGCCCCTGGTTCCTTGTCGCAGTTCCAGCCGCCGTCTGGCCATTGCCAGGAGAGCATCTTTTTTACAAGCGTTTCAACCCTTTCATCGGCGATGCCAAGCGTTATGAGCGAGTAGACAGCGTTGGCTTCCTGGGAGCAGCACCTTCTGGTCAGGCCGTTTATGACCCTTATGGCGTTCTTCACATGGTTTTCGCCAAGGAGCCACTCCAGCTCGTGCTCCATCATTGGAACCAGTTCCTTGTCGCCCTTCGGGTATCCGAGGTCTGCAAGCAGAGACAAGACCCAATGGTCTCCGACCCATTTGTCATAGGCTCCCCTTGGAATATGTCCATTCTTTGGTTTTTCGGAGAGCAGTGCTTTAACCAGAGGAGAGTTTTTCACTTCCAGACTTGCAGATGCTACTTTTTTGGAATCCCTTGGCTCACCCAATATGTTGACAAGGGTTTTGTACCTGATTGAAGGCTCCTTCGAAGCCAGCAGCTTTTGTGTTATTGTGTCCATTTTCACCTCAGTATTGGCAATTCGCCATCTTCTACATCCAGGCCAATTCCTATAACTACCTCTGGCCTTTCCTCGTTTCTTCTGATCCAGTTGCCATTCTGTTTGCAAAAATCTTTTCCGTAAGTGTCTTCTCCGCCTATGTCAATGAACAGTCCAAGGCACAGCATGTCATTTCTGATGGTGTCCGGTGCAAGTGGCGCGGCCACATTTGCATAGCCATACATATTGTCACTCTTTGCGTCGTAAACGTCATTCCCGCCGATGTTGAAGAAAAATCCCATTCCGGTTTCATTTCCACAACCAATCATCAGGCCGCCGTATTGTTTTATCTTGTCGTCTTTGGGGTCTGCCATGTAGCAGCTGTATTTGTCGTCCCCACCTTCATCAATGTGGTAGGATGTCGAGAAATCATGTCCCACGCCCAGCGAGGTTGCCTGTTTTGCTGTGTAGCTGTCGTTGCCCTCGGTGTCCCTGAAAACTGCTATGGCAAAGTGTGCCGTTGCGCCTTGAACGTACCATAATCCCTCGTATGTGTCATTGCCTTTGGTGTCAGTGAAAATCCCCACACCAAACCAGTATCCTACACCCTGGCCAAAGACACCGCATTTGTATGTGTCGTCACCCTCGCCGTCTACCAGGACACCGCACCCGCCGGACATTGAATGACCGTCTGTTATATCGGCCCTCCTGCCATTTCCGCAGCCCTGCGACATGCTTGTGTTGTGGGATGGATTTTGTGCAGACGGGTGGATTATGTTTTCATCATCCGAAATATAGGTGTCGTTTCCGGACCTGTCATACGAGAGGCCGAATCCCATGGTTGCCCCGTAGCCCTGGCCACCAAAGAAGCATTTTCTGACATCGTCACCATCATACTCCACCATGGCCCCGATGCCGAAACAGCCGGCACCTTGGGAGAAATCAACCGATGAATATGTGTCATTTCCTGTGTAGTCATACAGCATACCAATGCCGAAGACGCCTGCCCCCTGGCAATTGTTTGCAGCCTCATAGGTGTCGTTTCCCCACAAGTCGGCCAGGATTCCGCAACCAAGAACACCTGCACCCTGATTTGGAGAGTGGCCATAAGGGTCTTTGTAGGTGTCGTTGCCACTCACGTCAATCACAACCGATGCGCAGTTGTAAAAGGACGATGTTGCGCCAAATGTGCCCTCGTAGGTGTCATTGCCCCCAACATCAACAACCAGAAGGTGGTTATCACCGCTATAAAAATCGTCGCTCCTTGATCCATTCAATATCATGTCGCCAAAGGGTGTTGGGAAAACGTTTTTTCCTTCGGGGAGTGACACGCCACCGCCGAAGGCACCCTTGAGTTTTTGTGTGGAGAAAACAATCCTGCAACAGGCATACATCATCTGCTTCATGTCAAACCGCTTGCCAAGCCTGTATGTGAAGTCTCCGGTGTCTTCGTCCCCAGCATTGGCAATAAGGAGTTTTCTGAAGGTTTCTTCGGTAAGATCGCTTGCCTCAAGGGCCTTTTTACGTTCCCTGAAGAGCCAGTCTGCGCTCAGTACGTATTCTGCCAGGACTTCAGATGCTTCTTGCGTGAGTTGCCCTTCGTATGTAGACAATTTTGTGTCGAGTCCCTTGCCAAATTGCCAGCCCATGTTCTGGTAGGTTTTTTTTACAGAGTTGTAGAATGGTTTTTCTTTGGCCATCTCCAGTGGTGGAAGGTAATCTTCCATGAGAGCAGCAACTGATCCGCATGTTCTGGAGGTGCCGTAGAAGAAGATGTAATTGAATTCTTTGCTGATGTTTGTTGCGAAGATTGGTATTCTGTCTGTGATTTGTTTTGCAATTTTGGGTACTCTCAACGGGTTTGCCCAGATTTCATTGAACCATTGCAATCTGAATGGATCGGCATCATCTATCCTGGAGAGCTTCGAGGCGTCCCATGAAATGCTCTCGTAAGAAAGCCCTGCTGCCTCCAGTGCAATTTTAAAAGCGTCAGTTTTTACGGTTTTGCAATATCCAGAGCCACTCCAGAAACCTGAAACAACAAAGCAACAAACAAAAATGACAACAAATTTCTTCATCACATGCCCCCTTGTTGTGATAAAAACGCTATCCAAACAATCTTGATTCGATAAAAGACGCCGTTCCTATCAGGATTGTTCCTGCCTGGGAAAGTATTGCCTGGAAGGTTTTTGCAAGATGGCTTCCACTGTCCAGGTTGTTGGTGCCTATAAAATAGAAAAGCACAAAGGATAGGCAGAAGAAAAATACTGCCATGATGATGAATTTCCAGGGCACTGATATCAGGCCGGAGCTAATTTCAGAAAGGAGTGATACGGCCACGACCATTATGGCAAATGAGAAACCTATGTACCACAATGAAACAAGCCTTTCTGGCAATGTTATAAATTTGGGCGAGAAAAATGGCGAAACCAGAAGGATTGTTCCGGCAAACAGAAGGAGAACAACAGTGAGTCCCAGCTTCATCAGCCTGTTTGGCGGGGAATTTGTTTTGACCAGTCCGTATTGCCTTGAAAGTGCCACCAAAAGAAGTGGCAACATCCACAAGTATCCAAGGTAATCAGCCACATTTGGTGGCCTTGTCATGTCCACCATGAACCCGAATCTGATTATTATCGACAGAAAGTGGCCGATGACCCAGGCGCCCATGGAGAGCATTACAAATCTCCATATTTTTCTCTTGTAGTCCTGGAGGTCAAATGCGCTGAAAGTCTGGTATGAGAAGAAAAAAGCCAGAGAGGCATTGACAAGCGTTATAAAAGCTGTTGGGAATTCTGTCCAGCGAAGATCATTCGGGATGAGTTTTGCCATCATTCCAGGCAAAACATTTAAAAGGATTGCTTCTATTGCAATGATTATGACAGCGATTATCGTGCCTGAAAAAAAAGGCCTTTTTCTAAGGCTACCTGCCCCTGCTCTGCTCAATTTTCAGCTCCAGTCTGCTTTCGTTTCCAGCCGGGTCTCTCCCGACAAGCACAACGGTATCTCCAGAGATTGATGTTGCAACGTGGATTATGGAGTCGAAATCAGCCCCCGCAAAGATATCTTTCTGGGATATCGCCAGGCCGTTGACGAGGAGCGTACAATTGTGTTCCAGCCTTCCACTGATGACGACTTTAGTTTCACCAATGACCCTTGTCGCTTTTAATTTCGAGAGGTCAGGCGGGGTTGTGTCTTTTGTGATACTTGTCGAGGCTGAGGCTGTTCCGCCATCGAAGGACTGCGCAAAGACTGTCAGAGTGTTTTCACCTTCATTGAGCTGGGCAATAAATTCGAATTTCCCATTTTCCCCTGGTTCAACGGTTTGATTTTGGAACTGGACAATTTTTGCGTTTTTGCAGGCCCCTGTTATTGCGATACTGCTTTTGTTTGTGAGGGGTGAAGTATTGTTTATGGCAATTTCAGGTTTTGTGGAGTTGGGTTTTGACCTGTAAACAATAACAGTCTGTGAGGCTGTTTTTTTCTGCTCACTCCTTGCCATTACAACGATTGAGTTTCTTCCAAAATCGAGTGGTACAGTTATTGAGAAAATGCCCTTCTCAACGCGTGCCATTCTTGATCCTGCCGAAACGTATTCGGTGTCTGCACGACCAGAGACAATTATGCTTTCGGATTCTGTTTGCGTGCCTTCATCAGGGCTTGTTATTGCAAGTTGTGCCTGCGGCATGGGTTTGTGTTTTATGAATGTGAGCGTTTTTGTGACCATTTTCCCGTTCTTGTCTTTTGATACGAAATCCAGCTTGTTTGGCCCTTCTACAGATTGAAATTCAAATTCAAACTTGTCCTGGGAAAGCTGAATTGGTTTTCCATTCGCAGTCAAGAGTGCTGAACCTTCAGCGATTCCCTTAATTGCAACCTTGTCTTCGGTTACAGTTGCCCCCTCCTGGGGATTGATGATTACTAGCTGATGATCACTTTTTTCAAGCCTTTCGATCTCGAATTGCTGCTCCACATATCTTCCTGCTGGATCAATCGATCTAATGGTGTATTTTATCTTGCCGATGGGGAGCTTGATTTCTATTTCAAAGGTGCCATCATTGGAGGATTTGGCCATTTCCTGGCCATCCAGAAGGATTTTGTTCAAAGGGTTTGTTTTTCCGAGGATGGTCTCTTTTTCTTCAAATGTTGTTTTCTCGTAAAACAGTTTCAGGTCCGGTGCGTCCATCTGGGCATTCCATGTATCGGACTCATCCACCAGAGATTTTTCCATTTTGAGCTTGTTGGAGGAATCAATTCTTGCCTGTTCAAGCGATGGTATCTTTGTAATCATGTTGCCTATCGTCACTGTTGCATTGCTGTTTGAATTTGGCACTTTGACCAGGAAGTTGCCCTTCCCGTCGCCATCGACCTTCATGGTCCCTCTTGTTGCCGAGGCCACAAAACCAGAAGTGATTATGTCGTATATTGAGCCTGTTTCGCCAGTGTTGACATAGACGCTTCCATAGCCTTTCATCAGCCATCTTGCCGAACGGATGCCCATCATGGGATTGATATAGAGCGAGACAATCTCCAGCTCTGTGTTTTCCCCGATCCTTAATAGTGAACCATCATCCAGTCTTACTTCTGCCCACGAGCTTGAAGCAGTCTTGATCTTAAAATTGGTTGAAAGCTCATCGCCCTGTCTTGCACCTTCCCAGGATTCACTTGTGGGATTGTATACTGTGACCTCCCCATTGGTCCTGAAAATGTAGCTTTTTATCTGGCCGGAAGTTGGTGCCAGAAATAAAATAAAACCAAATATGGCTATCAAAACGAAAGCAATCCAAATATAAGTCAAAAGCCGTTTTTTCTGGTTTCCCTCAAATTCGATGTCTTTTGTCATTCGCTGGTATTATAGCCATTTGAAAGTGGTTGTCTATTGGCAAACCAGATATTGACAAAAATTTTGTTGATAAATTATTTTCCGCTTGCTACCATGTGAATCATGAACTGGAGTAATTTGGATGAAAAAACGCAGCGGATATTTTATCTGGCACAAGACGAGGCTTATGAGCTTGGGAATGATTATCTTGGCACAGAGCACCTTCTTCTTGGCCTGATCCGCGAAAACACAAGTTTTGCAATGCAAACCCTGAGAGAGCTTGAAGTTGACTTCCAGGGGCTTCGCGATCGAATAGTGTCACTGGTAAGAGGTGTCAGGAATTCGGCCATTGGCCCCGTCCAGAAGAGCCACATAGTGCTTTCTGAGAGGGCGAAGAGAGCACTCGATCTTGCAGAGAAGGAAATGAAGGCGCAAAACAGTACAAAACTCACGCCAGAACACCTTCTCATAGGTATTCTTTCAGAAGCCGAAGGGCTTGCTGCCAGAATTCTTCGCGATATGGACATTGACCTGGACCGTTTCAGGTCTGCAGTTGATGAGTCTGTAGAAGAGCATGGCCACGACAAAAAAGGGAAGAAATCTCTTGTGGAGCAATTTTCAAGGGATTTAACTGCGCTTGCCAGAAAGGGCAAGCTTGACCCAACAGTCGGCAGGATGGTTGAAATACAGAGGATCACGCAGATCCTTTCACGCAGGACAAAGAACAATCCTGTTCTTGTCGGTGATCCTGGGGTTGGAAAAACTGCCATAGTTGAAGGGCTTGCCCAGCGCATTGTTGATGGTGAAGTCCCGGAAACGCTAAGGGACAAAAGAGTTTTGGCACTTGATCTTGCCGCTGTAATAGCTGGAACAAAATACAGGGGCGAGTTTGAGGAGAGGTTGAAAGGGATACTTGATGAAATCGACCATTCCCAGGGCAAAATAATCCTCTTCATAGACGAGATACACACAATCGTTGGTGCAGGTGCCGCAGAGGGTGCAATCGACGCATCGAACATACTTAAACCAGCACTTGCAAGGGGTGAGCTCCAGTGTATTGGCGCTACCACCATGAACGAATACCGAAAATCCATAGAAAAGGACGCAGCCCTCGAAAGAAGGTTCCAAATGGTACAAGTCGAGGAGCCAACTGTCGAGGAGACTGTGAAAATCCTTATTGGGCTTGCACCAAGGTACGAAAACTATCACAAAGTAACCATTCAACAAACTGCATTGGAAGCAGCCTCCAAACTCTCTGCTCAATACATCCAGGGAAGGTTTCTTCCAGACAAGGCAATCGACCTGATAGATGAAGCATGCGCGAAAGTCAGACTGTCAGTGATGAACTTGCCTGAGAGCATCAAGGAAATGGAAACCACAAAGCGCAGCCTCAGGAAAGAAAAACAGTCGGCCGCTGAATCCCAGGAGTTTGAAAAAGCGGCCCAGCTTCGCGACAAGGAGAGGGAGATAGAAGACCAGCTCCGCATCAAGCGCGAAGAATGGCAGAAAGACGTCGACAAGCTGAGCCTTGTTGTCACAGCAGAAGACATTGCCGATGTTGTCAGCCAGTGGACCGGAATACCAACGACAAGACTTCTTCAGCAGGAGAGGGAAAGATTGCTCACCCTGGAAAAGGTCCTTCATGAGAAAATCATTGGCCAGGACGAAGCCGTTGTTGCAGTATCAAAGGCACTCAGAAGGGCAAGGGTTGGGCTGGCTGGAAGAAACAGGCCAATCGGTTCCTTTGTGTTTGTGGGCCCGAGTGGTGTTGGCAAAACCGAACTTGCCAGAGTGTTGGCAAACCATCTTTTTGGCTCTGAAAAGGCTTTACTCAGAATAGATATGAGTGAGTATATGGAGAAGCATGCTGTGAGCAGGCTTGTTGGCGCACCCCCAGGATACGTGGGATTTGAAGAGGGCGGTCAACTCACGGAAAAAATCAGGAGAAAACCTTTCTCTGTTGTGCTCTTCGACGAGATAGAAAAAGCCCACCCTGATGTGTTCAACATTCTTTTGCAGATCATGGATGATGGCAGACTCACAGACAGCCAGGGTAGACTCGTTGATTTCAGGCACTCTATTGTCATCATGACCTCAAATATCGGCTCACAGTGGAAAAATACAAAATCTCTCGGTTTTGCCAGTGCGGACTTGGAAGAGTCCAGGGATGACGAAAAAGAGGGTGACAGGCTCGACTCGGAGATCAAAAAGGTCTTCCGCCCGGAATTTTTGGGCAGGATCGACGGGGTTATAAGGTTCAAGCCGCTGACCAAAGAGGAACTTTGCCAGGTTGCCCGCCTGCTGATAAACAAGCTATCGGAAACGCTCACTGATGAGGGATTGAAGGTAGACCTGACCGACAATGCCATCAAGGCGCTGGTTGACAAATCCTATGACCAGAAACTTGGTGCAAGGCCACTTGTCAGGGCAATACAAAACCTGATTGAAGACCCGATTGCAGAGAAAACTCTTGCAGGTGAATTCTCAAGTGGTGATACGATAAAAATAGACCAGAACGGTAATGGTCTTACGCTCTCCAAAGCCTGAACAACTCAAATATGAAAACCCTCAAACCCATCAGGTTTGAGGGTTTTTGTTTTTATGGGATTATTTAGTCTAGATATATAACAAAACTGCATGTTTTTCCGCCCGAGCAGGCCGTCTGAACAATGTCTGTTTTCAGTTCGTGCTTCAGGGCTGATTCAAGCAGTTTTTTGACGTGTCCCTTGCAGCACTGGCAGTAGGTCGTGGAGAAAATCTCATTTGACACCTTTGGCGTACAGACGCATTTGCTGCCGCCAAAATTGACATAAACCTTGTTGCCCTTTTTTTCAACCTTCTTGCCAAAAACGTGCGAATTGTCAACAGCCTTGAAAAAACTGTCCAGGTCCTTGTTTTTCTCCGAAAGTTTTTTCATGAGCTTGAGTCTGCTTCCTGTTGTGCAACATGCGCATTCTTCCCTGACTTTCACCCTGGTTTCCTCTGGCAGGAGCGAATCCATCCTGTCCATGGCGATCTTCATCCAGGCTGCCTTGTCGGCCGGTCTGGAGGTTTTCAGTATCTTGTCTCCACCCTCCATTATCTTGTCGACCGTTTTCTTTTCGATGCCTGCTTTCCTAAGCTCTTCGTCAAGCCTGATTATTCTCCCAAAAACAGCTTTTTCCATTTCCTGTCCCTCCTTTGTATTTTTTTGAATAGCATGCGCTGTTCTATTATCCGGAAATTTTATAGCAGGTTGTTTTGTTGTTGGACTCAACAAAAAGAAGTTTGCCATCCTGGATTATATTTGTAACACCCTCTCCGAGGTCGGTTGTCGAAATTTCCCTGCCTGTTTTTGCATCACATAGGATAGCCAGTGTTGTCTGGTTTTCTCCAAATTTTGTCCGGATAAACCTGTCTCCAAGAGAGAACATGAATTCCCTGACCGTTCTCTCCACCCTTGTTTCCCAAACATTGGTCCCTGATTCCGGATCGAACGCATACATTTTGAAATTGCCCTGCCCGGTTGGTACTACTGATACGAAAAATTCTTTTGTAGCCACTATTCCGAATGGCCTGTCAAGTTTTGCTTTTGTTTTTCCGGTGAAGATGTTTCTGCAGAATATGGACAGTCCTCCTGCGACATCGCAATCATGGCCAAGGAAGAATACGTAATCTCCAACAAAACACGGGGTGTTTCCCAGTATTCCGTCAAGATTGTTTGGGGCAAGCGGGCAGTCATTTTGGGGTGTTGCCCACAATTGTGATTTTGTTTTCAGATCCAGACACATGACGTGGTTCCCTGTCCAGAACTGCAACCCTTTGTATACTCCAGCCAGTCGCTTTAGTGGCCCGGAGCCTGTGCCCGCCTTCCAGAGCAATTGTCCGTTTCCAGAATCAAAACATTGTATGATGCCATGCTGGATCAAGTAGAAATTGTTGCCATCCACGAATGGCATTTTCTCGGGGTTGATATCATCAAGCATTCCAAGCGACCATATCTGCTTGCCATCATTTTTATTGAAACAATTGAATGAGTATTTGTCGCCTTCGCGCTGGAGAACAAAAAGCCTGTCACCTTCAAGCTGGAAATTGTCGGCCCTTATGGCATCCCAGTTAACAGGCTCTTTTTTATTTTCCTTCCACAATTGCTTGCCAGTCTTGGAATCAAAGCATGCAAACAGGGTCTGGTTTCCCATGTTTGGCCAGCCTGCGACAAGGACACCATCTTTTGTTATGAGGGGAATTATCCTTCTTGTTTCCCAGAGCTTTGCAAAAGATGTCTCACCATTTGCGATCTGAGCACCCACAAATGACAGTGCCAGGATTGTGGAGAGAAGGGCAATTATCAGCTTGTTTTCTCTGTTTCTCACCTTGAGTGGAATTTTATTCTATTGTCCGTTCAAATGCTATAGCCCGAGCAGCAGCTTGGCCAGGGAGAAATAAATCAGCAATCCGCTCATGTCAACGATTGTTGTCAATGCTGGGCTGGCAATAAGCGCTGGGTCAAGCTTGATTGCAGACACAACAAGTGGCAAGGTGGCACCGACGACAGTCGATGTTACAACCTGTATTGAGAGGGCAAGAGAAATCATTATTCCGACGTTTATCAGGGTGAATCCTGCCGGCAACGCCTCCCCGCTGGAGAGAAGTATGACTTTCAAGAAAGCGAGCAGTCCCAAAAGAACGCTCATCATGATTCCTGTGGCAAATTCCTTGCCTATTATCCTGAAGAAATGTTTTGGTGTTATCTCCTTGAGTGCGAGTGCCCTTATGATGACCGTTGAAGACTGGGTGCCGCAGTTACCACCGGTATCCGCAAGCATTGGCATGTACAGAGCAAGAATGATCAGTTTGGAAAGCGAATCCTGGAAAGTGTGGAGGATGGTTCCGCTTATCAGGCCCAGTGTGGCCAGCGAGGCAACCCATGGTATTCTTTTGAGGAAATTCTGGAATGGAGATGATTTGAGATATGCCATTTCCCCTGCTGTCGGAACGATCTTTCCCATTCCGAGTATGTCTTCCGTCTGTTCCTCGGTTATAACATCTGCCGCATCATCATGTGTTATCACGCCAACTAGCTGGCCCCTGTCGTTTATTACAGGAATGGCAATTAAGTCATACTTTTGTATTGTCTCTGCTGCTTTTTCCTGAGGATCGGCTGTTTTTACCATCTCAAGGTCTTCAAACATGACATCGGACACTTTTTTGCGCGGATCATTGACAATGAGATTTCTAAGGGAAATCATGCCCAAAAGCCTGTTTGATCCATCAACCACATAAATATAATAGATCGTTTCCTTGTGCGGCCCATCGAGCCTGACTTTCTCTGTTGCCTGGGCTATTGTCATGTTGGGTCCGACCGTAACATAGTCAGCACTCATGAGGGCGCCGCATGTTCCTTCTTCCTGTTCGGCCAGTGACTTGAGTTGTTCCCTTTTTGCCTTTGCAAGCAGTGGCATCAGGCTATTCGAGAGGGGTTCTGGCAATTCATTGATGAGGTCTGCACCTTCATCGGAAAGCATGTGGGAAATGAGTGACGCAAGGTCTTCTTTTTTCAGTTTTTCGGCCAGCTCGACCTGTGTGTCCAGGTCAAGATAGCCCATGACTTCTCCGGACTGGTGTATCTCAATAGCACGGAGGATTTTGACCATTGTTTCTGGATCGAGTTCTGCAATGGCATCTGCAATGTCAGACGAGGAAAATTCATTGCAATATTCCTCAATTGCCTTGAGCCTGCCCTCTTCGAGTAGTGACAGGAGTTGTTCCCTGATTTCGTTTTTCATGCGCTTGCCTCCAAAAGTGATTTGATGGCATGAGGCAAGTTTCAGAAGGGATTAGACTGGCCTCATGGCGCTGTTTGTGCAACTAGGGTAAGGGCTAGGGCTATCAGATTCCATAGCTTCCATGAGAACCTCCTTCTTTTTGTTTTTTGTGTAGTTAAACAGCATGCTTGTGGTTTGTCAACCCTGTTTTATTTAGCTCCTGAAACTCGCTCCAGTACAATATTAATGGCCATCTTGAAATCAGATCTGGCTGGAGGAGTTAAGTTTTTTTGGAGAACCTGTCTTTTTTGTTGGTTTTTGTATTGCGCAATCAACTCCACATGAGGCAAGGAATCCGTCCAGATCGGTGTCCGTTCTTATCCCAAGCCTTGTGAGTGGGAAATCGTACCTTGTTGGGTCATCAGGATCATATTTTCTGAAATTTTCCGTTATCTGAAGGGCTGTTTTCAGGTTTGCCTGGTTTCTGTCTGTGAGGCCAAGTTTCCTGCAAATATTGAACATGTGGGTATCCAATGGGACAATCAGCCCCTTTTTTGAAACACCGTTCCAGCCTCCAGGGTCGACATCGCTGTCCCTGACCATCCACCTGAAATACAGATTCAGCCTTTTGCAGGCAGAATCTTTTTCAGGGGCTGGAACAAGGCTGTTTTTGCACCCTCCACCTATAATGCTGGATGTGAAAAAGCATTGTGCTTCAACCATCTCACCACCAGATTTTTTCAGGCCATGGACAAAACACTCGTTAAGATTGCCAAATTCTTTCAGTACACGCCTTGTTCCCAAAAGCATGGCGGCAATTTCCTCGCCAGTTGTGAACCTGTGCTTGAATCCTGCAAAGAGCTTTTCAAGGAGGCTGGGAGAAGTTTCAAGAAGGAACAGTCTTGGCGAACTGCCAAGAACATCCAGAACCTTCCGGACGGACTTGAGGATCTGCGCGACCCTGCCATAGGCCAGCGACGATGCAATAAGCCCAGCTATTTCCCTGTCGCCCGGGTCCTGGTAGAGATACAGGAATTCCAGCGGGTCAGGGTGTACAAACTCCCTTCTGGCGTATTGTTGATAAAGCTGCTCCAACCTTTCATGGAGCAGGTCGCCATTCACTCCGGGGAGAATTCTGACTTGGCGGCGCCGCAGATTGGACAGACCCAATTATCAGGGAGTTTTTCAAAAGGTGTTCCTGCTGGAACTCCATTGTCCGGGTCACCCTTTGCCGGGTCATAAACGTAGCCGCAAACGTTGCATGTGTATTTTTTCATGGTCTTTTCCTCCTGTGGTTTGTTTTCTTCTTTTGCAGTTTCCTGGAAAGTCGGGGCCGATTTTGGGGCCTTGCCTTTTCTCTGGTGGTAAATTTCGTAAGTGAGAGGTTTCCCCTCCCTGAGGACTTCGGCTGAAATTATCTCTCCCAAAAATACTGTGTGGGTGCCGGCATCAAGCTGGCCAACCACCTTTGCCTCCATTATTGCAAGGCTGTTTTCTGTGACCAGTGGGCAACCCAGGCCTTCCTTGTAGGCTGACTTCGAGAGTTTGTCGGTGTCTCTGCCACCCCTGAATCCGAACAGGCCAATAAATTCCATTGGGGTGTTTTCTTCCAGAACTGATACCGCAAAAACCTTTCCCTTGTCGATGATTTCATGGGTGAGGTTTTCCTTGTTGATTGAAATGGCGATCTTTGGCGGTTCCGATGTGACCTGGAAGACCGTATTTGCTATCTGGCCGTTTGCTCTGTTGCCATCGCACTGCGATGTGACAACATACATGCCGTAAGATATTGTCCAGAGGGCTTTTTTGTCCAGTGGCATTTTTCTCCTTACTGTTGCGGTAGCTTGCAACCTTCCCTAAGTTTTTCTCCAAGCAGGGCCCCTAGCTCATAGCATTTTTTCAGGTCCTCGCTTTTCGGAACGTGCTTTACCTTTAATGGGTCAGTAACGAGATTCACCTTCATCTCGCCCAGCATCTTTGCAATCTGGTCTGCTGCCTCGCCACTCCAGCCGTATGACCCGAATGAGGCACCTATGAGGTTCCTTGGTGAAAGACCTTTCAGGTATGTAAGAATGTCTGCAACCCTTGGCAACATGTTGCGATTGAGCGTTGATGAACCAACTATCAGGGCGCCTGCCTCAATCAATTCCGTGGCTATGAATGTCCTGTGCGACGATTCGAGCGGGTAAAGCATGGTCTCGATGCCCTGTGAATCCAGGCCCTCGCAGATTGCTTTTGCCATCATCTCGGTCGAGTGCCACATCGTGTCGTAGACAACAATTGCCCTCTCACAAAATTTCTGTGCGGCCATTTTTTTATACAGTTCGAGGATTTGTGGAATCCTTGATCTCCAGATCGGGCCGTGGTCCGGTGCAATGGTTTTGATGTCCAGGTTCAATCCACCGAGTTTGTCGAAGAATTTTAGGACAAAATCGGAGTAGGGAAGAATTATGTTTGCGTAGTATGTTTTTGCTTCCCACTCCAGCATGTCCCATGGGATTTCGTCGTCAAATTTTTTGTAGGTGCCAAGGTGCATTCCGAACGCATCCTGCGAGAAAAGCAGTTTTTCACTGTCCAGATAAGTCATCATGCTGTCTGGCCAGTGGAGCATCCTTGACTCGATGAATGTCGCATTCATGTTCCCAAGGCTCAGGGTTTCGCCGTCTTTTACAGGTGTTATCTCGCCTATGCCATGCAGTTCGTCCCTGAGCACAGAAGCACCAACCGTGGAAGCAAAGACTTTTTCAGGTTTTATTGCTTCCATGGCCTCAATCAGGCAACCTGAATGGTCCATTTCGGCATGGTTCGAGATGATGTAGTCAATTTTTGAAGGATCAACCACCGAGGAAATCCTTTCCATCATCTCTGAAAAATGCGGTTTCTTGACAGTGTCGATAAGAGTTATCCTGTCGGCCATGACGAGGTAGGCATTGTATGTTGTCCCCCTTGGCGTCCTGTATCCATGGAATTCCTTGAGCGAGCGGTCGATGACCCCAACCCACCAAACTTTGTCGGTAACTTTTACTGCTTTGTATATCCCTGGCATTGTTCCTCCATTAGAAATTTACACAAGACGATATAAAAATAAAGCGTTGTATTGAATTGCATTTTATCATTTTACAAAATTTGTTTTACATATGTTTTCGTGAGTCCAACCACCTCTTCAAGGAACACCTCGTCTTCTTCAGTGAAAGGAGAGATTTTGTGCGAATCTATGTCCAGCTCGCCAATCACTTTGTCGCCATCCATGACTGGAATGACGATTTCCGATTTGACCCTGAACGAGCATGAGAGGTAGTTTGTTTCTTTTGAAACATCCTGAATGATGAAACTGGTTTTCTTCTCCGCGGCCTGCCCGCAGATGCCCTGCCCGAAAGATATTCTTGTGTGCTCGGTCGGTTCCCCGGCATACGGCCCAAGGACAAGCTCGTTTGGTTTGTTTGGGTCTGTGATATAGTAGCCAACCCAGTCGTAGTGCGGAACGTTATTTTTAAGCAACAGGCAAACTGCTTCCAGTGCTCTCCTGGGGTTTTGTTCTTTTGCAAGAACATCCTTTACCATTCCGGCCACTTTTAAAAAACCTGCCTTGCGATCGGCCTCGAAGGATGCCGTTTTTGACTCGTCCCAGATGTCAAAGGCCCTCCTTATATGTGGGATTGTTATGGAACCGCCAACTATGAGGCCAATCGTTAGTGTATCAACCAGTTCCTCATCGCTGACATTCTTCTCCAGGCATTGCATAAGGTGGTAGTTTATACAGTCATCACAGCGGAGCACCAGCGAGGCGACAAGTCCCATCAACTCCTTGGTTTTTTCCGTGAGGGCGCCAGTCTGGTAACACCTGTAATCCAGCCCCATGAATTCTTTCATGGTTTTGCCGGCATATTCAGAGAGGACCTTGTTCAGTCTGTCGCGTTCATTTTTGAAGTTTTGAATCTTGGAGTTTTCCATGTGCCCATTTTACATTTTTTGGGTAAACTGCAAAAGATTTTCAAAAAATATATAGCACAAAAAAAGGCGGGGTGTTCCCCCGCCTTTTTGGTGGCAGTGTTTCCTATGCCAGTGCCGAGCCCTCGCCCGGTTTGCGGTGGCCGAGTCCCTGGTCTGCATAGATCAGTGACATACCTGAAGAACCTGCCCTTTCGAGCAGTGCAACCACTTCCTGGGTCTGCTTTTCTTCCTCTATCTGTTCCTCAAGGAACCAGTGGAGCAGTGGCATTGATGTGAAATCTTCGATTTCTTTGGCCACTTTCACAAGATTGCAGATTTTGGAGGAGATGAAGAGTTCATGATCATAGGCTTCTTTCCATGCCTGGAGAGGGTTTTCCCATGCAGCTTTCAGGACTGAAATGGGATACAGGGTGACTTTTGCACCGCGCTCCACCAGGTGGTTGAAAAATTTCATCGAATGGACCATTTCTTCGTGTGCTTGCGCCCTCATCCAGCTTGCCATCCCGTCTAGGTTCTGGTCATGGAAATATGCCGCCATGTTCAGGTAGAGATAATAAGATTCAAGCTCATGTTTGATCTGATCGTTCATCAGCTCGTGCGTTTTGTTTGGTACCACTTACATCTCTCCTTTCCAGAGGCCATGAATGTTGCAGTATTCCCTTGCCACCACCTTGTCCGGATGGACATTGAATGTCGCCTCTGGCGGGTCACCCGGTTTCAGGAATTGTCTGCATGCCTTGTCACCAAATATTATCTGTATCCACTCAATATAGTGTTTTTCTTCCATCGGATGGGCAACAGCCCCGACCTTTACTTTTACCCCTTCAGGCGTGTGTTCGATGACTGGAACATGCTTTTCTTTTGACGCATCAACCGTGTTTTCCTGCTGGAGGACCATCGGTTTGTTGCAACAGACAAGTGTTCCCATGCCACCATGCATGACCTCAACGATGTTTCCACAAATTTCGCACTTGTAAATCTCAAGCTTGTTTGCCATCAATCCTCCTCTTTCCTTTTCTAGATTTATTTATTACCAGTTTTCTGCCAGAATTTCGTAGTATGCCCTTGGATGATTACAGGCTGGGCAAACTTCTGGTGCCTCCACGCCTTCATGGAGGTAACCGCAGTTCCTGCATCTCCAGACCGTCTTGTGTTCTCTACTAAAAACTTTCCCTTTTTCAATATTTGCTGCCAATGCACGGTATCTTTTCTCGTGCTGTTTTTCAGCGTTGGCGATCGCCATAAAAACTGCAGCGATCTGTACAAATCCTTCTTTTTCGGCCGTTTTGGCAAATTCCGGGTACATTACTGAATGTTCATGGTTTTCACCACTTGCCGCTTCCAGCAGGTTTTCAAGAGTCGTGCTTATAATTCCTGCAGGAAAAGTGGCTGTTACCTCAAGATCGCCACCCTCGAGAAACTTAAAAAGTCTTTTTGCATGTTCCTTTTCCTGGTTTGCTGTTTCTTCAAAGATGTCAGAGATTTGCATAAATCCTTCATCTCTTGCCTTTGAGGCAAAATAGGTGTAGCGGTTTCTTGCCTGTGCTTCACCAGCAAAAGCTTTTAACAGATTCTTTTCGGTCATCGACCCCTTCAGATTGCTCATAATTTCCTCCTTGTTTTATATTTTAGACAATGTTTTTGGGTTTTTCAAATTTCAATTTTTTCAGTATCAATCTCTTTTACATCGGTTTTCTCGTTTTTTTGGCATTTTGGGCAGATTCCGATGAATTCGAGTTTGCAATCAAACACATCATAGTCGCTTTTCTTGTTTGCAAGCTCGATGATGCGCTGGGTTCGTTCAAAATCGATGTCGCCCACTCTTCCACATTTCATGCACCTTATATGATGGTGAGTTGACATGGTTGCGTCATAGCGCGTTTGACCTGATGAGAATTGCAGCCTTTTTATGAGCCCTTCCTCACAAAGTATTTCAAGGTTCCTGTATACCGTACTCAGGCTTATTCCGGAGAGTTTATGTTTCACCTTCGTATACAACTCGTCAGCTGTCGGATGGGTGAGCATCCTTTTTAGCTCCTCAAGAACTGCCATCCGCTGCACGGTTGTTCGTCTAGCAATCTTTTTCGTTTTGTCCTTATTCATAACGCAAACTATTATTAATAATAACAAATTTCTTATTTTTGTCAATCTTAAAAAGTTAACAAGTAATCATTTCACATTCTTAACACAGATTTGCAGGAATCTTTGCTAATATCATGAAAGAAATGAAAGAAAACAGGTCAAGGTCAGAGCTGATATTGACCATTTTAGTCAGTCTTTATATTGAAAAAGGCGAGCCTATATCATCAGAAGAGATCACCTCCAAGATGCCATTCAAGGTTTCACCTGCGACGGTTCGTAATGAGCTAGCGGCACTTGAGGAACAGGGGCTGCTTTTGAGGCAGCACGTTTCATCCGGCAGGATACCAAGTTACAGGGCGTACAGGCTTTATGTGGACAGGCTCCTTGACTCGGGCAAATTGAAACCAGCCAATTTAAATGTTGAGTTGCCGGAACATCGCAGGCTTGAAGCTGTGCTCAGGGCTGTTTCTGTAACGCTTTCCGAACACACAAAGACCGCATCGCTTGTCATGTTTCCGCTTGCCAGAAAGCTCAAGATAAAATCCTTCCATCTTTTGGGTATTTCACCAAACAGGGTCCTCCTGGTTATTGTTGTCAATGCTGAAGACATAAGGGAATTTATCCTTTCAATGCCCATTGTGCCTGACCAGGATCTTTTGGACAGGATCTCAAGGGCCATATATTCAAAAATAGAGCCCAGACAAAACTGGACGCCAATCCAGGTTCTGCAGGATATTGTTCGTGACAATCAGGACCTTGCGGAAGAGAAAGACCTGATTCTTAATGTTCTGCAATTGATAAGAGAAATAGCCTCAAAAGAGGCTGTTCAGATCTATATGGAAGGCACTCATAGATTGCTTTTGAATCCTGAACTTGCCGATCTCAATAAGGCAAGACACCTCATTGCTGCTCTTTCTGCACAGGATGGGTTAAGGGACCTTCTTCTGGATACTGTTACAAAGGGGAAATTGGACATCGTCCTTGGTTCCGAGGCAAGGCGTCCCGAAATGGAGGACGTGGCGTATATTGGTGCCCCGTATCAGGTGGATGATGCAATAGGTGTCCTTTCGCTCATAGGACCTCTCAGGATGAATTATGTACTCATGTTTGGAGCACTCACAACAATCGCAAGCAAACTCGAAAAGGAGCTCAAAAAAGAATAATGCACAGGTTTTATATCCAGAGCGGCAAGCCCGTTCTGAAAGAGGGGGATTTTCAACATGCAATCGTTGTCCTTAGGCTGGAAGAGGGCAAAGAGATAGAGATTATTCAAGGTTTTGGACAGCGCCATCTGGCCAAAATAGGCAAGATTGATCTTAAAACCAAACAGGCAGAGCTGATTATTGGTGAAAAAATAGAAGAGAGCGTGGAACCACCTTGCAAAATAACACTGATTCAGGGGATACCAAGAATGGACAAGCTCGGAGATATTGTCGAATCCTGCACACAGCTTGGTGTTTCAAAGTTCGTTCTTGTCTATTGCAAAAGAACCCAGGGGAGATATCCGCAAGACAGGTGGGACAAGAAGATCCACAGCCTTGGCATAACCGCAAAATGTGCGGCAGAGCTTTCCGCCAGGGAGATAGTACCAGAGATCATAGGACCGATAGATTTTGAGAAAGCAATAGCAGTTTCTGAAGGCACCAAGCTCATCCCGTGGGAGCTTGAGCAAAGTACTCACATAGCAAAATCTATCAAAGGTCAACCGTCTGAAGTCACGATAGCAATTGGCCCGGAAGGTGGCCTTGAACACTCTGAAATAGAGCTTGCCAGATCAAATGGTTTTATACCGGTAACACTTGGCCCAAGGATTTTAAGGGCAGAGCTTGCCCCTGTTGTTGCAATCTCCCAATTGCTATCACAGATTGAGGCTTGATTTGAATTTTTCTGTAATCAACTTTGGTTGCAAGGTCAACCAGTACCAGGGGGAGTTGTTGAGGGAAAATCTCATTTTACTTGGGCTTGTTGAGGCCACCTCTCCACCTTATGACCTTGTTTTTGTGAATGGATGTATGGTGACTGAAACAGCTTCCAAAGAGGCCATGAGAGCCGCCAGGAAATTTTCTTCCAATGCAAGAGTTTTTCTGACAGGGTGCCTTTGTAAAAACATTACAAAAAGCGGTTTTGAATATATCAACCCTGATGCTCTTGAGGAGTTGCCGGAAAAACTTGGTTTGCAAGGGAATGTAAAATCTGAAATAGACTCATTTCTTGGTCATACCAGAGCGATGGTTCTGGTTCAGCTTGGGTGCAACAATTTTTGCTCGTATTGCATTGTCCCATACATGAGGGGGGAACCAAGGGACAGACCGGCAAAGGAGGTTGTTGAAGAAACCAGAAAACTGGCATCTTCAGGTTTCAGGGAAATTGTTTTGTGCGGCACCGAACTTGGGCACAGAAAAGACCTTCCGGATCTTATAAAATCAATATCTGATGTCCAGGGAATTGAACGTATAAGGCTTTCGTCTATTAATCCCAGGCACCTTTCTCCATCGCTGGTGAAAGAATTGCTTTCAATTGAAAAAGTTGCACCACACCTACATTTGCCTTTACAATCAGGTTCTGACAGGGTGCTTGGTCTTATGAACAGGGGCTATGACCAGAAGCATTTCTTGCAACTTGTTGATGCGGCAAGAGAAGGTAGAGATGAGATTGGAATAACAACTGATATTCTGGTTGGCTTTCCTGGAGAGAATGAAAACGATTTTGAAGAAACCATTAAAATTATGGAAATGGCAGCTTTTTCCAGATGTCATGTGTTCCCGTTTTCAAAGCGCCCTGGAACAAAGGCATATGATATGAAAGCAGTTCCAGACGAAATCATCAAGGTAAGAGCAAGAGATGCCAGAGCAAAGGCATCTTCACTTGCAAGGCAGGCAATTTCTGCTATGATAAATCGTTGCACTAAAGTCCTAGTTGAGTCAGACAACGAAGGTTTTTCCGGTTCTTATCTGCGTGTAAGAGTTGTGGGAAAAGTCGGGTTGGGTGACTTCGTGCCGGTGAAAATTACTGGCAAGGAAAAAGAGGGTCTGGTTGGAGAGAAGATTTGACGGAAAATAACAAGAAAACATCGGATTTTATTAACAAATATGGGTCTTTTATTACTGCCATGATTGGTTTTGCTGCTCTTGTTGCAGTTTCATTTTTTCTAAACAGAAATGAAGCTGATGGAAAACTGACTTGGTTCTGGGGAAGCATGGTTTTCTTTGCAGCATGGCCGATTGAGTCTGCCATTTTTACTTTCCTGACTGAATCCTTCTGGCAACACCTTGCCGGGGCCCTGATGCTTGCTTTTTGTCTCACTCTTGGCAACTTCCTCCAAACACAAACACTCACCTGGTCATTGCTTCTTGCTCCAGCATGTTTGTTATGGCCAATAGCTTATGCTGTGTGGTCATTTATTAAAAAAGTTTCCAAGTCAAACATTCTAGCTTCTTTAGTCGGCTGGTTTGTTGTGTCTGTCATTGCTGTTGCTGCAGAATGGCTTGTGATGAAGCGTTTTACATGGTCACTCACCCTGGTTATCTGCCTTGCTTTCTGGCCAGCGATCTCTCTTGTTTATGTACATGAAGACAACCCAAAAAGTTCCCAAACAGTTGATGTCGAGAGCCCACCAGAGGGTCAGCTTAATGCTGAAGAGCCAGAGCAAAAAGAGGAAGATAAAAATGAGTGACTGTATCTTCTGTAAAATAGTTGCTGGCGAGATTCCTTCAAAGAAAATATATGAGGATGATGACATTATTTGTTTCCATGATATTCATCCGGCAGCCAGCGTTCATGTGCTGGTTGTACCGAAAAAACATTTTTCAAGCTTGAACGAGCTTGACGATCCCGAGCTTGCAGGAAAGCTTTTTCTGGTTGTCCCGAAGATAGCGAAGATGCTTGGTGTGGATGGTGCCTACAGGACCGTTGTGAATACGGGAAAAGGTGCCGGACAGAGTGTTGCCCACATCCATCTTCACATTCTCGGTGGTCCCAGGATTGGCATGCCAGAGTGAGCCGACAGGAAGGGGGTGATTAAATAAATGCAAGAACTGAAGCGTAAAGACAATGAGACTTTTGATTCGATGCTCCACAGATTTCAACAGGTTTGCCTGAAAGATGGTATTTTTGCTGAAATTCGCAAGAGAGAGTATTTCATGCCCCCTTCGATCAAACGCAAAAAGAAGAGAGCAAAAGCCAAGAAGGGAAAGAGGTTTTAATGTAAACAGGGGCCCCAAGAACGTATCATTTGGGGCCCTTTTACAAAAAAGATGAGCCAAAAAACAAAAAAAGCTGGCGCCATAGGTGTGAAGGCCTGGGTTGCAGGCATTTTTGTTTATCTGTCCTTTGCCATATTGCTTGCCACCTTCTATTTTCCAGGCCTTTCTTTCACACTTCATTCAGGCAATATTGCTCCAAAAGACATCATATCTCCAAGGGACGACCAGATTGTTGACAAGGCTGCAACCGATGCAGCAAGGGAAAGAGCAGCTGCGAGTGTACTGACGTCCTATGATTTTGACGAAAAAGTCCTCGAGAACTCAATAAAACGCATTGATGCGCTCTTTGACCTTGTCATTGAAACGATAAGGGACAAGACCCTGCTTACAGATGCACAAAAGGCCGAGCAACTCCGTTTCCAGATTGCCAGATCAAATCTGGGTTTTGATCTCAAGCCAGAAACCATAACGAAGCTTGCGGGTGCAAACACCGCCCAGATAGAAGACTTGAGAAGTGGCGTCATTGATGTGACGAGAAGTCTTCTCATAAAGGGCATCAATGAAGAGGGCATAAAAAACATCACCAATGACATTGAAACCTATGTCAAACTCAGGCCCTCAAGCCAGTGGACGAGAAATCTCCTGCTTGAAATAACAAAATTTACGGTTGCCCAAAACATGTTTGTCAATGAGGAGCAAACCCGTAAAAACCGCGACTATGCAAAAAACAGGATCAGCCCCATTGTAAGAACAGTCAGCGAAGGAGAAATAATCGTAATGGCTGGCGAGCCGATCACTCCCGATGCAATGGCAATAATCGAATATCTTGGAATTGCCAGAAATATCGGCGACTGGAGGACATGGCTCGCCATTGCGCTTTACCCGCTTATTTTGGTCATTTTTCTCTACATGGTGATTGCAATTTCAAACAAAATTATTCTTGAAGACACAACAAAAATCACCCTTTTTGTAATCCTTGTTATTATCTCGATTGCTGGCGCAAGGTTCCTTGTTCCAATATCACCATTTTTAGCACTAACACCTTTTGTGGCCATCATAATGACAATATTTCTTGGTGCTCAGGTTTCAATTCCAGTCATGCTGCTGCTTTCCCCTCTTGGGGTCATTTTTAAGAGCATAGCCTCTGCCCCCGTTTCTGGAACAATGGCACTTTCTTTCGGTTTTGCCCTCATCGGATACATGACTTGTCTCCACCTCCCAAAAGTAAAACGCTTTACCCACTTTGTTGTTGTAATAGTGTACTCTTTGATAGGAACTGCTCTTGCCTCCTCCCTTTTTGTGCTCTTCTCAACACTGGACAAGATGGGCATGCTCATAATGGTTGCTATAGCGCTTGGTTCAACAACTGTTCAGGTAGCGCTAGCGCTGGCACTGACCCCTTTCCTGGAATTGCTTACCACGCACACAACCGTTTTCAGACTCCTTGAACTCTCTGACCTCAATCATCCCCTGCTCAGGAAGTTGATGATTGAAGCTCCTGGCACCTATCAGCATTCGATCCTTGTCGGTAACATGGCATCAATTGCTTGCGACGAGATCAATGCAAATGGTCTTTTGGCAAGAGTTGGCGGTTACTATCATGACATAGGCAAACTCAAGTACCCTCACTATTTTATCGAGAACCAACAAGGTCCCAATCCGCACGACAGCCTTTCGCCAGGCCTTTCAAAAACCATCATTACGAAACATGTTTCTGAAGGTCTTGAACTTGCGAGATTCTACAAACTTCCACAAGAAATAATGGGTTTTGTTGATACACACCATGGCACATCACTTGTTGGCTTCTTTCTTTTGAAAGCTAGAGAAAAGGACCCGGAGACAGAGGAAGACGATTTCAGGTATCAAGGTTCGCACCCACGGACTATCGAACAGGCTGTAGTCATGCTTGCTGACACAATTGAATCGGCCTCAAGGGCATGCCAGATGCAAAACAGCTTTTGCGATCTCGACGACCTTATTGAAAGACTCGTTGATGAGAAACTCAGGGATGGACAGCTCCAGGATAGCCCGATAAGTCTCTCACAATTAACCGCAGTTAAGGAATCCTTTAAAAAACAGCTTTCGGCACAATATCACAAAAGAATACCCTATCCAGCAGAGGTTCAACATGGATAACAAGTGTGATGTTGCCGGCCCTTTGTCTGACCCTTTCAGTAGCCACATAGAAAAATTTGTCGTTTCCTGTTGTCCCGAGGTTTTTGGAGAACGCTGCCCTGTTGCAGTTTCTGTTGCGATCGTGGATGATGATGAAATCCAGTCGCTAAACAGAGAATATAGGGACAAAGACGAACCAACAGATGTCCTCTCATTTGAGGACGACCTTATAATCGAAGATGGGCTAAGTTTTGTTGGTGACATAATAGTTTCACTTCCCTATGCTCAGAGAGACAAAGGCGATAAATCAATTCTTGAATACGTCCTTTTCCTTGTTGCCCATGGCTTGCTCCACTTGTCGGGTCTTGACCACAGAACCGATGAAGAGAGGCTCCAGATGATTGAAAGAGGGGAGGAGCTTGTCAGAAAATATGTCCCCAAGATTTAAAAGATCATTCTATAGGGCTTTTATCGGTCTTGGAATCGGGTTTGAAGATCCGATGCTAAAGAGACACATTGTTTCAACCATAGGAGCGATTGCCTGCGCAGTATATTACAAACTTGACAGTGTTGAGATGGCAATAGTTCTTCTGTGTTGTTCACTTGTTATTGGTCTGGAGCTTCTCAACACTGCTTTTGAGAAGATCGCTAGCGAACTAAAAAATCCACGACCATCTCTTGATGTTGCGGCGGCCTCTGTTTTGGTGGTTTCGTTGTTTTCCCTTGCTATTGGTCTCGTGTTTTTCTTACCCAAAGCGGCTGCCTCTTCGCCGTGGTTTTTGCTGATTGTTATGGTCTTAACTCCTATCTTATGGATGGTAATAAAATAAATGGATAATGGTTTGAATTACTTGTACACGTTCCTTTTGCTTCTGGTCTCCGCTTTTTTCTCGGCCGCAGAAATTGCCTTTCTTACCTCGGACAAGATCAAGCTCAAAGAAATGGCCAGCGAGGGTATTTCCTGGGCCAGTGGTGTGCTGAAACTCAGGCTCGACAGGGAAAAGACATTGACAGCCATACTGTTATTAAACAATCTTGTAAACAACGCTGCCACAGTTCTTGCAACTGTTATCGCACAAAAACTGAGCCAGTCTGCGGTAGTGTGGGTAACACCCATCATGACGGCCATAATAGTCATTTTTGGAGAAATGATCCCAAAAACAGCTGGGTCTAGAAAGCCTATCTCTATTGCAAAATTTGCTCTTTTCCCCATGCGACTTTTGATTATTGGGCTAACACCAATCATTTGGATATTGCAGAAAATAACAGAGTTCTTTCTCTGGATTATGCATCTACAGCCCGATTCGTCACAATCGGCTGTTGTCACAGAAGATGAACTGGAAGCGATGATAAACATCTCGCACCAGGAAGGCCTTATCCCCACCGAAGAGAGGGTGATGATAGAGAAAGTGTTTGAGTTTGGCGACACGACAGTGTACGATGTGATGGTCCCAAGAGTAGATATAGTTTCAGCCCCAGTAACATCCACCGTCCAGGAATTGCTTTCAATTGTAAAAGAGTACGGACATTCAAGATTGCCGATTTACAGAGACAATCCTGATAATGTAATAGGCATTTTACATGTAAAAGACCTCATAACTATTGTTGCTAGTGGCGGAAAAGGCGAGTTTAAACTTGATAAGGTACTGAGAGAATCTTATTTTATTCCGGACAGCAAACACATATCTGAAGTATTCAGGGAGATGAGGGCCAAAAGGATACACCTTGGGATGGTCGTTGATGAATTTGGAGGAATCTCCGGACTTATAACACTTGAGGACCTGCTGGAAGAGCTTGTTGGAGAAATCCAGGATGAGTATGACACGGATGAAGAATCTGTCAAAAAAATTAATGAAAGTACATACATTATTCAGGCCAACCTCAACATGGAGCAAGTGAATGAGGTATTGAATACTGACCTGAGCAATGAAAATTACGACACACTCGCTGGTTTCATGATGGACAGGCTTGGCCACCTGGGGAAAGTCGGTGAGAAGGTCGAAACTGAGGATTTCACATTCATCATTGACCAGATAAGAAAAATGCGCATCCTGAAAGTGAAAGTGATGGACAAACGCGAGAAATCAAAAGGTCCCGAGATTTATACGACGAATTGACGGTGGTGAAATCATGCTTGTGATCGGCAACTGGAAAATGAACAAAACCGTGGCGGAAGCCAGGGTCTTTATAAAAGAACTTCTCCGCGAGCGTTTTGATAAAAAATGCTCTGTTGGCATTGTCCCAAGTTTTGTTGCCTTGCATATTGCAGGTGAGCTTCTAGAAGGCACTCCAATCGGTTTTGGGGCCCAAAATTGCTACTTTGAAGACCAGGGAGCTTTCACTGGCGAGGTTTCACCGTTGATGCTAAAAGATCTTGGCTGCAAATGGTGCCTTGTTGGCCATTCCGAGCGAAGGCATATTTTTGGCGAGACGGATGAATTGGTAAGAAGAAAAGCAGTTGCTCTTTTGAGGCATGAAATCAGGCCAATCGTCTGCGTTGGTGAAACACTCGAACAAAGAAACTCTGGCAAGGCCATTTCCATTTTATCTGCCCAGCTCTCAAGGGCGCTTGAGAGTCTGGATCTTGGCAATGAAGAATTTGTTTTGGCCTATGAGCCTGTATGGGCAATTGGCACCGGCATGGTAGCAAAACCTCCCCAGATAGAAGAAGCACACAATTTTATCATTGAGCATTGCAAAAGAATGCACCCGAAAGCAAACTTCAGGGTCCTTTACGGAGGATCGGTAACACCTGAAAACTGCAAGGAAATTGCCGTCAATGGAGTGGGAGGTTTCCTTGTTGGAGGAGCCTCGTTGTCAGTAGAGAAATTCTCCTCGATAATAAGATTCTGTATTTAAACGATAGTTGGTGGGAACATAGGTACCTTCATCACTCTAAATACAATCCAGATAATGATGAAGTAAACCAGCTCAAAGACCCACCACATATTTATTGCCTGTACCCAATTTTTGGCCAGTTCCGTTTTTATGTCCCAGAGAAGCGTACCAGATATTATCGCGAAAAATCCCATTGTTAGATACACCTGCCAGCCAAGCGGCATGCCTGTTGTGATGGCCATTACTGCGTAAGAGGGAAAATTCAAAAACCACACATTGGTGACATCCCTGATTTGCTGGTCCAGACTTTGAGGGATCAAGACATTATCAAATTGGATTGCTGGAACTGAAAGCAAGGCCAGAAGTGCAATTACGCCGAAGACTTTCGCGGCCCTGTATTTTATCTCGGTATTCATCCATGAGACGCCATACATAACAAAAAACATCACAGAAAGCAGGAAAAACCTGTCCATGATTGGCGAGAAACTGGATTTTCCGACGAGTGCCATTTTGCCAAAGAAATCATGGGCGATAAACCAGAAAGAAAGGGGCAAAATGAACATTATTGCGGCCAACGAGATTATCGAAATTTCTACAACCTTGCTTTTTGTTTTTTCATCCATTTGATGGAGATTATATTTTGTGGGACCAAATGGTCAACGTTACTTGCCATATTTTGCCTCAGGCTGTATTATTCACACGATGGAACAAGGACAGAGAATGGAGTTTTTGCCTACTGACAGATCAAGTTTTGATTTAAACTCAGCTGGTTCCTTTGAGTGGAGAACTTTTGAACATCCGACGCAAGCAAACCAGATGTTTGATCCAAACATCATAAACCCTTCACTTACGTTTGCATTGAAATTTGCCGATGGCAAAATAGCGGCTTTGTCTTCAATATTTGATTATGACCAAAAAAATGGCAACTGCCAGGTTGCCGTAGCCAGCAATGTTGCACCTGGCGAGATATTTTTGCCCTTGCTGAGGCATTGTTTTGGAGTGCTGAACCTTGAAAAAGTCGGGGTTAAACTCATTGAAAACTCTAAAATCATAAGCGATCTTGAGAAAATTGGTTTTGTTGTGGAAGCAAAAATGAGAAGACATGCTTTTAGCAATGGCAAGTACATGGATGTTGTCTGGATGGCAATCGTAAGGGATGATTTCAAGAGGTGTAATAATGAACTATAAGGTTGCCATTGCTGTGGCAATAGAGGTTGTTTTAATAGCTGTTTCAATCATATTTTTTGCTCCCTTGGGGTATATGGGGATAGAAGTGGAACCAAAGGGTGCCCAGGTGAAGATTGATGGGGACCCGGCAGGAAGATCACCGCTATATCTGGCTTTTGTTACACCGCGCAAGTATCAGCTTGAGATAAGCAAAGATGGCTATAAGACACTCAATGCGACTTTCAATGTCTCAAGGTTTACCAAAACAATACAACAGTTCAAACTTGAAAAAGTCTATTCGTATGAGATACTTTCTGACCCGTCTGGAGCATACGTCATTCTGGATGGCAAACTCTTGCAAGAAACTACACCAATGAAGATCAAAGGCTTAACCGCTGGCAAGTATTTGCTGATACTCCAGAAAGATGGTTATCCTTCGATATCAAAGGTCATTGAGACGTCCCAAAGCAAAGCATCGTTTCTGCTGTCTTTCAGGCAGGGTATAAATGTCGAATTCACATCAAATCCTCCTGGAGCAGAGCTTTACCTGGACGGGAAAAAAGTTGGTGTAACCCCCTGCATTGTTGAGGGGCTTTTTGCAAAGACATACAAGGCAGAACTCACAATTGAAGGGCATGAAGACCTGAAACAGAACGTAGACATAAGTGTAAATGGGGACAAGGTGGCGTTCACACTCAGAAAGCTAAACCCTCTTGCCATAATTTCGGACCCGCCAGGCCAGATTGCATATCTTGACAGCAGACCTGCCGGCAAAACGCCGTTGATGGTCAATATCGTTGATGGACACTACGAAATCACCGTTGGAAAGATAAAAAAACAGGTTATTTTGCCAAAAGACCAGGTTGTCAAAATAGAAAACCCTGAAAAAGCAGTTTTTGAGCTGATAAATGAGAGTGGTGCTGTCCAGAAATATCAGGGCTCATCAGACGCAGTCTTGCCCAAACCGCCAAACGGCAAGTATAGGTTGGCCATTCCGATTGAAGGGGGAAGAATATATCTTTCAGAATACACTTTTGTCGACAAGCCGCAAAAGGTATCTTCGTATGCATACTCTAAAGACGGAAAGACAATTATAAGAAGTATTGGTGGTGCGAGATCCATTGAAATAGTAACCCCAAAGGAAAATATTGAACTTGGCATGGGCGAAGCCGAGATAGACATTAAGCAAATTGAAGAGAAAATAGGCAAGTTTGATACTCTCAACATGATGGTTGGGCAAGGGGTGTGGAGTGCCAAATTCACGCTCACAAAAGCCGAGATAATGGCAGGCATCATTTTTGAAGTGGAGGTTGTCAGGTGAAGAAGACCCTTCTTGTCCTGCTTGTTATCATGGTCCTTGCTGGTTGTGGCAGGCGTGAAGTGGTTTTTGTCGGCACGCATGAAACAACCTGGGGTAGTGTCGGAATTGCCGCTGGCTGGAAAGCTGAATCTGTCAACAAATCCGATGTGAATCTTTATTCTACCGAAGAGCATAACGTAAAAGTTTCAATCAGACTCCTTCCTTTCCCAAAAGATCTTGCCGGCTATATAGAAGGGCAGGCAAAACTTACAGGGAGAGAGTTTGTAGATTCGGAAGATGTGAAACTGGATGGCGGGGAAGCAAAAAAATTCAGGATGAAAGCCGTTTATGCCAAGCTCAATCTGGTTGAAGACCTTTATGCGGTAAAGATTGGCGACCAGCTTCTATCAATCCTTGTGTCTGTGCCTGAAGAGTCAATGACCGGATACCAGGCTGGACAGGTGGCAAACTCTGTCAGGTGGAATGGAGGGAAATGAGCGAAGAAAACCAGGGTGATCTTTTTGGAGTCGGACAGGAAGAAACACAGAAAGTACAAAGTGCCATAAATGAAGCCCTCACATTCTTCAAATCCGGAAAACTTGCCGAGGCGCAGAAAATTCTATTACAGTCCATAGTTTTTGTTGAAAAATCTCCGCCGGCATTTGGTTTTGCGCTTTTACAAAAACTTTGTTCAGTTGATTATCTCAGGGGTGACAAGGCCTCGCTTGTCCAGCATCTCAAAGCGCTGGGAACATTTTTGATGTCGTCAAAACAATTCAAGCAGGCCGCAAATGTTTTTGATACTACTCTTGCATTTGAACCAGACAACAAGGAAATTATCTTCTTAAATGCCAAAAACACCATTTTGTCGGGGGATCTTCCGCTGGGGGTGCCGCAACTCAAAAAAGTCATTGATTGTGATCCGACAAATGTTGAGGCATTTGCGCTTCTTGTAAAAAGTAGTGTTTCCTACAGGCCTGAGGGTGCCCTTCAATATGTCAATGGTTATCTCAGGCTCCAGCCAGACAGTTTTGATGCATATGGTGATGTTGTCAGGATTTATGAGCAACTTGGGATACAAACCGAGGCAGTAACACTAAGAATTAAAATGTCAGCTTTGACCAAGGATGAAGAACAGCTCCAGGAGCACCTTTCGGAGTCGGCAAAGCTTTATCCCAATGAGCCAGAATTCCACAGGAAAATGCTTGAGATTGCCATAGCAAGCGCTGACTGGGAGAAGACTGATACTGAATTGACCCACCTTTCAAGGATATTTAAAAAATCTGTCGATTTGAGGCAGGCCCTGATATTCTCTGAAATGAGGCTGGCAATTGACCCGAAATCAGAAGAACTGAGGGGGGAGGTGGTTGCAATCAGAAGACAGCTTGGCCTTATCGATTCACCGCTGGTTTTCCAGGAAGCGCCGCTCCCATGGCTGGAGAGTACAAAGAGATGTTTGCTAACGCTTGACTTCCAGCCATATTTCGACAAATGTTCCAAATCAGTTCAGGAGGCCCTGTCCTCCAGTGATATTGAAACGGCAAAAAATGTTCGCCAGGAATGGCTCTCTGTTCAGGAGTTCAAAGGCATACTCGAGGAGAGGTTTGAGGGTAATCATTCGGCAACAGATGATGTCTGGGCCAAACTCATGACTGCTTCAACATTCGAACAGCTAAAACCCCTTAAAGAAACACATCCAAAGTTGTTGCCAGTCTTTGAAAAAATCCTCATTGCATCCAGAGATGATGTTTCCAGGCTTGTTGAAATCTGGCTGGATGAAGCTCAATCATCAGCAAACGCGGTTGATTTTGAGGCCACAAAGGTTTATATTTCGCTTCTGGCCCAAACGCTTCCATCGCTAGCACCGTTCCTTCCAAAAATAAGGCCAATCCTTCTTGCAACCGTGAGGTAACACATGGATTTCTGGATCATAATGGCAATGGTCCTTGCCATTGCGCTGACCCTTGTTGGGGTAATTTATACGATTGTGAATTGGGGCAAAGAGTGAATTCTGCTGCTTTCAATCCATACATTTTCTATGGCATAGCCATTGCTTTTTTGGCACTGCTTGGCATTCTTGCATATCTTGGGTGGGTCAGGACCAAAAATAGTGATGATTTCATGCTTGCAGGCAAACGTGTCCCACCGTGGTTGATGGCCATCTCTTATGGCTCAGCCCTTATTTCAACATCATCGATTGTTGGTTTTGGTGGCAAGGCTGGCGAAGTTGGTCTTGCGATGGTCTTGATAGTTGCAATAAACATCGGCATGGGTGTCATCATGGCCTACATCGTTTTTGGGCCAAAAATAAGGGCTGTAGGCACCAAGATGGGCGCCCAGACCATGCCGGAACTCCTCGGTTTGCGCTTCAAGTCAAAATTTATCCAGGGTGTTGCAGGTGTTGTCAACTTTGTTTTCATGCCATTGTATGCCGGTGCTGTTCTGGTGAGTGTTTCAAGACTGATGGAAACCATAATCGGCATCAATTTTGGCGTAGCATTGATTATTTATGCTGTGATCATAGCGATTTATGTTGTTGGCGGTGGCCTTAAGGGCATGATTTTTGCCGATGCCGTTTTGGGTATTCTAAAATTTGTTGGCGTTGCCACGATGTTTATTATTGTGCTTTCAAAGGCTGGTGGATTTGGTGCTTTTTCTGCGGTCTCTCAAGTGCCGGTGCCAGAAGCGCTTGTAAAGGAAGGTGTTAGAAGTTTCGGAACTTTGCCTGTTTTTGGTTCACCAATCTGGTGGCAATTGATAACCACACTGTTTTTTGGCATCAGTGTTGGCCTCCTTTCGCAACCCCAGCTTGGCGTCCGTTTCCTCACGCTGAAAAATACCAGAGACATCAAGATAGCAGTTGGTTTTGGGGCTGTTTTTGTGCTGGTGGTAAATGGTGGAGGCATCCTCACAGGTGCGTTGTCAAACCTTGCTGCTTACAGTAACCCTGCAATTGGCAAGACCGCAATTGAAATGGTCGGGATGAATGTTGATTCGATAATTCCCTTTGCGATAAGGTCATTTCTTCCAGAGTGGCTTGGATACATAATCCTGTTCACGCTATTTTCTGCTGCTTTGTCCACTTCAACCGCCCAAATACACACCATGGCAACATCCCTCGGATATGATTTCATGATAAAGGGGTTGAAGGTCAAGGCTTCGATAGGGCTGGTGAAAGCGGCGGCGCTCATTTCGCTTGCGGTGGTTATTATTGTTGGCTACCTCTTGCCAAAATCAATTGTTGCAACGGCAACAGCCATGTTTTTTGGAATAGCGGCCTCTGTTTTCTTGCCATCCATTTGTGGCGCAATATTCTGGAAAAGATGCACAAGAGCAGCTTCTATTGCCTCAATGCTGACCGGCATCGGGACAATTGTGTTCATGTATTTTTTTGTCCATATCAAGGAATCTGCTTCAATAGGGCTTTGCAATATGTTTTTTGGGAAACCCAGCCTTTTTGAAGGCAACTGGCTCAGCATGTGTGATCCGACTTGCATTGCTGTCCCGTTGTCCTTCCTGGTACTGTTTGTGGTTGGGTTCCTGACAAAGGTGACAAATGAAGAAAGCATTTAGTATTATTGTGTTGTGTCTGGTTTTGGCCTCGTGTTCTTCACCTACTTCATCTGCCATCAGGGCCTATACAGATTACCGTGAGGCTCTCAAATCCGGAGAAATTGGAAACATACTTGCTTTCTGGCACCCGGAAATGTTGACCAGAAATGGTGATTCAATCAGACTGGACGTTGAAAAAAAGCTTGACACATACGGCATACTTCTTGGCTACGAAAAGATGGAAGTGCTCTCGACGAAAAAACTCGAGAACTGGATATTTGACGGGATTGTGTTCAAGGACGTTGTCCAGCTCGATGTTTCTATAAGGTTCCCAAAAATGGATAACCTTCCGCCAAAGCAGAGCTCTCTTGTTGCTGACGGGCCTGTTGTTGTCAGGGAGTTTGTCTATATGGTTGATGTTGGTGGTTCAATGAGGATTCTGGCGTGCGAAACAAAATCCTGATAGCGTTAATTTTTTCGTTGTTCCTTGCCTCATGTAGCCGGTCACCAGTTTTTGAGAGCGATTTTAAGGGTGAGCAGGGTGAGGCTTGCTGTGTTGTCCAAACATACATCACAGCTGTTGCAAATGGCAATTCGTCAAAGACCTTTGAGTTTGAAAGTCCTTATCTCTGGCCTGGCCTGGATGAAAAGCTATATAAGGTGATGAGGGCAAAAAACCCTGATTTTGCTTCTCTTGTAGGCAAATCAAGCTTCAAGTTCACGCAATGCAGTGTCCAGGAGGGCTGGGGCCTTTATGGAAGAACATACGACCTGGCCTATATCATTGCGGTTGAAGCAATGTGGAACAGTGAACTGACGCAGGATGAGAAAAGGATTGCCGATGCAGTTGGCAAGGGGCCTTTCCTGACTGTTGCCACAAAAATGGATGACCAGTGGAAGCTCATGCCTTTTTTTGGCCCGGAACTTTTTGAGATCAAAGAGGCTGAAAAGGCCTACGTCGATTATCTTGACGCCATAAAAAGCGGGCAATTCTCCAAAACCTACGATTTTACGCCTACTGATCTCTTGTCTGGTGCAAGCAGGGAACAAGTCGAACGTGAATGGAAAAACAACAATGGCAAGGGGATTGCCGAGTTTTTAAGGAAACTTGACCTGAAACCGACTGCTGGAAGGATTGAATTCGGCGTCAACCACAACGGGAGGACTTATCCTTACGGGGTTACCTTCAATCTGTTCATGAACATTGACCAGATGTCGTACCAGGGGAACGATGCCCTTATAAAGATGATCGCTGACGATTGGACAACCGGAAAAAACACCACAGTCACAATGATTTATGAGGATGGCTGGAAGGTTGTTGCCGAGAACCCGCTTTTCTGACAATTTCCAGGCACTCTTTTGCCAGCACCACAACATCTTTTGGTGCCCCCATCAATTCCGCTTCTTCAATTGTTACCCAGGAGAACGGCTCTATTATTGTTTCTGAATCTGACACTGCTGCGTATATCATGTCAGTGTGGCAGTGCTCGCCGTCTATGTTTTCGACAAGAATTGCAACAGGAAGCGGAACAGTTTCTATTCCGTAATCTGGTGACGAATTAAAAAGGAGCCTGGGTTTTACTCCAAGCTCCTCAAGTACTTCCCTTATTGCCGCCTCGTGCGGCAATTCATTTTGTTCTACATGGCCCCCTGGTGGAAGCCATTTTTTGACCTTCTCATGAAAATGTATTGCAAACCTGTCTCCGTTGAAAACGAAGGTGGTTGCCGCCAGTTCATATCTCATGAACCTGCCATTCTAAGTGGCGGTGCCCTGACTGCGGATATGAGTGGTGGGATGGACGCAAGGATCCCCAGGGCAACAGCTATGCCAACCGAAAGAAGGAGCAGATCCGGGGGAAGCGATACCAGGTTTGTGTTTGGTGCATTTGGTATCAAAATCCTCAGCAGGTCACTTAACGGGTTCTGCAAGACAAGTGTGAGCACAATGCCTATGATGCCGCCTGTTAGAGTGAGTATGACCACCTCAAGGCCAACCGATGTACCCACCTGTAGTGGCGTTGCGCCAATGGTCCTCATCATGCCGATCTCTTTTGATCTTTCGATGACGCCCATCAGTGCAGTACCGGCAACAACAATGGCACAGGCAAGAATTGCAACTATGACGACAGAAAGCATAATCGATCTGGCCGAATCAATTAGCCCGGACACTGTGTTTGCGACCTGGTTGATAGTCACTGGCTGTGCATCATTGACACCTTCAACAGCAACAGCCACGAACTCTTTTGAACCCGTCTGATCGTCAAGTTCTATCGCAATGGCAGTGTATCCGTTGAGATCAATGATTTTTCTTGCCTCACTGTCGCTCGTAATGAAGAAGTTGTCTTCGGAAGCGCCGGTTTGGTCGAGAAGACCAACAACGGTCAATTCCCTTGGGTCAGTTTTGTAGGTTATGACCTGCTGGCCAATCGGCGGATAGGTACCAAGCTCTTCCTGCTGTTTTTTGTCCTGGGCAATCCCGATTACGGTGTATTTCTTCCCGATTTCTGCACCGAGTTTTTTTGCAATGGTGGAACCGAGAATGAGTTCACCCTCTGCAGTCGGGAATTTTCCTTGGACTTTCCAGTTTGGTCTGAGCTTTTCAAAGCCCGGAGAAATGCCATAGATGATGTGCTGGACGCCATCAAGCTCGAGAGTCCCCATCACAATACCCTGCGCACTTTTTACATGCTGGATTGCTTTTATCTTGTCAATTGCCTCAAGAGGGAGTTTGTTTGGGATGACTCCGCCATGCAAAAGGAGTGTTGTCGAGGAATAGGGACATCCCTTTGGTACAGCAAGCATCTGGACTCCAAAGTTGTTTAGCTCGTCCTTCATGGCTTTGTTGTAGCCAAAATAGAAGCCTAGAAGCGACAGAAGGAGTGTTATGGATATGGTTACCGTGGCGATTGCCAGCACTGTGCGCATGGGTCTTTTTGCCAGATTGCGCAGGGCAAGCTTGAAAGTTGACATCAGTCGATAAGCTCCACCCTGTAGCCCTCGAGCATCTCACCCGTGTTTGAGGCTATTACTTTCCCATAAACCTTCACATGGAGGCCTTTTATGGATTCTGGCACAGTAAAGCTGTCTTTGGTTCTGGAGACATAGAGCCTGACCTTGTCACCAAGTTTGTCTGAGATGAAGAACCAGCAACCTGCGGGGCAGACTTCGTCCACATAGACGTCCATAATGACCTGTTTGTCCATGAGTTCTGGATCTGCGAATACCTGTTCAACAGTTGCCGGCTGGTATTCCTCAGGTTTCTCAATTGGCGGGCCAAATGTTTTTTCCTGAGGGGTTGATGATCCACAGGATGCGAGTATGGCAATGGCGCCAAAAAGTACTACAAGTGCGACAACAAAGCTAATTTTTTTCATCTCTTGTTATTCTCCCGTCCATGAGTTCTACCACCCTGTCACAGTCTTTTGCAAGTTTCTGGCTGTGGGTGGCGATAATAATTGTTTTTCCTTGACTGGCAAGTTTTCTGAAGAGTCCGAATACGGCCTCAGCGTTTGCCGTGTCAAGGTTTCCTGTGGGTTCATCGGCGATAATGACTGGCGGGTCAAGTGCCAGCGCCCTGGCAATGGCTACTCTCTGCATTTCGCCGCCAGACATCTGGCCTGGTCTGTGGTCGTATCTCTGCGATACTCCAACCATCTCAAGTAGTTCCATGATATGGTCTTTTCCGAGTTTCTTGCCTGCGAAAAGCCCTGGGAGCGCAACATTTTCGTAGGCTGTCAGTGTGGGGATCAGGAAAAACCTCTGGAAAACAAAACCCATGAGTTCCCTGCGCAAAATTGTTCTCTGGGCCTCGGAAAGATCTTTAATGTTTCTTCCTTCAAGGACCAACGATCCAGAATCAATGTTCTCGAGCATTCCGATGCAGGAGAGCAGGGTTGTTTTTCCGGAACCCGACCTCCCCATTATGGAGAGCATTTCCCCCTTGCCAATGTTAAGGGAGATGTCCTGAATGGCATGGATGGTTTCCGTGCCCCTTTTAAAAGATTTTGAAATTCCCTTTGCTATTATTGTGTCACTCATCGGAAGCTGCCTCCGTTGGTTTTGTGCTGGCGGCGTTTTTGGCTGGGCCATAAGCAGCCAGGATTGATATGGCGATGACTATGGCCAGTGTCATTATGGCCGAAGTCCAGCCTATTGAAATGATGCTTCCACTCGGCGATTGCGGAAGGCTTTTTTTGATCAGTTCGCTGGCACTGGATGAGAGGGCAAAGCCAAGCACAATGCCAACTATGGCACCAAAAAAGCCGAGAATGGCAGATTCCAGGGTTGATTCAAAGAGCACCTGTCCGCTTGTTGCACCCATGGCTCTCATCATTCCGATCTCGCCTTTTCTTTCAGCCACAGACGAGGCCTGGGTTGTAAGAATGCCAACGCTTGCTATGAGGATTATAATGATGAGCACTGAAAAAATGGCTATCCTTGCACCAGAGACAAAATCGCTGATTGTTGCCTGGAAATCGCCAATCGTGATAACCTGGAGATCAGGTATGGTCATCAGTCTTTTTGCAACGGTATCGGATTGCGCAGGATCGTCTACCTGTATGAGAACCGAAGAGAGCATTCCCTCTGCCTTAAGGAGCTTTTGTGCTGATTTCAGGTTCATGAAAACGAGATCCTCGTCTTCTGTTGAGCCCTTATCAGCTATGGCTGCAATTTTGTAGGTTCTCCCGGCTATGTCAAAATCATCGCCAACTTTTGTAGAAAGCACCTGCGAAATTTTATAGCCGAGGGCAACCTCATTTTCTGCGAATGGTTTTTTGAATCCAAGTTTTGGCCTCATCAGGTGGTAATTCTCATCAGCGCCAACAATTACATGGACTTTTTTGTATGGCCCGACTGCTCGCTGTCCCATAATCACAGCCGAAACGATCTTTACGCCCCCAGTTTTTTTAATTGGTTCAAGCTGGTTTTCTGCAACGGCATATCTGAGGTTGCCGCCACTTAAGATGACCCCTGTGGCCTCATAGGGGCACCCCTTTGGGATTGCCAGGATGTTTGCCCCAAGATTATCTATGTTTGAGATGAGGGCCGAATCGTAGCCTTGGGAAAGGCCAAGAGACAAAATGAGAACTAAAGATGCAATTGCGATTGTCAGACAGGAGGCAATGAAGCCCGCTGGTCTGCGAAGGAGCCCTTTAAATGCGAGTTTTATGAAACTCATTTGGCCCCCTCCATTTTGTCAACGATTTCCAGAAGTTTATCTATGTCGATACCCCCTTTCTTTCTGCCGGTTATTTTACCATTTTGGTCAACCAGCATGAAGTCGGGTATCGTTGATACCCCATATTCCCTTGCCACTGCAGATGTTGGATCAAGCACCACTGGAACTGTGAGACCCAGTGAACCCAATATTCCAACAACAGAGTTCAATGTATCGCTTGGATTGATGCAGACAGTCAGGATTGGCACTTTGTATTCGTCGCTAACGGTCTGTATTGTCTGGATTTCATCGATGCATGAGGAGCATCCGTATTTCCAGAAAACCAGGATAGTTTGTTTTTCCCCGGGGCCAAAAGTTTCTTTTGCACCCCCTACATCGGTCCAGGTGAATGCAGTTGCATCACCAAACTTTTCTCCAATTTCTGAAACAACAGGCATTCCAACAGATTCCGGATTTACTGCCGGCAGTGAAGAAGAGCCGCAAGAGGCAAGAATTATTGCGGTTAGCATCAAGATTGTGATTTTGTGAAAATTTCTCACTTATCACCCACTTTCCTTTGTTTTCGAGTCCTTGTAGTAAAGTTTACTGTTAATGTGTCAAGTAGTTAATTACAAATTTTTCGCAATAACAAGATGCCTAATAGAAAAAATTGGGAAAGAAAAATAAATTTTCAATCTGCTGATTTTTTGAGTGGTACATATGGTTGTTTCGACAGCTGAGCAACTTCCTTCATGGCTATTTCAGTGATGTCTTCATAGTACCCTTTTGACGATTTGGATGTTTTGTCAATAGACATGGGTTTGCCAACATTTACAATCACTTTTCCTCGCTTGAAACATTTTGAGCCGTAAGGCATTACTTGGTAGGCCCCGATGACGCCTATGGGCAGTATCTTTGCTCCGAATTTGTGTGCGAACTGGGCCGCGCCTGTCTGATAATTGCCTTGGAGTTTTCCATCTTTCGAGCGTGTTCCTTCAGGATAAATGCAGAATAGGCCCCCGTTTGATAGTGTATCGCTTACCGCCCTCACTGTGTCTTTTGAGGTCTGGCCCCTCCGGACCGGAACGACCCCATAAGCTCTGAGACATGTTCTGAGAACTGGTACTTTCAGTATCTCTTCTTTGGCCAGATAAACACCCATCCTCGTCAGCGACAGTCCAACAAAAAGTACGTCCAGCGCTGATGTATGATTGGCAATGACTACAATCGGGCCTTTCTGTGGGATGTTGCCTCTTCCGTGTATTTCTATGCCAAAAAGTTTGCGTGAAAGGAACCATATTACTGAATATGAGAACCTCCACCATCTTGTTATCCTAGTTTTTTTAATGTTTTGTCTTGCTTCTTTGATGATGAGGTTTGTCACCTGGGTGATATTCATTTTTGTGCTGTCAACGATTATGGCGTCACTGGCAGGAACAAGAGGTGCTATGTCTCTTTCCGAGTCCCTTTTGTCCCTTTTTTTCAGTGCTTCGAGGATTTCCTCGCAAGTTGCCTTGCCAGGGTTCTCGGCGTATCTTCGCCTTGCCCTCTCTTCTATTGATGCGTCGAGATAAATCTTGAGAGTTGCGTCGGGAAGCACCACTGTACCGATGTCTCTTCCTGTGACTATTATCGGGTGTTCTGCGGCCAGCTCCCTTACCATTGCATTGACCCATTCGCGAAGCCTTGGGTCAAGAGACATCTTTGAAGCCAGCTCTCCTGTTTCAACCGAGCCGAGTTTTTCAGTGGCATCCTCTCCATTGACAATAAACCTGTCTCCTTCAAGTCTCAGGTTTGTTTCGGAGAGTATTTCAGGAAGTCCTTTGCCAAGTTTTGTGGATGCGTATGCGGCGACCCTGTAGAGTCTTCCGGAGTCAAGAAATTTTATACCCAGTTTTTTTGCAGCCAGTGCACCAACAGTTGTCTTTCCGGAAGCGGCCGGCCCGTCGATTGCAATTACCGGGTGTTGTATCATCTAGATACTATTGTGCCGGCATCGCCTTTTAATGCAAGTGTTATGTGGGCGGGGTCAGTGATGACTGCCTGCTGGCCGCCATTCTCCAGAAAATGTATTGAGGCCTCAATTTTTGGCCCCATCGAGCCCTTTGCAAAATGGCCCTCCTCGGAGTATTTTTTTGCTTCATCAAGTGTCAGTTTATCAAGCTGGACCTGGTTTGGTTTGCCATAATTGAGACACACTTTTGGAACGGCTGTTGAAACCAGCAGTTTTGATGCCTTCACTTCAAGGGCAAGCACAGCAGAAGCTCTGTCTTTATCGATTACCGCCTCAATTCCGGACAGTCCTTCCGGCCCCTTTACTACAGGTATTCCACCACCACCACAGGCTATGACAACAATGCCTGAATCAACGAGATCTTTGATGGTGTCTTTTTCAATGATTGATTGCGGCCATGGTGATGCAACGACCCTTCTCCAGCCCCTTCCGGAGTCCTCGACAACATTCCACCCGAGTGTGAGGGCCCTTTCTTTGGCTGTTTTTTCATCCATGAAGCTGCCTATTGGTTTAGTGGGGTTTTTGAAGCCCTTGTCCGACGAGGAAACTTCAACCTGGGTGACCACGGTTATGACGTTCTTCTTGATCCCTCTTTTGGATAGTTCCTCAGTGAGAGCCTGCTGGAGCTGGTATCCTATGCCACCTTGTGTCTCTGCGACGGCATAGTCCAGTGTGGTTTCCGGGACTTCGTGCGATGCGAGCTCGGACCTTCTCATGACCTGGCCGACCTGCGGGCCGTTCCCATGTGACACTATAATGCCGTATCCGGCACTGACCGCTGCTGCTATGTGAAAGGCTGTTTCCCATACTGCCGCCCTCTGGTTCTGGACGGTCTGGGTCATGCCCGGCAACAGCAAAGAGTTTCCACCAACTGCAATGACTATTCTTTCCATAATTGACAGAAAGAATATCATACCGTTAATTGTTAAGTTCTCAAGGTGAGAAGTAAATACACATTTCTTGAATAAAGCGGACCCGAGGTTAAAATATTGTTCGAAAGGAAGGCAATTGATGGACAAGGAATTATTTTTGGTGAAGAAGGGCTTGGCTGACATGCTAAAGGGTGGCGTGATAATGGATGTTGTGACCCCTGAGCATGCAAAAATAGCCGAAGAGGCCGGTGCTGTGGCCGTAATGGCCCTCGAGCGCGTACCTGCGGATATCAGAGCAAAAGGTGGCGTGGCTAGAATGTCTGATCCACAAATGGTTTCTGAAATCATGAAAACGGTATCTGTTCCAGTTATGGCAAAATGCAGGATTGGCCACACCATAGAGGCCCAGGTTTTGCAGTCCATTGGTGTTGATTATATAGACGAGAGTGAAGTCCTAACGCCAGCCGATGAGGAATTCCATGTTGACAAGTGGGCATTCAGGGTGCCATTTGTTTGTGGCTGCCGCAATCTTGGTGAGGCCCTTCGCAGGATTGGTGAGGGTGCTGCAATGATAAGAACGAAGGGTGAAGCTGGAACTGGCAATGTTGTTGAAGCTGTTCGCCACCAGAGGGCTGTCCAGAGAGAAATCAGAAGGGTTGTCATGGCCCCGGACGAAGAACTTGCCACAATAGCAAAGGAGCTTGGTGCTCCGCTTGAACTGGTGAAGATGGTCAAGGAAACTGGAAGATTGCCGGTTGTCAATTTTGCTGCGGGTGGTGTTGCAACTCCAGCCGACGCAGCATTGATGATGCACCTTGGCTCTGATGGAGTTTTCGTTGGGTCAGGCATCTTCAAGTCAGGAAATCCGGCAAAGAGGGCAAAGGCCATTGTTGATGCAGTCGCCCACTGGCAGGAACCGGAAGTCATTGCAGAAGTGTCGAAGAATCTTGGCGAAGCCATGGTTGGAATCAATATTGATGTTTTGGATGATAAAGAAAAACTTGCCAGGAGGGGCTGGTGAAGATAGGCATCTTCGCCCTCCAGGGTGATGTTGCCGAACACATAAAGGCAATAGAGGCTTCTGGTTGCACACCGGTTCAGGTCAGGAACCCACAGGACCTGGACAATCTGTCCGGGCTTGTTCTTCCTGGCGGTGAATCAACAACCTTCTGGAAGCTCTCAAACAGGATCGGACTCGACAAAAAAATAATCTCTCTTGCAAAAGAGGGATTTCCAATATTTGGGACATGTGCCGGGCTTATAATGATGTCACACGACATTGAAGGCTACCCAAATCAGCCAACATGGGATATAATGGACATAACAGTCAGGCGCAATGCATATGGGCGCCAGCTTGAATCGCACGTCGAAACGATACACGCCAAGGATATTGGTGATGTGTCGGTCGCGTTTATTAGGGCCCCTTTCATCACAAGGGTTGGTGAAAAAGTGGAAGTGCTCTCCTGCGACAAGGAAGGCAATATCATTTTCGTGAGGCAAGGCAATTTTCTTGGCGCTGCCTTTCACCCAGAGATGACAGGTGATATAAAAATCCATAATTTTTTTTGCGATATCGCAAGGAGGGTTTGATGTCAGGACACAGCAAATGGCATAATATTCAAGGCAAGAAATCAGTGACCGATGCCAAGAGAGGCAAGCTTTTTACCAAAATTGCCAAGGAAATCATTGTTGCAGCAAAAAGGGGTGGAAACCCCGACCATAACCCAAGCTTAAGGTCTGCCCTTGATAAGGCGTCTGAAGCCGGAATGCCGAAGGACAACATAAAAAGGGCCATTCAGCGCGGGACCGGAGAAATTGAAGGAGCAACCTACGAAGAAGCACTTTATGAAGGATACGGGCCGGCAGGCACTGCCGTAATCGTTGAGGCTTCTACGGACAGCAAAAACCGCACGATCTCCGAGCTGAAAAAAATCTTCAGCAAACATGGCGGATCACTCGGTGAGCAGGGTTGTGTTGCATGGAACTTTGAACGTGAGGGTGAGATCATTGTAGAAGGTGGCGGAAAATCACTTGATGACGCTCTCATGGAAGCAGCCGATGCTGGTGCAAGTGATGTTGAAGCAGACGGTGATACTTTCATTGTGACAACCCCCCCCGATGCAATGCACCAGGTGGCCGAGGCCCTCAGAAAGTCCGGCTACAAGGTCAAAGGAACAAACCTTGTCTATAATGCCAAGAGTACCGTCAAGGTCACAGGGCAGGACGCAGTTAAAGTCCTCAAGCTCCAGAATGACCTTGAGGACCATGACGATGTAAATAACGTCTATTCCAACTTTGAGATGGACGAATCAGAGATGGAGAAGATAGCAAGCGAGCTTGAATGAAAATAATAGCCGTTGACCCAGGGCTGGCCCGCATTGGATGGGCCATCCTGGAGTCGGATGGCGATTCATTCTCGCTTGTCGAATGTGGATTGTTACAGACCCCAAAGGAAGACAATCTTCCGAAAAGGCTCTCTGGTATACATTCAAAAATCACCGAAATCATTTCAAGATACAAAGTAAGCTCTTTCGCAGTAGAAGAACTGTTTTTTTCAAAAAACGTCAAGACGGCAATCGATGTCGCACAGGCAAGGGGTGTCATAATAATGTCGGCCCAACTGGTGGGCCTGCCTGTCTACGAATATACACCAAACCAGATCAAACAGGCTGTAACTTCATCTGGTAGCGCAGACAAACTCCAGGTTGGAAAAATGGTGCAGATGCTTTTGAGACTTCCCAGCATACCCTCACCAGATGATGTTGCAGATGCATGTGCGCTTGGGCTTTGCCATCTCTTTTCGCTGAGGTAACAATGATAAACCATCTAGATGGAACGATAGAAGATTTTGACGATGAAGTTGTTGTCCTGAATGTAAATGGTATTGGGTTTGAGATCCTTGTTGGCAGGGTGTCCGGGGTTGAGATTGGGAAAAGCCTGAGACTGTATACCGTCTGGCGCTTCAACAGCGAAGATGGATACACTATTTTTGGTTTTGAGACACCGCAGGAATCAAAACTCCTCAAGACAATAACAAGCAAGGTTTCCGGGGTCGGGGGGAAAACAGCCCTTTCTCTTTTAAAAACACTGACACCCGGCCAGATAGCCGATGCGGTCATACATGAAAAAGCCCATGTTTTCAGGGCTGTTTCCGGGATTGGCCCAAAGATGTCCGAGAGGATAGTCCTGGAATTGAGGGATGTAATGGCCGGAATGCCGGTACAACCAGGTTCTATTGGCAAATCGGACGAGATTGATGAAGCCAGGGCGGCATTGCGTGCACTTGGTTTCTCGATTGGTGAAATAGAGAAGGCGTTCGATGGCATAAAGGGCAAAGGTGCTTCCTCGGAGGAGATAATTAAGCACGCCCTCTCAAGGCTGTCAAAATGAGTTTCAGGGACAAGATTGCTGGGAGGGAGCCGGTTGACCTGCTGGTCGTGAATGCCAGGATAATAAATCCGTCACTTGGGCAGGTTGTTGATGGCCATGTTGCAGTTGCTGATGGAAAATTCGCCGGTTTCGGCCAGAAAAAATCTGTCAAAGTTTATGATGCTGGCGGTGCCTATATTGCTCCGGGTTTTATCGATCCACACACCCATCCGGAAACACCAGTTTCCCATCCTCTAAGGTCGTTTGCATCAATGCTCCGCAGGGGTGTCACGACAGTGGTTTTCAATCCCTCGAATACCGCTAATGCAACAGGACTTGCCGGTGTCAGGTATCTTGACCAGACAACCCGCGATTTTGAGAAAAACATTTTATTCTATGCCCCGTCAAGTGTCCCCCCGTACAAATTTGAAGATTATGGGGTGGATCTTTCGTATCTTGATCTGGCATGCTTTGCCGCAGAACCAAGATTTGTTGGCCTTTCCGAGATAATTGATCCAGATTGTGATGGCATGGACATGAAAATAAAGCTGTTTCGAAACAAGGTTGTGGATGGCCATGCAAGGGGCCTTGGCGGGCGGGCGCTTGAAGAGTATTTTTCAGCAGGGGCGTCCTGCGACCATGAATGCAAAACGCAAGAAGAAGCAGAAGAGAGACTTGCAATCGGCGTGAGGATAATGGCAAGGGAGGGCAGTTTCGACAGAGACTTGTTGCCTGCTCTGAAAGCCTGCAATAGCGAAAACCAGCATTTTTTCAGTTTCTGCACGGACCACATCGGGCCCTCAACGTTGCTTGAAGAGGGTTCAATCGACAATTGTGTCAGAAAAGCTGTCCAAAGTGGCATCCCGCTAGCAAGAGCGATCCAGATGGCAACCATAAACACTGCCTCAGCCCTGAAGATGACCGACAGGGGTAGTTTTGCCGTCGGCAAGAGGGCCGATTTTGTTTTGATTGATCCTGTGACATTAAATGTGGTTTCAACATTCCTGTCCGGTGAGCGGGTGACTGGCGAGCTTCTCGACTACCTTGAGACTTGTGATATGGGCAGGCGTCCGCTGAATGCAGATGTCGATTTTGATATTGATGATGCAGATTTCCGAAACAGCGAGATTGTTGATGTCAGAGATGATGCAGCTGGGCAATATTCCAGTGAACCAGTTTTTGCATGCGTAATCAATGTGCGCTCCGGTCAAAAGAATATCTCATTTTGTAGAGTCACAGGATTGGGAAGAGTCAATGGTGCTTTTGCCACAACGACCCCGATCCACTCACACAATATCTTTGTTTTGGGCAGTTCAGCAGGATTGATGAAAAAGGCCGTCAGCATGGTTGCTGGCGATGGTGGAGTGAGTGTCTGTGGGGAAGATTTTTGCGAATTTCTGCCGTTGCCGGTCTTTGGCATATACTCTGACTCCTCTGTTGCCAGGGTGTCGGAGGGGATGAATAGAATACAGAGTGCTCTCGATAGAACAGGTATCCATGAAGACATGTTTGGTCTTGTGAGAAGGTTCACACAGCCGGGTTTTGGAACCTGCCTTACTTCGAAGGGTGTATTTGTTTGTGAGGACCTAAAACAAAAATAATGAAAAAAATATCTGTTGCTCTAGTTTTTGTTCTTTTGATGTCGGTTTTTCTTCCAGCGTGGCCGGGGTTTTCAATTGCCCAGCAACCCACCCAGGTTGTCGAAAGGCTGTTGATGTTTGACCAGCCCGATGCAAAAAATCTGGCAGAGTTGAAAACAGAAACCTCACTTGCCCAGTCTGCGGCAATATCCGAGCTGGAGGCCCTTTCCTTATCGGGTGAGGTGCTTTCGTACAGACCATTCTGGATACAGAATTGCATCCTCGTCACAGGCACCCAGAAAGCTTTTTCACGCCTTGAGAATCTTGGCTCCGTGAAGGCCGTTTTGCCCAACACGAAGATATACCTGCCACATGCCTGGCGATCGAAGGCAGAAACTGATATAGAGTGGAACCTCAAGGCAACGCATGTGCCAGAGGCATGGGCCATGTCAGCAAAGGGCGATGGCGTGCTTGTTGGCGTTCTTGATAGTGGTTGCGATTCCACCCATCCGGAGCTTGCCGGAAAAGTCCAGAGTTTTGCTTCTTTTGACAGCTATGGCAGGAAGACCGGCCAGACCGTGGCAAGTGACAGCGATGGCCATGGGACAAGCGTTTGCTCGGTCGTTTGCGGCGAAACGCTTGGTGTAGCCCCAAAAGCAAAATTGATCGTAGGCTCAGTCATTCCTGACGGTTCTGGAAACATTTCCCAGATTTTGGGCGGGTTGCAGTGGATAACCGATCCTGATGATGACCCTTCAACCGATGATTATCCAAGAGTTGTCAATATGTCGTTTGGCGCTTCCGGGACGATGGACTACCTGAAGACCGCAATAAAAAACCTTAGAAAAGTTGGGATATTGCCCATTGCCTCGATAGGCAATGATGGCGAAGGCTCGTCAAGCAACCCTGGCAACATGCCTGAAGTCCTCTCCGTTGGTTCTGTGGATTACGGGCTCAAGGCGTCCGGTTTCTCCGGCGGTGCCGAAGTGGTATGGGAGAATGAAGATGATTCATTGACACTGGTCAAGCCTGATCTGTGCGCACCTGGAGAAAACATCAGGGTGGCCACCCCAAGAAGAACCTATGACGTTGCTGATGGTACCAGTTTTTCTTCCCCGCATGTTGCTGGCATTTGCGCGCTTTTGCTTGAAAAAAGATCAAACATATCACCGGAAGACCTGACCTATCTCCTGACAAAAACTTCAGTCGACCTTGGCAGGCCAGGCAGGGACAGGCGCTATGGCGAAGGTCTTGTCGATGCGAGGGACGGCCTTTCACTTGCGCTGTCAATGGAACCAAAAACTGTTTCCGTGACGTGGCCCACTGGTTCTGCTCTCTGGGGCGACATAAATGTCACCTCTGGTGACCGTTCGTATGTTGTTTCAAGGGAACAGGCAAAATCGTTTACTTTCCTTTCCAGACCAGGCGAGGAGACAAAGATAGGGGCTTTCGGTTTCGAGTCGTCGCCCCTTGCAGGCAATTCTATCGAACTGAAGCCGCTTCCGGAGCATTCGCTTGACCTGACGGTGCATGAAGAGGGGACCCAGAACAATCTTGACAGCAAGGTCACCCTGAAAGATTCCCCGTTGCCGACATTTGAGGCACCTGACGGAACATTGAAGCTTGCTTTGCCGGAGGGCGAGCATGAATTTGTTGCAACTTCTTTTGGCCACGCATCGAGGAGTTTCAGGATAAAACTTTCATCTGATTTGTCTGCCTCAATGCCTCTCGAAAAGGCAAAAATAGCCTTTATTGACACAAGAAAGCCAGTCTGGGGGGTAAGCCCGGAACCAATTAGGGGGAAACTCAAACCAGCCCTTGATTCAACAGGATTGCCCTATTTTATATGGTCAACCCTGCAGGGCAATGTGACTGCCAAACAACTTGGCGCTTTCCAATATGTGGTCTGGAACTCCGGGGGTTCGCTCTCGGCCAAGGACGTTGGCATTCTTGGCGGATATATGGACATGGGAGGTAAGCTTGTCCTGACCTCCGATTTCTACGGTGCCTCTTTCATCGGCCAGACCGATTCCACTGTTTTTCTGGATTCGTATTTTGGTTGCAGGCCAAGCGATGAGGGTGGAGCAGCGCTGACCCACTGGGACGGAAAAACCTACAAAAGCCTTGCGCTTGGCAATCCAAGCGCCTATTTCTCCACTTCGAACCTCGTGCCAATGTCCGAAAAGGCGAAAATCCTGCTTTCTTATGCCGGCACAAGCCCCAAAAAGTATGCGGGGTTAAAAGTTTCAACCCTCAAAAATCAGGGAATAATCCTTGGGTTCACATTTCCAAATGTGGCCTCGGAAGAAGACAGGGGCTGGCTTTTAAAGCTCTGTATCGATAGCTTTGAGGACACATTGTCATGGAAGGCCGATATAAAAACTGGTGATGGCAAACTGCCTTCCGGAAACATAGCAATTGGCGGGGAAACAATAGATTTTACTGGGGGCAGTATTTTTGTGCCACACCTCCCGCTTGTGGCAACAAAAATTGAAATTTCCAGTTTTGGCTATAAAAAAGTTGTTTTAGAAGACAGGCCGGAAAACCTCCCTTTGCAGATAATGCTTGAATCTGCACCCCTGTCTGGAGTTTCTTTTGAATCCAGCTCTGATGGGTACCTCATTTTCAATGACAAGAATGTTGAGCCAATAAAATTCCCGGCAAAAGGCGAGCTAAGGTTGCCCGAGGGCAAATACAGGGTTGTGGCCGTATCGAAGGGAAGAGAGCCTGTGGAAGTTGATATAACCGCTCCCGGCAAGGTTGCCCTTAACATGAGGCAATCACAGAAAGCAGCAGTGGTTTTTGAGGAAGCCGATGATATAAAGCTGACGCTGAGCGAAATCGGAATACCCTACAAGACCATCCAGCAGCCAACCGCCGCAGACATTGTGTCCTCCGGGCTTATCATCTGGAACCATCCGGAGAAAATCTCAAGCTCCCAGATGGAGATGATAGGCAATGTGAAAACAGCTCTTCTTTGCGGTGCAGGTGCCATTATTGCCGGTCCGGAGCTTTGCAGGGCTTTTGGTGAACCAGTCCAGATAGATTCGGCCACTTCACCTGTTTATGCGTCCATGGGCGAGAATGAGTTGCAGGGGATACTAGTATCCACCTCAAAAAGCATGAGAAATTACAGTATATCAATTCCTGTAATTTCGGGGGGAGATGCCCTGGCCAGATTCATTGGTCAGGGTGCCTCAATCATAAAGCAGGGCAATCTCATAGCCTGCTCGTTTGGTTTTCAGGACGTCGACCTTGCGAATGTCAAGGCTGAGTTGATCAGAAGATTGGCCATGGTGTTAGGTTTTGGGGAAGGCAGACTCCTTCCCGGCCAGATCATTTCACCGTCAAAGGCTGTAAATACAAAATCCGTAGAAATAAGTGGTTTTGCCCCACCTGCATCAAAAACTTTGATAACAATAGATGGTGTCGAAAAAATCGTTGATCTTGATCCGGAGGGTTTTTTCTCTTTCTGGGCCACCCTTGTGGAAGGCAAACACGAATGTGTGCTGGTTTCAAAATCAAATGGCCTTCTGGCGAGGTCAGCACCGCACACTGTAACGATAGACACCACACCGCCCAGCATTGTCATCTACTCGCCAAAAGGCGGCAAAACACCGTCGCTCGAGATAGAAGTTCTGGCCAATGTCAGGAGCGCTTCAAAAGTCTTGATTGATGGCAAGCCGGCAAGGGTCGAGGGAACGCTCCTTCGTGCAACGGTTCCGTCTGGATCAGGCTCCATACTCATCTCTTGCGAAGACGAGGCTGGCAACAGGTCAGAGGCCAGGGCAAACTATATACCGTCACCAGAGCTTTTTGCTGATGCGCAAAAATCCGGGTCATTTTTCGAGATTGGCCAGCTTGGCTGTGCGAACATCCTGAAGAATGAGAATGGCCAGTTTTACCCCCAAGAATCTCTTACAAGGGGAAAAATGGCTGTCTGGGTTGTGCTACTGCTTGGACTTGACCCAAAACCGGGGAAATCCACTTATGAAGACGTGCCAAAGAACTCTCCGGAAGAGCCGTTTATTGGCGCCCTTGTCCAACATGGAACACTATCCGGAAAAGGAAAATTCTACCCCGCATCTGCTTGCACAAGAGAACTCCTCGTCCAGGTTCTCTCCAATGGTTTGAGGCTTGGCAAGAAAGCCGACAAAATGCCATTTTCTGACATAAAACAAGACAATGTGTATTCACAAGCCATCCTTAAGTGTATTTTTGCCGGTATAATTGACCCTGCAGAGAAAAGGCTGTTCTCTAGTGGTAAATTCGGCCTCGGGCAAAAACTCTCCAGGGAACAGGCCTGTATAATGCTTTACAATGCCCTTGTCTACAGGGCAAGAGGGGAACAATGATATTAGAGCAATTAAAAGAGGCTGGCTACAGGATAACAAAACCCAGGAAAGCGGTCATCGCGCTTCTTGAAGAAAATGATGACATGGACGCAAAACAGATATACAGAACTCTAAGAGAGCGTGGACAGGATGTCGACATTGCTACCGTTTACAGGGTGCTTGACCTTCTTTTTAGACTTGGAGTTGTGCACAGAAGCAATTTCACCCAGCAACATGCTCACTTCGGTTTTGTAAAGGCTGTTCATATGATATGCAAACGTTGCGGAAAAATTGACGAGAAAGAAATAGATAACAAAATTCTGCTTGATAAAATGAAAGACGTCCTGGGGGATTTCTCCGCCCAGGACGTCTCTGTAGAGGTCTATGGTTATTGTAAGACCTGCAGCCGATCAGCAGATGGCAACGTTTGACGCCTGCACGCCCTTCGGTGTCTCTTGGATCTCGAATCTAACTCTGTCGCCTTCCTTAAGGGACTTGAATCCGTCAGCTCTAATGGCTGAAAAATGTACGAAAACGTCCTCTCCATTGTCAGCACGGGTGATGAATCCATAACCCTTCTTTGCGTTAAACCACCTAACAGTTCCTTCTGGCATTCTACTTCTCTTTCCTTCTGCTCCTTTTTCAGGAGCTAATACTAATTTGGGCTTTTTGCCCTTTTATAGTGAAAAAGGCCTCATAAATCCGGGGCCCAAATCACTTGGACTTCAAATTCTTATTTTGATTATACACTATAAAACAAAATTTGCAATCTTTCCTCTGTTTATCCAGATGAGTTTTGCACCGAGTGCGTCACCAACAGCTTTTACTGGCACAAAAGTTTTTCCACTGACTATCTCCGGTGGAGTATCAAGCGGATAATTTTTATCATTAATCTTCGCGTTCTTTTTACCTACCCACATCTGCCCGACAAGTTTGTTGCCTTTTTTGATGTCGATCCTTTTTTCAGAGGCGACCCAGCCAACTGTTCCACCAAGGCTTTCAATACCTATGCGTAGTGGAGCCATCGATTTGCCGTTTTTGATATAACATGCGCCACCATGTGGCGTAAGATCTACCTTTTTCCCGTCGACAACGCAAACAGTGATTGGTTTTTTGGTTGTTGTATCGAGTGAGAGGAAGAAAGTAACACATTTTTTGTATTTTGCTGGGCTGGGATGGTCCGTAAAATCACCAGGATAGGTTTTTGCGTTGATCTCCTGGATGTTTGTGTAACCATCGCCATCTGCATCAAAATTCTCAAAAGCATCAAAATCGCCAAGCTCTTCGGTGTTTTCATACATTACGCCATAAGGATTCCTTGGCCCTGTACCTTCCTGGATGAAATGGCAGCAAAGACAAGTTTTGTCAATCTTTGTACCCTTCAGTTTCGGATAGGTGAGAGTGAGTTCATCGTGGTAGTCCTGTTGGGCGTAAACATAGGCAAATGCACCCAGTATAAGCCCTGAAAGCACCAGAATTGCCACAATTGACCTTTTCATTTACACATACCTCCTTGGTTTTTCTATCTTCAATACGAATTTGTTTATTTCAGGTTCAGCCTTTTATTTAAGGTTGTAGTTCCAGATTTTACCCATTGTTATCTTTGATTCAGTGGCGCCAAGGGTTTTGACTGCAAGATCCAATGTTGATACAAACATATTCTTGCCTTTGAGTTCCGGAGCAACTTTGCAGTTGTAGTCTTTGCCGTTGAGCTTGCCCTTTGCTTTTCCAACCCAGAACTGTGCAACTACCTTGCTGCCTTTTTTGACATCAAGTCTGCCTTTTCCGTCCTTGGCGTTAAACACCGCAGTCGCACCGAGCCCATCAACAACTGGTTTCCATGGAACCATTATTGTTCCTGATTTTTCATAGGCGGCCCCGCCAAGAGGCGCTATATCGACTTTCTTTCCACCAACGACGCAAACAGTGATGTTTGTCTTTGTCTTGGTGTCTTTTGATGTAAAGAAAGTGACACATTTCTTGAATTTTTTTGGTGATGGTGAATCAGAGAAGTCACCAGGATATGTTTTTGCATTGATTTCCTGGATATTTGTGTACCCGTCGCCATCTGCATCAAATTTTTCGAATGCTGCGAAGTCAGAGGTGCCTTCATTCTCATACATTACACCATAAGGATTCCTTGGGCCTGTACCTTCCTGGATGAAATGGCAGCAAAGACAAGTTTTATCGATCTTTGTACCTTTCAGTTTCGGATAGGTAAGAATGAGTTCATCGTGGTAGTCCTGTTGTGCAAAAACAAATGCAAATGATCCGAATAAAATCAATGCAGTGGTGATTGTTGCAACCAATGTGTTTTTTTTCATGGACATCCTCCTGATGTAGGTGCGCTTTCCTTTATGAGAGTTTAATTCCATGGATATCAAAACAAGGTCGTCAAGACTAAGTCTGGGTTTAAGCTTGAGTTGTGCCCCCATTCTATTGGTGTTCATTTTATAAAATTCAATAATTTAATCCATAATTAAATATAAATTCGGGAAATAATCTTATTAGCATGTGAAATTTCTGGCTTTTTTGTTCATATCGAAAAATGTTAATATGTCTAAATTAATCAATTGAAGAAATAACCAAGTAAAATCATTACGGTCTCTGGCCTGGCTTGCCTTGGCCCCAAAGATAGTGTGATATTCTGTCCAAATCGACATTTGTTATCCAGGAAGGATCTTTAGAGGCCATTCTTTTTACAATCTCTGGCCAAGCGTCCCTTTCCTTTGTGTCCGGTGATGGTGCCTGATGACACTTGTTGCATTTCACCTCAAAAAGGTCTTTGCCAATATCTGCCTGCGGGGATGACTGGCCAGGGAGCAATTTTGGAGAGACAAAAAAGATTGTATCTTGGGACGATGAGCTTGAGACATCAAGTGCCATATCAAAGAATGTTGAAGGAACAATAACTCTTGATTTGATGATGGTGGGTTTTGGGTCAAGGATTATTTGTTTGTCTGGCAAGTCCACCGTTGAGGTGCTGATGTTTAGCTTTATAGATGCGCCTGGTTTTTTGATTATCACTGTCCTGGTTTTTGCCACCCAGGAGACCTCGAATCCCAGCGATTCACAGACTGCCCTTAACTCGACCATAAATATGCTGGATGATTTTTTTGCTGGTGTTGAGAGCTTTATGTTTTCACCAGACCTGTTGTACAGGACATAGCTTCCACTTTTAGTGTAGGAGAGCTTCTGGATTGGCAATGACGTCAAATCCTTTATTGAAAAAAGATAAACGCCATTCTTGTCAAACTTGTGGATGTTTATTTTGCCATTTACTATTTCTCCAACATAGCAGCCAGAATCGAGGTAATCACAGATTACAGTTGAAGGATTTTGAAGAATACTGTCTCCACAGTCAAAAAGATGTGCGAAATCTTCTGAAAAAACATGGACTTTTCTAGTGCCTGAATCTGCCACCCATATTCTTCTGTCATTATCTTCAGTGGTCGAGACATCGATTGGGTGGGAGAGGATATCTTGCCCAAACGATGCTGTCAGGTTGCCATATTCAGTCGTTTTTATGACCCTCGAATTGTCGGGATCACAGACAAAAACCTGTTTGATAAAATCCATATAGGCACCGGCAGGATTGCCTAGACCAGCGAGCGTTTCTTTTGGGAAAATCTTGCTTTGTTGTCCTGGTGGAGAAATGTGAAAGATTTTTTCTGGGGTGGTTGTTATGACATGCTCATAATCAGAGTCCTGGCAAAGAGCGATGGCATTCACCCTCTGTCTGTCATAGGATAATTCTGGTTCGTTCAAATCGTAGTCCCAGAGTTTGTTTCGGTCGTAATCGTAAAGCCTGATGGTTTTTTCTGCTTCATCAAGCATGGCGATTGCACCGCCACATGAGCAGACAGAAACATCAGTTATTGAGCCGGCGCCAATATCTTTTGATGATACAAAATCACCAAGATATATACCTGTTTCAGTGTCCAGGTGCATTACCTTGCCCTCAGAAGCAACAGCAACATAAAGATCCTTATATTTGCTTGTTCCGAGACCAAGCTGGTTTGTGGGTTCAAAAGCTATTGAGTCTGGGCTGGAAAAGAGCACCAAAAAAGAAAGGGCCAGCAAAGCTGGCCCTGTAGTTTTGAAATTCCTAAAATTCAATCCGAAGACCTTCCAGATAGCAGCCTTTGCCCCTGCGTTTTGGGGTGCCATAGACCGTTACGATCTTGCCTGTTCTGTCTGGCAGCACGACATTGGCCGGTTTCAAGTCAACAAAAATCTCATCAACACCATCGGTCAGCCTGAACCAGGTACCCATTTTGCATTCCAGTACTATCTTGCCTGATACTTTGACAAGGTCTCCTGGTATCTGGTCGCATTTGCTGACTACCTCACCTATCGGCATCTCGATGGCCGACTGGGTTTCTGTGCTCCCGTATGTCTCCTGGACACCTTTGAGCGTGAGCCAGCCAAGGGAATACATTGAAATAACTACTCCCACAACAAGCGCAAGCCCAACAATAATGATGCCGAACTGACGCACGAGGCCCAAGAAGCCCTTTTTGGTTCCTTTGAGAATGGGTTCCATTTTGCCCCTTTCACTTGTACGTCTGTCAGCCTGGCCAATCATTTGAAAAACTGGCCGTCCTTGTACTTCAGGCTGTCAATGATTTTGCCATCTTTTATAATGGCAACACCAGTGCAGCAACCTGCATTGAAAGTTTTTGCTGTCACATTGCTGTCACCATACGTTTTTGCGTAGTAATCGACAGCTTCTTTTTCCAGCGCCTTCAAATCTGTTGGGGTTTCAGATATTTGCTCATTTTCTGTGTTGTAGCTTTCACCGCTACATCCACTTTTTTCTGCACTACATCCCGAGCAAGAGCTTCCACAGTTGTTTGCTGAAGCGAGAGACCCCCCGTTGTTTGTGTATGCAACTATTCCTATGATCACGAGAACCACCACTGCTGCTCCGGCAATTATCCCGGCCCAAATTCTTCTATCCATCGAGGCCTCCTTTTAGGAACAATTCTAGGTAGTAGAAAACCACTAGCAAGATTGCGAGGTTAAGACGGAGTAAACCTGACCTTCATCAGTTTTACGGTATTGGTTCGGGGATCATACATATACCATTCAAATTATTGCCAAACATCCAGCTTGTGTTTATAATAAACCCTCCATGGAGGTGGAAATGAAGTTTGAAGCCAAAAAAGCAGACATCGTCAATGCCGCAAACCAGGTGGGTACTGTTGTGCCGCGCAGCCCTTCCATACAACTTCTTGGAAATCTTCTCATTGAAGCTGATGGTTCCGAGCTGAAGCTTACTGGTTCTGACATGGAGACTTGGGTTTGCGTAAAAATTCCGGCCACAATTTCAGAGCCGGGGCAGACGACCGTCCCGTCCAAGATATTCACCGAGCTTGCAGGAAACCTCCCTGGTGATGATATCCAGATAGAAATTGGTGACGGTTCCCAGATGATCATGAGGTCATCCAAGGCAAAAGTGACACTCAATTGTGCTGATGCCTCAGATTATCCCAGGATCCCGGAGATGACCTCCGGAGATAAGGTTATCCTTGACAGGGACACGCTCATTGGTGCGGTTGACAGGGTCACGCCTGCGCTTTCGGACAGAATGGAAGACAAACGGGAGCTCCTGGGGGCACTTGTTTCAATAAGGGGTGGCACATTTAACCTTGTAGGGACAGATGGGCAAAGGCTGGCCATTTGTGAAGTACCAACTCCAGGATCGCCTGAAGTCGAGGTCATTGTGGCTGGGACAGTGTGGCGTAATCTTGCCAAGCTGATTGGCGAAGGTGAAAACAGCGATGTGGGGCTTGCATTTTCCCAGAACCAGGTTGGTTTTGAATTTGGCAATGTAAAGGTCGTCAGCAGGCTGATAGATGGCGAATATCCTCCATATCGTCAGGTCGTGCCGGCCAAGTTTGAATACAAGGTCATTGTCGATATGAAGACACTCCTTTCTGCACTGCAGAGGGTCAACATCATCGTCAGGCAGAGTTCAAGAAAGGTCACGGTTGCAGCAAGGGATGGGGAGCTTGTCTGCAAGGGCATTGCACCTGAAATTGGAGAGGTTGAGGAAAAGATAGAAGCCACAACCGATGGTGCCGATGTCGAGCTTTCCTTTGATATCAAGAAACTTATTGACGGAATCAAGGGTACGACAGGCCCGCAGGTCCAGATCAACATAAACGGACCGTTGCACCCTGTTCTCATACAAACAGAGGGCGACGACACCTACAAATACATTCTTGTAACCCAGCGTTGATTGTAAAGACTCTCAGGGCATCGAACTTCAGGCTCCTGGAGGAGTTTTCTTTTGAGTTCAGGGGCGGCCTCAATGTCATAGAGGGCCCCAATGCCACAGGAAAAACAACCATCCTTGAAGCGATTGGGTATTGCCTCAGAGGAAAATCCATGCTTGGCAGCCAGGATATTGATGCGGTGTCGTTTGGCAAGGATTCATTCTATCTGAGGACAGATTTTGACCAGACAACCAAAAGCCGGGTCGAGGTTTCTTTTAATGGCCGAAAGAGCGTCTTGCTGGACGGAAAGCCAGTGAGAACTTCAAGAGCGTTGCTCGAGGCGTTCAAGGTGGTCACAATAACCCCAAACTCCTCTCTGGTTGCAGTTGGCCCGCCCTCCCACCGCAGGGAGCTGCTTGATGATACGGCTTCGCAAATAAGTCCGGTGTGGTCAGCAGTTATTTCGGATTTCAGGGTCGCGCTGTCGGAGAGGAATCTTGCCCTCAAGAACGACAAGCCTCAAAAACTTGTTGATGTGATGACACTTGATTTTATTGCCCTCTCAAAGAAACTCAGGGAGGCAAGGCTGGAAGTTGCCAGAATGATCAACAGTTTTATGGAAAAAGCAAATACCAGAATGGATTTTAGCCCGTTGCATCCAATCGAAATAGACGATTTTGCAAGGTTGTTGCCCGCTGAAAGAGCAAGGGGAATGACACTCATCGGGCCGCACAGGGACGACTGTTTCTTTGTACTTGATGGCAAAAGGGTCGACAAGTTTGCCTCAACAGGCGAGGCAAGGTCGGTCATGCTGACTGTCAAGATTGCCCAGGCCGATCTTATTTCAAAGGTTTCGGGCATAGAGCCGCTTCTTTTGGCAGACGATCTCCTCGCGGAGCTTGACAGGGAGAGGCAGGAAGAGGCCCTTAAATTGCTTTCCAAATATTGCCAGTCTTTTCTCACCTGTGCCTGTAAAACCCCTGAAGGGTCCTATAATCTTATAAGGACAGGCCAATGAAGAAATCACCAATCAAAATTGGCCATGTCATGGTTTCGATGAACAAATCACGGATACCGAAGGCCGTCTCTGCAACGATAATTGCACCAAGATGGCCATCGATTGTTGGCCCTGCTGTTGCAAGACATACAGAGCCTTATGGGTTGCTCAAAGGGGGACTTCTGGTAAGATGTGACAGTTCCACATGGAGCGCAGAACTTGCCAACCACAAAAGCTTGATTGTTGAGAACATAGCAAAAATGCTTGGAAAAGGGATTGTCAGCGAGATAAGGATAACAATTGCCAAACCTCAGCCAGATAAAAAAATTGCTCCAACTCCAAAAGAGCCGGAGTATTTAAAAGTGCCCCTATCTGATCAGGAAGTGGCAATGGTCGAAGATGTGAGTGGCATGGTGCCAAAAGACCTGAAGAAAGATTTTGGTGAAGCCATGGCTTCATATATCACAAGAAGAAAGTCTTTTCTAAAGAAAGATTTTTTTAATAACTGAATTTTTGGGAGTGTGAGATTATGGATTTGACGAAATCAGCAGGATTTGAGGTTTATTTTGATCCGGAAAATGGGGAACTTGTTTTCCCACAGATACCAGATTTCTCTGGTCTGGCCATCAGGAAACTTGATGATGCAAGAGATTTCCTCATGGATTCTCAAAGCACTGGGCCTGATGTGCTCTACTGGATGTACAGGGGTGTTTCTTTACCCCAGGACAGGGAAAAAATTGAGTCGGCCAATTTGAGATATGACATAACTGTCCTCTCGCCCGGAAAGATTGGAAAAGAGTATGTGAAGACAATTGGTCACTACCACCCAAAAACACCTGGTGGCGAAGCCTATCCTGAAATCTATGAAGTCCTCTTTGGAAACGCCCTGTTTTTTTTGCAGGATTGGAACATGGGTGATGCCGTTGTGATTGAGGCTGGCAGAGGTGCGCAGGTTCTTATCCCGCCAGGGTATGGCCACGTCACAATCAATCCATCGAAGGACTTTCTTGTAACAGCCAATGTCATCTCAAGCAAGTTTACCTCTGAATATGATGTTTTTAGAGAGCATCATGGCGGTTGCTACTATTGCATTGAGAGAGAGAACGAGGAAGCATGGGTTATGAACTCCTCCTATTATAAACATCCTCCACTCAGGTTTCTTGGCCCAACAGAAATGCCTGTACTGAATGGTCTTTTTGGCAGTCTCTACGAGAGCCTTGTAAAAGATCCCAAAATTTTTGTCTGCATGAACATACCGGAGATGTGCCCGGCGTTCTGATACCTTGCACTTGAAACACAAAATAAAAAAAGCCGTCCCTTTTGGGGACGGCTTTTTTTATTATTGACTGATTTGTCTTGCCTCAGGGAGTTGCGCCCTCGTTGCCAAGGGTGGCACCCCAGTTCATACACAGTATGATGAGGTCCATTCCATCAACGATTCCATCTTCGTTGAAATCTGCCCTCGCGTCAAAGTTCGGGTCTCCCCTGGAGAGTCCAAACGTCTTGCCGAGGAGTGTTAGGTCCTGGGTGTCGACTTTTCCATCGCCGTTTACGTCTCCTGGGAGGAAGCCGGACACTGTGAGTTTGAGTGTTGGTTCGGTCCCGGTCATCGTCCTGACCGAAACAAACCCGTTGTTGCAGTCAAAAACCTTTATATTGGCAATCCTGACCCTGGTTTCCTGCGTGATGTTTGTTCCCTTGACTTGCATCCTGCAGAAAACGCCAGTGCCCGATATTGGTCCTGCACCCTGTTCCCTTGTAGAGGCGACATGTGCGATGCCTATGTTCGAATCGATTGTCCTCACAAATGCCGATCTCTTTAGGTCGGTTGTCATGAGTGGACCCTCGGTGATGTCGATGATTTCGATTGCAAGCGGGTCATAGATGATGTCAAATTCTATCGCGCAGGCATTGGTAAGGTTGCCAATCTCTATGTCGACCGTATCTGAAGCCTTTTTCTTCAAACCTTTGTATTCAGGAGTGAACTTGACCATTTGTGGCGAGTCTGTCTTGTAGACCCTCAGCAGGACGTCCCTTGAAGCCACCCTCTGGCCACCACCTATGCCAACTGTCTGGAACAGGCATTCTTTTAACCCTTTTTGGATAGCATCGGCATCGCCATCGAGGAAGGTTGGCGGGACTTTAATAAGGCATACAACTCTCTGGGTGAGCCTGCTTGGGGCAAGTCTCTTTGGCAGGAATTCGTATTCGATGCCCTTGCATGCTTCTCGTTGATTGAGCGAGAACAAAACGGAAGCATTGAAGTTTGATGTCATGTTGACTTCAAACACTGCCATGGCCATCTGGCCGGCGGATATCTGGAGTATGCCCTCCTTGGGGCTTATCGAGAACCCACCCTGCTCCTTCTTTACAGTGAGGATGAAGCTGACCTGCATCTTCGGGGCCTTTCGCCCAGAATTGGTAACAATGGTTACTCGCTTGCCATCTATTGGCTGTCCGAGGAATTCTGACTGGATAACCAGCGACACGACGCCTGAAGAGACAACCTCGCTTGGTTTGAATGTGAATGTTATTCCCGGGAAGTCGTTTTTGCCAAGCACTTCAAATGTGACAGGCAAGTTATATCCTTCGAGGAAGTCAACTGCGATGCCAACTTCTTTTGTTTCGCCCAGCCACATCACTATATCCCTGTCGTCCGGGTTTGCCAGCTTTGATCTGTAGTCGCCGGGAACAGGTGGCTCAACCACAAGTGTGACCGGGAAGGTGTGTGACTTGCATCCACCCTCCGCCCTGAATGTGAGGTTGTACAGCCCGGGGGCCGTGTTTTTGGCTATGTCCAGTTTGTATTTCGATTTTCCAGGAACAGGTGTAATGATTGGGGCAAATGACCCTGTGACACCTTTTGGAAGGCCGTCGATAGACAACGACACTGCGCCCACATATCCACCTGCCGCATCAATCGTGAGTCCGATTTCAGCCGGTTCTCCTGCGTAAAGCGTTACTTTTGTCTTGTCTGCCGTGAATGTGAAGTCCCCGGGTGCAGGTTTTCTTACTACAAGGCTGATGGTGGCGCTTCTCTCAAACCCTGCGCCATAGGCTTGGATCACCATGATGTGCGTTCCTTCTGGACAGCCTTCGCCAACGCTTATGGAAAGTGTTGTAGTTCCGGAAGCTGACAGGGTATCCGGGCTGAATGTTGTTGTTGTGTCTGGCGGTGCCTGGATTATCTTGAACCTGACCGCGGTCTTGAGCGGGATTTCCGACCTGAAGAAGATGTTGAGTGGCATTGATGTTCCCTGGCAAATGACCGGACTGCCAGTTTCAGGAGCAAGGCCAAATCCCCACTTTTGGGCCCAAGCCATGACATGGCCATCTTCGGTTGCATAATACAGCATTCTTCTGGAGAATGTCAGGTGGGACTTGCTTGGCCTGTTTGTCTTGATTGTGAAGACGGTTTTTCCGTTTGGATCAAAGCAGTATATCTGGCCGTCCTTGTTGTAAACCATGGACTGGGCGTCCTTGTCGATGATCACGGAACCATAAGAATACTGTCTCTTTTCACAGCTCCACTCACCGATGACATTGTCCAGGATCTTTTGTCTGTTTTCTGACTCGACCCTGACAAACCTGTTTGTCTGTGTCCTTATTTCCGGAGTGATGCCCCAGTTTGCGTTGACGTGGACAACGTCCTTGTCCGGGTTGATCCTGAGTGCCGGAGAGCCAAACGTTGGCCCGAAGGTTGCCAGCTGCCAGCGCATTGAGCCGTCGGATATGTTGTTTCTGTATATCATCGAGCTGCCATAGCAGTAGTTGTCATCTGTGGCACCCTGGGCACCTGCAAAGTAGAATTCGCCCTTGTCAACATCGACAGGGCAGGCGTTGATTGGCTGGGCTTTGAAGAACTCTGATGCCCAGTACTTGGTTCCATCTTGAGCGTCAAGCTCGTAAACCTTGCCGTCCATGCAAGGGACAAGGATTGTTCCCTTGTTTACCTGCGGAACCCTGTTGAATGCATAGGAGAATGGGGCGTAGCAGGATGCTGGAAGCTGCTGCTTCCATATTATGGTGTCAATATCTGTGTGAGCGGCCATGCAGTAGACTGTGCCATTGACTGTTGCAAAATATACCCTCTTTGTTGGCACTTCCGGTTGCTTGAGCAGAAGCACAGATGTCCTGATTGGCTTTGTTGTATTAAAGCCCCAGACCCTCTGGCCAGTTTTTGCGTTGATGCAATAGAAGTTTCCATCGAGAGAGCCGATGTATATGTAGCCGTTTTCAGTGTCGAGTGCTGGAGTGCACATGACTGGCCACTGCTTGTCTTCGTTGTCGTCAAAGTTGTCAACTTCCGAGACGGATTTTCCGAAATCAAATGACCACGATTTTGTTCCCAGAACGGCGTCAAGGCAGATCAGCGAAGATCTGTGTATTCTCGAGTTGTCTTTTGATTCCCATTCTGCAACAACGAACAGTTTGCCCATCCCGTTTATTGGTTGTGTGCGATATCTGACCACGGCCTCCGGGTTGTCTTCTGGCTTGAAGCTGAAATCCCAGCGCGGTTCCGGATCAGTCAGGAATTTTTCTTTGGAATTGGCGCCTGTTTTGAAGATGTTTTGCTGGAACTGCGTCCAGTCTTCGGTGTCAAATCCGCCGACTGTGAACCATACGTTTGTGGTCCTGACTTTTCCACCAGCGTGGCCTTGAAGTTCAATCACATACCTGTCTGCCTGCGTTGTGGTGTCTGTCCTGATGACTGCAGTTGCGTAGCCATCGGGCGTTATTTTGTCCGGAATAAAGTAGACTTGCATGCCTGGCGGGAGCGTTGACTGGTTCGGATAGAAGGCCACTTCCGCGTTGAATCCGCCAATTGCCTCCACCTTTACCTGGAACGATATTGAGTCTCCCTGATTAACGTTTCTGTCAGGCGAGAGCTGGTCTGATGACACCGACAACTTGAAGTCGCCTGCCAGTGGCGGAAGAACCTGGATCTGGATGATGGCATTTCTTTCCCTGCCAAGCAGCATTCCGCTTACATTGCAGATGTAGTTTCCTGGTTGTGCCTCTGGTGATGCATCAATTGTAAGATCAACTTCAACTGGTTCGATTCCAGGGAAAACAAACGGTTTTGAAAACTGTGCCTTCAGTGTGGTCGGGAGGCCAACCGCAGATAGTGTGAGCGGATGGGAGAAATTCATTGTGGCCGAAATAGTCACCTTGAATGACCTCTTGTTGCCAGGGTATATCCCCTCTGACCTTGGAAGTGCGTCTATTGTGAAGTCGTCATGGTCCGAGAAGGCATACAGCCTTGCATCATTGCAGGCGCAGTAAACCATGCCCTCGTTGACGATCGGGTGCCCTGTTATGGTGTTCCCAAGCGATTGCTTGAATACAACGTTGCCCTTTGCGGCATCAATTGCATAGAGCATGTTGGCGGCGCCAAGCAATGCGTACTTTCCAGAGACTATGATGTCTGTGGTGATTGGCATACCGAGCTTGTTTGACCAGCGCATCCTTCCGGTTGGCGGGTCTATCATGTAGACCGTTCCGGTGTCTGATCCGATGAGGATACCGGTGTTCTCGACTACCGGCGGGTTTACAACAGACGGGCCAGCCCTGTGGAACTGGTCAATCTCCATGTTCTTGCCCCAGATGACGTTGCCGGTGGTTGTGTTTATTCCGTATATCTTTCCCTTTGCGCCGAGTACTGATTTGCCCCTTGAGGCGCAAATCAGGAGGTTGTAGCTTGGGATGTAGCACGGGGTGTTGTTGAACTCGTACATCTCCTTGTCGTCGATGACCGTCTGCGAGATGAGCTTTCCGGTCTTGAGGTCAAGTATTGTCAAAACACCCAGGGTGTTGAGCTGGAAGATTTTTTGTTCTGCAATGACTGGATCAGACTGCGGGAAGCCATTGAAACCAAATCCCCATATCCTTGTTCCTGTCTTGTAGTCAAGGGCGAAGATTGCGCCCTTGTCAACAGTCACAATGACCATCATCTGCCCTGGCACCAGGCCATCATTTTCACCAACAACTGTCGGGCCTGATGTTATCTGGGCCGTGCTCCCCTCTGAACCTGGCGTCCATTGCCATCTCTGGGTGCCTGTTACTGCATCAAGGCAATAAAGCACTGACTGGCGTTCAATCTGTCCACCGGTTGCCACATAGAGGTTCTGGGTGCCGACATTGATTGTTGGGGAAGAAATCGGGAAGTTGGACATCTCTGTTGTTTCCCAGAGTTCTTCGCCGGTCGTCCTGTCGATGCAGTGCACCTTGCGGTCGTTTGATGCGATGTAGACCCTTGATCCGCAGGCAACAGGGGGTGTAGAGATATTGGCTATGCTCTGCCAGTACCATGTTTGAAGAAGGGCGGGTGCATTTATCTGGGTGCCCTGGTAGACGCCGTCCCTGAAGTTGTTTCCTTTTCTTGTATCAAAACATCCGTCCGCGGCGATGGTGCTCTGAATGGTTGCGGGGAACGGAACAAGTGGTGCCATTATGGCCACAGAAAGCAGCAAAACTAGGATCTTCTTCATGCTTTCCTCCTTTATCTCTTCACGTATACTATCGTGACCCTGCGGTTTGCCGAGTCATAGGTTGTTGTCGCACCAAAAGAATCTGCAATGAACCTTATCGGTACCATTGTCCTTCCGGAAACGATTTGTGGTGGAACGTCAAGGAACATCGTTTTTCCGTCAAGTGTGTAGTTCTTTTTGTTTACCCAGAGCCTTAGGTGGTGCTGTACCGGTGTTCCACCCTCCTTGACTGTCCAGATAATATCGACACGTTTTTCTGTTGCCTCATAAGTTGGGTTCATGCCGAAGGCTTCAGTGATAAATCTTAGTGGAACAAGCACACGACCTTTGATGTTTGTTGGTGGTGGGTCAATTATCACAACGCTCCCGTTGATTGTTCCCTGGCGCTGGCCTTCGTTCATTATGATGGTGGTTTTCTTGATGAGCGATACGGAATGTGTTTCCTGGACTATGTTGCCGGCCTTGTCGATTGCCGCAACGTGCACGGTATTCGGGCCTTCCACGAGCCTGAGCTGGACACAGAAGGTACCATCATTGTTTATTGGCACCCTTGCACCCTGCACGAGGAGCGAGATTCCGGTCTCCGGTTTTTCTGTCTTGCCGCAGAGGTTGTATGTGACTTCTTCGACTTCTGGAGGTATTGGGGCAAGCTCAAGGATTGGCGGGGTTGAATCATAATTTATTGTCACACATGCAGGCTGGGAGACGTTTCCAAACTCGTCCCTTGCCCTGACGCAGAAGGTGTTTTTGCCCTGGGCACCAAAGGTGTAGGAATAACAGGTTTTGTCCATCCACGGTGTCCATTCGCCGCCCCTGATCGGATCTTCAAGCCTTACCGAATACTGGATCTTGTCCTGCGGGGTGCTGTCATCTGTGGCCTGGTAGCAGAACTGTCCTATGACCTGGTTTGTGTCTAGCGGCGGGCTCTTGGTTATGGTCACGTTTGGGGCAATGTTGTCTTTTGCACAAATGTTTATTTTTGATTCTTCCAGTTTCACAGGCACTTTCTCCAGAGAGGTTTCGCCCTGCTTTGTCTGGAGGTTTATCAGATTGACCTCTTTGAAGCCGAGCGCGCACTCGCCAACAACCTTCACTTTTGCCGAAAAATACAGGACAAGGCCCTCTCCGGCTATTGGCCCGTATGAATCGTTCTGGTCATTGAACCTGGTGATGCCAAATATTAGCTTGCCGACCTTTGGGTTTTGCGGGTCAGTGGTCACCTTGCTGGCAAAATATGTTGTGGCGCCGTCTTGCCTGAAGAATTCGCCCTCAACCACCTTGTCAGGGTTGATCTCGAGATATTGGGTGTCAAAAAGTATCTGGGCACCGATCCCGTAGGCGAAGGGGCATTCCGTTATCTTCACCTGCACGAGGATTTCCGAGCCCACTGTTACACACTCAAGCTGGGGTGATATCCACAGGGTTGCCATGTCCTGAGACGATGCTGTCCCGCAGAACCCACCCAAAACAAGAAAAAACAGCAATGCAAACGTTGCCAGTTTTTTCATAATTCCTCCTTCCCAAACACTTGGTTTTGAAAACCTGCTACGGAAAGAAAAAATGCGTATTGGTTTATAAATACCATTCTTTTGCCGGTCAAACTTAAATACGTTTCATCAGATGTGCGGTTTAATACCATTTTGTGAGCAATGCCCCCTGATAGTAGTGGGATATAATCTGGGAATATGTTTTCCCGGATTGCGCCATGGCCTTGGCACCGTACTGTGAGAGTCCGACGCCGTGGCCCCATCCTCTTCCGCAAAAAACAACAAATCCTGAAGCAAAAACCACGTCAAACCAGGTGCTGTTGAGTGAAAATGCCGACCTTACAGTTCCACCTGAAACCTTGGCTTCACCTTTTGTTCCGATGGCAGAACCCGCGTAAGTTCTTCCAGAGACCCCCAGTTTTGTTGGTTTCCAGTCGATTATTTCGCCTATGTCGGTTTTGACCAGTGGCTTGAAGAGCTCCTGGAACTCCTCCATGGGCACTGTTTTGAACCATGTGTGGCGTGGCGATTCCTCCTCGCCTGGTGAAGGGACACCTTTCAAATATGGTGTCGGGCTTGAAAAAACATACTCGGAATTTTCGGTGTAGCCGCCTGAGTTGGCAAAAAATACTGCATCTATGGGTTTTCCCTGATAGATGGCCACCATTCCCCTTGTTTCATCGATTGCCCTGTTGGATTGTGGCTGTTCACGGTCCAGACCGCCGTATACCTGGCAACCGGTGTCTGCACAGATGTCGTAGGCGTAGTTTGTTGGCCTGTCGATGTAGCGTATTGCGTATGTTCTGGCCGCAACAGCCTGAGATTTCACTGCTTCGATGTGCCACAGTGCCGGCATCTCAACAGGAACGACACCCCTCAGGTAATCCTCAAATGGGAGAGTGTTGACCATTACGAATTTTTCGTTTGAATAAAACAGCTCAAGTATCCCCCGGTATCTCCTGCCGTTGTATTTTGCGTATTGCCCCTGTTTTATTTCAATAGTGAATATCTTTGTGGCCTTTCCGGTAACGATGGGATGGATGACGATGTTGTCGCCAATTTTCACTGTCAAACCGGCATGCGCAACGACTGCTGCTTTTGGAAGATCGGACAGGAAAGACTTTATGGTATTTTTTGCCTCGTCCTCTGTCTGATATTCGCCAATCTCGAGTGAAAAAACACCTTTTTGTGAAACGATGTTGTAGCCAGTACCAGCCGGGAACCTTGAAAGCAGTGTTTTGGCAAAGTTCTCAGCATCCGTGCTGGTGTAGAAAGTGTCTATGAATACTGAATAAACTGCCTTTTCGCCGTCCTGGACGAGGCATTTTGTTTCCTTCTGGAGGGTGCACGCCACTTTTCCACTGGACGCCTCGATGACAGAGAACTGGTCTGTCCCGCCAATGGTGAATTCTTTGGCAATTGACCCCAACCCGACCCTTATGGACGGTTCCTTGCTTGCTGATATGGTGAAGGGGAGTGTCAGGCTAATAGCCAAGCACAAGGCGAGTGATTGAGCCGTAAATTGTTTGAATTCCCAAGAAGTTGTTATAGACCAGACCTCCGAAGAATGATTGTGAAACATATGTTCCCACAGGTGATTTGCATGCAACATCTGCGGGGAAAAGTGCTGCAAAGATGGCCAGGATGCCAAACCCAGTAAAAAAGGCCAGAAGGGCATAGGTTACTCCACCAAGGAGGTTGTCGAAGTCATGGACAAAACCCTCCTGCGGGAGCGAAAGCTTGGTTCTTTCAACCAGCATTTTTGTGAAAAACCCGATTATTATGAGCAATAGCATAAACACTAACACTACGATTATCGTGTTTGCGACCCAGTAGGAGATGAGGTCGCCGGTTGTTGAAACTGTGTATCCCTGATCAACAACTCTTCCCAGCATTCCCTTTGCCCATTGCGGGAGGCCGCACTTTACCAGTGCATCTGCAACAGTTGAGCAGCCCTGGAGTGGTGTTCCTGGTATGGCAGGTGAAAGTAGCGATGCCAGCCACGAGACGACACCAAACAATGACTGGAGGAGATTTTTTACTGGAGCGGCAAGCAAAAATGCTGCAATCCAGGCGATGAGCGTTGCGAGACTCCCGAGGATTGCACCGGAAAATCTTATGATGAACCCCTTGATGGCCATGTATAGAACAAAAGCTAGAAAGATGTAATCAATCCAGTTCAATCACCCCTCCAGACTATTGTTGCCCTTGAATCTTCAACGTCTCCGCCGAAAGCGGTTACCAATGCTCCAAGAGGAATCATTACCACATTGTCTTTTGTTTCAGGCGGGTTGCAGAAAAACGCTTTGCCATCCACTATAACGAATGGTTGCCCAATCATCATCAGAACAGTTTTTTTGTCGAGCGTGAAAGTCAGATTCTGTCCTTTTTTATCGAACGCGATTCCATCGACAAGAAGGCCAAGTTTTGAAGCATCAATCATTATCTCATTGTCGACAATCCTGAATGAAATGTCGGCAATTTTTTTGCCATTCACTGTTATTCCAGTGTTGTCCCAGGAAATTTCTGCTTTTCTGAGAGACTGGAGAGTGATTGTGAGAACTGTTTTCAAGCCTGCTATGTTCAATGCGGTTATTGAGATTGAGTTGTCGCCTCTCTTAAGCGAGGTCTGAAAATTGAAACTGCCGTCTTCCTTTATTTCCAATGGTTTTTCAGAGTTTAAAACAACCATTTCAAAGGCCTTTTCACCGAGCCCCTGGAAATCAAAGAGTGGGTCCTTGATTGAGCCGGACAATGTCACAGGTCCATCGAGGTTGTAGAATTTCCCGTTTGTTGCATTCAATTGTATCAACGGGGCCTTTGTTGTGGCCATAAATTCGATTGGCCCAAAATGTTCCCAGTTTGCCTGTTCCCTTGGATCTCTTCCAGTTGCGAGGGTGTAAAGGTGTATCCTGTAAACTCCGTCCTGGATCTTTGCTCCTTCTACAGTGCCGTCCCAGCCGAGGTCCCACATTCCACCGCCCTGGGTCCCGTATGAGTAATCAAGGATGGTCAAGATTTTGTTGTTTGTGTCTGTCAAGTCCAGTTCAAAACCGTCCACCATTTTGTTCAGGGATACTGTTGCACTCAGATAGTCGCCCCTTCTGTCACCATTGGGCGAGAAGGCCGGCAAAGGCATCTCTATGGCGGAAACTGTTGGAGGATTGGGTTTATCTCCCGTGAAGTAGAGGTAGGCCACCCTGGCCTTTGAGTCGCCATAGTCGAAAACAAGATAACCCGCATGCGCACCAGCTGTTGAGGTGTCTGGTGTGATACTGGTGGTGAAAAGTTTGGATTCTGAAGCTTTGAGTGTGATTTCGCCGATTTTTGAGGGTTGCCCGCCTTCTGGCTCGTTGGTCACTGTTACCTTGAGCGGGGTTTTTGTGGTGTTTCTGACCGTTACCGATGCGGTGGAGTCGGATTTTATATACCCAAGGTCGATCGAGGTTGGGCTGAAGAGTGCTTTGGCGCCTATTGATGAAACAATGTCGATCCTTCCGGTGCCCTGCGAGAGGACTGGATGTTGGTTGCCTTCTTTGTCTTTTTGCGGAACAGCATAGTTTATTATTGCCGATCTCACATCAAATGGTGTCCATTCCGGGTGGGCCTGGATCAGTATGGCGCATGCGCCTGAAACCATTGGTGTGGCCATGCTTGTTCCAGACATCCTCACATAGCTGTTGCTGCCAACGGCCGAGAGGACATTGACACCGGGTGCAGAAACATCTGGTTTCAACCTGAAATCATTTGTCGGGCCTTGCGAGGAAAAGCTGGCCATCAGACCAAGCTTGCTTTTGACGTCCAGTATGGCGCTATTGCCGGTGGAGGCAAACCCGTTTAATTTGTCACCTATATCACTTGACACACCGACAACGGGGATATTGATGCTTGAAGAGCCAAGCGTTCCTTGTACGTCCCCCTCCTCGTTGTTGAAAATGACGCAAGCCAAAGCCCCTTTTGATTGTGCATTGTTTGCTTTGTCAAAAAAAGTGTTGTCGCCCCTTTTGATGAGGGCTATTTTGCCTGTGAGATCAATATCTTTTACGTCATCAATCTTTCCAAGGCCGCAAAAAACCAGAGGACCTGTGATTGGATCATCTATGGGTTTTGAATAGGTCAGATATTCTGGCAGGCAATCAACATTGCCAGCCACAAGGTGCGGGTATTGCGAATCATCAACAGCCCCGACGCATATTGCATTTTTTGCCCCACCAGGCGAGATTACTTTGTATGGGAGTTCATCCCTTGACAGATCGCCATCGTTTCCGGCTGCGGCCACTACGACAACGCCATTTTCGACCACCCTGTCTATCAGCTTGCAAACTGGCTCGTCTGCCCAGACGTAGTTACTTCCAAGGCTCAGGGATATTACTTTGCATCCGTCCTTGTAGGCCCTCTCTATCGCGGCCATCACCCTGTCATTCCTTGCTCCGCCACTTTTGCCAAAAACTTTGTAGGCACCAAGTTTTGCATCGGGTGCTATTCCGCTTGGCGCCGGATCTGAGCCTGGAATTCCAGGAAGTCCGGTACCAGCAACAATTCCTGCGCAGTGTGTTCCATGCCAGCCGACATGTCCTGGTTCCGGCATTGGATCATCGTCCATGTTTGCAAAATCGTAGCCAACACAGACTTTTGAGCCAGGATTGAATCCTCCTGAGAGTGACGGATGGTCGTAGCTTATGCCGGAATCGACAATGCCAACAAGCACGTCTTTGCCGGTTAGCGGTTGCCCCTGGCCATCTTTCAAATCCCAGGCTTCCTTTGCTCTGGTGCTCTCTACGGATTCAAAAAGAACCGGATAGTAAAATTTTGTGAAATAAACGTGCTCCACGTCAGGAAGTGATGCCAGATCATTTATCTCGTCCTGCGCGATATTTACCGAAAAACCTGAGGAGAGAATCGAGTACTCAAAATTGACCGATGCTGTTGGATGGCCCCTTTTTAGTGCCTCAAGAAACCCTTTGTGCTGGCTGGCAGTCAGTATTGAGCTTGTTTCACCCCGCCCCGTGTAATCAGCGAGTTCGACAATGCAGGTGACTAAATTCTGTCTGGCCTGTGTTGTGAAAGGGGCTGAAAAATTCAGTGAAAAAAGAACTGCGGCTATTAAAATGGTACATACGACGGGCACTATTCTCCTCATGATAAGCAATCATATAACACTTTATCTGACAATTCAAGCCCGATGCTCATTGCGTCGATGTTGAAAAATATTTTTGCCAAAAAACTTAGTATTGATGATGTTTTGTTTTATATGGCCCATATGTGGCTATATGTGCAATCTTATACAGCAGTTTTGACTTTGTGTTTCTAAATGAACTATATGATTATATTTGGTGTCTTTTATAGCAAATAGTTTACATTAGTTAACTTCCTGGTTGCAAAAAGAGAATAAATTATTGATTACTGTGAATAAAAAACACAGCGTAAAAATTTCCCAATTATGACTTGTTTATGAAAATAATTTACATTAACCCTTTTCCTCAATATCATGGGTACAATGAGAAAAATATCATTTGTGGTTTTTTGTCTGGCCGCCGTGATTCTGCTGGCAGGTTGCACAGCAAAAGTCGAATCACCGCTCGCTTCAAAGCGTCCCCTTGAGTTTTCCAATGTAAACGGGACTGCTTTTTCTTCAAAGATGATTGTTTCTTCAGTCCAGCTCCCGCTGGCTTTTGAAATCAATTTCAGGAAAACTTCGGGCACGCTCAAATACAGGATCGAAACTCCATCTGGGAAAACCATGCAGGAAGGCACCCTCCTTTCAAATGCTGAATTCCAGAAAAACCAGAGTGAAACTGAAAGGGCAACCTGGGGCATTTTCACATTTGCCAAAACATCTGAAGAGCCAGGTATTTTTAAGGTCGAGGTGTTGGGTGAAAACGCTTCCGGCATTGTCCAGATAAACCCCAAGTATGATACCGGGTTTACAAATTTTACTGGAATAGCATCGGAAGCCATCCAGGAAGCAAAGGATCCCTCACAAAAAATCAACTTCAGCTTCCATGGGGCCTATGAGAGTGGCACTCTTACTGCAAAGGTTTTTGCCCCAGACGGCAAACAGCTTTATACGGCCAGAATCTCGGCGGGACAAAAACTTGACAACCCTGTTGTTTTCAGCCAGAAAGCCGGGCAGACAGGAACATTCAGGGCAATAATCGAATCAGAGAAGACAACCGGTCAGGCGGTTGCCATAAGCTATACTGAGGAAGAAATTCCATGGGTGGCTTCACTAAGGCCAATACTTTTCCTTTTGCTTGCCATTGCTGCGATTGTAAGTGTTGGCAAGAAAAACATGCGTGTGATGGTCTGGGGCGCCATGATTTTCCTTGTTTCAAACTTTGTGGGCCAGATCATCGGCGAGATTGCCAGGGGCAACATTGCAAAACTGGTAACCAGCCCATACAGCTATCTGGTCCCAACACTCTCCGGCGTGGCCATAATAGCAATTGTTGTGGTGATAGGGCTCTATTTCTCCAGGTCGATAGCCGAGATGAAGACGATAACCCCAAGAGAGCTATATGGTTTTGCAGTGGGTTACATAATGGTAGAGCCGTTATTGTCGGCATACACGGGCTTCACGAGCCTCTTTGGGATCGGCTCCAGCAATGTGCCTGTCATGTATGGTGCACCACTGCCAGGCATCTACCCTTCCACCTCGCTTGCCATCTATGATCTGACTGTTCCTTTCCTCCAGAGAGGGATGGGAATGGTGATAACACTTGCCCTTGTGATCTGGGTCCTCTGGTCTTTCAGAAGACAGACGCATGAAGGAATGAAAACCTGGGCCGTTTTTACTCTGGCGATAATTGCAAAGATTGTCCTGGATGTACTGATGTCCTATTTCAACGTTCTTCCAGTGCTCGGGGTCAGCCAGGCCAGCATGCTGGAACAGTTTCCGTTTGGTTCATCTGTTACCCAGGGTATTGTCATAACTTTGATCATTTTTGCTGGTTTCGTTACCGTGCTGCTATACCGCCAAAAGCTGGCCAGACTCTCCCAGGAGGCCTGTGCTGTAACCATTGACCAGCTCCGCGCGCAGAAATAGGAGGATTAAATGTACATTAACTGGTGGTTTTACTCTATCTGGTTTGTTGTGTGTCTTGCGTTTGCAATGTTCCTGCTTCCCATGGTAGTAAGGGCATTTACGGGCGAGAAAGTGCCAGTTCAAACAAACCTTTATGCTGTTATCACAACAACGTTGTTTACACTATTCATGTTCTCGTTGTTCGGACGTGGGAGCTACATCTGGATAGCAGTTTTCAACCTCCTTTTGTTTGCTTTTTTCCAGTTTTGGTGGCCAATACAGGGACAAGGCAAATATAAAGTTTGGGGCATATATATTGCTACAAACTGCATTTTCCAGATTTTTGTGTTCTGGCTTTTCATACTGGTAAAACTTGGAGCTTGAAGAAAATGAAACCGATTAAGGAAATTGCTGGCATTCTTGGACTCACTGAAGACGACATAGAACTTTACGGCAAATACAAAGCCAAAATCTCCTATGCCACTGCAAAAAAGTACAGCTCAGAAAAAAAAGGCAAACTGATCATTGTCACTGCGATCAACCCCACTCCATTTGGTGAAGGAAAAACAACAACTTCGATAGGTCTTGGCGATGCATTGAGAAAGATTGGCCTGAACTCAATAATATGCCTCAGGGAGCCATCGCTTGGTCCCTGCATGGGTGTGAAGGGTGGTGCCGTTGGTGGAGGAAAGTCGCTCATTGTGCCGAGTTCTGATATCAACCTGCATTTCACCGGTGATATCCATGCGGTCACAACGGCAAATAACCTTCTCTCCTCGATAATCGACAACTTTATCAAGTATGACCTTGAGCCGAATATTGATATAAGACATGTCCCGTGGAAAAGGTGCGTTGACCTAAATGACAGGTGCCTCAGGGAGGTCATTGTCGGTCTTGGCGGGCAAACAAATGGCGTTGTAAGGGATGAAGGGTTTGTTATTTCAGTAGCTTCTGAAATCATGGCGATCCTTTGCCTCTCTGACGACCTTGCCGATCTTAAAACCAGACTCGGAAGGATTGTTTGTGCCTATGGAAATGATGACAAACCAATAACACCAAAAGACCTTAAGTGCGTTGGCGCACTTGCCGCACTGATGGCAGAAGCAATCAAGCCAAACCTTGTACAGACAATTGAAGGCACCCCTGTGTTCATACATGGTGGCCCGTTTGCCAATATTGCCCATGGCACAAACTCTGTCATAGCAACAAGACTGGCCCTTGGCCTTGGCGATTACATCGTGCAGGAGACCGGCTTCGGTGCCGATCTTGGGTGCGAGAAATTCCTTGACATCGTTGCCCCAAGCAAGGGATTGCCGCCGGATGCCGTTGTAATAGTGGCCTCCACAAGGGCGCTCAAGTACAATGGCGGAGTGAGCAAAAAGACTGTCCTGGAGCCAAACGAACAGGCCATAAAGCTTGGGTTTGCAAACCTTGCCAGGCACATCGAGAACATCAAGAAGTTTGGCATCACGCCGCAGATTGCCATCAACAGGTTCCCGACTGATCTTGATTCCGAGCTCCAACTGATCTGCTCGCTGTGCGAGCAGATGGGTGCAAGCGCTGCAATAATCAGCAACTATGAGCAGGGTGGTCAGGGTGCCATTGGCCTTGCAAAGAACGTTGTTGAGGGAATAAAGAACAATCCACCAAACTACAAGCCAATCTACGACTACTCGCTCCCGATAAAGGAAAAGATTACTGCAGTTGCAAAGGAAATCTACCGTGCAACAAAGGTTAATTTCACCTCCAGGGCCTCTTCCGACATCAGACGCATTGAAGAGATGGGATATGGCAACCTTCCAGTCTGCATGGCAAAGACCCAGTACAGCTTCTCGGACAATGAGGATCTTCTGGGTGCACCGACAGGCTTCGAAGTCACAGTGAGGGAAGCGAAGGTTTCCGCTGGTGCCGGTTTTGTGGTTGCGATATGTGGCGATATAATGCTTATGCCTGGTCTCCCCAAAGAGCCGGCCGCCGAACACATTGACGTAGACGACAACGGCGTTATAACTGGAATCTGAGGAGGCACAATGGAAATCCTTCTTGATGGCAAACTGCTTGCTGAAAAAATGGATGCAGAATTTGCCCTAAGGGTAGAAAAAATCCGCAAAAATGGTCTTCCAGTCAAACTGACCGCCATTCTTGTTGGCAATGACCCCGCCTCCGAAACGTATGTCAGGATGAAGGGCAAAAGATGCAACAAACTCGGCATGGGTTCAGAAACAATCAATCTTCCGGAAGAAACAACCCAGCAGCAGTTGCTCGAGCTGATTGACAAATTGAACAAAGACAAGGAAACAACAGGCATCCTGACGCAGCTGCCATTGCCAAAACACATCAACGAACAGACAATACTTGAAGCGATTGACCCTTCAAAAGATGTTGACTGTTTTCACCCATACAATGTTGGCAGGCTCTCCATCGGTTCGCCGGTTTTCCTTCCGGCAACACCGGCTGGGATAATCGCCCTTCTCGAGAGATACGGTGCAATCCTTGCCGGGAAAAGGGCGGTTGTGATTGGCAGGTCAAATATTGTTGGAAAACCCGTTTCGATGTTGCTGCTTTCAAAAAATTGCACAGTCACTGTCTGCCACTCAAAAACGGCCGATCTTCCCGGTGTTGTAAGGGAAGGAGATATTGTGGTTGCGGCAGTTGGCAAGGCAGAGATGGTCAGGGGTGACTGGATAAAGCCTGGCGCCTGGGTTGTTGATGTTGGTACCAACAAACTCGAAGATGGCAGACAGGTTGGAGATGTGGCGTTTGATGAAGCAAAAGAAGTTGCATACGCAATTTCTCCAGTTCCAAAGGGCGTTGGGCCAATGACAATCACGATGCTCATGGAAAATACAATCAGATCAGCGGAGTTGAGAGCAAACTTTTAATGAAGATAGGCATCTTCATCAGAAAAATCACAGAGTCAATCGTCATGACCGCGATTGACTCTGTAAGATGGCTGCAAGACAGGGGGATCAGTGTCAGCGCCCCGGAGGATGTTGCAGTCCATCTTGGCATGAACGCAGACCCTGATTTTCCTAAAGGGTGTGATCTGGTGCTTTCGCTTGGTGGTGATGGCACCCTGTTGAGGGCAATCCACAAAACGGCCCCGTATGCCATCCCAGTGCTTGGCATCAATCTTGGCCATCTGGGTTACCTGACCGAAGTTGAAGGTTCATGGCTCAGGAATTCCCTTATCAGGGTCATCTCGAACCAGTACGATCTGGAGCGCAGGTTCATGATAAGGGGCACCCTCATGAGGGAAGGCAAGGAACTCCTCACGATCGATGCTGTAAATGATATATATCTTTACAGAAATATTCTCTCCCAGGTGGTCGATGTTGAAGCGTACGTGGGCGAGGAAAAGGTTTCAACAACAAGGGCTGATGGTCTGATTGTCTTTACCCCCACGGGTTCGACAGCTTATGCACTTTCTGCCGGTGGGCCAATAATTGACCCCGAATGCGAAGTTATAGGAATGATCTCTATTTGCCCGCACAGAATAGACCAGCGTCCGATAATAATCCCGAACAGCAAACCCTTGAGGCTTGTTTTTGACATGTCTTACGGGCCAGCATCCATTTTTGCTGATGGAGACATTGTTTCCCAGCTTCGCCCACAGGACGAGCTGATTGTGACGAGGTCACCACACAGCGCTGTTTTTGCAAAATTTGGACAAAAAGAGTTTTACAGGGTCCTTCAAATAAAATTTAACTGGGGAAAAAGATAGGTTATGCTTACAGGGCTTTCGGTTTCAAATTTTGCCGTGGCCAAAAATATTACCCTTGATCTTGACCCCGGCCTCACGGTTCTGACTGGAGAAACCGGGGCAGGGAAATCAATTCTAGTCGGTGCCCTCCTCGTTGGCCTTGGTGGTAAATGGCAACAGGAGTACCTGAGGGATGGTGCAGACAGGTCGATTGTCGAGCTTGTTTTTCATTTGAATGGTTCGCAAAGAGACCTTTTGCCAGACCCAAGCATCCTTGAGGATGGCGAGGTTGTGCTCTCGAGAACAATAGATTCTGATGGCAAGAGCAGAGTGAGGATAGGGGGTTCCCTTGCCAACCTCACTGCGCTCAAGGAGACATCATCGAGGCTTGTGGATGTCCATTCGCAGTTTGAGGCGCAATCACTCCTTGACCCTAAAGTCCACCTTTTGATGCTGGACAGGTATGCTGGCCCGGATAATCTTGCCATTCTTGATGAGTTCAGGGCCCAGGCAAAAAAACTTGATGCACTTCTGGAAGAGCTTGTCCAGATAAGGACAAGCGAGAATGACAGGCGCCAGAGGATCGACTACATCTCTTACGAGCTTGACCAGTTTGAGCAGGTTTCGCCGCAAGAGAGTGAGGACGAAAGTCTGAATGCCGAAAGAACAAGGCTGTCAAACATCCAGAGGCTTGCAGATCTGGCGCAAGCAATAAGGCTGTCGCTCGAAGGCTCCGATGAACAGCAGGGAATAAGGTCCCTGAACCGCATCGCGCAGAAGTCTTTTGCCGATCTTTCCAGAATTGATCCAAAGGCCTCAGAAATTGGCGGGATGATTGATATTATCGAGGCAAACGCCCAGGAGGCACTGTTTTTTATTTCATCATACATTAATTCACTGACTTTTGACCCGGACAGGCTACAGATCGTTGAGGACAGACTGGCAGTTTTGGGAAAACTGACAAGACGCTTTGGCAGTTCGCTTGCCGATGCCTTTGAGGGCATAGAGAAGCTCAAGAAAGAACTGGAAAGACTCTCAAAATCAGAAGAGAGGCTTTCAACCATAGAGAATGAAATAGAACTTGAAAAAAGAAATCTCTCACTGATTGGAGAAAGGCTTGTCAGGTCAAGGGAAAAGGCTGCGCAGAAGCTCTCGGAGGAGATGGTTGCCCAGCTTGGCGATCTGGCCCTTGAAAAGGCAAAATTCAGCGTCCAGTTCCAGCTGCTTCCGCCAGGTGAAGACAAATACATCAGCATTTTTGGGGAAAAATGTGGTTTCGGAAATTCTGGTTCGCAGTACTGCGAGTTTGTCATTTCGACAAACCCCGGCGAAAAAGAAAAATCCATACAGAAAGTTGCCTCAGGCGGGGAGCTTTCAAGAATAATGCTTGCACTGAAGGTCATCCTGAGTGAAGTTGACCAGACCCCGACGCTGATTTTCGATGAAGTCGACACCGGTGTTGGTGGAAGGGTCGGTGAGATGATCGGAAGGAAGCTTGCCAGGCTGTCACAGAGGAGGCAGGTGATCTGCATTACCCACCTCCCGCAGATAGCCTGTTTTGGGGACACCCACCTTCTCATTCAAAAGACACAGGGCGAGGATGAAACCACCATCGCGTGCCTCGAGCTTGCAAGAAGGGGAAGGGTGGACGAGCTTGCAAGGATGCTCAGCGGTGACAGGGTGACACCAATTTCCCTGAAGCATGCGGAGGAAATGCTCCTTCAGGCGCAAAAAATAAAGGGCCAATGAAAGACGCCAGACAGAGGGCCTCAGAGGAAGCTTCAGAATTAAGAAAAAAGCTGGACAGGGCAAACCACCAGTATTATGTGCTGGATTCGCCTGAAATATCCGATGCAGAATATGACAGCATGTTCAGGAGGCTCGTAGAGATCGAGACCGAGTTTCCCGGACTTGCCACACCAGATTCGCCAACGCAGAGAGTTGGCGGGAAGCCATCAGAAAAATTCGAGACAGTGACTTTTAGTGTCCCCATGCTCTCGTTGGGCAATGCTTTTGACCTGGAAGACCTGACAGCTTTTGACCAGAGGGTCCGCAAAATTGCCCCGGATTGCACCTATACGACTGAAATGAAACTCGATGGACTGGCAATAAACCTCAGGTATGAAAAGGGTGTCCTTGTCTGGGGTGCAACAAGGGGTGATGGAAACACCGGTGAAAACGTCACCTCAAACCTCAAAACCATAAAATCGATCCCGCTGAGGCTGGATGGCGATGTCCCTGACATACTCGAGGTCAGGGGCGAGGTATTGATGAAAGAGGAGGAGCTGGAAAGGCTCAACCAGGAGAGGGAATCCATGGAGATGGCACCCTTTGCCAACGCAAGGAACGCCTCTGCCGGTTCGATACGTCAGCTTGACCCGAAAATAACCGCCTCAAGGAAGCTGGAATTTTTTGCATACCACATTGGGGAATGCTCTGAAAGGTTTGCAGAAACGCAAACCGGCATACTTGAAAGGTATAAGGGTTATGGTTTTGTGGTTGTTCCCGAACACAAGAGGGCAAAGAGCATCAGGGAATGCTGGGACAATATCCAGAAGATACAGGAACACAAGGAAAACTACCCTTACGGTGCAGACGGTGTTGTCATAAAGGTTGACGAGGTTGCTCTCCAGCAGGAACTTGGTGCCACATCGCACGAGCCAAGGTGGGCAATCGCATTCAAGTTCCCGCCTGAAGAGGCCGAGACCATAATCAGGGACATACTCCCTTCTGTTGGCAGGACCGGGGCCATAACGCCACTTGCCGTTTTTGATCCGGTCAGGCTTGAAGGGTCGACAATTTCACGGGCATCACTCCACAACGAGGACGAGGTAAAAAAACTTGGCGTCATGGTCGGTGACCATGTTGTGGTGAGAAAGGCCGGTTCTGTAATACCTGAAGTTGTTAAAGTCATTGAATCAAAAAGAACGGGCCAGGAAACACCGTTTGTCATGCCAAAGCATTGCCCGGTCTGTGGCGCAGACACCCTGCGTGAAGAGGGCTCCGCTTTTACAAGGTGCACGAATGCTTCATGTCCCGCACAGGTCAAGGAGAGGATCCTGCACTTTGCGTCCAGGGACAATGCAAACATTGATGGCATCGGGGATGCCCTTGTCGGACAGCTCGTTGATTCGGGGATTGTAAAGTCGATTGCTGACCTCTATTTCCTCACAAAAGAAAACCTGCTTAAACAGGAGAGGATGGGTGACAAACTCGCCACGAAAATTCTTTCCAACATAGAATCATCCAAGAAAGCCGGGCTTTCAAGGATACTCTCCGGCCTTGGGATAATGATGGTCGGCAAGGTATCTGCAAGGGCCATCGCCGCCAGCTTCAAAAACATTGATAACCTAATGGGCGCAAGCGAGGATGAATTGAGGATCGTTGAAGGTGTTGGAGAAAAAGTCTCGCATTCAATAGTGGTCTTTTTTGAACAGGAACAGAACAGGGAACTTGTTGAAAAACTTAGAAAAGCTGGTGTGGTGCTCTCTGAGGAAGTGAAAGAGCAGCCAGCAGGGCCGCTTGCAGGCCAGACGGTTGTCCTGACCGGCGTGCTTGAATCGCTGACAAGGGGCGAGGCAGAAAAGCTTGTTGAAGACAATGGTGGGAAGGTTTCTTCGTCAGTGTCCAAAAAGACCAGCTTTGTCGTTGCCGGAGCGGATGCCGGAAGCAAGCTCGACAAGGCCAGGGAGCTGGGTGTCAGGGTTTTGACTGAAAAGGAATTTCTGGAGCTACTTAGTCAACCCTCAACCAGACAAACTCCCAGTCTCTTTTGATGGGGCTGTAGACGATTAGTGCTGCGAGCTTGTTGTAAAGGTTTACTCCAATAACCAGGTTCCCGTCCTTTTCCGTGACAAGAGCGCATGAAGGAAACATTGTCATTCCAGAATCAAGCTGTTTCATCATCCCCACCTTGCCGCTTGGGTCAGGATCAGTCCTGATTTTAAATTTTACGGGTTGCCTTGAGGAGAGATGATATAACCCTTCCCACAGGACCGAACCGGGGAATATGCCCTGTATTTTCAGGACATCTGGCGAAACCATCCAGAGTTTGTAGCTGTCGACTTGCGGGGCCCCCGGGACGAGGTCCTGGTCTATGATGTTCCTGCCCCCAAAACCTGGTTTTGTTGATGCAAGGGTGAGTTTCTCGGACGCACCCGGTACAAAATAGAGCAGCTTTCCGGAGGACGAATCATAGGCGATATTGGTCAGGCACGAGAAAACAAAATCCATTGGAACATTCTTGTGCTCTTTTGAATCTATCTTGTCGAGTATCTTTTCTTCCTGCGAAGAGAGGTCTCTTTCAATAAGCTCCCTGACGCCCTTGTTGTTGCGGAAATACCAGAGCTTTGAGGAGTCCGGGGAGAAGGTGAACGTGTTGTTGAAATAATCGTATTCCTTTTCCAAATACAGCTCGTAGCTGGCCCCTGACGCGGTGTCCTTGAGGGTCGCTTTGTCTTTGGAAGCATCAATGCTGAATGTCCCATTTGGGGAAACGTTTGAATAAGGGTGGCCTGAATGGCTCGGGAACGATTTGTGGTCCTTCTGTACGCCCTTTGAGAATATCGTCAGTTGCGACATCGGGAAGATCGTTTCGCCGGACTCGAAAAGCTCTGTGACGCCAGGCGAGAAACCGTCTTTTAGCCCAAAGACTATGTAGGATGCAGGTGCATCAGTGATGCCAGCTTTTGCCTGTATCTCGGATTTTGAAAGGAAAGCAGGGCTTTTTCCCATTGCAATCATCTGGCCAAACAGTTCCCCGTTGGCCCTTTTTGGAAGAGCAAAAATCTCTGTTTCGGGCTGGTCGGCATCAACAGCGTAGGAGTCTTTTTTCTTGTAGGACTCGGGGTCATACATTCTGACGTAAACAGACATGTCTTCTTTGACCTCAATGTCCTTCTCCTCGTCGACAAGCCCCTGCTTGGAAAGCATGAGCTGGTATTTTCCAGATTTTACGCATTTGACCAGGGGTGTTACTCCCCAGTCGTCCGGGCCGCAGATTACCTTTGCACCTGTTGGAGTGGATGAAACGCTCACCATTATGAGTTTTTCAAGATCAAAATGTGTTTTTGAGAAAAGTTTTGCGTCTACTATGACATCTTTTGTCTGTTCGCCGTAGCACTGCGAGAGGAGCTCGACTTTTATCTTGTGCTGTCCGGCGGATATCAGGCCTTCAAAAGTGTAGGGTGTTGAACCCCACTGTTCACCATCAATATAAATATTTGCGCCGGGTGGCGTGCTTGTCACCGTAAGGCTTGTGTCAAGCGAGAGGTCGATTCTTATCTTTTTGTGGTCGCCAGGCTCAATGATGGTTTTGTCCAGGTTGATTGTGACTGTGTTGTAGCCGGGCAATGAAATCTTTACGACGCCTGTCAGGGTTTTTGTGCTCTTGAATATGTATGGGGTTTCGCCGGCATACTTTGAATTATATGTGACTGTCGCCCTCTCGGGCCTGGAGGTTATCTCGAGGATGGCATCAGGTATAAAACCTGTGGTGATGAAGGAATAAAAATAAAATATAAGACCTATCATGATAAGTGAGCCAACGCCAATCCAGAATGACGGTTTCCTCAAGACCTTTAACAAAAATTCCTTCATCAATACCTCCTCAAGAAGAAGATATTACCATCTAAGAACACAAGGTCAACACAATCTCTTGACATTGGGCGGTTTTGAGCGGAAACTCCATCTCAAAAGAAAAGGAGAGAAAAATGATAAAAGAAGTCAGATTTGACATCGGTTGTGAAAACCTTGAAAAGATGCTTGAGTTTTACAAAAAACTCGGCGCAAAGGAAATGTCCAGGGAAGATGACTTTATCGCTCTCGAAATCGGCAATGTGAAGTTCGCCCTGTGGAAGGCCGAGGAAGACCAGCAGGGAGTTGGATTGACTTTTGTCAGCGACGACTATGAGAAAGAAAAAGCACTCCTGAAAAATGAGAAAACAGTCATTGAAGAGTGGGAAGACTGCAATATGGTGCTTTTTGAGGACCCGGACACCAACGCGATGTCTCTCCTCGGAGAATAGCTTTTCAGCTAAACAGGCTCGAAAATCATTTTGTGATCAATGGGGGAGAAGGGTTCTTCTCCCCCAAGTGCTTCTTTCAGCAGCATTGAAACAGTGTTTGCCTTGTCATCTCTTACCAGAAAGGAAACTTCAATTTTTTCACCAAAGCTGGTTTGTGGGGATTTGTCATATTCACGAACGAGCTTCTCTATCTTTGCCCACTCCTTGTAGCCAATAGTACCGCTCATCAATGAAAATGGTGCCATTCTGCCCATTTTTGCAGACAGGACACAGGACTGGGCGGCCTCGGAATAGGCCCTTGTGAGACCGCCTGTCCCGAGAAGTGTTCCACCAAACTTTCTCATCACAACAATCCCGCAATTTATCAGGTTCTTGCGTTGCAGGACATTTAATATGGGTCTGCCGGCCGTTCCGGAAGGCTCACCGTCATCACTTGCCTTTTCAACGAGTGTAGGGTTCCTGAGCCTGACTGCACTGCAGAAATGGCACATTTCTCTGTTTTTCTGTCTGAGCTCCGAAATGAAACCCTCAAATTCCGCAAGTGATTTTGAAGGGACAAGAAATGAGAAAAATTCGGATTTCTTCTCCTCAAGATAGCCTTCAGAGCTCCAGGCAACGGTCAGTTCTTCCAAATATTTTCTACGACCTCTCTATCACATATTTGTTTATTGGCACAGCTGCAACCATACACAAGATGGTCTCGGGAACAAGGTGTATGGCTATGTAAATCGAGGTGTAGCCCAGTATGCTGTATCCTGGCCATGCAAACATGTAGAAGAACAGCATTCCGGATAGCAAGTGGGCAAGAAAACGTGCAAAAGCACCAATCGCAACACCACCTGCCGGAGACCATGCTCCGCCCCTCTTTGCGGTCAGGAACCCTGGAATGAGCAACCCAAGCATTATTGCCAATGCAACAAATTTGTCCCAGGAATATCCGCCCTCAAGCACCATGTCTAGTATGAACCCACCGCAAACAAGCAATGTAAGTCCACCTATCACCCACAAAAGAGTTTTTTTGCCGTTGTCAATTTTCCAGAGGCCAGCCAGACCCACAAGCCCCCATGCTATTGGATAATCAAGCAGGAACTGGGGCAGATTGTAGAAGAATGGGTCTGGGAAATACTGGAGACATCCGGCAATAACACCTGTGATAACTCCGGGCACGACACCTTTTGTTAATGCTACAACAACCACTGGCACCATTGCCAGCGAAATTGAGCCGCCTTCCGGCATTTTGAAGAATGGAAAGTAGCCAAAAACCAGCGACAATCCAGAGCAAATTCCCACGATTGCAATTGTATGGACGTCCCATTTATATTTCCGTGATGCAATGATGAGGAACACAAAAAACGCCAGAATTGCCAGAGTGATAAGGAAGTTGAAAGAGTTGAAATAGCTGGCAATTTTCTCTAAGAGGCCCGTTTGGGCCACGGCACCAGAATTACTAAGCATGCAAAAGCCTCCTTTTAAATTATCAGGAGGGAGGAAGGTCCCATTCCCTGCGCTGGTATTACCCAGATCAGGTCTTGCGGGTCGGGCTTTCGCCCATCTCAGCCTTCACAGCACCCCGATGGTTATTAAGACGTTCCCTTGTTACATCCAGAAGGGGATCATGTCAAGAAAGTATGTTCAGGCTATTTTTAAGACGGCCAAATAAAAAAGCCCCTCCATCTAAAAAAATGGAGGGGCTGGGTATCTTTGATTATTTTGCTTTTGTGCCTGTTTTTGGGGTTATGGTTATTGTAGGCGGTTCATCAGAACTGGATTTTGTGCCTGTGTTTGGTGCTGTTGTTATTGGAGGCGTGCTGGAGTTTGGTAACAGTTTGTTTGATTCAATCTTGAATTTGAGCACTGGGGGTGTCTCATACGAATAAACATTGCCTTCTGGCGTCTCAAATGAGTAAACAACACCTTCTTTACCACCTTCTGGTGTCTCAAATGAGTAAACACGGCCTTCTTTGTTGTCTTCAATGTGATATGTTACTGTTGTGTCGCCTTCCATTTTTTCAGAAGGGGAAACAACGATCGTGTTTGATTGTTCTGGCACTGGCGATGGTACTGGTATTGCCTCATAATTGAACATTCCAGCCGGAGGCACGGCATCACTGATTTTAAAATTGAATGCATTGTTTGGCGGAACATCGGGCAAAGTTGTTGTTACAGTCCCTACGGAGCCCACCAAATATTCCTTCCGGTCTTTGCTGATATTTGTAGTCACAAGGGCCACGGATAATCCCACGATTGCAACACCCATTGCCCCGATGATCATTGGTGAAACCGAAACAGTTTTCTTGAGTGATTTTGAAAACCAGCTCGGGCCTGCGGGTCTGTATTCAAACATTTCCGTTGCTATCTTTTTTGCCGCTTCCTTGTCAATGCCCTGCGTTTTTACCATGTGTTCTGCGAGTTCTTCTATTCTTTCGTCTCTTTCGTTCATTTGTTTACCCACTTTCCTTTATTACTTTCTGATCATGTTCATATAAAAATTGATCAACTCCTCACCTTTGCTTTCAATAACAGAACCGCCTGGTGCGAAGAGGTCCCTGTTTGAGAGGTAGTAGTAAACCAGGCTGGTCCAGCAATTAAAGGCCAGATGCCCCGGCAAGTCTTTGTAAATCCAGTTTATGACACCCTTTCTCAACCCTCTCTGGAAGTGATGTGAAACAACGGACTGGATGCCTATGAGGACGTTCCTTGCATCGCTTGGGAGCCTCGATATCGACGAGACAAGTTGTGCATAAAAAGGCTCGTATTCCCCGATGACTTTGAGGTCGGCCCTCAATATCTTTTCGAGATTGTTATCGTCGTTTACAAGATTGTTGAATTTTTCGACAATCTGCGAGCCGTATTCGTTAATGACCCTTATCAGAAGGTCATCTTTTTTGGGGAAATGGGCAAAGATCGTGCCGTATGAAACATTTGCCGCTTTGGCAACGTCCTGGACGTTTGTGTTGGCAAGACCCTTGTCCACAAATTCCCTCAATGCAGCCTGGAGAATATTGTTCCTCGTGTTCTCTTTTTGCTGCTTCCTGTTCGTTGACTCACCAGTCATTGATTCATTAGTCATTGACATGTGAGTCATCATAATCGCCAATCTTGATTTGTCAAGTTTTTTAAGGAATGCCCTATTTGTTTACTATTGTTTTAAGTTTCACGGCATTGTTTTTAAAATGTGGAGCCCCTAGAACAAAATCATTGAAAACTGGTGGAGGAGGGAATTTGATGAGGAGATGTGTATCTGTTGTTTTGCTTTTATTGTGCCTGTTTCTGGCATCATTTCCTGCCAATGCGGAAAATAAAACAGTGTCATTGAACAAAGAACATGTCTACAATGCCCACATCAATTCAAGATTTTGTGTTTGGAAAAGTGTAGGGAAGAGTAATTCATCAGTATTGAATCTGCTTGACATGTCAGATGGTAAACAGTTCCAGATAGCCAACATGCCTGAAATGAAATCTAATTTGAACGAAATCCACCTGAGTTCGGCGTATGTTTGCTGGAGCGTAATTGACCCAGGCTGGCCAAAATATGGAATGGCATGCACAGGCACAATGCCAAAGAAGCTTTGTGAGAACGGCATTATTGACAAGCGTATTAATATTTATGATAGCAAAGTGGTTTTCATTTCTACTGACAATGGGCATGGCATCTACTGGAATGATATTGCCGATGGGGAATCCAAGTCTGTATTTGTCGATAAAATAATTGAACGTTCAGGTTATGAACGTTCAATTTATTATTCCGAGAAATTCCCCCGCATTGCCGATGGGAAAATTGTTTATTGCAGACCAAATGAGGAGTCGGGTCTGGAAGAGGTTTGCCTTTATGACACCGAGACAGGGGAGTTGCAGGTGATAGACTCTGCAAAAGAGGTTGTAATGCCCAATATTACCAGAGAATTTATCATCTACGGCGTCATGGACAAAGGAGGCAACCCTGAATTGAAAGCCCTGAATCTGGAAACAAATGAAAAATTCACATTCTTTAACAAGACTCTGGCAAAAACGACCATTTTTATACCAAATAATCCCTATTCAGATATTTTTCTTTTCAAAATAAGGACTAAAACCCGCTACGATTCAGTTGACAAACTCATGTGTTATGACCCAACTACAAAAAAGACAATCACAATTGTAGAGCCTTCATCAGATGGCGATAAACCAAAAGAGGCTTTTTATCTTGAAAGTCTTTCCGGGTGCTGTTGCGGGAGGAGGGTCGCATATTGTGAAAAGATAGGCCTCAACAGCATGAGTGGCAAGCTGTTTGTTGTTGATGTCAAGAAAGATGGCTCCCTGAAGAAGACTGGCATAGTATCCGATTATGCTGAAATTGGAATATTCAGGATTTTTTGTGACAAAATGATTTATACAATCAGGAACAAGGGTTTGTACCTTACAAAGGTGGAGGAATGATAAGGCTGGAAAAACAAAAGCCCCGGGGTCGGCGGGGCCTTTTTTAGGAGAGGAAAAGTTTTAACTTGCTTTGGATCGGGGAGGTCAATCCCGATACAACCCTTACAAAAGATTTTCGGGTTTTGTTCCCAAAAAACAAAAAACCCTGCCAAAGACAGGGTTTTTGAATTTCAGCCAGTTTTTTGAACTACTTGCTGGTTGCTGCCTTGTCCTCGAAGCAGTAGAGTTTTCCGTCTGCAGAGCCAATATAAACCCTGTTTTTGTATATGGCGGGGGAGGCGAAGATCCTGTCGCTGGTTTCAAAATGCCACAGCTTTTTGCCTGTGATCGTGTCTATCAGGTAAACGTTCTTGTCCGCCGAACCGACAAACATTTTTGTGCCTGCGATTGCTGGCGTTGACGGGATTGGCACCCAGAGGCCCGGATCAAATGACCAGAGCTCTTTGCCGTCTTCTATCGAAACACAGTAGACTACTCCTGCGTTTGAACCGACAATCAGCCTGTCAATGTAGACCGAAGGCGTCGAGACGATGTCGCCGCCGGTCTTGAATTCCCATATCTTCTCGCCGGTTGTCGCGTCCAGGCAGTATATCTTGTCGTCATAGGAGCCAAAAAACACCCTTTCTCCCCATACAGATGGCGTTGAAACAACGGCGTTGTCTGTTTTGAAAGACCACAGCTCGTTCCCGTTCTTGGCGTTCAGGCAATAAACATTGTAATCGTTGGAGCCAACGTATGCCCTGTCATTTATAACCGTGACCGAGGAGCCTATCGGACCCTTTGTTTCAAAGCGCCATACTTCCTGGCCTGATGACAGGTCAACGCAGTAAATATTGCGGTCAATCGAAGCGTAGTAGATTTTTGACTGGTAGATCGTGGGTGAGGAGAAGTTCTGGGTGCCTTCAATTTCCCAGACTGTTTCACCTGTGGCAGAGCTGAGGCAGTAGAGCTTCTTGTCCTGGCTTGCAAAACAGACATACCCGCCGGAAACGGCCGGCGAGCCGACTGTGCCGTCGGTCTCATGCTTCCATACCAGCGAACCCTCGATGCTGTCGATGCAGTAAAGATTTTTGTCAAAGCATCCGAAGAAACACTTTTCGTTTTCGAATGCACAAGATGAGGTTATTGGCCCTTTTGTTGCAAAAGACCATTTTTTTATAAGGTCGCTCGTCTGTGGCCCGCAGGTGCCGTGCACCGATGAATTGTGTGACGCACTCTGGCCAAACATTGACCAGTCGCACCCTCCGGAGGGACCTGGACCTTCATTGAATGCCCCGGTGCATGACGACATCAGGGTGACCATAACGACCAGAATCAGGCTTTTGACAAATCCAGTTTTCATTTGGCTAAATATTATTACCAGATTGGCAAGTCTTCAAGCCTCCAGCCAGCTAAAATAAAAAAGAGGGGGCAAAGGCCCCCTCTTTTTTGGAAAATCTCCTGATTCATTATTTTGGGCAGCAATCCTGGTCCGGGAGTGCCTTCCAGCCTACTATTTCATTATTGTCATTGATGCACAGCTCTGCGCATCCCTTGTACTGTGAGAGTTTGTATCTCCTTGTTATGTCTATGAGGTCTTCATTTGCAACATAAACTGTCTCTGTTCCGTCACAACGCTTGAAGCCTACCTGCCACTTGTTGTTGGCATACCTGACGTAGCTGACGATGCCTCTCATCCACTTGCAATCCTGGGAACCCGCACACGGGCAGTCAGTGGCGGTTATTGTCGATGCATAGATGACATATTCCCCTGAGTCCAGGCGGGTCAGTTTTCCGCAGACTTTCCAGCATGTCCCAGGTTTTGCAAGGTAGCATATCCTGAGCATGTCGCTGGTCAGGATGACTTTTATTTCCCTGCCTTTTGTATCTTTGGTGTACAGGACTGGCGGATTTGCGTTGCAATCAGCTTTCAGGACAGTCACGCAATAGCATTCGGTTTGCCCGGAATCGCAGGGACAATCCACTTTTTCATATTTTGTGACCTTCATTTTTGCCGGCCCACCCCTTGTTGTTGGGGCGGTCACGATACCGCAGACCTTCCAGCAAGTGCCTTTCACAAACAACTTGCATATGTCCGGCCCGAGTTCCAGCATCCACGTTCTTCCGTTTGACTGCTTGCCGTATGCAATGTATTTTCCGTCACTGCAGCTGCTGTCTGTTATCTCAAGACAGATGCATTCTTCTTTCTGGGTTTCCTGGCACGGGCACTCGGTTGGCTCCAACTTGGTTATTTTCAACCCAAGCCCTGTGGTTGAGGCATCAATCGGGTATTTCACCATCTGGCCACAGACCTTGACGCACCTTCCTGGGACAAGGTAATTGGCCCATTTCTGGCAAAATTCTTTTGTAAGCACAAGCACGATCTCGTTCCCGTTCTCGTCCACACCCCAGACAAGCGGTGGTTCCCTTGTGCAGTCTACCTTTTTGATCGTTACACAGTGGCAGATTTCCTCAGACGGTTTTTCTTCACACGGGCAGTCCCTCTTTTCGATTTTCACAAGTTTGAATGATGGTGCCGCACCGGGGTTCTCGACCCACTCGCCGCAGACCCACCAGCAAGTTCCTACTTCTGCCATCTTGCACAGATCGGCCGGGACGGTCATGATAACTGTCTTCTCGCCGATTTTTACATATAGTATGCCTTTCTCGCAGTCCCTTCTGAGTACCTCCATGCAGAAACAATCAGGTTCCTGTTCCTTGCATGGGCAATCGACGGGGACGATTTTTGTCAGTTTCAACACTTTGATGGATACAGTGTCGCTTATGGCAATCTTTGACCAGACGCCGCACACCTTGATGCATTTTTCCGGCACCAGATAGTTTGCATACCTGTCGCACATCCAGCTTTCAAGCACGAGGGTAATCTCGTTGCCATTCTCATCTACACCCCAGATCATGGGTGGCTTTGCCGTGCAGTCGACCTTTTTGATCGTGACACACCTGCAGACCTCTTCTGGCGGTTTTTCTCCACACGGGCAGTCAACCATCTTGATCAGGGAGATTTTCCATGCAATCTGCCCATCTGCCAGTGTTGTTTTGGTTCCGCAGACTTCAATGCACTTGCCCGGGACTAGATAGTTGGCGTACTTCTCGCAAAGTTCCTTTGAAAGCACGAGCACAATGGCGTTTCCGGCCTTGTCCTTGCCCCAGATCATTGGCGGGTCGCTTTCGCATGAAACTTTCTCGATGGTCACGCAGAAGCATTCTTCCTTGGGGAGCTGGACGCACGGGCAATCAACCTGGTTTATATAGGTCAGCTTCAATGCGAGCGCGTCAACATTGGGCGCCAAAGCGACCTTGACCATTTTCCCGCAGACCTTAAAGCACTTGCCAGGGGAGAGTTTGTCGCCAAACTTCTCGCACAGCCCTTTTGAAAGCAGGATGTTTATTTCATTCCCGTTTTCATCAACACCCATTGCAATTGGCGGGTCTGAATTGCAATCTACTTTTCTTAGTGTCACACAGTGGCAAATCTCCTCTGGTGGCTTCTCGCAGGGGCAGTCCCTCTTTTCAAATTTTGTGACCTTGAAATAAGGTGCTGCACTAACCTGTTCTGACCACTCGCCACAGACCCACCAGCATGTTCCTGGCTCTGCCATTTTGCAAAGTTCCGGAGGAACCATCAGCATGATGGTTTTTTCGCCAATCTTTGCATACAAAATCCCTTGCTCGCAATCTTTTTTCTCAACTTGTATGCAGAAACAGTCTGGTTTTGGTTCTTGCTTGCATGGACATTCAACGGGGACGATTTTTGTCAGTTTCAACACTTTGATGGATACAGTGTCGCTTATGGCAATCTTTGACCAGATGCCGCACACCTTGATGCATTTTTCCGGCACCAGATAGTTTGCATACCTTTCGCACATCCAGCTCTCAAGCACCAGGGTTATCTCGTTACCGTTTTCGTCTACACCCCAGATCATGGGTGGCTTTGCCGTGCAGTCGACCTTCTTGATTGTGACACATCTGCAGATCTCTTCTGGCGGTTTTTCTTCACACGGGCAGTTCGTCTGGCTTATCTTTGTTACCTTCCAGACAACAAGTCCGCTTGCAAGCGTTGTTTTAATTGCACAAATCTCGATGCACTTTCCAGGGCCAAGGGCCTCTGCATACTTCAGGCATATCTCCTTGCTGACAGCAAGCACGACCTGGTTTTCATTTTTGTCCTTGCCCCAGATCATTGGCGGGTCCTGGTCGCATGCAAAGCGGTCAATCGTCACACAGAAGCACTCTTCTTTTGGCTGTTCTGTCCCGCACGGGCAGTCCCTCTTTTCGTATTTTTCAACCTTGAAATATGGAACGGCGCCAGCAACCTCGACCTTTCTTCCGCAGACCCACCAGCATGTTCCTGGCTCTGCCATCCTGCACAGTTCGGCTGGTACTGAAAGTATCAGGGTTTTCCCGTCGATTGTGGCGTAAAGCAGGAGGTTTTCGCAGTCTTTCCTTTCGATTTTCACGCAGAAACAGTCAAGCTTTGTTTCTTCCTTGCACGGGCACTCCACCGGGGTGATTGAGGTGACTTCCATATACAGCGCAGAACTTAATGGGCTCGGTTTTGGCACCCCGCAAATCTTGAAACACTTGCCCGGGACGAGATAGTTGGCGTACTTGGCGCAAAGCTCCCTTGAAATGACAAGCGACCACATTTGCCCGTTTTCATCCTTGCCCCATGCCATTGGGGGTTCGCTTGAACAGTCGACCTTTTCCAGCGTTATACAAACGCATTTCTCTTTTGGTGCTCCGCAGGGGCACTCGACAGGTGTTATTGATGTTACCTTCATTATGGCCGCGAGAGCCGAGTCACTGATTACATAGCATATCTTCAGACACTTTCCGGGGACCAGATAGTTTGAATATTTTTCGCAAAGCTCTTTTGAGAGAAGGAGCGAGAAATATTTTCCGTTCTCATCCTTGCCATAAAGCATCGGTTTGTCCGAATTGCAGTCGACCTTTTCTACTGTCAGGCAAACACAATTTTCCTTTTGTTCTTTGATCTTGCACTTGGAACAATCGACCTTTTCTGCCCTTGTGACTTTCATCCAGGGCGGGCTGCCGACACGGATTATTTCTGGCGGATTTCCACACACCATCCAGCAGGTTCCGGGTTGCATGTCGGTGCACCATTTTGAGTCAACATAGAGTGCCCAAAGTTTGCCATTTTCATCATAACCATAAACGGTTGGCTGGGTCGCGTTGCAATCCACGCGGTCGATTTTTACGCAGAAGCATTTTTCATCTGGTTTGCACTGCTCGCACTCGATCTTTTCAAATCTTGCAACTTTGATCCTCTTTGCCTGCACGTATGTTGTTGCTGTGGATTGCGGCTGGACATGCCCGCAGATTATGTAGCAGGAGCCTGGCTTCAGCTCCAGACACATCTTTTCGTCCAGCTCCATCACCCATGGTTTGCCGTTTTTGTCGGTGCCCCATGCCATCGGTGGTGCGCTTGCGCAGTCGACCTTTTCGATCTTCATGCATAGGCACCTTGGTGCCTGGTTGCCGCCACACGGGCAATCGACCTTTACCGCCCTTGCAACCTTTATTATTGGTGGGAGGTTTGCAATGGCTGTTGCAGTTGTCACCCCAACAGTCCCGCAAACTTTCCAGCACGTTCCAGGTGTCATTTGCTGACAGAGGCTGGCATCAACTTGCAGGATCCATTTCTGGTTCTTTTCATCGACACCGTAAACTACAGGAGGGTTTTCCGAACAGTTCTGGGTTTCAATCGTTACGCACATGCATTTGTAGTCCGGGTACGGCTCCGGTTTGCAAGGGCAATCAGCCGGTTTTACAACTGTTGCGATGAAGTAGGTGTTTAGTGCTGTTGCTGTGGTTGGTGTTGAGGCACCCTGTCTGATTGAACCACAGAATGTGTAGCACCCGCCTTCTTTTACTTTAAGGCACAGTTCTTTTGAAAGATAAATCCGCCACTCCTTGCCATTGGCATCTTTACCATAGACAACTGGTGGTTTTGCGTTGCAGTCAACTTTTGATACTGTGACGCACATGCACCTTCTGCAGTTCGGATCGCCAAATAGCAACTGAACAATTTTTGTTGCCTCAAACCATTTTATGTCATCGGGACCTGTTGCGCCGAGGTTTTCAGCCACAAACCTCATTGGGAGGACTGTCCTCCCGCCGACTATGAAGGCGACAACCTGCGGATTGTTCGGGTCTATCTGGACAGGATTTCCATTTACTTTTGCCGTCGGATTTCCGATCTGGATTTCCAGAGTCTGCCCGTCGAGCGTTTTTATTATGACAATCTTTGTTGCTGCATCATAGGCAATCGTTGCTCCAATTTCCTCGGCTACATACCTTATGAGCAGGAACATGCGGTTTTGTGTAAGAATCGGTGCCGCCTCCATCGGGCCTTTCTGGACATCACCGGATTTGTAGTATTTGTTGCCGATCTGGTATTCCAGCATCAGCCTGCAATCTTCATTCTCGGGTGGTATTTCGTCGGGAGGGTTCTCGCAAGTTGGTGTTCCGCAGGCTTCCTTGGATTGCGCAAACTCGTTTGCGCTTGCATCAACGGCCCTGACAAAGTAACAGTATTTTGTACCGTTTATGATGTTGATTTCGTCTTTAAATGTGTTATCCGGGACTGGAAAATCTGTCAGCGGGGTGTCAAATTCAGCGCCCTCGGAGGGGCCCCTGTAGATCCAGTAGTTTGTTGCTCCCGTTACTTTCTCCCATTTGAGCACGTTGTAGCCACAACCTGGCGTTACCTCCAGATTGAACGTTGGTGTAAGCGAATATGTGTTGCCAAGAGAGAATGGAGTAAAAATGGAGCTTGCCATGGCCAGAACGGTCAGCCAAATAAATAGATTTCTCCTCATATAGTGCTCCTTTCACGTGACGAATATATGCAGCAAAATCAGTCGTAGCTAATATTAAATTGCTCTTTGTATGTGCTGTCAATAAGTGGATTTCTTTATAATCTCAATTTTATTTGAATTTTGTCACCGGCTTAATTTAAAGAAATGTTCTATGGAACTTGTTTCTCCCCGGAGGTGTTTTATGGTGTCTTTGCCGCTGGCATTGGAATTTGAATTTGGGACAGGTTTTGGCAATACAGAAAATCTTTTCGTGTGACCGGGAACATCTTTGCTTTTGTTGTCAAATTGTGGCCCAAGTTAAGCGCTTTGTTAAAAAACAAGTTTTTGCCTGTGTTTATTTAAACTGGCCTGCCTATAATAAAAATATGGGTGCCAAAGACAGGCAAGGAGGGTCCAGGATGAGGAGAAATTTTGCTTTTTTGCTTTTGGTTGCAACCCTTGTGTTTTCAATCTTTTTTGCCAGCATGCCACATATTTTTGCCCTGCTGGGGCCCATCCATGTTGAACTCAATATTATGGGTGATTCCCCCTCCTCGGTGAGGGCCGGCCAGGTGAACGCATTCAAAATCCACATCAAATTCAATGTAAATATCAGGGTCCACGACTGGGTGAAGGTCTGGTTCCCGATTGACGAGGCCTCGTGCAAACTGGAGGACATCTGTGACGGGATGCCAAAAATCACTGGCGCAAAAGAGCATCCAAGGTTTGTGCCGAATGAGGAGTACTTCAAAAAGTACAACAATGAAGAGGAAGCAAAAATTGGGAAGCTTTATGAAGCATTAGATGACAGAAGGGGAAAAACCAGTTTTGAAAAATGCGAGTGTGAGGATGGGGCTCCACCATACAGTAATTGTGCACCAGAGGGCAATTGCAGGATAATTGCCGATCCATCTGGTCTGGGGTGCTGGATGACAGGCACGGTCATGCCTGCACTGCCAAGGGATGAGAAAAAGCGTTATACATTTCTGTATTCTATAATGGAATATGTTGCTATTGGATATGATTGTGGTTGTGGACGAAGTATGCCAATTATTATCAACACGCACAAAGAGCGATCTTTGCAAATAAATTCTCCACTCGAAGTCGAGGCCTGGCGCAAGGGATACAATCCAATCGATTTTAATACAGGGAAGGGTGCCAATATTTTTGCCCCGATGACGCCCGGAAGGTACAGGCTTTCTGTCGCAACAGCGCCGGAGCCGACACCTGTCGAATCGGAATACTTTGTATTTCCGTGCTCGCAAATTTCGAGGCCAGTCGTAACGCTTGCCGGTTCCGATCCTGGCGAGCCAAGCGACATTGCAATGAAATTCAATGTTGGTGATGGTGGCGCACTGGACAAGGGAAAATCGAAAATCTGGGTGCGTTTCCCGGAAGGTTTTGTTTTTCCGGAGGCAATAGATGCCAGGCATGTAAAAATAAACGGGGATGTCCTTGAGGTGGGCCCGAAGATTGACAGCCAGTCTCATACCATCGAGATCACCTGCCCGGTGAACATAAACAATTCCGGAGAGGTCAGCATCGCTTTTTCCCCAGAGGCCGGAATAAAAAACCCTGCCAAGAGGACAGAGGCAACCCTCACCGTGTGGACAGATTCCGAACCGGAAAAAGTCGAGTCCCTGCCATTTGTAGTCGAGATAAAGCCGAGGGTGGAAGTGAAGCCCAATATTTTCAGCAATATAGCCGAATATTACGCAGTGGCTTTGCTCTCCGACGGGCCAATAAAGGCCGGGCAGGAATTCAAGATCATTTTCCCGGATGGCACTTTGTTGCCGGAAACGATTGCCTCTTCAAGCATTGTGCTCAACGGAAGAAAGTATGACGGAAAGACGCTGGTAGGCTGGCAAACTGTTTCGCTCAGAGCGTACTTTGACATTGTGGATGCCCTGAAAATCAGGTTCCTCAAAACTGCCGGCATCAGAAACCCCCTGCCTGGCGAATACGAGCTTTCATACGAAGTTGACGGCAAGGGATACGCTTTCCCAAAATACACCATTTCGGACAGGCACGAAGTCTTTGATCTCATGCTAAGCGACTACCAGGGCTGTGAGCGGTCGGGGTACAAATTTACCTACATACCGTCCTACAAGGGTGATCTTGAACCTGGTGACGGCCTGACAGTGGAGTTCCCGCTGGATACGAGCATCCCAAAGGAGATACCAAATGACGCAGTTCTGGTTGGCGACAAACCTTCAAGATCGGTATCAGTTGATGGCCTCAAGCTCACCATAACAACAGACACAGCAATCAAAACCGCAGATGGTGGTGCAGTTGTAGATATTACATTGGGCGCTGGCATCATAAACACGAGATATTCTGGGAAATACAATCTCAAAATCTGGACAGGAAAGGACGAACCGGTTCTTTCCCCGGAATTCGTCGTCACCATGCCAAGAGTGGAATCATGGCTTGAATTCAAGGACCCGGCGCAGCCAGATGGTCTTGAATATGGTGGTTGTCTCTGGTACAAGACGCCGCCGATGCTATCGATAACAAGCTGCAATCCTCTTGCAAAGATATTTATATGGTTCGACAACAAGACCGACTCAATCATACAGTACACTGGTGAAAAGAGATTAAGTCCTGCCTCACAGCGCACGACAATCTGGTACTATGCACAGGTTGGGGACATCAAGGAAGAACCGAAATCCATGTATCTTTGTTTGGATACAGTTCTGCCAAGGTTTTCGATCATTCAGCCTAACAAGCAGGTAGCCACCACCAACAAAAAGAATTACACCGTCAAAGGCGAGCGCGAGACATGCGAAATGCTCACCGATGGCGACAATGAGAAATACATGGCAGTTGATGGAATTTATGTCAATGGCAAGGAGCTCCTCACTGCGGAGATATTTGAGACAGTGAACAGGGACGATATTAAAATGACCTATGAGACAACGATTGACCTGAAAGAGGGGTCAAATGTTGTAGAGATAAAGGGCATTGATCAGGCAGGAAACGTGAAGATTGAGAAGAGGACGATTATTCTGGACACAATACCTCCTGCAATAGAAATTGTTCGGCCAGATCCAAAAGAACTCCAGAAGCCGGGTGAAAACATCGCAATCTGGGTCAAGTCCGAGACTGATGCTTCAGTGTTTATCGATGGTCAGATTGCCCAGAAGGTAGAGGAGCTTCCTGATGAGAAAACGGCCATCTTCGAAGCTGGCTGGGATGTCGTCAAGGGCGAGAACAAGGTTAAAATCCTTTCCACTGATGCGGCGGGGAACACTGCGGTAGCGTACCTTACATTCATGGGTGGAACAAAGGCTGTTACCATAGAACTCTGGATTGGAAAGACTGATTTCGTGGTCAACGGGGAAAAGATGCCAAATCTTGCCACGGCACCAACGGCCTCTTCGCCTCCACTTCCAAAAGCATTTGCAGGTAACACATTTATGCCTATCGCCGATATCGCAAAAGCGCTTGGCGCGGAGGTCAGTTGGGATGCAAAAGAAAAGATGGTTGTTCTCACTCAAACCCTCGACAATGAAACCAAAAAAGTCATCCAGCTCTGGATTGGCAAGAAGCAGGCAAGAATTAATGGCAAGGATGTCTGGATTGATGCAAAAAAGGTTCTTTACCCAACGATTGTCTCTGGAAAGACGTTGCTTCCGCTCAGGTTTATTGCTGAAAATCTGAGTTGTGACATAGTATATGATGCAAAAACAAAGAAGATAACACTGACCCACCCAAAGCCATGATCGTTTACTGGTGAGAATTGGATTTTGAGGTTTTGCCCAGCCTCAAAAAGCTGGTTTTATTTGCCTGGGTCCTCGCCCTTTTTGATTTTTTCAACCATCTGGACGATTTTGTCTTTTATTTTGGCCATGTGTTCTGTTTCAAACTGCATTTTCCCTTCGAGTGTTTCATGCTGGGGGTCTGCAGTTGTTGATCTCATGAGCATTGCTTTGTCTTCAATGGCCTTGCCGGCAGACATTCTCCATTCCTTGTAGGTTTCAGAGAGCTGGCTGTTCTTGTATTCGGCCCAGTCCCAAACTGGTTTTGAGAGCTCGGAAGGCTTTTTTTCATTGTTTTTTGTGATGGAGCCAAAAATTTCTGATGTTTTTTGTTCCACCTGTACGAAGGAATTATAGATCTTTTGCTCGTTGTCGTTCCATGTGATTTTGCCACTGCCTACGCAAGAAACTAGTACCAGGGCCGAGGTGGCAACCAGGATGCAGCATAATATTTTCAGGTTCATGTTTCTATTCTCTCCTTGCATTGCCGGCTCTGGGAGTCGGGGAATTTTCAAAAAGCATGTTTTTGGTCCAGACGAGTATACCGGATATGGTAAAACCCCCAAGGCACAGCAAAATAGGGCCTGCTTGGTTGAATATTGTACCAACGACCGTTTGCCCTGTGATGAGGTTTGCCAGCTCATGACATGCCCAAGTCAGCGCCCACGAAACGAGCCCGAACCCTGCGGATATTGCTAAAGTTATTGTAAAGCTGGATTTTTTTGGGGTTGCAAATCCAAAAATAGATAAAATCTTGTTTTCGTGGAGTTTTTTTCCAAAAATGAAACCCAGCACAACAAAGAAACCAAGAAATATCAGCCAGCCTGCAAGAAAAGATGTTTTTGAGACCACAACACCGATGTTTCCGCCGAAAACTGCAAAACATGCCGTTGTGGACATGTATACAAGCGAGCCTTCCAGCAAAATGTTTATTACCCAGCCGAATCTTGATTTCATGGCTTTCTATTTATCCAGAATGGATGGCCTAGTCAACAAACATGTTTGTAGAAAAAGAGGATTTTGTTATTTGGTTGATTATGGAAAGGTTGGACCGCTTGCTGGGGGCTGACCTGAAATTAAAAAAGGCCGGGTTTTATCTGCCCAGCCTTTTTAGGTATTCATTCTTTTTCTTCTAGTAGTTGAATTCGACGTTCACATTTACTGTGATCGAATAGTTGCCGCTGATGATGTTTGGTGCTACGCCGCCTCCACCACCACGGGAGTCTTCGCTTGGTGACATGCTTTTGTTTGTTATGTATGGCTGGTACCCAGCGATGTTGATATTCTTGACTGAAAGGACTTTCAGGCTGTACTCGCCAAGCGCGGTGTCTGCCTTGGATTTTGCGTCCCTCATGGCAGTCTTGAGTGCTTCGGCATAGAAATCTGCCTCATTTTTCACAGTGTAGTTTATGGAGCCGATCTGGTTGACGCCGTTTTCTGTGCCCTTGTCAATGATTTCGCCAATCTTCTTGAGGTCATAAGCTGTTACCTTGAGGGTGTAGCTTGCCTGGTAGCCAACGAGTCTGCTCTCATTGTCTTCAGGGAAATACTTGTAGACCGGGTTGAGGTAGTAGCCGGTTGTTTCAAGATCATCTTCTTTGCAGCCGATCTTCTTGAGTGCTTCGATGAGTGCATTCGCCTTGCTGTCATTCTGCTGCTGGGCCTGTCTTGCCGATTTGTCAGTTGTTGTAATAGTGAGATCGATAATGAATTTGTCAGGCTTTGCTGTTACTGTTCCTACACCAGTCACAAATATTGTATTTTTGTTCTCTTCTTGAACATCCTGCGTGTCTTTTGCACCTGCAACGCCAAAGGCCGCTATGGAACCGATGATTAGCGAACCAATGACTATCCCTATTGTCATTATTGTAGTTTTCTTCATTCTGTTACCTCCGTTTTTTGAGTTAGGAGCGCTCATCTTCAGTACACCCCATCCCGTAAAAAAGTTTTTAACTGTTCAAAAAATTGGTAAAATATTGGTATTTACTTGACCTGGAACGAAAGCGATTAATACCAGGGATGTCACTGCAATTATAAAAAGGAAATACTTTTGGAACAATCAGAAAAAATATAATCTATTCCGTTTTTTCCCTCAGGTAGATAAACCAGTAAGAGATGCCAACAAACAATGCCCCTCCAACAATATTGCCGAGTGTGACCCACAAAAGATTATTTGCCATCGCACCTGGTGTGAGGTGTGAAAAATCCTGGGCAGTTTTGCCAATTGATAACCAAAATGATTGTCCTGCAAAGTTTTTTATGAGAATGGCAATGGTGCCAAAATACATGTTGGCGACGCTGTGTTCAAAACCTGCGGCCACAAACGCGGTGATTGGAAAAATTATTGCCATTATCTTGCAAGTGGTTGTTTTGGCGCTGTACGTGAGCCATACAGCCAGACAAACAAGCACATTGCACAAGATTCCTAGAAAAAACATCTGTGATGGCTGAAGTGCAAATTTGCCCTCTGCAATCTTTAGCGCCCAAAATCCCACCTGGCCGCCAGAAAAGAGGTATTGGCCACCAAGGAAAATTGTTGCAGCTATTATCACAGAACCTACAAAATTGCCAAAATAGACTATCGCCCAATTGCGAAGAAGTTTGGAGAAGGTGATTTTTTTGTTTGCCCAGGCCATTGCTATCAAGTTGTTGCCAGTGAAAAGCTCTGCCCCGCCAACAACGACCAGTATGAGTCCAGTGCAAAACGCAAATCCTGCAAGCATCTTTGATATCCCATAGGGGATTGCCTCCGAGCCTACGAGAACGGTGGATGAAAAGAAACCACCTATTGCAATATATGCACCCGCCAGCAACGAAAGGGCGAACGTTTTTATAAAGCTCTGGTTAGCCTTTTTAATGCCTATTTCTTCAGCTTTTTTTGCCATTTCATTGGGTAACAGCGAATCGAACGATTGGTTGTCCATTTTTCACCAGCCTTTTGGGATGTAATTTATTGCCCTGATTAGGATTTTTTCAAGGTTCATATTTTTGAAAAAATAGAGTATTGACTTCCCGTCAAATGGTGCTAAAAACACAGGAAAACATTTTTTTGGTTATTTTTAAAATGAAAGATAGAAAATACCAATTTTTGGAGTCAGTGAACAATATTTACCGGAGGACCAAAAAGCCGGTCCATTACTCTGGTGTTGCGGATTTTTTGGGAGTGTCACTCTCAACCGCATACAACATTCTTCTTGAATTGTCGTCCAGGGGTCTCCTCAAAAAGATCTATGAACCTGATGGAAAGAAGGGCAGGGCGAAGATTTTGTTCATGCCCACAGAGGATGGCACGCTTACTGCAAGCCGTGAAAATGGTGGGAACCTTATGGACTGCATCCTGGCCTGCCACTTTGCCATTATGACCGCAGTGATGAAGGCCCCGGAGATTCTCTCTTCGACAAGATGTTGCAAGGACTCTTCCAAATCGGTTGTCGTTGGGCTCATGACCGGAATATGGGACAAAATAATTGAAAATATATCTTGTGATCAAACTTCCTTGGAGTTCCTGAACAGGGTTTCAGGGACCAAGAGGCAGTTTCTCAGGTCTGTTTCAAAGCTCTCAGATGTCGAAATTAGGTCGCTATACAGGGCGCTGACATCATTTTTCTTTATGGCAAACAATCTTGTTATGGGAAGGGGATGATAGAAGTTATGAATGCCATTGAAAATGCAAAAAGAATCGCTGGAAATGTTGTTGTAAATGCTGCCATGAATTACATCACCAATGGTAATGTTGAAAGGAAGATTGATGACCTTTTCAACATTGCGTTCAAGCTTGCATGGAGACCTTGCGACAGGGAGTACATACTTCAACTTATAAGCAGATTTAAAGATCCTGATTGCCCACAAAAGAAGCTTTTGATAAACGTTTTCAAATCTGACCAGAATTGGGTCAAAAAAGCTGCTATAAACTTCTTTGTAAACTCCCTGGTTGTTGGCAGAAAAAAGACGCTTGATCTGGAAAAGAAACACAAAATGATGCTTCCATTTTTTCTATTGATTGATCCGACGGAAAGGTGCAATTACAGGTGCAAGGGCTGCTGGGCCGGGAATTTTGAGCCATGCGACATGCCGTATGAGGTTTTTGATCGCCTGCTTTGCGAGGCCAAGGAGCTTGGGATTTATTTTGTTACGGTCAGTGGCGGAGAACCTTTTCTTTACAGGGACCTTTTCAAGGTCATGGAGAAGCACCCCGATATGACGTTCCATTTCTACACAAATGGCTCATTGCTTGCTGACGAGGAATTTGCTGATAAATTTGTTGCACTTGGAAATGGCCTTCCGTGTTTCTCGCTGGAAGGTTTTGAAGAAAGAACTGATGAAAGAAGGGGCAAAGGTGCTTTTGCCAAGGTCATGAAGGCCATGGACAACCTGAGGGAGAGGAAGCATCCCTTTGGGATTTCCTGCACTGCAACTTCGCAAAACTACAAAGAAATAACATCTGACGAGTTTGTTGACACCATGATCAAAAAAGGGGCCATGCTTGGCTGGTATTTTATGTACATGCCAATAGGCAGAGACCCGGATTTTGAAATCATGCTTACACCGGAACAGCGCAAATACATGTGGCAGAGGACAACAAAAATCAGGAACGAGAAACCGATTGTGTTTGCGGATTTCTGGAACGATGGCCCAGTCACCGATGGCTGTCTGGCCGGAGGAAGAAGGTACGTACATATAACGGCCGATTGCCATGTCGAACCTTGTGCTTTTGTGCACTTTCAGAGATCTGAAGACAGCGTAAGGGAGAAATCGTTGTTGAAAGTATTGGAGGAATCAAAACTGTTCAATGCGATGAGGGCAAGGCAGAATCCTGCCTATGAGTCCAATCCCATGAGGCCATGCTGGATTGTGGACAGACCGTGGGCCCTGAGGGAAGTTGTAAGGGAAGTTTCCGCCAATGCCTCCGAGGCTGGTTCCATCCATCTCATGGATGAAAAAGTTGCCGATGAACTCGACAGGAGAGCAAAAGCCTGGGAGCCTGTTGCCAACGAAATATGGGAATCGATCCAGAATTACAATAAGAGGTATGAAAAGATCAGCAAGATAGCACAGAAAAACATACAAAGCCTGGATGACATAAAAGAGGATTTGTCTTAGCCGAATTTTTAATTATCTCTTAACTGATAATCGCCCTTTGCATTTTATGCAAAGGGCGATTGCTATTATTTGACTTTTCCAAAACATCACAAATAGTTTCTTGTATCAACATCAAATTTCAATTGACGAATTGACTGTGTCAAACTAGAATGTATGCAAGACTTAATACAAGCCTGAAATGGCGTTGGAGGCTTTGATGAAGAAAATTTTAGCGGTTGTCTTTATTTTGGCCATGGCATTCACTGTCATTCCATTGCATGGTGATGCCTTTGCTATGTCCAATGTTGATCCAGAGATTATCTCCATGAAAAATGACGGAAACAAGGTCATTGAAGTCCTTGTCAAGTTCAGTGCTGAACCTGTTGTACAGACATACACATACCATGGAGCATTTCCGACAACATCAAGTGAAATAATGAGGCCAGGAAACGTCATGACAAGTGTTGCCATGACTCCTGTCAGGCTCCAGCAAAGTGTTTTGATGCCGAGACTTTCAAATATAAAAGGCATCATCAAAGTTGGGACGCCACTTCAGTACGCTTATAATGGCGTATACATGAGACTTCCGGTAAACAAGGTGTTTGATGTTGCAAGAATTCATGGTGTCAAATACATTACTTTCATACCGAAGATGAAATTGGACCGCATCAGGTCAAAAACTTTTCTTGGTGCAGAAAGGGTCTGGAATGAGGTAAAGGACCCGAAGGGCAGAAAAGTTGATGGAACAGGAATTATCTGCGCTGTCACTGATACTGGAATTGACTACACACACCAGGATTTCGGGAGCCAGAAGTCACCTCAGGGCAAAAAAGTAGTTTTCAGCCATGATTTTGGCGATGGCGACGACGATTGCCAGGAAATCCAGCCGGGTGGTGCCCAAAACCCAGGAACCAGCCATGGAACAGCATGCTCCGGAATCATTGCGGGCGATGGTCCTGGTAACGAAAAAGGAATGGCCCCAAAGGCCCTTCTTGCCGGTTACAAGATATCTGATTCAAAAGATAACAATAGCCTTAATTCAGATGGCGTTTTGAAGGCATTTGAGTACCTTGTCACCGAAAAAATACACGTATCAAACAATTCCTATGGAGCGCCAGGTGGCTCTACATGGATAGATGAGCTTGAGAACAATACCGTTTTGGCAGGTTGCGCTGTCGTTGCCTCCCAGGGCAATGAAGGTTCCCCTGGTCCAAAACTTCCTATCCCATCTGGTTCTACTGCCACACCGGACAATGTTATTGGTGTTGGTGCAACCGATGATACCGATGGCGTTATCATGAAGATTGAAGATGCCCCAACACAAGAAATGCAGGGCACATCGTTCCCTGGTGAATGGGGAGACACTGGAAAAGTGTTTAGTAATATTGGCGCACCTCTTGAACTTGTTGATTGTGGATGGGGAAGACCAGAGGATTTTAAAGGCCTTGATCTAACAGGAAAAGCGGCTCTCATCCAGCGCGGCCCATCACCAACTCTTTACGGGGACAAATTTGGTCCACCAACCTTGTTCAAAGATAAAAACTTGAGCGTATCAAAAGCTGGTGCAAAAGTCATGGTTCTCTATAATTATGAACCAGGCCCAATTCGTGCACTTTATGCGGATTCCCAGGGTGGTCCGCTTGATAAAAACCTCATTCCCAGCTTCCATCTGTCAAGAATACAGGGTGAAGCGCTCAGAAAAGAACTCCACCGCGACAACGAGTGGGAGCTTGGCCAAGAGGACACTAATCAGAAAAAAATAATTATTAGCCTTAGAAATTCGATAAAGGCCAATATCGCTGATTTTACTTCCTCTGGTCCGACCCGTAGAATGATGCTCAAACCAGATGTTTCAGCCCCTGGAGTTGGAATAGAAACCACAAATCCGACATGGGACGCAAAAAATCCATATATGTTTGATTTTGGCGGAACCTCTGCTGCTGGTCCATTTGTGGCCGGTTGCGTCTCTCTTATGCGTCAGGCAAGACCAGACTGGAATCCGTTTGAAATAAAGCGTGCTGTAATGAATACAGCAATCCCGCTCAAGCGTTTTGATGGACAGGGGTATATTCCTCTGACTGTTCAGGGCCAAGGAAGAATAAACGTTTACAATGCGATAAATACCGATCTTATGTTTCAGCCGCCATCCGGTCTTATTGATGCAAACAATAACAATGCCATTCATGTCGCAGACTGGCCAGCAGAATGGATAAATCCTGACAAGAGAAGCCAGCTTCCAGCCGATGTCAGGGACTACCCGATAGGAATGAAAATTTACAACTATAATGATAAAGACAGTAAAAATATAGAGTTCTCATTTGAAGTCAATGCAAGGTATCCTGAGAGAATTGATGTATCATTCTCTACAAAAAACCTTACTGTTCCAAAAATGGTTGGCAAAAAACCTGGAGAAGCATGGGTGGGATTCAACATCACACTCCCAAAAAATATTCAAGGTAATGTCAATGATGTGTTTATCTGGGCAACTGACAAAGCAACAGGCAAAAAGTGGCATGTTGGCTGGTGTATTTACAACCAGAACCCAAGAAGTAACACTCATGCTGGAGCAATAGAGATCAATCCTCCCGAATTTACTCCAAATGGTGATGGTGAGCAGGATGAGATTAAAGTCGATTACACTTTAACAAATGGAACCACTCGAATTTTGAGCGGATATGGCATAGATACTCATCTTAATTTTCAGGATGAGCTAATTTTCTGGGCCATTGATCTGAACTCTGAAAGATGGGTGAAGATCCACGAGGCTTCAAATGTGGAGATTGGTAATCATAGCTTCGTCTGGGATGGCAAAGATAGCGCAGGAAATTATGTTCTTCCTGAAGGCGAGTGGTTTATACAGGTATCGGCTTCAGGAGAAAAGTATGTTCCATCAAAAGGGCTTACAGCAATAGCAGAGGATTTTAACCTCCTGAATGAATCTTTTGTTGTTTCAAAAAGCACTGTGCCACCACTGCCCACGATATTTGCCTATGCCTTGCCGATTGAACCGGGTGTTGGCGATGAATTCTCTGTTGGAATCTACATCAAATATGCTGTCAATGTAAAAACATTACAATTCCAGATCAATTTGAAAGGCTCAGAAGGAATAATAAAATATCTTGGTCATGAAGTTGGTGAGTTCATGCAAAGAGATGAGCCAAACCTTCTGACCAATATCGAGTATGATGAAGAAAAAAATATCGTGAATGTTGACATGCAGAGGGCCCTTGATGGAGTCAGCGGAGAAGGTTACCTCCTCAAGCTCAGGTTCCTTGCCGAGGAAGCAAACTATTTTGATGTCAATTTCCAGAACCTCTCGATAACTAGGCTTGAAGATCCATCCGATCCAACCAGCGAAAAGAGCACCAAGGCCTTCTATAGAAAAGGTGAAATTTCCATCTATAAAACGGCATATTCTGTTGCTGATTTCAATAGGGATGGTGTGGTCAACGAGAAAGATGCTGCAATCATACTCGGGAAACTTGGCTTGAGGAGAGGTGATGATGGCTTCTTCTGGAGATGTGATCTCAACTTCGACGATATTATTGATATAAACGATCTTGCAGAGTTTGCAAAGCTATATCAGAACTGATAAGAGAAAAAACAAAAGGGGCGGTGATTTTGCCGCCCCTTTTTTCATATTATGATAACGAGGGCATTCGAACAGAATTTTTTGGGTTTTGCAGCTTCAAAAAAACTCCTTGCAAAAGGAGATAAAATCCTTGTGGGTTGTTCTGGGGGGCCCGATTCAGTTTGTCTTTTGTTTTTATTGGAAAAGCTCAGAAAAATCCTCGAGATGGAAGTGTTTTGTTGTCATGTCAATCATAATATCAGACCCACATCAAAGAGAGATGAGGATTATGTCACGTCTCTCTGTGAGAGGCTTGGAACCCCTCTTTTATGCAAAGAAATTTGCCTGCCGAAAGAATTGAAAGGCAATCTTGAAGAGGAAGCAAGAATATTGCGCCACCGCGCACTTGATGAAGCCGCAGAACATTTTGGGTGCAACAAGATTGCGCTTGCCCATAACGCAACAGACAGGGCAGAAACCCTGTTGCACAATATTGCCAGAGGCGCAGGACTCTTTGGTGCTGGCACCATGCACCCAAAAACTGGAAAAATTGTAAGACCGTTGCTTTTTGCCTCCAAAAGAAACATTTTGTCTTATCTCTTGTTGCTGGGTGAATCTTATTGCACTGATGAAACAAATGAGGATATAAGATATTCCAGGAACAGGATACGCAAAAACGTCATCCCGGAACTTGAAAAGATTTTTGTCCAGGCTGGCGCAAACATTTCCAGGTTTGCGGATATTGCGCAAGAAGAGTCTGATTATCTTGATTTGCTTGCCAGAAATGCCATAAAACAGTGTGTTTTTGAAAAAGAAGGGTGTACTTTTTTAGATTGCAACAAATTATTTGAACAAGACTTTGTAATTCAGCGCAGAGTTATAAGAATCCTTGCCAATAGTTCCCCGTCATTTTCTGCAGTTGACCTGACATTAATTTTTTTTGGAAAAGGAGAAAATGGCAAGTCAAAGATTGTTGGCAGAGCTAAATTCGTAAAGGTTGGAAAAAATATTGTCAAGGTTTTGCCCTTGTGATTGATAATGCACAAAAGTATACTCTGGCCATGAACATGAAACTGGAAGGCGTGCTGATTGACAGCCTTGCGATCCAGAAAAGGGTCGCAGAACTGGCCTGTCAGATTGCCATGGACTATGGTGAGGATCCGCCCGTTCTGCTACCTGTGCTGACAGGTTCTTTCATGTTCACATCCGACCTGACAAGAAACTTTTCTTTTGATGCGCCATTGCATTTTGTTAAAGTCAGTTCTTATGGTTCTTCCACAGTTTCTAGCGGAAAAGTCTCCGTTTCATGTATGGATAAAATTGATGTGTCCGGCAGGAGAGTCTTGATAATAGAGGACATTGTTGATACAGGACACACGATCAAGGCACTTGTCGAACAAATAAAACAAAAAGGCCCGAAAGATGTCAAAGTCGTGTCGCTTTTGGACAAACCCGAAAGGCGTCAGGTCGAGGTCTCGGTTGATTATGTGGGGTTTGTGGTGCCAAACAAATTTATTGTTGGCTATGGGCTTGATTGCGATGAGCATTTTAGGTGTCTAAAAGACATATACACAATTAGTGAGGAGTAATGAACAAGAACCAAGATAGTATAAAGACGTATATACCGATAATAATACTTGTTGCAGTCGGTGTTTTGCTGTATTTCTTTTTCTCAGCTTTTAATGCATCCCCAAAACAAATGCTGACTTACAGTGAATTCTATAAGAGCCTTCAGGCAGGCGAGATAAGCTCGCTTGCCATTGATGTCAATAATTTTTACACCGAAGGTGAGTTATCTCCAAAGGAACCTGGTAAGCCAAGCATAAAGTTCGAAGTTACCATACCACCGCAGTTTGCCGAAGAAGTAACACATCTGGCAATAGAAAAAGGTGTCAAGGTTCTGGAATTTGAGCCACCCTCAAGCAACTTCCTTCTTGAACTCCTGAATTACCTTGGGCCATTCCTGATAATTATATTCTTCTGGTTCATGATGTCACGTTCCATGCAGGGTTCCGGTTCACAGGTACTCAGTTTTGGCAAATCGAAAGCAAAACTGTTTATGGACGACAAGCCGAGGATCACATTCAAGGACGTGGCCGGTATCCCTGAAGTAAAAGAAGAATTGCAGGAAATAATAGATTTCCTAAAGGACCCAAAACGTTTTGCTGTAATGGGTGCAAAAGTGCCGAGAGGCGTTTTGCTTGTTGGCCCTCCAGGATGCGGAAAAACGTACATCAGCAGGGCGGTTGCTGGCGAGGCAAAGGTGCCTTTCTTCTCGGTTTCTGGCTCAGAATTTGTTGAAATGTTTGTTGGTGTCGGTGCCTCAAGGGTGAGAGACCTGTTCGAGCAGGCAAAAAAATATGCACCTGCACTCATATTCATTGACGAGATCGATGCAGTTGGAAGACAGAGGGGCGCTGGTCTTGGTGGTGGCCATGACGAGAGGGAGCAGACCCTGAACCAGCTCCTTGTGGAGATGGATGGTTTTGACCCCCACGTTGGAATAATAATCATTGCCGCAACCAACAGACCTGATATTCTCGATGCAGCACTTTTAAGACCTGGCAGGTTCGACAGGCGCGTCATGATCGATTTGCCGACACTCATGGAGAGGGAAGCAATCCTCAAGTATCATGCCAAAAATAAACCAATGGCACAGAATGTGGATCTTGCCGTTGTTGCAAAAAGAACAGCCGGTTTTTCTGGCGCCGATCTTGAAAATTTGCTCAACGAATCTGCCATTATAGCCACTCGCCGAAGGAAGAAAGAGATTGAAAACAAGGACGTTGAAGAGGCAATTGACAGGGTTATCGCTGGCCCACAAAAGAGGACAAGGGTGCTTGGCACTGAAGAAAAGAAAAAGGTTGCCTACCATGAAGCAGGCCATGCCCTTGTGACCCATGTTCTTGGCCCGGAGATTGTCCACAGGATATCCATCGTTTCGAGGGGGATGGCCCTTGGATATACCCTTCCGCTTCCGGTTGAAGATAAATACCTGAGCTCAAAAGACGAGCTTGAGAGGAACATTGCCGGGATACTTGGTGGAACTGCCGCCGAGAGGGTGGTGTTCGACGAAATATCGACAGGCGCTTCCAATGACATAAGAAAAGCCACTGACATAGCAAGGAAAATGGTCACCGAGTATGGAATGTCTTCTCTTGGGCCAATAGCTTTTGGACATCCAGCCGAAATGGTTTTCCTTGGCAGGGATTTCTCGGCTTCTCCAGACTACTCTGATGAAACTGGCAGAATGATTGACCAGGAAATAAGGAGAATCATATCCGATGGTCTTGAAACGGCCATAAAAACTGTTCAGGAAAACAGAGGAATCATGGACGAGCTCGTCGAGGTACTTATTGAAAAGGAAACTTTGGAGGCAGAAGAGTTGCAAAAACTGTTTTCAGACGCCAAAAAATGACTTGGAGATACTATAATACGGCCCCAATGAGGGGTGCCAGGAACATGGCTTATGACGAGGCGATGCTGAAAACTGCACCGCCTTCGTCAGTAACACTCAGGACATACACCTGGAAGCCGGCATGCCTCTCCTTGGGGTGCTTCCAAAAATATTCCGAAGTTAATCTTGGGAAAGTAAAAGAGAATGGTTTTGATGTCGTGAGGAGGTCGACTGGTGGAAGGGCAGTCCTTCACGACAAGGAACTGACCTATTCAATCGTCATCACGCCACCCCATGAGATTTTGAACATGAATGTTCTTGGTTCGTATTACCTCTTGTGCGAAGGGATAGTCTCCGGACTAAATTCCCTTGGTGTGGATGCTGCCCTTAAGAAGAGCGATGACAGGGAGCTTTCTACACCGTCCTGTTTTGCCGCTCCAACATTCAATGACATCGAATCTGGTGGTAAAAAACTTGTTGGATCCGCGCAAATGAGGGCAAAAGAGGGCCTTCTTCAACATGGTTCGATACTGCTTGACGTGGATATAAAAAAGTTGTTTGATGTTGTAAGCAAAGATGAAAACCAGTCATCAAGGCTTGCTGAAGCTGCAAAAACAAAAATCACAAGCGTCAATGAGCAACTGGGTTTTAGGGTTGGTTTCGAGCAATTGAAGAAAAATATTTTAAACGGTTTCTCTGATTCATTTAGTGTTGGGTTTGAAGAGGTCACCCTTGATGGTGATTTCTTCGCCAAAGTCGATGATCTTGAAAAAAATAAATACAATTCGGCCGCGTGGACCGAGAACAGGTAGGGTGGGATGAAAAAAATTCTTGCTTTTGTAGTCGTTGCACTTATTGCGCTGTCCCCAATGGTGTTGGTTGAAGCCGGTAACAATGAAGCGACAGACTGGTTCTGTTTCCAGAAAGACCACCAGAGAACCGGTACCGCTTTCTTCTCCGAAAAGATTTCCACCCCGCTCACCCAGGCATGGGATGGTATCATTGATACGAATATCTACATTGCCCAGAACATAGACCCTGTCAAAGGTACAATTATCATTGGCAAAGACATAGCCGTTGCGGCAACTGAAAAGGGAAGGATAGGTGCTTTCAGTACCCTTGATGGCAAACCTGTCTGGAGAAGGGATATTGGCCTGCCTCTCACAACAGACATGGCCCTCTCGGATGAGGTTCTCCTTGTTCCGCTTAAGGGTGGAAAAGTCCTTGGGCTTGATCTCTATACTGGTGGCACTTTCTGGGAATATCAGGCAAAAGGTGAGGTTAAGTCTCCTCCTCTTCCATATAATGGATATTTCTATTTTCCAACCACCGAAGGCAAGCTCGTGCAGCTCACTTCAGCTTCAGGACTTGTTTCAAATGAATTTAATATGAATGTAAATGTCCAGTTGCCAATGGCAGTTCAGCCTGTTGGTTACAGTGTGTCTTCCTATGCCCAGATGATCATGAATTCATCAGATGGCAACATGGTCGCATACAATCCATCCACCAAAGATTTCGACTGGCAAATGAAGCTTGATTCACCAACTGCTGTTGGCCCATTGCCAGTAGGTGAATCGATCATCGTTTGTTCAAAGAGTGGACAAGTCAGTGCTTATGCCCTTTCAGACAGAAAAAAATTCTGGTCTTATGACACAAAACATCCGATAGTTGCCGCACCATGCCGCTATTATAATGCAACCTATGTTGGCATTGGCACTGAAGATGGACAAGTTTTTTGTATCAGGCTTGGTGACGGGAATGCCATTTGGGATCAAAAAGCTGCTGGCCCTATCAAGCAGGCAGTTATAGGCATAAACCAGAACCTCGTTGCAGTCACCGAAAATGGGCACATCCAGGCCTTCTTTGCTTTTGATGGGACCGTTATTGCAGACGTTGATCTCAAAGACAATATTACCACACCGCCTTCATACAGTAGCGGGTCAATATTTGTAGGCACAAAATCCGGCCGTGTTATTTGCGTCAGGCCAAAACAGGGATCACTTTCTTTAAGGCTCGATCCATCAATAGTTTTCATATCACCCACAGAATCCAAATCGGTCAAGATTCGCCTTGGAAGTATCGAAGGCGACAGCAATGTATACTATCTTTCAAATTCCGGTTTCCCATGCAGGTGCAAGCTTGCAAGAAACTTTATGCCTTCCTCGACGATGAAGGCCACCGATGAAAGAACACTTGATCTTAAGGCCGATCCTTCTGCCGAACCTGCAACTTACGAATATCTTGTTACAGCAATGTCGCAGAGCAGTTCTGAAGCAAGGGTTTCTGCCACCGGTATCTGCATTGTTGTGAAACCGGAAGACATAATGAAGTCCTATATGAGATTTGATACAAGCAAAAAGAACCAGTTGGTTGTAACAGTTGGTTATGAGAACCAGAAGTTCATGAAATCCTTTGCCGGAAAAATCATTTATGATCCAGCAATTTTAAGGCCTGTTGAGACAAAATCTCTGCTTGAGGGACCCGAGTACGCCCCGTTCTTTGATTTGACAACCAAAGGAGAAGTGGGCGCCTATATGGGATTTTCACCAAGCAAGGCCAAAGAAGCCAAGGCAGATGTTTTCCAGGTCACATTTGATGTTGTGAAATCAGCCAAAACAAACCTTAAATTCAATCCGATCAGCCGCACAATGAGCTCGTACATCCTTCCAACCACCGACACGGCCGTTGACGTTGAGGTTGTGCGCAAAATGACCGAGCATGTTGTAAAGCTCCAGATCGGGAATGTGATTGCCACCGTTGATGGCAAGCAGGAAAAACTTGCGATTGCGCCATACATAAAGAGTGGAAGAACGATGGTCCCGCTACGTTTCGTTGGCACCGCTCTTGGGTCGAAGGTGGACTGGATTGCAGAAGAAAAAGCTGTTCTCTATACCAACTCGTTACCAACTGGCGCAAGGACCATAAAGCTCTGGATTGGCAAGAAGGTCGCCCTTGTTGACGGAAAGGAAGTGGCAATCGACCCGCCACCGGAACTGGTCAAAGGCAACACTTGTGTTGGCCTCTCATTTGTCTCAACCAATTTTGGTGCAAAGATTGCCTATGATTCAAAGACAAAGACAGTAACAATCAATTTTGAGAATTAATCAGTAAAAATTGAGCTAGTGGTTTAAAAAAGGGGCCTCGATAAGAGGCCCTTTTTTATTTTCGGTCAATTTGCTGCTTCCCCCAACTCTAAAAAAGTACAAAACACTTGAAGCTTTTCAAACCGGCAAATATAATTCCAATCATAACAGGCGAAAGGGGTGTATTGTCAGACATGAGAAAATGGATTTATATCCCGTTGGCCCTCGTATGCATATTTATGATTTATTGGGGCATATGGGGCACAGAAATGCACAAAATTGAGCCGGTACTCCAGAGCAGGACAACAACCACAGGCACCGTCTCCGGTCTTGATGCCCAAAATGGAAAGCTGACCCTTAATGTTGATGACAAAGGCAAAACTTCAGTTTGGGAAGTATCATTTAATCCTGAAAAATTAAAACTTTTTTATATCGACAGAAAAACTGAGAATGGCAAGGAAATTGAAAAAAGAATACAGGTGCTTTACACTGAAAAATCTGAACTGCTCAAGGATGGGATTACAATAACAGCCACTGGCGAGAAAAAAGACGGCAAGATAAAATCGTCAGTTTTCCACATTGGCGGAATCTACAATCCACCTGAGCTGGTCCAGAAAAAAGAGAACGTGACCATCTATAACACAGCCGACAAACTTTGTATTGCTTGCGTCGGGCTCGGTGATTCTGATCTTACAAGACTTCTCCAGATCGGCATCATCTTCATTGGCATAATGATTATTTACGCTGCAGTATCTTATGTGACAAGGAGGGCGGCATGAGCGAGCTGGTCAAAAAACTTCAGAAAAAACTTCCACCCGGTGAGTTCCGCATCCAGGTCAGGATCTGGACGCAGTGGGCTTTCCTGGCCCTCGCAGCAGGACCGCTTTTTATCCTTGCACCAATTGTAAAACAGATACCGGCCCCGTGGTATGTTTGCTGGTCCTGCCCAACAGCGATTGCTGCCTGCCCGCTTGGGACACTCCAGCACTACACCGCCTCTGGCGGTTTCAGTTTCTTTGCAGTCGGCTTCCTTGCCCTTATCGGCGTTCTTATTGGAAGGATGACATGCGGATGGACCTGCCCGATGGGTTTTGTCCAGGAAATGCTGTATAAGGCAAAAAGGTATGGCAATTACATTGTTGGTGGGGTAATCTTTGCCACGACAATGTTCCTGGCCTGGTTCACCCCGTTCCTTGGCCTCATCAGGGCCCAGGTTGGTGAAGGATATGGCCTTGGCTATCTCCTCTCCTCAGGCAACATCAATGCTTTTATCGGCTGGCTCCTTACTTATCTGTCTATTGCATTGCTTGTTTCCGTTCCGTTCTTCCTTGTGGAAAAGAAGAACAAGTGGTCAAACTTCTTCTGGTGGCTGCTTTTCATCGTTCCGTTTGCAGGTCTTTTCATTGCATTCTATCTCACAGGCTTTATGAAATCAGAGCCACTCACGGTTTTCCTTGTTCTTGGAATCGTGATCCCGATAACGCTCCTTTGCTTCATGAACGTCAAAAAATTCTCCATCCCAAACAATCTGGCAACATTCATGAGATGGTTCTTCTTCATCGTTCCGTTTATCATCTTCCCGTACATAACCAGGTTTGTTGCCACGGATGCCGGTATCAAGCTCCTTGAGGGCGAGGTCTGGTGGTGCAAGATATGCCCCATCGGGACAATAACCGCTGGCTTCCCGCAGATGTATCTACAATTGGTGCCGCAGGGCGCCTTCCCGCTCTTTGGACTCACTTCGACAGCTTTTATCGGCGTTTCGACCTACCAGGGCATCTTTGGCGAGGCCAGGGTAATGTATTTCATAAAGTGGGTAATGACCTCCGGAATCATCTTTGCGATGGTCAATTCGAAGAGGTTCTTCTGCAAGGCAGTTTGTCCGCTTGGCACTTTTTTCACCATCTTCAACTGGTTCTCTGCAACCAGAATAAAAGTGGACCAGGCAAATTGCAGGGGCAAATCCTGCAACTGGTGCCTCAAGCACTGCCCGATGGACATTGCAATCTATGATCCAACATCACAGTGGCACTGCATCAGGTGCCTGGATTGCCTCGGTTGCCCGTTTGGTGTCGTGACCCATGAAGTCCCGGTGGTATTCTCCTGGATGGTCAAGAAGGAAGAGAAGAAGGTAATGCCTTTGAAGACACCGAACCCTCCAAACAATCCGACATTCCTCCAGTGGGCTGGTTTTATCAACTACACCCCACCACAAGCCAGATAAAAAACCCAACATCAAAAAAGGCCGGCATTTCGATGCCGGCCTTTTGAATTTTTTGACACCTTTTGCCTATGGATATTGAAACTATTTTTGCTTGACTGATAAACTACAATGAAAAGCGTTTGAAGGAGGGAACTTGAAAAAACTGTTCTTGATTGTCATTTCAGCCACTTTGTTCTTGTGCTCCTGTGGTACACCCCAGAACAAGAATGACCAGTCTCCAAATATTTACAGGAAGGCAACCAGCCAGGAAATATCCCTTGCAGGGGCTTTTTTGCCTGAAGGATGGAGTTTTTCTTCCCCAGTTGTGGTCGATATTGGCCAGAAATACCTTTTTGCTGAAGCTGTGAAGAACGACAATGACGGAGGAAAGAGTGAGAGATTCATGGCATTCAGAATTGATGGGAATTCGGTGCTTGATGTTTATGATTCTTTGCCTTCACACCTTCATATAATTGATGACAGTGGTGTTTCCAGAAACCAGGAGACCGGAGTTGAAGCCAATCTTTTCCCGGAAGATGGAAAACCTGTGCAGGAGCTTGATGGTGGGGTATATGTTCCTGTCCACTGGACTGATGGTGATTATCCGGCAACATGGTCGCCAGTCTACATTATCAGGAAAGACAAAGTGGTTTCCCTGCCAATGTGGCCCAAGGTTTTGCAAACTGTTACTGGCCCTGCAAAAATTGGAGACGAGGAAGTCCTGGTTGCCGTTGAGCGTGAACCTTCCGATAAAATCAGAACATCCCCCGAGGAACCATTCTACGTTCCGGCAATTGGCAGGGTGATGAAGAAAAAGGGCGGTATCTGGGTTGATGCTTGTGAGGATTTCCAGGGCTACGGCCAGAAAAAGGCCGATGAGATACTGGCCGTTCCAAATGGGGAGCTTGACTTTGAGAACCTGAGAAAGGTCTATCTTTATGGTCTTGCCTATGGTTTTGGGGATGAAGCAATCAGAAAGATTGAATCCAGGATTGAAAGTGACCCAAATTTGAAAAACAACCCTTTGGGCAAGGACAGGGAATTCATCAAAAAAATAACATCGGAAGACGACTATCAGCCGATATACCCAGGAAGAGAGGAAGCGAGGCTCTTCCTCCAGCCTGGTCCAAAAAGAATGGAAGCTTTCAAGTCCTCTGTTGGTGAAAAGTATTTGGTGGAAGCCGTTAGAATGGCTAATGATAACTCACTTTTTGCGATTGCAAGTGGGCAAGAAAATGATGACCAGCAGGAAAAGGTTCTCTTTTTTACCTCTTTTGCCGATGATTCCACTTCCGGCCTCTACAAAACCAGTATTTCTGGCCTTACAACTTTTGGGTTTATGGAAGGGGCAGACCTCTGGGGTTATGAGGGTCTGGCGCCATTCCCAATTTACCCTGTCGGAGTCAATGAAGTTGGCGATTTTGAGCACCCGCGCTCGGTTGTTTTCAGGGTTGAAGATGGTAAACCTGTCCAGGTTCCTTTTGAATTTGAAAAGGGTGAAGTGGCAAGAGGTGCAAAGGTTGTTGGTGAAAAAGCTTACATTTACGCCATAAGCGAGCACTTTGGATCGCCATTTGGGATTGCCTACAAAGACAGGCTGATGGAGTATTCAGGAGACTCCTTCAGGGAGATCTGGCCCATGCTAAGCAGCATGCAGGGAAAGGCTGTCAGTGATGATTATGAGAAGAACGGCCTGGAGCTCCTCGTAGATGCAAAAAAAGCTTTATTGTCCAAAGAAGAACTGACCGATTATTACTCGTACTACTCTGCGATTGACGCGTGGTTTTGCTTTGAAACCGGAATGTCGATTGGCACCAATGGCCAGAACGTTGCTGATTTCATGAAAACTTTGCAAAGCAAGCGCAATTTTGATCAGGCGTCCGAAATGGCGATCAAAATGCAGGAAGCTCTGAAAACCAGCAAAAAGCTCACCGAAGTGTGGGGCGAAGAGCAGGTTGAATACCCACCCGTTTTGTGGGAGAAGGTAAAGTAACTTTGAAATATTGTGATAGAAGGATTATCATGTCTAGCATGAAAAAAGCTTTTTCCTCGTGCGTTGTTTTGCTGTTTGCCCTGCCCGTTCTTTCTTGTGGGACTACCCAAAATGACGATGCTGGGAAAACCTTTGAGGAACGCATTGCAAAATTTATCCCGGCTGGCTTCAATGTTGCAGAAAAGAGAAACATGGCGGGTGAGAACGTCTTTGTCCTGGCAAAAAGTCCCGAATCGGGCATCGCCCAGTATATGGCAATCGTTGCAGATGACTCTGGTAGAGATTTAAAAATAGTGAAACAAACAAAACCTTTCAGGGCCGAGAGTGTCCAGCTGGCGCCAGAACGCCAGTGGGGAGCTAATCTTTCCGGTGATGAAAAAGGTTATGCGATCATGATAAAACTTGGAGGAGACAGGCTTGAAGACACATTTGTCAAAGTCCTTGACAGCTCCTTCAGTGAAATCCCGAACGAGCTTGGCCCTGGTTATGCCATAAGAGATTTTGAGGATGTGGACTTTGACGGCAATTTTGACATCATAGCGCTAGACACGCGCTGGTCCAGGCTGGCCAAAATCTTTGGGAGCCAGCCTTACACACAGAGAGTTTGTAATTACAATAATGGCAAGTTTATACTTGACAATCCAAGGTTCAAGGACCGCTACGATGCTGGAATAAAAGCCTTTACGGCGAAACTCGACGGGGAAGCGCAATACGAAAACGAAGCCTTCTATTATTCCCTTAACCTTCTGCTTGTTCAGGAGGCGCTTGGGCAGGTAAAAGATGGACTCTCAAAGTTCCAGGCTTTTATAGGGACACTGAAAGACGAGAAGCTTATTGGGCTCGGAAAAGAACTCTTTGATGCTTTCACCTCCCAGGCTTCAAGGGGAGAAAAGCTCTCTGATCCTCTCTGGAAACCCTACAGTGCCCAGGCCTGGGAGCCACTTTTATGGAAGGATTAAACTTGGCTCAACAAATATTACTTGACCTAAAAACCGACTTGTATTATATAAACATACGCGCTGCCGGATGGTGTAATTGGTAACACGCCTGACTCTGGATCAGGAGACTCTAGGTTCGAGCCCTAGTCTGGCAGCCAAAAAAAGAGGAGAACGGCGCCATAGTATAATGGTCAGTACAAGGGGCTCTCAATCCCTAGATAGGAGTTCGATTCTCCTTGGCGCTACCAATTGCGTCAAGGAAACATCATAAAGGCCCACAAAGGGCCTTTTTTTGTTTTTTGTGGTCTTGAGGGAATTGTCACTCAATGGTATTATTTGGGCATGATCAGGACAAAGTTTTTGGGGATATGTCTTTCCTGCATTATTCTTGTGGGGTTTTCGTTTCCCATAAACCCTCAGGTTCTTAGTTTTGTCTCTGTCCCAACAAGACTCCATTTTGAACTTGATGCCTACTGCTCAATCGGGAGACTTGACCACCCTGCTTTTGCAAATGAAGAATTCCCCCAGTTCTCTTCTTTTCCAAGATTCAAGGTTGCCCTTGTGCCGGTTGCTACCGATACCAGACTCAATGGAACAAACCTGAAAAGACTCATCAACGTAAAAGATTTTGCAGACTATATTTCTTTCCATGCCCCCAACCTCAAGCTTGTCCAGCTTGGTGAAAGCTACACCTATTACCAGAATGGCCAGCCGGTCAATACGGGCAAGCTCTACAATGCCCTCACGGTGTCGTCTGACGATCCAAAAAGCGTAAAGGAGAGGATCGAAGCGACCCTTTCAAACAAAAAGGTCAACTGGACAATGCCGGCCGCTGAGCGCAGTTACTATGATGTAAAGGTGTTTGCATCCCCAGACCCGCCCTTATCAGTTGGCGAGCTGACCAGTGACAAAAAAGGTCTTGCCAGCGGTGTTTTTCTCGACCAGCTTTCCCAGGGCTATTTCCCGGAGAATGGTTTTGCAAGGGAGAACGTGAAATTCAATACCTGCCAGCCGTATACCGTTGTTCCTGTAATTGTTGCACAGGACAATTTTCTTGATTTCAGGTTCAGGCCTGTCGGAACAGTTTTCGAAGAAGTTGGCGGGGAGTATATCCAGAAGCCTTCTTCAGATCCGGCATGCGCAATAAAATCCATTTTTCACGACGTTATTTTTGACCAGACGAGCTCTTCAATGGGTTTTGACGGCGTCATGGACATGACGGTCAGGGCCAGTCTGAGGTATAAAAATGAATTCAGGTTTGACTATTCGGTTGATCCTCCGGAGATAGCCGGTCTTTCGGCGCTGCCGCTTGCAACATCAAACAATGGCATCTCAAGCATGTTTGAACAGTCTGGCAAAAACCATCTCATTCAAGGTTTCATGTCACTGGGAAAGTTGTACAGGTGGATGCCGCAAACAGATCCGGCGTATCCCAACCAGAAACTGCTCATAAAGCCCGCTGTCAGGGACAGGGTACTCGCAGAGGGGACCTACTGGGAACTTTCAAAATTCAGGGTCCATTTTCCGGATGCCGCACTTGTGGATGGGAAGGTGGAGGTCACCGAAAAATTCATTGATGTCTCCCCCATCAAGTTTGATGAAATATCACAGGGGAGATTCGCATATTTTACTTTCACAAACAATCCGCTGCTGGAAGACGCCGATTCAACCTTCTTCGTGGAGAAAATAGACAGGCCTTTCAGGATTGAGGCGGTGTACGAACCAGGCAGGCTTGGCGCCAGAGGAAAGCAGAATATTGCCGAATCGACTAGACTCAAACTCTTCTGGTCGGCGACGCCGCAAATGAAGGACCTGGCAAAGAGAAAAATCCAGGAATACGGGGAAAACTGGTGGAAGAAGGCTTTTCCAACTTATTACAAGATTGTCCTCAAAGGCTCAGATGGCCAGAAGACGTTTGATAAAATAAATCCCATACAAGAATCAATGATTGTCGGGGAATTGAAACCGGGTGCCGAGTACTCCTGGGAGCTCCAGACATGGGTATCTGATGCCGAAGGTTCGCCACAGCTTGTCGAGACCTGGAAGTCTGATTTTGTCAAAACAAAACCCTTGCCGCTCCTTGTTGGCCATTGTGGCCAGACCTCAATTATCAAAGTAAAAACAATTGTTGATGCTGATGGTGATGAGGTCTGGGTGATATCGGCCCCAATGGTATATGAACTTGGCATGACAAAATTCCAGCCGCTCTATTTTATGGCCAGGCCAACTTCCTTTGGACAGTTTGAGAAGCTCCTGAAGTCAAAAACATACTACACGGTTGTTGAAAAAGACGATCAAAATTATCTCAAGGCCTACATAAAAGTATCAGCCTTCTCTGACTCTTATGAAAAAGATGATCAGGGAAGAAATATCATTCACCTTGAATTCCAGCCTGTTGAAGTCAGGGTTGATGGTGAGGCAGTTGATGAATTCATGCAGCCAATTGGCAAATCTCTCGGTGGGCACGCTGGAACGTGGTGGCCTGCGAGGGACGGCCCGTCAACCTCGTCATTGAGGGTTGTTGAAGCCCCCCTGCTTGTCAAAACCAACAAGCTTTACCGTTTCAGAAGGTGGACATGGGTTGGCCCGATTTATGCGCTGAGAACTCCAATTGAGGACGCTGAAAAGGGCATTGCAGTTTTGTTTGCCAATGTTGATGGTTGCCAGGCAAACCCCGACAAGTATGTCAGGCCAAAGATATATGCTGTTTACGACACCGTGCCGGTGGACTGTTTCACGGTCACCGCAGATTTTGCAATCAACTGGAAATCTGTTGCCTACAGTGGAAGAATACCCATAAAACCGGAAGGCGATTGCCCAGGCAACTCCAGCGCGTATATGGCTGGAACACAGGTATCAATCGGTCCGGCACCAAAAGAGATTGTCATCGAGGAACTTAAATATAAATTTGTTGGTTGGATAATTGGTGAGAATTCGATTCCTGGAAAGGAAATCCTGACGATAAACGTTGACAAGTCATACAACGTTCTGGCCAATTACCAACCAGCCAATGACAGATATGAGCTTTTCTTCTTTGCTGATGCCGATGGCAGGCGCATAGATCTCAGGCTGGGCATAAATCCTCCGCCAGACAAAGACGGTCTCTACAAGGCAGGAACTGTTGTAACAGTTGGCCCAGCGCCGCTAGAGCTTGATGACGGCAAATACTCTTTTGCAGGTTGGGCTTTGGATGGCAATATTGTTGGGGTTGACTCAAGGACAAACTCAATCCAGGTGACCATGGACAAAGCCCACAGGCTCATCTGTCTTTACAAGCTTGGCGGATAGTAGTTTTCTGCTAGTTGCAACAGCGAAAGGAATGATTGATGAAACAAAATGGTGTTAAATTATCCACTGCAATAATTCTTGCCATTGTAGTTGGAATTGCTTCATATTTTGCAACAGCTTTTTTCATTGGTGCGTGGCCTTTTGAGAAGACAAAACAGCCGACTACGAAGGACCTTCTAAAGGAATCTGGTTCGCAAGATGGTTCGCTTGAAGGTCTGTTTCCTGATGGAATAGGCACATATGGCACTTCAGATGGCTCACAAAAGGCATTTGACGGTTTTTCCATAGCTTTCCCAGACAAATGGCTCTATATGAGAATGCAAGATTCTGGTGTTGTTACCGGCCTGGATTCGCTTGATCCGATGGCCTCGGTCCAGGTGTTGAAACTTTCGGGGAAAGATATTCCCGAAGGGGACCCGGAAAAAGCACTGGATGAAATCATCAAAACGACTGACAGCAAAATCGAAATCATAAGTAGAGAAAAGGTAAAATTTTTGGACAAGGACTGTTCACTTTTTCTTGGCAAGACCAAGAGGATGGACAAGGAGATCGGGATGATAACGCTTGTTGTGCCAAGTGGCAAGGACGCCTATGTTGTAATGGGCACTTTCAATGTTGATGATGGCAAAACCAAAGAAATTGTTGAAGATATTATCGCAACATTCAGGCTAGAATAGAAATAAATGCTGGCACTTACAAGAATTCTGCAACTACTTGAGATGCTGTTGCAGGCAGGTGGCAGAAAACTTGCGAGTGCTGAAATATCGAACAAACTTGAGATTTCAAGGCGCCAGATCATAAGAGATATAGACAAACTCAGAGATGAAGGTTTCAACATCCGCTCCGACATGAATGGCTACTGGCTTGAGACTGCGCCTGATTTAGGCAGTTTCGGGCTGAGCAAGTTTGACAAATTTGTGATTACAACAGGGCTTGGGAGGATAATTGATTCAAAGGACCCTTGTCTCTCAAGGATAGCCCAGGAAATCATTGAAAAGATCACAAACGAAAATCCTCAGACTGGCAGTAAAGAAAAACCGGTCGATGAATTCAAGGTTGTCTACCTCAACGAGATAAAGAAAATCCAGAAAATAAGAGTCGCCATAGATTCAATGGTTGTGATCAATTTCAAATATGAACGTCCCAACAAGCCTGATGAGAAACTCAGGAAGGTCAAACCCTATGAGCTTTTTTTCAAGAGGCATGCCTACTATATGATTGCAATGCCAGAGGACAGCGATACCCTCATCATGTACAGAGTCAACAGGATGAAAGATATAACCCTCACCAGAGAAAGGTTCGTCAGAAAACCCATAGATCTGAACAGCCACCTTTCAAACGCTTTTGAAATCATGATTACAGGGCCTGTCGAAGACGTTGAAATCCTGTTCAAAAAAAGCGTTGCGCCTTTTGTGTCGGAGCTTGTATGGCACAGCACACAGAAAATAACTAAAAACGATGATGGAAGCATTATTTTTAAAGCAAGAGTCGCGATCAATCACGAGATCTTGCGCTGGGTGATGGGCTATGGGAACGAGTGTGTTGTAGCCAAGCCGGAACAACTCAAGCAGATGGTTATAGATCAAACAAAGCTAATGTTGGAGGACTATCTTGACCAAAAGTCACCAAATGTCATTAATGCTTGACATAAAAATATATTTGTGCTAGTTTGCAATCAGTATTATACTTTAATGTAGATTTCATGTGATAAAGCGACATCAATTTGGGGATGAACCAAAACGGTGTTCAGCGCGTACCTTTTTTGAAAGGAGAAAGCCATGAAAAGAACGCTTTGTGCGCTTCTTGTTTTTGTGCTTGCTGCTCCGGTCGTTTTTTCGGCCACGTCAGACAGCATAACCATACCGTCTTTCGCAAAATATAAGGACAATCCAGTCCTTCTTGCCAGGAAGGCAAAGCCTGGCGAATCAAAATATTTTGACTCCTCGGCCGTAACTGATCCATGCGTCATCTACTGGGAAGGCAGATACCACATGTGGTATACAGGCTGGATCAACTGGATGGGTGGCTCTGGCAGGCAGGGGAGAATAGGCTACGCAATCTCTCCTGATGGTAAAAAATGGACCAGAGTGGATGGTACTGCTGGTGGAATTGAAGCCCCGGGAGCAGTTCTCGGAACTGGCGCCAGCAATGAGTATGACGGGTTCTCCGTTCAGTCCCCATGGGTCATCAATGACAGCGGCAAACTCAGGATGTATTATGTTGCCGTTGACACCAAGGGCAAAATGACCCTTGGTCTTGCCGAGAGCAATACTGGAAACTACTGGAACAAGAAGGGCCAGATACTCATGCCCACGAACGAGCTGGCTTTTGATGGTTTTCAGGTTGGAAAGTGCTCGGTTGTAAAGGTCAACAACATCTTCAAGATGTGGTATGAGGGCCAGTCCAAAATCGATTCAAGGTGGAGGATCGGCTATGCCACGTCGTATGATGGTTCGACCTGGACCAAAAACATTGGTGAAAAAACCGGTGGAGCAGTCCTTGACCTTGGCGACAAGATAACTGATTTTGACAACTTCACGGTCAGGGCGCCAAGCGTGGTTTTTGACGGTGTCTATTACTACATGTGGTACGACACCTCGATGAGGGACGAGAAAACCAGCCAGATTGGAATCGCGACTTCAGTCAACGGAATAAGCTTTGAAAAGAAGGGTGTTTCCCTTGATGTTGGCAAGATAGGCGATTTTGATGCGCAGAGGGTTGCCTCTCCTGGTGTCCTGAAGAATGGCCTTGTTTTCTACCTTTATTACTGCAATTACTCCGACACCAACTCAGGCATTGGCCTTGCAACATCCGGTGATTTGCCGGCCAACATCGGATCGGGCGTTGTGAAACTTGATTGCAAGATTGGTGACGGTTTTGATTTCTCGCTTGGCAACAAAACCATTGATCCGACACTTGCCGATCTCGTTGTGGACTGTGGCTTTGGCGCTCCCAGGATGTGTGGCAGATATATAAGAAACGCTGTTGATTTTGCCGATGCAGAGTGTGTTCCTGCAGAGGGTTATCCAGCCGTTTCAAGTGTGAAAGAAAATTGCCAGAACATCGAAGTCGGTGCAACTTATGCTTTCAAGACCATCAACGAGCAAAATTATGCCAAAATAAAGATAGAAGGCATCTGGCAGGACCCGGTTGATCCCACCCATTATGAAATAACCATAAAATGGATGTACCAGAGTAATGGTTCACCGTGTTTTATCGGTGGATCAAAAGAACCACCCTCAAAACCATACAACCTTAACTGTGTACCTGGCGACAGGGCCATAAAGCTCCAGTGGACGGCCGCTTTTGCGCCGCCAGGAAAAGTCATCTCCTATTATGTTTACAGGGCTGACGAATCAGGTCAGGCACAAAAAAACAAGTCACCAATACACGATTTCCCGGTTTCACTAACGCAGTACACTGATGTTGGTCTGACAAACGGCAAGACATATTATTACATCGTCAGGACGATTGACCAGTTTGGCAATATATCGGAAGCATCGAACGAGACCTTCTGCCAACCGAAGGCCGTCCATCCACCGACCTTCCCGCAACCACTTCCGCCAGCTGGTGGGGCGCCTGTACCAGGCGACGGTTCGTTTGACAATCCATGGGTAATAGAGCAGAATCCTTGGGAATTTGACTGGTGTGGCTTCCAGCCGCAAACGCTGGTCATTATAGCAGGAACCCAGTACGTTGCAGATGGCAATGGCTGCATCCATGTTTCAATAACCCTCAAGCCGGGTGGAAAGAACCAGATTGAATATACGATCATAACCCCAACAGGCGACACGCTCTCCGGAAGTATCTGGGCAACGCTAAAAGACACGAATGTTCATATAGAACTCTGGATTGGCAAGGGTTATATGATGGTAAACAACCAACAGATAACACTCGAACAGCCACCAGAAATAAGCTCTGGTAGGACATTTATACCGATAAGGGCAGTTAGTGAAGCACTTGGTTGCGAGATAGCCTGGGATCAAAACCAGAGAAAAGTCACTGTTAGCAACTGCCTGAACAAGATTGAACTTTGGATAAAAAAACCAACAGCTGTTGTAAATGGGACTCCAATAGCAATAGATGATAAAGATAAAACAGTTGTTCCTTATATATCTAAAGCTGGCAGAACCCTTGTTCCGTTCCGCTTCATAAGCGAGACCCTTGGTGCAAACGTCCAGTATGATGGGAACGAGAAAAAAGTGATAATAGACTACACACCGCCGAAATGCCCCAAGAACCCATAAAAAGATAGTTTCAGAATTGAATTTAATCCCCCACTCTTATGGGTGGGGGATTTTTTAATGTAACCAGCCAGGGCAAACGTGAATCAAAGACAGTAACAATATGATGAGTGACTTAAAAAATTTGCTTAAGGTTCACAGGGTGCCCGGATTGTTCACGCAGAGTGTTATTGACGCATGGCGTGACAGACAAAACAAGCAGAAAGTTGTCAAGACAACAGCCGTCGCAAGCTATTTTCTTTTTGCAGCGTTTTTGGCGTCGCTTCTGCTTATGTTTACTAACAGGAGGCAAAGTGGAGCTTAATCAAAGTGAAATCCAGAAAATTTTACCGCACCGGTATCCGTTCCTTTTTGTAGACAAGATACTTGAGCTTGAGCCTGGCGTAAAAGCTGTAGGAATCAAAGCAGTCACTGGAACCGAATCCCATTTTCAGGGGCATTTCCCTGGCTATCCCGTAATGCCTGGCGTATTGATTGTTGAAGCCCTGGCCCAGGTCGGCGCTGTTTGTGGGCTTTCCCTTCCCGAATACGAGGGTGCGTTGGCCTTTTTTGCCGGCATCGAAAACCTGAGGTTCAAAAGACAGGTTGTTCCTGGTGATCTTTTGAGGCTTGAGATTTTGGTTGAGAGTGTCAAGATGGGTGTTTTCAAGTGCAATGCAACAGCCTATGTTGGTGATGAAGTCGCTGTTTCAGGGAGGCTTCTGGCCGCACTTCGAAAGGTGGAGAAATGATAAACACCGGAATCTTGGGCATAGGGACCTACCTGCCCGAGAAGGTACTGACAAATTTTGACATGGAGAAGATAGTTGACACTACCGATGAATGGATAGTGTCCAGGTCTGGAATAAAGAACCGCCATGTTGTGGCCGAAGGACAGGCAACATCGGATATTTCTTTAATTGCTGCCCAGAGAGCCCTTGAAAATGCGGGCCTTGAAGCAAAAGACATAGACATGTTTATCGTTGCCACGGCAACACCGGACATGCTGTTTCCATCAACTGCTTGCATTGTTGCTTCCAAACTGGGCATCGTTGGCCCGCCGGCGTTTGATATTGCGGCAGGTTGCACCGGTTTTGTTTATGCTTTAACCCTTGCAAATTCGTTTATCAAGTCTGGAATCCACAAGAGAATCCTTGTTATTGGAGCAGAATCGCTCACAAGAATTCTTGACTGGACTGACAGGTCAACATGCGTCCTCTTTGGGGATGGTGCTGGGGCGGTCATTGTTGGTGAAACTGAAAGAAATGGCATTGTACACTCGGTTCTTGGGGCTGATGGTTCTGGCGGGCACAACCTCACCCTTCCAGCCGGAGGTTCAGCGCTGCCTGCCTCCCATGAAACCGTTGACAAGAGATTGCACTATGTCCACATGAACGGACCTGAAGTTTTCAAGTTTGCCGTAAGGGCAATGGCAAAGAGCTGCAAGGAAGTTTTGGAAAAAGCTGGAATGACATCTGCAGACATCAACTGGTTTGTACCACACCAGGCGAATATAAGGATTATCGAGTCAGCCTCCCATAAGCTTGGTATACCGATGGAAAAAGTGCTGGTGACCCTGGACAAGACTGGCAACACTTCTGCGGCAACAATCCCTATAACCATAGACATGGCAGTAAAGGAAGGAAAAATAAAGAAAGGAGACAAGCTTCTCGCGGTGGCTTTTGGCGCTGGACTGACATGGGGAGCTGTGGTCCTGGAATGGTAGATCTTGAAGAAAAAGTAGCACTGGTAACCGGTTCCTCAAGGGGCATAGGCAGGTCAATTGCGCTTGAACTGGCAAAAGATGGTGCTGACATAGCGATAAATTACCCCTTTGAAGCCGAACTTGAAAATGCAAATGAGACCGCAAGGCTCGTTCGCGAGTTGGGTAGAAGGGCCCTTGTTGTTGAAGCAAATGTTGCTAATCTTTCATCATGCGAAGAAATGGCAAAAAGGGTTGTTTCTGAGTTGGGCAAGATAGATATTCTTGTCAATAACGCTGGAGTAACAGCAGATACTTTAATTTTAAGGATGAAAGAGTCTGATTGGGACAAGGTAATCGAAATCAATCTCAAGGGTACCTTTAATTGCACAAAAGCCTGCCTTAGGGCACTCATGGAAACAAAAGGCAGGATCATCAATATTTCTTCAGTGATTGGAATCATGGGTAACATAGGCCAGGCAAATTATGCTGCCTCAAAAGGTGGCATAATTGCTTTGACAAAATCTGTTGCCAAAGAGATGGGCTCAAGGGGCATAACATGCAACGCAATTGCACCTGGCTTCATTGAGACACCAATGACCCAGGCACTTACAGAGCAGGTCAGAAATGAATATTTGAGCAAGATACCACTTAGGAGATTCGGTCTTCCCGAAGACATCGCAGGAGTAGCATCCTTTCTTGCCTCCCCGAAAGGCAGTTATATAAATGGGGCCACCATCGTAATCGATGGCGGACTCCTCTAATCCACTTTACAAGAGGTGAATCATGAACACAAATGAAATTTTTGAACAGATGAAAGACATCATAGTCGAGAAGCTTGGCGTTGAAAAAGACAAGATCAAGATGGAATCCAAGTTTATGGACGATCTTGGCGCAGACAGCCTTGGCCTTGTTGATGTAACCATGGAACTCGAGGAGAAATTTGGCGTTTCAATCCCGGACGAAGACCTCCCAAAAATAACAACAGTAGCATCAGCTGTTGACTACGTCCAGAAGAAGCTTTCGTAATGAGACGCGTAGTCGTAACTGGCCTTGGCCTGGTTACGCCGGCTGGTATCGGAAAAGAAGCTTTCTGGAGTTCACTTGTTGAAGGCAAGTCTGGCGTTGGCAAGATTTCAAAATATGACATGTCAGGCTATCCGGTGCAGATTGGTGCTGAGGTCAAGGATTTTGACCCATCCAAATACATTGATTCAAAAGAAATTCCGCGAACAGACCTTTTCGTCCAGTACGCCCTTGCTGCTGCCATGCTGTGTGTCCAGGACTCCAAGATAAGTCTTGAGAGTTCCGACAGGGACCGCATTGGAACATTAATATCGACTGGTATTGGTGGTTTGCAGACTATCGAGAAGAACATAATGGCAAGGATCGAAAAAGGTCCAACCAGGGTTTCCCCATTGTTTGTGCCAATGATGATTGGAAACATGGCTTCTACCCATGTATCCATGAAATATGGCCTGAGGGGCCCTTCTTCGAACATCGTAACTGCTTGCGCAACCTCCAATTATGCACTTGCGGAAGCCTCCGAAATGATCAAGCGCGATGATGCAGATCTCATGTTTGCCGGTGGCGTAGAAGCTTCCCTTATCCCGCTTGGTGTCATTGGTTTTGCAAACATGAAGGCTCTTTCCACAAGGAATGACGACCCGGAGAAGGCATCACGTCCGTTTGACAAGGACCGCGATGGTTTTGTAATGGGTGAGGGCGGAGCCGTCTTGCTGCTTGAAGAGTACGAGCATGCAAAAGCCAGGGGTGCACAGATTTATTGTGAGATAAAGGGTGCTGGTTATTCAAGCGATGCTTACCACATTACACAACCAGACCCGGATGGCTGGGGCGCAAAAGCTTGCATGAAAAATGCAATGCGCAAAGCCGGAGTGGGTATTGAAAATATAGACTATATCAATGCTCATGGCACTTCAACACCGCTCAATGACAGGATAGAAGCCAAGGCCATTGCAGATGTGTTTGGAGAAAGAACCGGAGAAATACTTGTCAACTCGACAAAATCGATGGTGGGTCACCTGCTTGGCGCCGCTGGTGCAGTAGAGGCCGCCGCGGTGGCACTTCAGATAGTCAATAAAACTGTCCATCCTTCAATAAATTTTGAAAACCCCGATCCCGAAAGCAAACTCAACATTGCCGCAAAAGCTGTCAAAAAAGAAGTGAAGTACGCGCTTTCAAATTCGTTCGGTTTTGGTGGACACAATTGCTGTATTGTTTTTGGGAGGGTTGATGCCTGAAGATAATGTCCAGAAATGCAAAGGTTGCAACAGACCTCTAGACATGCCTGCTTTTGAGGCAAACATGAGGATTTGTCCGAAATGTGGAAGCCACGAGCAAGTGCCTGTGAGGGAAAGAATCAAGATGACCGTAGACGAAGGTTCCTTCAAGGAACTTTGGGGACATCTGGTTTCAAAAGACCTCATTGGTTTTGCAGATTCAAAGCCGTACGCCGATAGAATCACTGAAACAATTGATAAAACAGGCGAGAATGATGCCATAGTGACTGGCGATGCATTAATCCATGGAACAAAGGTTGCCATTGGCTTCATGAATTTTGGGTTTATCGGTGGCTCCATGGGTGTTGTTGTTGGCGAGAAAATAATGAGGCTTGCTGAGCATGCTCTTAAGGAAAAAGTGCCAATGATCATTTTCGCCCAGTCAGGTGGAGCCAGGATGCAGGAGTCTGTTTTCTCCCTCATGCAGCTTGCCAGAATGTCGGGCGCCATTTACAGGTTTCAGGAGCATGGTGGCCTGTATATATCTGTAATCTGCAACCCCTGCACTGGCGGCGCATCTGCATCTTTTGCTTTCCAGGGCGACTTGATCATATCCGAACCAGGCGCATTGATAGGTTTTGCAGGCCCAAGGGTCATTGAGCAAACAATAAAGCAGAAACTGCCACCAGGTTTCCAAACCGCTGAGTTCCTGCAGGAAAAAGGTTTTTTGGATAAAGTGGTTGACAGAAAAAATATGCGCTGGATGCTTGGGAAGGTACTTTCACTCTATCGTGGTATTCCGATGGAGGTGATCTGATGGTTTACCTTGATTTTGAGAAGCCCGTTGTCGAACTGGAGCAAAAGCTTGAAGAGTTCCGCAAGCAGGCAATTGCACGCTCCCTTGACCTGACAAACTCCATCCAGACAGTCCAGAGAGAAATAGAAAACAGGCTTGAAGAAATATATTCAAACCTTACCCCTTATCAGACAGTACAGGTTGCGCGCCATGTCATGAGACCAAAGGTCCAGGACCATGTAAGGTTTATGACCCCGGACTACATAATGCTGCATGGTGACAGGTACTTTGCCGATGACCATGCAATGTGGGCATCGGTAGGTTCACTTGATGGCAGGACAGTGTTTATTATTGGTCACAACAGAGGTTCCAACGTCAAGGAGAACATAAGAGGCAACTTTGGAATGGCATCCCCCGAAGGCTACAGAAAGGCCATGAGGGTAATGGAGCTTGCTGATAAATTCCATGCCCCGGTCATAACCCTTCTTGACACTCCTGGTGCCTATCCTGGAATTGGTGCGGAAGAAAGGGGACAGGCTGAAGCCATCGCTTCCAACATTAGAGACATGTTTGGAATCAAGGTGCCGATAGTGACGGTTGTCATTGGTGAGGGTGGCTCTGGTGGTGCTCTTGGAATTGGCGTTGGTGACAGGGTCTTGATGATGAAATATGCAATGTATTCGGTAATTTCTCCTGAAGGGTGCGCTTCGATTCTCTTCAGAGATGGAACCAGGTTCAGAGAGACTGCACAGATGCTCAAGCTCACAGCACCAGACCTCAAGCGGCTTGGGTTGATAGACGAGGTTATCGATGAGCCGGTTGGTGGCGCACACAGGTCCCCGGTTGAAGCAATGACATTTGTCAAAGAAGCTGTAAAAAGGAACATCTCGGAACTTCTCGAAGTAAAAGGTCCAATCACTGATTATCGCTATAACAAATACAAAAATTTGCCACCGAAGATGGATTAATCAGATAATATTTTAAAGCCCCCGAGTTTTCGGGGGCTTTTTTATTTTAGGTTACAATAGTGTATACCATACTCACATCTGGCACCTAATCATAGTAAACCAAAACCCTATTATGAAGATGACATTTATTTGTAATAATCTACATTTTATCATTTTTTTGACCAATTAAATCATTGACGCCTGTTTTATAGATGGTTTCTAAAAATCGTCTCCTGTAATGGGTTTTATAGCGTTTTGAAACTATGGGTGTTAGATAGGCATATTAATATAAAACTGTAATGACTAACTAAATGTCACTATATGATTACATAGTATACTCTAAGACACAATATGTTATATAATATGTTCTAATCATAATTAGTATGCCTACTGATTTAGCGTAAGAAAAAGACCCAAACCAATGATGCTTGCCTTTTACAATGAAAAAAATCATTACCCTGAAAAATACCTGCGCAGAGCGTAACATTTCCGTTACCTTTGTATGATAAGGAAATGTAGATAAATGCTGTATTTGTGCTGAATTAGCACATGTTAATATGGGATACTTTTTCACAATATTGAAAAAAGGGGCTTGACAAACACACTCCTATTTGTTAGACTGCAACCGATTTAGAATTAAATCTGGGTTCATCGTGAAAGGAAGCATGGCAGGCAGAAAGCACACAGTTTTAATTGCAGACGATGAAGAGGGAATAAGGGATCTTCTTAAAGAAATCTGCGAAGAAGAGGGCTGGTCTGTCATATTTGCATCTGACGGAAAAGAGGCCCTTGAAAAAACAAAGAAAAGCCTCCCTGATGCTATCGTAATGGATGTCAGAATGCCGGTTATGGATGGCATCAAGACATTCAAGAAAATGAAAGAATCTGGAATAGACGTGCCTGTAATTCTTATGACGGCCTATGGGTCATCTGACATCGCCATTGAGGCAATGAAACAGGGCGCCTATGATTACATAACAAAACCGTTCGATATTGAAGAGATGAGGATGCAAATCCGCAAAGCCCTCCAGCTCAGGGAGTTGACGGCGGAAGTATTCTCTCTCAAGACAGGAATGACTGCA
>JAKIZT010000059.1 GCA_022707885.1 Caldisericales bacterium | reverse complement strand
ACCGCTTTGGAAACCATTCGCGAAGCCGGTTATACTCCCATCCTCTGCTCGGAACGCAAACCGGATAGATGGTTGCATCATTTGACGGAGGAAGAGGTGGGACGGCCATGTTTCCTGATCGGACCGGAAGGTGGATGGAGTGAGGCGGAATTTAGGCTGATGGAGGGTTTGACGGAGATCACTTTGGGGGATCTTATCACGCGGGCGGAAACGGCTGGCATCGTGGTCGCGGCTCAGTGGCAAGCCTTTGCCAATAATCTGGATCAATAGCCCCTTGTGGGCGTTTGTAAGAGAAACCTATTTCATAGAGAGTAAAAGCTAGTTTCCCCACAGCAATATCATGCCAGTCACGTCCTTAGCGCCCGAATTCACTCCCCTCTCACGCCCCGCGCAAAATACTCGCATCAAATGCGGGCATCATGCGGGAGGCGCTTCAGGGACACGGGGCAAGGCCTTCATGGCCAGACGGCATTGCTTCTTCCTGGTTACTTCTAACACCAATTAACACATTCATACCCAGGGCGTTATCTGTATGTTATGAAAGAGGAACTTTAAGCTTTACCAACCCCATCAATGCCTCTTCGTCCTTGCAAACGAGATCCATCCTCAATGCCAGCAGCATATCCCTCAATTCCCCGTGCCGCGCCAGTTTCGCCAGATCCTTTTCTGTGCAAAGCAGCGTTTCGGCTCCGTATTTTCTGGCCAGGCAAGCCATTCGCCTGATCTCTGCTTTGTTTGTGAAAGCGTGGTGGTCTGCAAACCGGAAGTGATGCAGCCAGCTTAGTCCTGCTGCTTTCAGAGTTGCTTCAAACGAGTCGGGATTTGCTATTCCGCTTATCAGCAGCAGCT
>JAKIZT010000058.1 GCA_022707885.1 Caldisericales bacterium | reverse complement strand
TTTTCCCTGCCCTCGACGAATTCCACCTCGGCGAGTTCATCATGATGTTCGAAATCCAGACCGTTTTCACCGGCAAGTTGCTGCATATCAATCCATTGGACCAGCCTGGCGTGGAAGCCGGCAAAATCGCCACTTACGCCCTCATGGGGAAGGCCGGCTTCGACAAGGAACGCGAGGAGATCAAACAGTATATTGAGGATAGAAAACAGCAGAACTGATTGTCCTATATAGTCCTCATTTATTCCGGATTCCGTCATAATCCCAAGAGCCAAGTATTATTCATCTCTCTTTTTGACCAAACTGGCTGCCCTTAGTTTGAGAGCCCGTATCCACTTGATTTTAAAGAGGTATGCTTACCCTCCGCGCTGTCCTGCCAGTCACACCCTTAGCGCTCAAGTCCATGCCTCTCTCACGCCCCTCGCCTAATACTCGCATCAAATGCGGGCATTATACGGGAGGCGTTATCGAGCCCCGGGAAAGGGCCTTAACGGCCAAAGGACATCGCTTCAATATTGCTTTCTTTCAAATTGAATGGGCATCCGCTTGCTTCGAATTCTCCGGGCTTATCCACCCAGTTATAAAAGAGAGCCAATAAAAATCCAAACAAGATAGCATCATTTGACTTAACAACGGAGGGAGTCAGGGCAAAATTAGCCAGTCGGAACGGGGTGGCGAAAAACCCAATCGGCTACGGAAAGAAAAATGGAAGGGATGCAACATTTTAACTTGACAGAGCTTAGCCGGAGAAAAACCTTGCCTTAGCTTAGGATTTTATTATTTTGGAGAGCCTCGCGCATCGCTTGAGGCTTGATACAGAGGAGTTTGAATGTCATTTTTCGATCATGTCGGCATGAAGGCCAACGACATCGCCATCGATCTGGGCACGGCCAACACCCTTG
>JAKIZT010000057.1:264-905 GCA_022707885.1 Caldisericales bacterium | reverse complement strand
ATCTGCAAAAGCATAAAGCTCTTCAATCTTTGCTACAATTCTTTTTTGCTCTTCAAGTGGTGGTAATAAAATTTTTATAGCATTTAGTATTTTTTGGTTTACAAAGGGTTGTCCTGAACCACCTGATGATTTATTTAGATTGCTTATAGTAAATATCCAGTATGCATACCCTATATCTATTATTGGAATAACTTTTTTTGCATAAATAGCATTATCAGTTATCCATGTTCTTCCTGTAGAAATATAAACATTTCCGCACAAAGCTCCTACTCTTCCAATTACAATTGTCGGAATATCGATTAAATATTCATTTAGATAACCTGATATACCATTTCCTCCAAATACTGGATATAGCCCGTTAGAGATGGCTCCACCATTTATGAATTTTCCACTAGTCCACCTAAATAATTTTTCTGCTTCTATAATATCCCATCCTTCGGGGAGGTCGGTTGGGGGTTCAGAGTCGGTAGGTGGTACGTTGGCTTGATTTTTGGTTTTTGGGGTGTTTTGATTAATTTTGGTCAGGAGCTGTGAGGCTGTCTCATAGTCTCTGCCCTCATGTCTTGCAAGCTCTGCCTCGGTTGGTACCAGCTCTCCTTTGAAAGCCTTTGTAAGAACCATTTTACGGAACTGCTTGACAA
>JAKIZT010000057.1:0-243 GCA_022707885.1 Caldisericales bacterium | reverse complement strand
CTCTTTTCCAGGCTTTCCTTTACCTTTGCCACCTGCTCAAATATCTCATCAATCTTTGCTACAATTCTTTTTTGCTCGTTTATTGGTGATATTAAAATATTTAGATTCATTAGAGCATTTATAGCTAGTGTGTTTCTGGTTGAGCCTGGTGATAACTCTGTCATTTGTTTATATGCAATATCACTGTTAAAATAATACTCTAAGTATTTATTATAGAATAATCCTTTCATCGGTCTCAGTAAT
>JAKIZT010000056.1 GCA_022707885.1 Caldisericales bacterium | reverse complement strand
TAATGCTTCTTGATAAGTATCAAAAAAGAATAATATATCTTTTTTAAAATTTTCCTTACCGTATTTTTTTATAGCGTATTTTATTCTTTTTCCGGAACCCATATAACCATCTTCAAGATTATTAGTTTTATGAACTCCATAATAAAAATTGCCATTTATTTTATTTTCAACTCTATAAAAATAGTTTACCATTCGAACCCATGTTTGTTTATTATATGTATTCGAGAGTGAAGAGTTTTAAATTTAAACTGAGAAAGTCGTAAAGAGCGTTTTTCTTTAGCGCGTCTACCAATTTCGCCATATCCACCGAAGCGAATAGAGGGGCTCGAACCCCCACGCCATTAAGGCACCTGTTTCCAAGACAGTTCGAAGTAACTCTAAACATTACTACAGTTTTGTTGTCCTCCCAGGGCTCGAACCTGGAGTCTCCTGATCCAGAGTCAGGCGTATTAGCCAATTCTACTAAAGGACAATGAAAAAATAGGATGGACCGAATGGCCTTTTTAAGGAGATATTTTCACGTGACTATCCCCTCCTATCTTAGTGCAGATACGAGGACTCGAACCTCGACTATCGGTGATCTTCCTTACTTACTGCTTTTATGATCACTTATTAAACAGCTTTTAAGAAGGCCGATCTCCCGTTTCTCATCTGATTTGACTGTTCTAGAATTCAATCCAGATTACTAAACAGGGGCGTTTACCCTTTCGCCATATCCGCTTTATTTTTTGCCATATCTCCATCCTTGCGGAATTTGATCTGTATTTTTTATTTTCTTAATTTCTTTTCCGTTTGTAATCCATTTAGTTCCAAATTGGGAATTTTTATTACCTTTTTGATAAGTATGTCCTTTATGTTTTAAAGACATTTGGATTTTAGTTTCTTCAGAATGGGTTTTATCTTTAAATCCCC
>JAKIZT010000055.1 GCA_022707885.1 Caldisericales bacterium | reverse complement strand
CGATATTTCTGACTACAAGATTCAAAAAATCCGCGCTATACAAAGCCATAATAGTCAGCATCCTCCCCTGGAAGGAAAGGCGGAGGAAGAAGTCGATAAAGTCCCTTGCCACGAGTATTTTACTATTGCTCAATCGATGAATAATGCAAGAGATCTGATGGATTGTTTCGATATCGCGGAGGATCGGATGTAACTCTGGCTTAATTAAAAATGCCACGAAGTGAGATAATGAGAAGAATAAATAATAATTAGTGCGTATTCGTCCTAAAAGCGATTCGCTCAATCTGCCTAATATATTCGACATTCTTTCGTGTGATGAAATTGCCCTTAAATTTAAACGATTTCTGGTTTTTCGCTTAGAGGTGATAGAGAAGCTTATCGCAATTATGCCGAGCTGAATAGCAGGCTGCATTATGCTTCTCCGCACTTTTCATTCTGGCTATTCTTAAGTTGGCTGTTATTTATATGGATTACTTACGACTATATTGAACCGGCCTAAACTTACATCCATAAGCTGCCGGCTTCCCAACCATCGTCCATGATAATTTTTCAACCGTATTCCACCAAATGCCAGGCACTTCATACCACTTAGCATTTGCGACATCCTTAGGGATATCTGGATCTGGGGCGGTGCCTCGCGCAAGAGCTCCATCCGGGTGGATGCCAACTTCGGTATAAACAAATGAATAAATTGGGCCTAAAGTAGCTAAAGATAACATCATGCCCCAACCACACCGGGAGGGCTCAACTGTTTTTGCAGCATCAATCCGGTCGGCAATAAAATCGAAATAGGTCATCCCCTTTGGAGCCTGGGGAACCTGCATGGGTTGGTTACCCTTGTAGGCAATAAACAAGATGCTGGAGCAAATCGCCAGGATAACCGCAGTCTTAATAACACTCCCAATCAACTTAAGAAA
>JAKIZT010000054.1:348-925 GCA_022707885.1 Caldisericales bacterium | reverse complement strand
ACGGAAATATCACCACTAATACCGAGATTAACATCCATTGCTCCACCCTGAATGCGGACATTCACTACACTTTGGACGGAAGTGACCCCGATCAGAGTTCCGCAAAATACATAGAGGGGTTCACCATCACCCAAACCGGTGAGGTGACTTTGAAAGCCCGGGCCTATCGCTCTGGTTGGAACCCCAGCGAAATAGCGGAAACAAAATATACGGTCAGCGCGCCGTAACACTCGTTCTGATGATTCAATCAGAATAGTTCCTGATTCTGACAGTCAAAAAACAGCTCTCTTTCAAGCCGGATATGTAACTCCTTACAGGCTCTGCAGTCACTTGGTTTAAAAAAGCAATACATCCTTACCCGCCTCAGTGTCCAGATAGACAGGCCCTGAGCGCCTGCTTCCATCTCCCTCCCACGCCCCTCGTATCATACTCGCATCAAATGCGGGCATCATGCGGGAGGCGCTTCTTGAGCATGGGAAAGGGCCTTAATGGCCAGACAGCATTGCCAGGATATATGCTGGCGTGGGGAAAGGATATCAGGATTCAGGTATTCTTACCGCCCTGTCATTCGGTGGGC
>JAKIZT010000054.1:0-264 GCA_022707885.1 Caldisericales bacterium | reverse complement strand
GCGGTTTGGGCATAACGTGGTCCAGATACCGCCATTCCCCGCTTGTGAGGTTGAACTCATACTGGGAAATGAACTTATGGCCGTGTTCGAGCACGAATTTCACCGCTTCGATCAGGTAGTCCACCTCTGCCTCGGTCATTGAGTAGTGCAGATTAAGGCGCACCCAGCCAGGTTTAATGCCGTTGTAGCCGGCATTGGTGATCATGCAGCGGTAAAAATCCGAAACCTGGCTGCCGATATTCATCAGATGGTGTCCGTAAGGCC
>JAKIZT010000053.1:714-955 GCA_022707885.1 Caldisericales bacterium | reverse complement strand
ACGCCGCCGATTACCGCTAATGTAATGCTCAATTTTTTATTCATAATGCTTACTCCTGTGCATTTTCAGATTCTCATTACTGTCTTAGTGTATCGAGGATGAGTAAAGGCTCTTTGAAGCATACTTAAAGATTGTGTAAAGATTGGGAGGAGGTGTTCTTGCCTTTCCTCATTTTATAAAAAGTTATTATTTTGATTTGACATATTGAAAGCCATAGTTAAGTAGAATTTGCGCTATACGG
>JAKIZT010000053.1:0-607 GCA_022707885.1 Caldisericales bacterium | reverse complement strand
CTCTTGCGCGAGGCACCACCCCAGATCCAGATATCCCTAAGGATGTGGTTGGTGCGCAATGGTACGAAGTGCCAGGGATTTGGTGGAATACAGTTGAAAGATTATCCTGGACTATGGTAGGGAAGCCGGCAGCTTATGGATGTAAGTTTAGGCCGGTTTTAGTGACTGTAAAACAATGAATAATTATCAGAACGATATCATTTACCACTCAAAAAAAATCGAATAACTCAATATATATTTAATTAAAAAAGTGGGCTGCAATTTGTCATTTGCAGTCCACTATGAGTTTTTGATGGGTGAAGGGTTAACTTTTCAACATTCTCAGCCCGCTACCAATAACCACAAATTCGCTGATCTCGTGCGCCAGTACGGCGATCGGCAGTGTGAACCAACCACCCACTGCACCGATGATCAATACACTAATGACAATCGCAGAAAGGGCCAGGTTCTGATTGACGACAGATTGATTGCGCTTTGCCAGGCGCAATCCATAGGCCAGTTTCTCCAGATCGTCAGCCATCAGCGCAACATCAGCGGTTTCCAGGGCTACATCCGTTCCCGCGGCACCCATGGCGACACCCACGGTTGCTTCAGCCAGCGCGGGGGC
>JAKIZT010000052.1 GCA_022707885.1 Caldisericales bacterium | reverse complement strand
AACTGGAGGCTCGGTTTGGTCACCTGTGTATTCGATGATTTCTCCGGGCACAAAACCTTTGACTGTCGCAGATATAATGATCTTCATGACTGATTTGGGCTCTATTTCAAGTATTACTTTCCCGTTTGCATCAGTTTGGCCTTCGGCATCAACATCCTCGCCCTTAACCCTTACTGTGGCATTTGGTATTACTGCTTTTGTGGCCCTATCAACGATCTGAATAGTTAAGGTATTTTTGACTCCGTTAATGATCTTTGATGGTGAGAGAAGCACTGGAACAATTCCGGGTGAGCTGTCTAGTGCAGCAATCGGGTAAATGGAGAAGTATTCAGGGGCATCTTTTATGGTGAATTCAAATGGTTCCTTGTCCAGTAAAGTGTTTTTGCATGTGTACCCGAGTTGTATGACTGACTTACCTTGTCCTGTTGGATTTAGAGTGAGATAGGTGTAAGGAACACTTCCTGGCTCAAATGCGTAGAAGCCGCCCTGGGAAAGGAAGCTCTCATTTGCTCCAGTGGCCATTATATAACCACCGCCAGTTATCTGGAGGTCCCTGTCATCGGCTGGCATTATTTCTACCAGTATGTGGTTGTCAGTGGCATAGGCCAGATCAAAGTTGTTCTGGTCAAGCAACCCTATTGAAAGTGGCATCTTGCTTTCCGCTGATTTAAAGGCCATCTTTGGCGTTTCAAGCGAGAGCATTGTCTCTGGGAAAGCGTCCCAGTCGAGGGCAAATGTTCCATCTCTGGAACCCATGGTTGAACCTTCCAATGGCCCGGGATTTGTCTTGTACTTGAATCTGGTGTAATGGAAACCAGGATCTGTGTAGTTTGAGAAAGGAGCACCTGCCACATCTGCAAAGAGATCGTCAGTTGAGTATGAGTTGAGGCCAACTAGACCACCCACCTTGCATACATCTTCGGCAAAAATATAGAATTTGCATGAACCAAGCTCAT
>JAKIZT010000051.1 GCA_022707885.1 Caldisericales bacterium | reverse complement strand
GGAGAGAAATCTGACATGACCTTCATCATAAACCGAACCAGCCACCTTGATAGCACCAGCATAGAAAAGGAAATCAATGCATCATATAAACGCGGATCCCCCTATTTTTTTTATAATGACAGGATTGCAAAAGATAAAATCACCGAAGATGACAATTATATAAGTGACAATTTCTTAAATGCCATCACAAACGAAAATAATTACCTTGAGTTTCCAGGTGATGTGATATCACAATTAGGTTATTATTTCTTGGTCAAAAAAGAGGATGGCAATTATATTTATGAGGTAGATGAGCAAGACTATAAAACTACTATTTCAAAATGCGTAAAGACACCATGCAACCGTTTGGTATGTATTAATGATTACTTGTGTTGTGCAACACCAAATAATGACATGATTTACATGTATCCAGGGTTGGATCTGAGAAATACTCCAAAGATATTGAATTTTAAAAAACCTTCGTTCATCTCAGGGCCTGAAGAACAATCCATTAGCTATGAACTTTACGTTTTTGATGGCCAATTCCTCATCCACTACAATGATGATGGCTCTGTTGATGGGAAAGTCGAACTGGACAATATCCCCATTAATGACAAAATGCTGGTATTTGGATCATTTTCTATCTGTTATTCCAACGAAGTCCTCTTCTATGATGGCTCCAATGCCTGGGGTGTCTCCTTTAAAGAGAAGAAAGTGCTATGGAAGAAACAGATTGACATCATCGGTCAGGGAACAGACAGAGTAGGATGTTATTTCGCACCAACAAAGCAAGGCATAATGGCCATATCCTCCAGCACTGGAGAAACAAAGTTAATTGTTGATGGTGATGGATGGAAGCTAATAGACAGCGTAAATGACAATTTAAATAACTCCGTCTCCTCTGGTAATGCAATCCTCTTCCTCAGACAACTCAGCAATAACAAATATGAACCAGTCCTTATCCTTGCCACAGAAGGCAAAGCCAAGGTT
>JAKIZT010000050.1 GCA_022707885.1 Caldisericales bacterium | reverse complement strand
CGCGCTCCCCGTTTCAGCGATAGCCCCGGACGGTTTGAATGCCCTCCAAACCGCCATCCTGAAACGCTTTGAGCTTCCACTGGAGAATCCCGACCGGCCCCTAGTGACCAACGCCAGACACCTCGCCGCTTTGGAGCGGGTCATAGCCGCCCTCACCAGTGCCCTCACCTCCCTCGACAACCAGGCCGGCTACGAATTCACCGCCTTCGATCTCATCACTGCTTCCAGCGCCCTTGGCGAAATTTTGGGCGTTTCTCCAGACCTCAACCTTCTGGGCAGAATCTTTGCCGATTTCTGCATCGGAAAGTGATTGCTTCTCTTTCAAATCGGGTAAGTTAACCCTTTGGGGAAGCATACGATAACGGGGTTATAAGATAGCCGGAAATCGCGCGGAAAAGCGATGCTTTGCTGACTGGCCGTTAAGGCCCTGTCCCATGTCCCAAGTGCGCCTCCCGTATCATGCCCGCATTTGATGCGAGTATTATGCGGGAGGCAAGGGAGAGCGACAGGCTCGAGCGCTCAGGGCCTGACCGGCAGGAACTCGTAGTGGGCAAGGCACTTGGGGTACAGCCAAAACAAGCCCTTTCTATCTGATCCTGGCGAGGCGGATGATTTTGGCGAAATCTCCAGTTTTAAGGCGGCAGAAGTAGATGCCGGGGGAAACGGCGCGGCCGGATTGGTCGAGGCCGTCCCAGGCGATTTCATGGCGGCCGGTGCCAAGCCGGGAATCCAGCAGGGAACGGACCTTTTGCCCGCGGAGGTTGTAGATGGCCAGTTCAGTGGGGGCAGCGGCTTTGAGGTCCAGACTGATGACTGCGCTGGCAGCGAAGGGATTGGGCCAGGCGCTCAGGCTCGGTTCCGGAGTGGGGACGGTCAAATCCTGGTTTGGAGAGCCCGGAGCCTGAAGCTGAAGCTCGATGGCAGCTGCGCCCAAAACGCCGCGGGCAAGGGCATCGGTCCAGGGTCGGTCAGGTTCGGTTGTCCAA
>JAKIZT010000004.1:171389-172945 GCA_022707885.1 Caldisericales bacterium | reverse complement strand
CTTGGGAAATCGTACTTTAAAAAGTCTGCATACCGCGTGCGGTAAGTCGGGCTGTGCAAAACGGCGTAGATGTAGTGAAAGATGTCTTCGGGGCCGAAAGTCAAAACCCCCTCATCCGCCCTCCGGGCACCTTCCCCCACAGGGGGAAGGTTTTTTGCTGTCCCATCTGTGTTATGACTATTTGGTCCATCTTCTGCGTAACAACCACCTAGTCCGTCTCCTGGATGACCACCTGGTCCGTCTCCGGTGAGACTGGTTCCATGATAACCCTCTCCTTCCAGGAGAGGGTCAGGGTGAGGTGGTTTTTCCGTTATGTTGCCTTTTCCATCTGGAACAAACGCAATCCCCAGCCTTGATTCAAATGCTGAAACGATCTTTTTCGAGAGGTTCGGTATCCTGCCGCCCTTTCCTGCCGGCCAGTCGCGCTTTTCGATTTTCAGTGTGCTGGTTTCTGTGTCGGGATAGAGGTAGAGTGGGAAAAAATAATTAATTTCTTTTAGTGATACAGAATGGCTTTCTGTTATCGTTTTTAGCGCAAAGATATGTGCGAAATCACCTACTTCAACTTTTCGTGTTGCCATTAACCCCAAATTCGGGCCTGCCAGCATGTGGCGCATGACTTGCTTTACTGTTCTCCAGACAAGTGAATCATGATAAAAAATCAATTTTACATCGAATGGTCTATATAAAACTGGTTTTATAAATTGACTCAAATCAGATATACCTTGTAGCATTTTTCGGGAGTTTGTAATATTCCACCCTTTTTTCTCTGGTATACCTAATTTACTACATAGCTCTGAGTTGGATTCGGTCGAATCTCTAAAAATTGCCGCTCTTCTAATGAGTGGTTCGTTTGAATAGTCTATGACCATTTCATCTCTTGCAGTTGTCATTCCAACGCCATTCACAATAAATAAATCATTTATTTTGACATATTTATCGTATTCATCCTGAAAATCGGTGTTCTGTGGCACAAACATGTAGAATGGCCCGGAGGACAAAAGCTGTTTCCAGCCGGTAGATTTTATGTTGTTCTCGAGGAGCCAGTAATATTTTCCGCCAGCAAGTGCCCCGTCTTCAAAAATCTCCCTCTGGCCATATAGGTCTGCGTGAAAGACCCTGGCATACGGGGTTTGGGGGTAGCTTGAAGATGGAATCTGGGAGGAACTTGAAGATGGAATCTGGGAGGAACTTGAAGATGGAATCCCCTCATTCCCTTTCCCTCCTGGAGAAGGGTTGTTGCTTTTGCCCTCTCCTGGAAGGAGAGGGTCAGGGTGAGGTGGTTCCTTCTTGCCGGTTTTTACAAAGAGCCCTATCGCGACCCCCTGCTGGATGTCAAAGACGTTTTCGTCCTTGCTTCCGTCCGGACAAGCTTCTTTTTTCTTTGTATTCCCGTGGAGGTCCAGGACATATATTTCATCGAATGTTTCAAGGAGGCTCTGTCTCATTCCCCTGAAGGTCGGGTTGTCCAGATACCCATGATTGGTTATGAATGCGAGAATGCCCGAGCCGGTTTTTTCGATCTTCCACTGTGCCCAGCGGATGAAACGGACATA